>JAKSMV010000005.1 GCA_024400425.1 Bacteroidales bacterium
TGCTCAGGAACTTATAAATAAAGTTAAATCAAAGTGTTGCGGAATTAAGGATTTTCTAAAAAATATCGTCAAAGAAGCGACCTTCCATTTTATTTTACTATTTTTACCGCTCAATTTAAATCAGATGAAAATGAGAATGTTTAAGTGCATGTTGGCGTTGACGATTGTGGTCTTGTTGCTCCCAGCTTGTAACAAAGGCGAAGGCAAGGGTGGAGCAGGTACCATCGAAGGCTATGTGAAACTTGTTCAGCATCCAGACGATGATTATCAGTTGAATACCGATACGGTCAATGCCGCCAAGACCGATGTTTTTATCGTTTATGGCGATGACGAGTTCTATGGCGATGATGTGGAGACCGGCCCCGATGGCTTTTATCGTTTAGAGTATCTGCGCCCTGGCCATTACACCGTGTTCGCCTATTCCACTTTGGCATCGGGCGAGAAAGTGGCTGTCAGCCAGTCGGTTGACATGCCAGTCGGTGCTGTTTTCAAGGCTCCTACGATTTATATTCATGATGGGAAGGCTTACGGCACCTCTATCGTAAAAGGTAAGGTTCATGCCACCTATTACCACAATGGGACTTATCGTGGCGAAGGTTGGGCCTACGAGCATCGGGTGTATATCCGTAAGGCTGGCCAGAACTTGCATTTCGACGACACCCGTGTCGGTCCCGAGGGCGAGTTCGTATTCCAGAAACTCTTGCCTGGCGATTATGAGGTGTTCACCGTGGATGAGAGTTTTAATGAGGTTCCGAGTTTTATTTTCCAATCCATCCATGTGGATGAGGCAGGAAAAGTGTATGAACTTGAAAATCAGTTTGATGTAATAATAAATGTTTGATAGGTTATGAAACGCTTTACCTTATTAATAATAATGCTGGTTTTGGGTCTGTGCACCTTCGCTCAATCAGTATCGGAAGGCACTGTGGTGAAACGTGAGCGTCGTAGAGGCATGACCGTGAAGGAATGGAACACGCCCACGGGAAGCAAACAGGCTTTCTTGGATCATGTGACAACCTACGACTCGCTGGGTCGCAAAATCGAGGAAATCGAATACGCCAGCTATGGACAGAAGTTGCGAGTGGTGAGCGAATATCCCGCGGGCAGTGGTGTGACAGCCAAGGTGTCGCGCGAGATTGAATATAACGACCGCAATAAAGTGGTGCGTATCCGCAAGTTCGAGTATTATGACGACGGCACCAAGAAACGCCAACTCAACTATTATCCTAACGGCAAACTCGAGTCGGTGAAGGTGTTCGAATATATCCCCAAGGACTGAATGGATGGAATCGCCGACATAGTGCAAGGCATGAAGCCCATCACTTTGGACGAGATGAAATCGGTTCAGCTGATGAACCGCATCGACACGAAGTATGTGGTGACTGACACTCAACTGCGCGAAATCCTATCGCGCGTTTGTGACTCGTATTATGCCCAAGAGGTTGAAAACAACCGTTTCTCGCCTTACCGCACTTTGTATTATGATACGCCTGAACTGGCTATGTATATCGCCCACCATAATCGGCATTTGGCACGCGAAAAGGTGCGGGTGCGTACATACGTTGATACCGACCTGACTTTCTGTGAGATAAAACACAAGAACAACAAAGGTCGCACCCGCAAGGAGCGTATCAAGATGGAACGGGTGGACAATATCGTTGAGAATCCTAACACGGCGGCTTTCTTGGCCGAGCGACAGCCCTACGAGGTCGAATCCTTGAGGCCTCAGCTGGAGACAGCCTTCAATCGGGTCACCTTGGTGAATTTCGAGAAGACGGAACGTCTCACCATCGATTGCGACTTGACCTTCAACGACAAGATGAGCGGAAAGGTGGCCAAGATGGCTCCGCTGGTCGTCATGGAACTCAAACAAGATGGCCGTGCACATTCGCTGCTGAAGGATGTGTTTTTCGACATGCGTATCAAACCTTTCAAAATCAGCAAATACTGCATCGGCATCTGCCTGACGCGACCCGAGGTGAAACAAAATCGCTTCAAGAAGAAACTGATGAAAATTGATAAATTGAAAAACCTATGTTGAGACACGAAATCTTGCGTCTCTACCAAAAATCTTAAAAACATGCTACTGCTTCAACAATTACAAGACTTCGATCCCGATATCGCTCGAGAATTTGGTGCGGAAATGGTGAAAACCGATTTCCTTGGCGTTCCGCTCTTCAACTCGTTGAGCTTTTGGACTTTGCTCCTGCGTTTTGCCTTTAATTTCTTGGTCTGCTGGATTATCATCCGGGGCTTCTACTTCAAGAAATCGCAACGCCGCGACTATTATTTCACCTTCATGATGTTTGCAGTCACCATCTTCTTGATTATCACATTGATGGACAATATGAAGATGAATGTGGCCTATGCCCTCGGCTTGTTCGCCATCTTTGGCATGATTCGCTATCGAACGGAAACCATTAGGATTAGGGAGATGACCTATCTCTTCATCGTGATGGGCGTCAGCATCCTCAACGGACAGGCCTTGACGGCAAGCTATGCCGAACTTCTTATGACCAATGCCTTGATTATCGCTGCAATATGGATTTTCGAAGGCAGCAAGCACATGAAGCATCTTTCGGAAAAAGTCATCCTATACGATAAGATTGACTTGGTGAAACATGGCCGTGAAGACGAGCTGAAAGCCGACCTTCAGGAACGCACCGGACTGACGATTGAGAAGATGGAAGTGGGACACATCGACTATCTGCGTGATGTCGCCTACATCAAGATTTGGTTCAAACCCATTGAAGGACAGCCTTCAACCATTGGCACTTATACGAAACTGAAGGATTTCAACGGTTGAGCATGAAACGCAGGTTCCCCATATTGATTCTGCTTTTCGCTTCCTCGGTTCCGCTTTTGGCACAGAGTGAGCGTAACACCGATTTCGGTGCCATCGCTTCGGCTGAGTTGTCGGTGGATTTGAAGAACGGTTTTGGCCTTTCGGTGGAGGAGGAGCTTCGCTTTCAAGACAACTGCGCCCAGTTCGACCGTTGGCTCAACAGCATTGGCGTGGAATATGGTTTTTTGCACAATAGGATGAAAGCGGGTCTGGCCTTTGACTATATCCGACGTTACAACAATGATGGCTATTTCGAGAATCGAGGGCGCATCGTCGGGTATCTCACTTATGCCGAAACGGTTAGGAATTTTAAGTTCTCACTTCGTACTAAGCTGGTTTCCACGTTTTTCGATGAGCAGACAGGCGAGCATCGCGTCAACCCTAAAATGTATTGGCGCAACCGGCTTCAGGTGTCGTATCAACGGCCTTATAGCCGCTTCAAATATGCCCTCTCCGCCGAAATGTTCTGGCTGGTCAATGATCCGAAAAACTGCATTGTTGACAATATCCGCACGGTGGCATCTGTCGATTATCGTCTTACGCGCCGACAATATGTTTCTGCTTTTGTTCGCATGGAAAACGAAATCCAGGTGAAGCAACCGGTCGATAGGTATTATCTTGGCCTTACCTACAAAGTGAAACTGTAAGAAGAAAAAGATTTTGCTAATTTTGCGTCATGAATCAAAAATGCCATTTCTGACTTTGAAGAGAATAATCTAATAATCATAAATTTAAGCAATTATGAAAAGAAAAACCAATGTTTTGACAGGCATCGTGTTGTTGCTTGTCAGTGTCGTGGCTGTTGGAATGATGTCGTCGTGCAACGACAAGAAAGCTTCCAATTCCATTGTGGAACACCTCAAACCCGTTCCGGAGGCTTTGCTGCCGTTTCTGAACAGCTACACTTCGGGTGTGATTGCTCCTGGCGACATTATCCGCGTGAGTTTCAAGGATGCGAGCGAACTGAAACTGAAATATGGCGAGACGCTGCCAAATAAATTGTTCGAGTTCAAGCCTTCGCTGAATGGTAAAGCCATTTGGATTGACGAGCAAACTGTTGGTTTCCAGTATGATAAAATCGACGATACGAAGCAATACGTTTGCAGTTTCAAGGCCGCTGAAATTTTAGACGTGCCTTCCGATATGACTTTGGATTTCGGTTTCGGCGTGCGTCGTCAGAACTTCGGTTTGGTTGCGGTGATTCCAAATTATGGACCGAATGATGAAGTCACTTTCAACCTTCGCGTCGCTTTTTCGAATCCCGTTGATGACGGACAGGTTCTTTCGGTCTTCGAGAATAGTTTCGTGAACGAATACGGCTTGACCGCTACTGCATTGGGCAACAATTTGTTTGACATTCAAATGAACAATGTGCGCCGTGGCGAAAGCGAATCGACTATCAAACTGTCAATGAACGGAAAATCATTGGGTTGCAACACGTTGATTGAACGTCAGTTGGTGGTTTGCGCCAGAGGCGATTTCAAGCCCATTCAGTTCGACGTTGAAAAAGGTGCCAGCCATGCTACGCTTTATTTTTCCGAACCGCTGAAGCCAAACCAGAACCTCGACGGCTTCGTTACTTTCGACCCTCAGATTGGCTATCGCGCTGACATAAAGGACAATAAGATTGACTTTTATTTCGATAAGAGCAACCTCTACAACTATCAGTTGAAGGAGATGAACATGCAGGTGAATGCAGGCCTCCGCAATGCCGATAATGTGGCCATGCCTGATGAAGCTTCTTATGATTTTGACCTCACCGAAGACTTGCCTATGGTGCGTTGGACTTGCGAAGGCAACATCATCCCTGATGTGGACGAAACCACGGTCTATTTCGATGCTGTTTGCCTTAATTCTGTGACGCTTAGGATTATACGTATTTTTGACGACAATATCCTTGGTTTCTTGCAGGACAATGACTTGGATGTGATCTACGGCATTCGCAAAGCCGGTCGCCTCGAAAAGAAGGTGCGCCTTGAAATCGAGAATCCTAATCCTACGCAATGGAAGACTTTCCCGATTGTGCTTTCTGATTATATCACGGTGGAAAAAGGCGGAATGTATCAGCTGACTCTCGACTTCGGTCCGCAAGACTACGCTTTTGCTACTGATGAAATGAAGACTGCCGTCACCGAAAATGAGATGCGCGAAGCCGCTTATTGGGATGGACAAGCCTATGATTATAAGGAATATAACTATAATGGCGATTGGAACGACCCCAACGGCTTCTGCTATTATAACGACGTGGAAATCAAGAAGAACATTGTCGTTTCCGATTTGGCTGTGACCGCCAAGATGGGTCGTGATGATAGGGCTGACGTGTTTGTCTATAATATTTCGGATGCCAAGCCTGCCCAAGGTGCAACGGTGACGGCCTATAATTTCCAACGTCAGGAACTCGTTTCAGCAGCTACGGATGCTCAGGGTCATGTGAGTTTGTCGTGTGCCAACCGTCCAGCTTTCATCGTGGCAACCGATAATAAGGGTAGCCGCTCGGTCATCAAGACGACGAATGGCAATGCGCTGTCGTACAGCAAGTTTGATGTCGGTGGCGAAGCTGTCGAAAAGGGCATTGCTGGCTTTGCCTACACCAATCGCGGGGTGTGGCGCCCAGGCGACGAGTTGCAACTCAACCTCATGCTCAGCGATGTTGATGCCCAAATCCCCGACAACTATCCTGTGGTGCTCGAAGTCTATGATGCCTCGGCTCGCCTCTATGCCAAACAGTCGAAGTCGAATGCGGTGAATGGCGTCTATTGCTTCAATATCCCGACTTTGCCTTCAGATGAGACAGGTTTGTGGACGGCCAAGTTCAAGGTCGGTACCACCGTTATCACCAAGACTTTGAGAGTGGAAACCGTGAAACCTAACCGTTTGGAAATCATTATGGACACGCCAGATGTCGTGAGCATTACCAACAGTGAAACCGTGACTTTGACCTCGAAGTGGCTCAACGGCATGAAGGCTTCGGGCCTGAAAGCCGAGGTGGATGCCAAGGTTCGCCAGGGAACGACTTCGTTCAAGAATTTCGCCGACTATACTTTCGTGAACGAAACAGAGTCGTTCTATCCTGAAGAGATTTCGGTCTATAGCGGTTCGCTCAGTGGCGATGGTAGCGCCCCTGTCGGTTTTGCTCCTTTCAAAGACATCTCCTCGTCGCAGATGCTGGATGCCACCTTCACTATTAAGGTTTTTGAGCAAAGCGGCGATTTCAGCATCACTTCGCAGCGTGTGAAACTCTCGCCTTGTGCCAATTACATCGGTGTCGCATTGCCCGAAACCCAATCGAAATATGGCAGTTACTACGATACGGGCAAGGATTGGCAATTCAATGTAGCTGTGGTGCGCGAAAACGGTTCGTTGAATCAATCCACCATTTCGCTGGATTATGCCCTCTATAAACTCGATTCTTATTGGTGGTGGTCGAGCGAAGACTCTTACGACCTTCAACGCTATGCTTCAGGAACTTACAAACGTCCGGTGCAGAACGGCACCTTGTCGTGCAATGGCAAGACGACACTCACTTTCAATATTCCTAACGACAAATGGGGCAATTACCTCCTTGTGGTTGACGACCCGACCTCGAACAGCCGTTTCGCCAAGGTCATTTGCTTCGACTGGGGCAGTGGTGCCATCCATTCCAACTCGGCTTCGGGTGCTCCTGCGCAACTCTCGATGTGCGCTACCAAGGATACCTATAATGTGGGCGAAAACATCGTCGTTAATTTCCCTGCCAACGAGCAAGCCAAGGCTTTGGTGACTGTCGAAGCCAACGATAAAGTGATGCAAAACATGTATCTCGACAAACTTGGAACGGAGGGCAAGGTTGAAATCAAGGCTACGGAAGAGATGATTCCTAATGTGTATGTCTATGTCGCCTTGATTCAGCCTCATGATGCTGACAACGATATGCCGGTCCGCATGTATGGTGTGGTCCCTGTCAAGGTGGAGAACAAAGACCTCGAGCTGAAACCGACGGTTTCGGTTCCCGAGACGTCAAACACCAATAAGACCGTGAACGTGAAGGTGGGCGAAAGTAATGGCAAAGCCATGACCTACACCTTGGCCGTTGTTGACGAAGGCATCTTGGGCTTGACCAATTTCGCTACGCCTAACCCATATCGTTACTTCAACAGCAAGCAGTCGCTTGAAGTGCGCACTTGGGACAACTACGCCAGTGTGATTGACGCTTTCAGTGGTGAGCTTGGCTCGGTGTATGCCGTCGGCGGCGATGGCATCATCAATCAGGAAATCACTTTGGATAATCGCTTCAAGGCTTATGCTGTCACTTTGGGACCTTTCGAACTGAAGGCGGGCGCCACCAATAACCATGAATTTGTGGTGCCTCAATGCTCTGGTGCACTGCGTTTTATGGTGGTAGCCAAGAGTGGCGAAAAGTCGTTTGGTTCGGCTGAAAAACAGATGAAAGTCATCGACCCAATCACACTCTATCCTGCCGCTCCACGCGTTGCTGCCCCTGGCGATGAACTGACACTAAAACTGCAAGTGCTTTCGCCTATTTTGAAAGGCAAGACTTTGAATGTCAAGGTAGAGAACAAAAACCTGACTTCTGTCGGCGCACTGCCAACATCGGTCAGTATTGATAACGATGGCGAAGGCATGATTGCCATGAACGTGAAAGTCGATGATGTGCTTGACAATGCTGTCTTGAAAGTTATCGTTTCGCAAGGCAACTATTCGGCCGAGAGCACGACGGAAATTCCGATTCGTATGCCGTATGCTGAGCGTAGAAATGTGATTACCAAGGAGATAGAAGCCAATGCAAGCCTTGATGTCCCAGTTGCTGTTGAAGGTATGCGCGGCACACAATCAGGTAAGATATTGTTGTCGAACATGGTTCCTGTTGACCTGTTCAGCCGCCTCGATTTCCTGACATCCTATCCTCACGGTTGCCTTGAGCAAATCACCTCAAAGGCCTTCCCGCAACTCTATCTGAACTATTTCGTGCAGCAGAGCGACGATGACATCGCCAAGATGAAGGCCAATGTGGAAACGGTCATCGCTGACTTGCGCTCCTACCAGAAGTCGGACAACTCGCTGACCAACTGGGTGGGTGGCACTTACGTCGATCCGTGGACTGAAATCTATGCGCTCCATTTCTTGGTGGAAGCCCAAAAGCAAGGTTTTGTTGTTCCTGAATATTTCACCGATGGCCTCTTGAAATATCAAGGCGAAAAGGCAAAGAAATGGAACAGCAACCCTGACTTCAAGCAAGGCGAAACCATTCAGGCCTACCGCCTGTTTGTGTTGGCTTTGGCTGGAAAGTCGGAGATGGGAGCCATGAACCGCTTCAAGGAACTTGAACTCAACTATTCGCTCTCGAAAGCCTTGATTGCCGCCGCCTTCGCACAAGTCGGTAAGGCAACGGTGGCCCAGAATATTTTGCCTCAAGTGTCCGAAGGTGAACACATGTCCGACTACTACACCTCGTTTGGTTCGGTCACCCGCGACCTTGCTTTCGTGACCTACGCACAAATGCTTTGCGGTCGTGATAAGGAAGCCGTTCAAGGCAATATCAACGAATTGTGTGGTATCCTCAACAGCGACCAATGGTTGGATACACAATCCACGGCATTTGCCCTTTTCGTGTTGGGCAAATATGCAGAAGTCAATAAGTTGACGAATGCTAACCTTTCGGCTGTCGTCACGGTGAATGGTGAAGAAAAAACACTGAATAGCAATCTGGCTTCGGTCGGCCTCGATTTTGTTCCAAACATTGGCAACAATTCGGTCAAAATCAAGAATAACTCCGACCAGAAGATTGTCGCTTCGTTGTTTACCAAGTCGTCGGTGGCCGAATACGAAACCACCGAGAATGGCAACTTCATCCGTATGAAAGTCAACTATTTCGACAAGAGCGGAAAACCTATCAATGTCACTTCGATGCAACAAGGTACCGACTTTGTGGTTGAGATGACGGTTGAAAATCCAAGTGAATATCAAGTCACTGAATTGGCCTTGTCGTATTATCTCGCTTCGGGTTGGGAGATTGTCAACGACCGCTTGATGGGCGACGGTTCGGGCAACGAAGGCGCCAAGCACATCGACCTCCGTGACGACCGTGCCTATTTCTATTTCGACCTGATGCCGAAGACGAAGAAGACCTTCACCTTGAAACTGAATGCCACCTACGAAGGCAATTACATGATTCCAGCCGTGCGTTGCGAAGACATGTATAACGCTGCTATCTATTATGTGATTCCTGCCCGTGGTTGCGTGGTGAAGTAAGCGATTGTGCGTTTGAAGAAATAATGTCCGAAAGCGGGAAACTGCCTTTCGGACATTGTTTTGTAGTTTTGCATCTATAAATGAAAGCGTTTTTCTGTAAACATAAAAAGCTGACAATCTTATTAGCAGCAATTTTTTTGCTGTTTGTCATCTTTGTTTGCATTCCTGTCCCAAGCTTTGATGATCCGTATTCTACTGTCCTTACGGCAAAAAACGGAGAGTTGCTTGGCGCGAAAATCGCTGATGACGGGCAATGGCGCTTTCCTGCAACGAATTGCTATTCAGATAAGTATGTTGCCTGCCTTTTGGAATACGAAGACCAACAGTTTTTTCACCATCCGGGTTTCAATCCGGCTTCTTTTGTAGAGGCATTGGTGCAAAACATCAAGGCGGGCAAGGTCGTGCGTGGCGGCAGCACTATCACAATGCAGGTGGTGCGTCTTTCGCGTGGCGACAAACCTCGTACCTATTGGGAAAAACTGGTCGAAGTGGTTTTGGCCATGCGATTGGAGTTGCGCTATTCGAAGCGCGAAATCCTTGACTTGTATGCCGCCAATGCGCCTTTCGGAGGCAATGTTGTTGGCATTGATGCCGCATCGTGGCGTTATTTCCACACTACTCCCGACCGACTTTCGTGGGGCGAAGCCGCTACGTTGGCCGTCTTACCCAATTCTCCTGCATTGATTCATCCTGGACGCTCACGTGAGGTCTTGGAAATGAAACGCAATGAGTTGCTGGAACGGATGCCAGATTCGAAAGCCTTTTTGCCGCGAAGGATGAACCTTCCACGTCTTTCTGTAGAGGATAGCGAATTGGCCCAGATGGAAGAAATTCCACCGAAGCCTTACGATATGCCCATGTGGGCTTACCATTATCTCTCCGATTTCGAGAAGACCAAGAAAGGCCAACATATCCATTCCGACATTGATTTCGAATTGCAGCGCGAAGTGCTGGAAATCATGCGCCGTCATTACGAGTCGAATACCTTGAACCAAATCGAGAATGCAGCGGTGTATGTGGTTGATTATCTCGACCAGAAAGTGGTGGCGTATGTCGGAAACAACATGAATGCCAACGATGCCGCCATGGTGGACATGGTGAAGGCGCAGCGCTCGACGGGAAGCGTTCTCAAGCCTTTCCTCTTTGCAGCCATGCTCGACGATGGCTCGCTCTTGCCCGATATGGTTTTGCCCGATGTCCCGATGAGCCTTTCGGGTTTCACCCCGAAGAACTATTCGGGAGAATATTGGGGCGCGGTGACTGCCCGTGAGGCTTTGCAGAACTCCTTGAATGCGCCTTTTGTTCACTTGCTCCGCATTTACGGACAGCAGCGTTTCCATGCTTTGCTCAAGGAATTGCCGCTTTCGGGCATCGTCTTCGATGCGGACCATTATGGCCTTTCACTCATAGTGGGAGGGGGAGAGGCATCGCTGTTCGACATCACCAACGCCTATGCACGAATGGGCCGCAAGTTGGCCGATGAAGTGAATGAAGGCTTCTCGGCTGATGAGCCTGTCGAATCTCCTTTCTCAGCCGAGGCCATCGCCGAAACTTTCGATGTGATGACGGGTTTGACACGTCCTGGTTCGCAAACGGGATGGGGCGGTTTTTCGTCGTCGAAGCGGGTGGCTTGGAAGACGGGGACGAGTTTCGGCTTCCGCGATGCGTGGGCCGTGGGCCTGACTGACCGTTATGCCATCGGCGTCTGGGTGGGTAACTCCGATGGAGAAGGCCGCCCGGGCTTGTCGGGTGTGGGTTCGGCTGCACCTGTCCTCTTCGATGTGGTGGGCAAACTGAAAGGCAGCTATACCTATCCCGCCCATACCTCGCGCTGTGTCGAAATCGAAGTGTGTGCCCAATCGGGTTATCCCAAGTCAGACTGCTGCCCCGAAACGAAACGGGTGAAGGTGCCTAACGTGGAAAACATGACGGGTGTTTGCCCTTACCACAAGAAGGTGTTTCTGGATAGCACGCGCCAGTTTCAGGTGAGTCCCGACTGCTATCCGGTGAACCAGAAATGCTACGATGTGTTTTATGTGTTGCCCCCTGTGATGGAATGGTTCTATAAAAAACATTCTTCTCTATATCATGTATTGCCAGCCTTTTATCCTGGCTGTGGCGCATCGCATCCCGATGATGTGATGGCATTTGTCTATCCGAAATCAGATGCCAAGGTGACCATCCCGATAGGCATAAAAGGCGACCGACAACAGGTGATTTTCGAAATCGCGCACCGCAATCCGCAAAAGACGGTCTTTTGGTCGCTGAACGACAAATTCATTGGTGAGACGCGCCTCAACCACCAGATGCCTATCGATGTTGAAAAAGGCACTTACGAACTCCGTTGCGTCGATGAAGACGGCGTGGAACTGTATCGGAAACTGGTGGTGATGTGAGGTTGCATAATTGATGCTTTCGAAAGTGCTTGCGTCTGCAAGGTCATATTAGCGTAATTCGTGGTCCATTGCTGTTTAGGTATAGGTACATAGATGACTTTTCAATCTCAGTAAAAAAATGGGACAAATTGTCCAAAAATGGCTTCATGAAGCCGGGGCAGGACCTTCCCTGTACCAAGGCTGTCTTCCCTGCTGAGCATTCAGGAACCAGCAGAGCCTTTCCTTCGCTTTTTAGCGAAGCGAACAGGGAGCGGGCAGCAAGAGGAAGCGTATCGGAGGCAGCCTTGGTACGGCCCAGGTATAGTGCTGCCCCTGGGATGAAAAGTCAAAAAATCATTTTTCAAAAAATCACAAAATCATTTTTCGATGTCTTGCAAACTTGGGTTTGCTCCACTGTTTCTTTTGACAAAAACATAAAAAACACTCTTGCGGGATGATCTCTTTCAGAGCCTTCATGCCACCAAGCCAATCCAATCCAAAGACTCAAGCCTGGCTTGGCCTTTGATTTGCCTTGACGGCATAAATCCCTGCGGGTCTTTCATCCCACAAGAGCAAAAAACAATAAAAACCATACCCGAAAAACATTTTTCAATAGGATGGAACTTTGGTTTCAGAAGGACTTTGTTTTTATTGTTTTTGTTTGTGCCAACAGGTAAATATGTACTATATTTTATTAGTGGATGATGAAAAAACAAGACGCCTAGGTGTTGAATTCGGAATTTCTGATTTTTTGATTTGTGATTTTTTGATTTTTTGCCGGAAATAAAGTCCATTGATGGCTCCTTTGCAGCAATTGGCGTTTTAAAAAATCATATTCAAGTTTTTTCCTATCTTTGCGGCAATGAAACTGAAACATCTCATATTGTTTCTTGCCGTGGTTCTTGCGGCTTGTTCCACGCGGCATCCTGTAGAGACGCGTCCTGGCACATCTCTACCCAACAATATGGTATGCCAGCAATTACAAGCCATCGACAGCCTGATGTGGCAACAGCCCGACAGTGCGCTGATGGTGCTGGTGGATTTTGCGACTACACCGAAGGCGGATAGCCTTAGTGCCTTTGAGGGGCATTATTGCCAGATGCTGCTCTCTGAATTGCTTTATAAGAACGATTACGGGCAGAGCAACCGAGAGAAATTGCTGAAGGCGGTGAGGTATTTTGATTCGATTGTAGGGGCGGATGAAACGGACGCACGTAAGGCGGACACACGCGGTGTGTCCCTACGGGATCGCAATGCGTTTTTGGATGCGCGGGCGCATTATATTAATGGTGTGGGGTTTTATGAGCGGGACAGTGTGGTGGAGGCTTGTGCGGAATACCTGAAGGCATTGGAGGTGATGGATTTGAATTTTGAAGAGAAAGGATTGGAAGGGAATAAAGCCATATTTATGGCTAATATTTATAATAGGCTTGGCGACTTCTTTTCGGTTCAATTTATGATGGATGATGCCATTGCCTGCTATGAACAAGCATTGTTGTATTGCCTGAAAGAGCCCACTTCTTCTAATGGCGTTTCTAATATCCTATATCACATAGGGATACAATATGATAAGAAAGACAGTCTTAACATAGCAAGGCAATATTATGGCCAAGCATTGGAAACTGTGTCTAACATTGATAATCTAACATATAGAAACATTGTTACAAGTAAGGCACTTTGTGACTATCAGATTGAAAAGAAGGCCGAACAGCCATTGAACGCTTTGCGAACAATTATAGGGCAAACTGAGAATGAAGATGAACGATTGACACGTTATTTGACTGTAGGTGATATATTCTTTGAAGAGCAAATGTTTGATTCAGCGATGTTTTTCCTCGAATTAGCGTTTGGAAACAATAAAGATAAATCTATGCAGGTTCAAGCTGCTGATTTTTTACGTATTATCTATGATAGCCTTGGAGACAGTGAAAAATCCAATAATTGTTTGAAATTTATGGCTGACAACATGAAACTGGAAGGCGAAAACAAAGCCTTGGTTTCGCAACTCGACAATCTGTTTCAGGATTACTTGAAGCAGAAGCAGGAAAAGCTGTCTGAGGCTGAACATGCAAAGCACGTTAGGAAAATTGTCGGAATCATTGTGCCGATTGCGGTGTTGTTGGCCTTGGCCATTATTATTGTGGCGAAACGGAGGAGCAGGAAACTGCTGAAACAGCAGCAGAAGGAAGTGGAGCAAGCACATGAGGGGGAACTGAGACGGCTGCAGGCAGAAACCCAGCAGCGGCTGGAGGAAACCGAAAGAAAGCATCGGCAGAAGGAGGAAGAGATGGTGAAGCGGCATGAAGATGAATTGAGGATTCAGAGAGACCAATCGGAAAAAGAGATGGAGCAAACGAGGCAAAGGCATGAAGCTGAATTGGAAGCGGAACGGTTGGCCTACGAGAAAGAACAGGACGCTTTGCGGCAAAGCCTCAGACAGCATGAAGACCAAGTGAGGGCCTCGGAAAAGAGTTTAGGCCAGCAGCAAGATAAGGCAGAACACTGGCGCCAGGAGTTCCTGAAAGAACCGATTTGCAGGCGCATTAATGAATTGCTGCATGGCAAACGAATCACCACCCGCGACACTTCATTCAAACATGACGACATTACGCTGGAGGAAGAGGATTTCAAACAGCTTAGGGAGGCTGTGGAGCGGCATTTCGAGGGGTTCGATGCTTTTCTGTTAAGCTGCTGCCAAAGTTTGAAGCGTGGCGACTTGGCACTTTGCCATCTGCATTTGATGGGATTAGGCGAAGGAGAGATTGCCGCATTGAAGAGCAGAACCTATTCGGGAATCAAGAAACAGGATGAGAGCATCAAGGAGAAACTTTCGCTGGAAGAAAGCGTTTCGGAGTATGTCTTGAGGATAGCAAAAGGGTTATATGTCCCTCAAGATGTCCCTCAAGATCCGCTAAAAACCATATTAACTATTATGTCCAATAATCCCAATATAACAAGAGAAGAGATGGCTAATCAATTGGGCGTGAGTTCAAAAACGATTGGTAGATACTTGAAAAAACTTGATGGGAAAGTCCGGTATGTAGGGAGTGGGTATAGTGGACACTGGGAAGTAATAGAATAGCAGAACGCATATTCTGTTGACAATCACATTTTCTATCTTCTATAAATAAGGTAAATGCTGGAAAAAAGTTGGATAATTCCAGCTGTTTACACCTTGTTGTTATCTATAATATATTGATTATCAGTGTGTTTACAACCCCACCCTTTTTTTATGTAAAATTCCAACATTTCTCCAGCAGTGTTTTTTGATTTGAAATTTGGTAATGTCCTACTTTTGCCGATGAAAGTTTAAGTGTAAAATTTCAATAATTAAAACATGCAATTATGTACAGATTAAAAGTAACTAATAAGAAAAAGGATATGATGTTTAAAAAGTGCGTCACAATAATAGTCGCAGTTCTATTTTGTGCTATCACGATGCACGCCCAAGAGCAGTTGAATTTGAATCTTGTTGGGGAAACAAGAAGCTATCTTGCTATGCTTCCCCTTGGTGATGATGAATTTCTGGTTTCATATGCAGTCCAAGAGGAAAACCAAATAGCTTTGGGACGAATGAAAACCGACGGAACAGAACTGTCGTATGTTGTCCAGTCACAAGTCTTTGCAGAGCAAGGCTATACAAATATTGAGCAGACCATCCTGTTCGAAGAGAAAGAAAACTTGGCGGGTATCATATACCACAAGGTTAGGGGCGATTCCCTTTGGATTGCTGTGGGCGATATCAGCGATGACCTTGTGATAACCGAGAAAGGTTCAGTTCTGTTGAGTGATAATAGGCGCAACTTCATTGAACCAGAATATGTGATTGAAGACGAACAAACCTTTGCCGTGAGCTATTTCACCGGAGAGACTATGAATAATCAATTCCGCATCATGCGTATCAACAAAAGGGGCGACGTGCTTGCAGACAGAATCTTTACTTCCCGGATTTTTGACCTCGATAGGCTTTTTGCTCTCAATGCGGATTCGACGGGATACCTCATTGGCGGAGGTGACATCAATGAGCAACCTCTGCGCCACAGGTGTTACAATTTGGACTTCAACCTTGACACCATCATGTTGCATGAGGAAATATTTGGTGGTTTTCCGTATCAAGGATGGCACATTCCTCTTCTTTTCCCATACATTGCCAAACATCCAAATAGTGGTAAGCTTTATGTGGTGGGCTTTTCGGGAGGCTGGCAGGATGTTAATACAGGTCATGCAATAAATCAAGATGCTATCATAGCCGAATTCGACAGCAACATGTCACACATTGAGCATTGGGACTATGCCATGAACACCAATAGCCCTGATCAACGTGCTTATTGGAAGTCTATTGATTTTTTACCAGACGGAAGTGTTGTTATGTGCGCTTTGATCAATCAGAATCATGAAGGGTTTTATGTTGCACATTTTGACGAAAACCTCAATAAACTCAGCGAGGTGTACTGTCACGATAATGGCGAAAGTATAAGCCCTGTTGAAATTTGTGCTATGCCCAATGGTTCTTGCTTAGTCAGTGCGTTGTCCCAACGTCTATATCACATTCCAGCCGATAGCTTTTGGAATATCGATGAAGCCCACGCCCACGGTCTTTCGCTTGCCATCGCTTATCCGAACCCGGGCGGCAACGAGATGCACATCCGTACTGCGGCTGAAAATGCCGCCGTGGAAGTTTACGATATGAATGGCCGCCTTGTGGCGCAGCAGCCTGTTATGGAAACCGAAACGGTGCTGGATGCCACGGACTGGGCTAGTGGAGAGTATGTCTGGAAGGTGGTTTCGGGCGTTTCGACAAGCTCAACGACCCTTGTTGAATCTGGGAAATGGGTGAAGCGTTGAAAAAGGCACTTACGAACTCCATTGCGTCGATGAAGACGGCGTGGAACTGTATCGGAAACTGGTGGTGATGTGAAGCGTTGTATTATACAAGTTCATATATGTCAGTTTCAGCGCATTTGCCATCCGATAAAGATAAGCGTGATATGTGGCGATTTCCTTGTGGTAATAAATGTGTTTTGCTATCTTTGCAACTTGAAAATGAAATCACAATGAAGATGAATAGGAATTTGCTTCATGCGCTTCTGCTGCCGCTGCTGTTTTGCGTTTCTTGCATCGAAAATGCTCCGTCGAAAGATGTATTCTATCTGAATGACGAATCGGATGAAGGCCACGGGAAGCGTGTCGTTTATGATTTCGATGGCGAATTGGCAAGCGACAGTGCGCTTTGGGAAAACTATGCTTTTTGCCGCCAGCAGCAGGTGGAAGGCAGCGATTGTTATTTTGCTGTCTTTCCTGAGGAAAACTATGTCGGATTTTGTAACGGGAATCCTACAATAAGACTCTTCCAACATCAAAAGTATTTGCCTTCGGACATTGATTTGCCAGCATGTCCGGCGGTGGCTTGTGGAAAGCTTAAGGAGCAGGAATTAAGCAGTGTATGTGGAGGTTTGCAGGTGCTGTTGAAAGGCAATGCCACAGTTACGGCCTTGCGTTTTACCGATAACGATTCAATTGACAGGCTGTGGGGAAACTATGTCGTGCGTCACATTGGCATGGAAGGCCAACAGCTTTTGGCGCTGTCATCATCGGAAGGCAACAATGAAGTCTGGCTGGATTGCCCTGAAGGCGTTGCCTTGTCGAATGACACGGCTAAGGCTTTCACTGTCATGTTGCCTCCAGGCGCGTTTTACCGTGGCTTTGCCATGGATGTTTTCTGCGGTGATTCCGTGCTATGTCATATTGCTACGGAAAAATGCAATACGATAGTTCGTGGCAAGATGCACGGGATGTCGGAACTTGTAATTCGTTGAGTGTGTCATGAAGGAATCCGATTTCATATATTTCTCTATGCTCCGTTCAGCCTTGTGGAATGAAACGGAGTGCGTCCCGAAAGATGTGGACTGGAAGCAAATCCTTGAGACGGCACGGCGTCAGACCACGATGGGACTTGTCTGTCATGCAGGGTTGCAATGTGAGGCGGGAAAATCGTTGCCCGAAAAGAACAAGGGCTTTCTTCGTCAGCAACTGCTTTCCCTAGCCATGACGCATCAGCGCATCAATGCCATGGTTGCACGAATCGTTACGGTTTTGCGCGATAATGGCATCGAATCGGTTCTGATGAAAGGGCAGGGAATGGCGGCCAATTATCCTGTCGCCGAATTGCGTCAGTGTGGCGACATCGATTTGTTTGTAGGCAAGCAGAAATATGATGCGGCCTGTGCCTTGGTCAATGAAATGGCGGGTGAAACGGAAGCAACTAAAGGTTATGGGACCGAACTGAATTACCATGTCGTTGTTGGTGGCGTGACCGTCGAAATCCATAGGCTTACTTCCCTGTTCTATTGCCGTGAAATGAATGCCATCTATGAGCCTTATTCCGACCAAGGAATGTCAGTCGGAGGCAATTCGATGATGATAAGCGGAGTGAATGTTTGGCTCCCGGCCGACACTTTCAATGCCTTGTTCGTGTTTCATCATGCCTATCATCATTTCATTACGGGCGGCATCGGAATGCGACAGTTGTGCGATTGGACCCTGTTGCTCCATGCGAAGTCTGAAACCATCAGGCACGATGAACTGTCGGAAATGTTGTGTCGCCTTCAGCTGATGGATGCCTGGCAGGTGTTCGGCTGCATCGCCGTCGATTGGTTGGGCTTGCCAAAGGATGAAATGCCTTTTTACGATGGCAAATGTGCCAAAAGGGCGAAACGTGCCGTCGAAATCATATTGAAAGAAGGTAATTTCGGCACGGAATGGAGCATGGCGAAGACGCATAGAAATCAAACCGGGTGGAAACGCCGTTTGACTACTTTCCTTAGCATTCAAGTAAGGCAATGGCGGTTGCTTTGGGTGTTCCCGAGAATCGCTTTGCGGCAATACCGCGAAAAAATGCTTGGCGGCATAAAGAAAAATATTGTGTAGTTTTGCATTCCCTTTTTCGGAATATGTTAGAAAGAAGATTTTATACGGTAGCAGAAAGCGTGTTCTCCATTACGACAGAGAAAGAATCAGTTATGGATGGACTGTCGAACTATGCTCCGTTTGAGGGTAATGGGAATTATCCTTTGGCTTTTGATATTAGTGTTGAACCATTCGAAGAAACTGAGAAGGAGCTTTATTTCAATGAGGTGATTGAGAAAAATGCTCCAATGATTTCGGTCTACCGTTGTGGAAAAGACTGGCTTTTCGAGATGGCACCCACAGCCATGCAGCCTTGCTGCGCCAAACTTTTGGCCACGCCTGATTTTTCAAAGGCAAAACTGAAACTGCTGGAAAATGCCGACCTGCATTTCGTCATTGACACCTCCTGCATGTTGATGTTTGCCTTCGTCAATGCAGCTCATGGCATACTTGAAATGCACGCATCGGTGATTGAAAACCAAGGCAAGGGCTATCTTTTCCTCGGCAAGAGCGGCACGGGCAAGAGCACACACAGCCGCCTTTGGCTTGAAAATGTGCCTGGCAGCCGTCTGCTTAACGACGATAATCCTATTGTCAGGATTCAAGACGACGGCACGGTATGGGTTTATGGTTCGCCATGGAGCGGCAAAACACCGTGTTATATAAATAGAGGCATGCCAGTCGGCGGCATCGTGAAACTGGCCCAGGCGCCCGAAAACAGGATTCGTAGTTGCGCCCTGCCCGAAGCTTACGCTGCATTGTATTCTTCCGTTTCGGGCTTGAAAATGAACCGCGAGATGTATGACGGCTTGCATGAAACCATGGAAAAGACTGTGGTTTCGGTGCCGTTTTATCATCTGGATTGCCTGCCTGATGCCGATGCTGCTCAATTGTCTTCAAAAACCATCATGAAATGACCGAGATTATCCTCTCTGACGAAGTGATGATGGAAAGTTTTGATGCTCTCCTTGCCGAAGGCCGCGAAGTGCGTTTCACGCCCAAAGGCGTGAGCATGCGCCCGTTTATCGAGGGAGGACGCGACAGCGTGATTTTGAGGAAAAATGATGTTGTCGAAGTCGGCGATATTGTCTTGGCAAAACTCAAAGATGGACGCTTTGTCTTGCATCGCGTCATTGCGAAATCTGGTGATAATCTGATGCTTATGGGTGATGGCAACTTGCAGGGAACGGAATCGGCGAAGGTATGCGACATTTTGGGAATTGCGGTTGGCATCATCAAGCCGAATGGAAAAATTGTCAAACCGAAAAAAGGCAGACTTTGGCATAAAATGTTGCCTTTCAGGAAACGCTTGTTGTGGATTTATAGGAAAAAATTGAAACTAGGAATATGAGAACAAAAAAAGATTTGGTGCTTCGTCCGTTGGGCGACCAGTTTATTCTTGTGGCTGAAGGCAATGCTGTTGCTGATTTCACGCGAATGGTGTCGATGAATGCTTCTTCGGCTTATCTGTGGGATGCAGTGGAAGGGAAGGATTTCGAATTGGCAACGCTCGTCGACCTCCTTGTCGAGGCTTACGGCATTCCTGAAGATCAGGCGGAACATGATGCTGCCGTCGTTTTGGACGATTGGAAGCGAATCGGCATAGCGGAATGAGAAATTTCAAATCCTGCATAAAAGGTCTGCATGGCTTTGCTGGCGTTGCCCGTGGCCGGATGCTGCTTTGCGTGCTTGTCGGACTGATAGGCGTGGCGGCATCATTGGCTTTCGTGGCAGTTTGCAAGATCTTGGTCGACATTGCGACGGGGACCCTCGACAAGCCCATCATGCCTTACGTATGGACCATGATTGGCATCATGCTCTTGCAATTGCTTTCGCATGTGGCGTATGATTATATTGAGGGCCTCAATTCCATCAAGACGCAGATAAGAATCAGACGGTCGTTATTCGCCCATGTGCTTAACAGTCAGTGGGATGGCTGTGAGGCTTTCCATAGTGGCGATGCCATTAACCGCTTGGAACAGGATGTGAGCATGGTGGTGGAATTCTGCTGCTCGCGTTTGCCAAGCGTAGTGATAACGGTCTTCCAATTGCTGGCAGCCTCGGTTTTCCTGTTGATGATGGCTCCCAATCTGCTTTGGATTTTGCTCGTGCTGATGGTGGTGGCTGTCTTGGGAAGCCGCTTGTTTTTCAATACTTTGCGCAGCCTAACTAATGCCATCCGTGCTAAGGACAGTGCCATTCAGGCGCATTTGCAGGAGACGCTGCAGAACCGTATCGTTGTGCTTACCATTGCAGGTGCGAAACGTATGGTGGAGCGCTTGGGCTGGCTGCAGAAGGATTTGTATGGCGACACGCAAAAACGCTTGAATTACGGAGCCATTGCACGCACGTTCATGAGTCTGGGTTTTGCATCGGGTTATGCCGTAGCTTTTCTGTGGGGCGTGTTCGGCATCCGTAGCGGTGCGGTCACTTTCGGCATGATGACGGCTTTCCTGCAACTGGTAGGGCAGGTGCAGCGTCCGGTGGCGAGTCTCGCCAAGGTCGTGCCGAATTTCATCCGTACTTTGACTTCGGTCGAACGTCTGATGGACCTTCAGGATTTGCCTTTAGAGAAGGAAACGGAGTTTGAATTCATTACCGAAGTCCCTGAAATTGAGGTGCGTCAATTGACATTCTCATATCCGAATCAGCAGAAAAAAGTGTTTGACGACTTTTCTACATGTTTCCCCGCCGGAAAACTGACGGCCATTGTAGGCGAGACGGGCGCCGGAAAAAGCACTTTGACGAAATTGCTTCTGGCATTGATGAGACCTGAATCGGGAGAAATACGAATTGCAGGACGTCCTGCCAATGTGGGCTTGCGTTGCAATTTCATGTATGTCCCGCAGGGCAACAGCCTTTTCAGTGGCACCATCCGTGACAATCTGCTGATGGCCAAGCCTGATGCTTCGGAAGATGAAATCAATGAAGTCTTACATCGTGCAGTGGCTGATTTTGTTTTCGATTTGCCCCAAGGCATTGCAACTTCATGCAGCGAGCGTGGCGGCGGCTTGAGCGAAGGACAGGCGCAGCGCATCGCCATTGCGCGTGGCTTGTTGCATGAAGGCAACATACTGATTCTCGATGAAGCCACATCTGCCGTCGATGCCGAGACGGAATGCAAGCTGTTGCAAAACCTGAAGCAGTATTATTATGGCAAGAAAACCATCCTTTTCATTTCGCATCGCGAAGCCGTTGTGGCGGAGGCCGATGCGGTGGTGAAGATCGGATAAGACCTCATAGTGTAATTTGTTGCTTTAGGGGAAAAGTATAGAAATAACTAAGGGAAATTATAGGAATGACTTTTTTCTGGACAAATTATTCGGTATTCTGTGTTCTGCATTCCTAATTTTCCTACCTTTGCAGATTAATATTAAATCTCAAAGATATGACACTCGATAACGATAAATTTGTTGGCGAAGGCCTGACTTACGATGACGTGCTCCTCGTGCCTTCCTACAGTAATGTGCTGCCTAAAGAGGTAAGCTTAAAGACCAAGTTTTCACGCAATATTGATTTGAACATTCCTGTCGTTTCCGCCGGTATGGACACCGTTACGGAATCGCGTATGGCTATCGCCATCGCTCAGGAAGGCGGTATTGGCGTGTTGCACAAGAACATGAGCATCGGCAAGCAGGCTGCCGAAGTGCGCAAGGTGAAACGTGCCGAAAATGGCATGATTACCGACCCTGTCACCATCCATGTGGATGCAACCGTGAAGGATGCCCTCGATTTGATGGCTGAATATCACATTGGCGGCATTCCGGTGGTCGATAGCAACAATGTCTTGGTGGGCATCGTCACCAATCGTGACCTTCGTTTCGAACGTGGCCTCAGTCGCCCGATTGTCGAAGTGATGACGAAGGAAAACCTCATCACCACTAACGAAGTGTCTTTTGAAAAGGCTGCCGATATTCTCCAACAGTATAAGATTGAGAAACTGCCAGTCGTTGATAAGGACAACCATTTGTTGGGACTCATCACCTATAAGGATATTATCAAGGTGAAAGCCCGTCCGAATGCATGCAAGGATGCTCACGGTCGTCTGCGCGTTGCCGCTGCCGTCGGCATTGCGGCCAACACTTTGGAACGTGCCGCTGCTTTGGTTGATGCTGGTGTCGATGCACTCGTGGTCGATACGGCTCACGGCCATTCTCAAGGTGTCATCGATATGGTGCGTAACTTGAAGAAAAACTATCCACAAATCGACATCGTGGCTGGCAACATCGCTACTGCCGATGCTGCACGTGCTTTGGTTGAGGCTGGTGCTGATGCCATCAAGGTCGGCATCGGACCTGGTTCAATCTGCACAACGCGTGTGGTCGCTGGTATTGGTGTCCCGCAACTTACAGCAGTCATGGATGTGGCCAAGGCTCTGGAAGGCACTGGCGTTCCGCTCATTGCCGATGGCGGTATCCGCTACACGGGCGACATCGTGAAGGCTCTGGCCGCTGGCGCATCAGCCATCATGGCAGGCTCGCTCTTCGCTGGCGTTGACGAATCACCTGGTGATACTATTATCTTCGAAGGTCGTAAGTTCAAGACTTACAGAGGTATGGGCTCGCTCGAAGCCATGCAGTGCGGCTCGAAGGACCGTTACTTCCAAGATTCGGTCGAGGATGTCAAGAAACTGGTTCCGGAAGGCATTGCTGGTCGTGTTCCTTACAAAGGTACCCTTGCAGAAGTGGTCTATCAGATGGTTGGCGGCTTGCGCTCGGGTATGGGCTACACAGGTTCGCACACCATCGACGAACTGAAGAAAGCCAAGTTCATCCGCATCACCAATTCGGGCATTCTGGAAAGCCATCCGCATGATGTCACCATCACACAGGAGGCTCCAAACTATAGCAAAAGAAGCTAAATATGAAAGCATCCATCTCGTTCATTGAGTTGCAGGATATCTTGGCCGAAAACGCTAAACTCCCTATCTCATTGGCTTTTGTTGATGACAAGACCATCCATGCTTCAGCAGTCGTATCACTCGGTTTCATCAAGAAGACTGTCGAAGTCAACTTGCGCGTCATCGACCTCACGGGCAGCGATTTGCTGGTGGGCTATAGCGGTGGCTTCGGCATGGAAACGCTTGTCGGAACGGCCTTGAATCTTTTAAAGGACAAGATCCCGACTGGCTTGCTCGACAATCGTGGCAACGGTCAACTGATGATTCATCTTGGCCAAATTGACCAGGTGAAAGGCGTCTTCGAAAAGATTGACGTGCGTGATATCAGCGTACTCAACGAAGGAATCCAGGTAGAAGGTAAACTGAAATAATGCCCTTCCCTATACTAATTTGAAGCTTTTTGCGTTTTTGCAATCAGAAGAAATAAAGACAAAATTATCTGAAATGAAGAAAATTGACTTTTTGAAAATGTTTGTGTTGGTCGCTTTTGTGGTGCCAACATTGTGCCTCAACGCACAGTCGAAACTCGATAAGAAAGTACTGATGACTATCGGCGACAAAGAGGTCACCGCGAAGGAATTCTGTGATGTATATGCCAAAAACAACCTCAAGGGCGATGTGGTGGAGAAGAAGACCGTTGACGAATATCTCGACCTGTATGCCACTTTCCGCATGAAGGTAATGGAAGCTTCCGAAATGAAACTCGACACGAGCGCTGCCTTCAAGAGTGAACTGGCTGGCTACCGCAAACAACTGGCCAAGCCTTTCCTCAGCAGCGACGACATCACTGATGAACTGCTGCAGGAGGCTTATCAACGTAAACTCAAGGATATCCGCGCTTCGCATATCCTCATCCGTTGCGACAAACATGCTCTTCCTTCTGATACGCTGAAGGCTTACAACAAGGCTCTTGATATTCGCAAGAAGGCATTGAAAGGCAGCGATTTCGGCGATTTGGCTGTCCGTTATTCCGACGACCCATCGGCTAAGGACATGCCTGCTACCGAAACCACTCCTTTCCGCAAGGGTAACCGTGGCGACCTCGGCTATTTCAGCGTTTTCGACATGGTCTATCCTTTCGAAACGGGTGCCTACAACACGAAGGAAGGTGAAATCTCGATGCCTGTGCGTAGCGATTTCGGCTATCATATCATTAAGGTTGAAAGCGTCACCGATGCTATGGGCGTCATCCAAGCTGCCCATATTTTCTTGCAACTGCCTGCCGACGCTTCTGCTGAAGAGGAAGCTACAGTGAAGGCTAAAGCCGACAACATCTACGCCGAACTCATGGCCCAAGAAGGTAAGAACTGGAATGACGCTGTCACCCAATACACCGACGATCGTGGCACCGTGTCGCGTGGCGGCGCTTTGAGCAACTTCACAGTGAGTCGTATCGTTCCTGAATTCATTGAAGTCTGCAAATCTATCGAAATCAATGAGATTGCTAAGCCTGTGCGTACTAGCTACGGCTACCATATCATTAAGTTGTTGGGAAAATCAGGTGTCGGTTCATTTGAAAAGGAAAGTAAGACCTTGACCGAACGAATCGAAAAGGACATGCGCTCGAAAAAGTCGGAAGAAGTGGTGCTCCGTCAAGTCATGAAGGAATACAAATTCAAGGCTAACGACAAGAACATTGAAGACTTTATGGCTACGGTCGATAGCACCATCTTGATGGTTGCCTACGAACCTTCGTCAGATGTGAAGATGGACGCCACGCTGTTCACTATCGATGGCCATGCTACTACAGTGAGCGATTTTGTCGATTATATCAAGGCAAATCAAAAGCCACAGAAATATGTGACTGCACCTACCTATGCTTACCAACTTTACGAGACGTTCGCCAATGAGAAAGTAATGAACTATGCCGACGAACATCTTGAAGAGAAGTATCCTGAATTCAAGGCTTTGGTGCAGGAATATAGAGACGGCATCATGCTCTTCAATCTCATGGACATCGAAGTGTGGAATAAGGCTGTGAAAGACACTACCGGTTTGATGGAATTCCATGAACGTAATGCTGCCAAGTATATGTGGAACGACCGCGTCTATGCTACTTTGGTGACCGTGAATCGCCCTGAATCGCTGCCAAAAGTCATGGCTTTGATTGAAGAAGGCACTCCTCTCGATAGCCTCAGGTCATTCATCATGAGAGATTCTATTCCTAATACTTTGGTCCGTAAGGGATTCTTCCAAAAGGGTGACAACCAGTTCGTTGACCAAACCGAATGGAAAGAAGGCGTCGTCCATCAGATTCCTTCGACGGTTGACAAGTCAACGGTTATCGTTTGCATCCGCGAAGTGCATAAGCCTGAACAGAAGACCTTAAAGGAAGCCAAAGGCTTGGTCACTTCCGACTATCAAACCGAACTTGAAGGCAAGTGGATTGAAGCCTTGCGTGCTAAATATCCTGTGAAGGTTGACGAAAAGGTATTGGAAGAAGTCAGAAAACTCTATAAGTGAGAAAATTAGGCTTTGGCATCGGATTGATATGCTTGCTGTTGTTGCAAGGTTGCGATTTGTTCTCGAAAAAGTCGAAGGAAATCATCGTAGCTAAGTGCTATGGCAAATATCTTTACGAGTCGGACCTTAGCTCTGTGGCTCATGGTGCTGATGCGCTCGATAGCATCGCTCGCGTGAATGCGTATATCGATTCGTGGGTGCGTCAGCAGTTGCTTATTCATCAGGCTGAAGCCAACTTGTCGCCAGCGGAACTCGACTTCACGAAACAGATTGAGGAATACCGCAATTCGTTGGTGGTCTATGCCTACGAAACGCAACTCATCAGCCAAAAGCTCGATACCGTGATTTCTGATGAGGAAATCGATGCGTATTACGAGCAACATAAGGATAGCTTCGTGTTGCGCAACACCTTGGTGAGAGTGGCCTATGTCGTTCTTGACGAAAATTGCAAGCAGAAAAACGATTTCCGCAAGTTACTGAGTGACTACGACACGCTGATGCTTCAGAAACTTGATGCTTTGGCCACTGACTATGCCATGTCGAGCTATCTGGATGTTGACCAATGGATGCGCCTCGATAAACTCACCGAAGTTGTCCCGATTGAGATTTACAATGTGGAGAGTTTCCTGAAGCGGAGCAAATTCGTCAGTTTCGACAAAGACGGTTTGCTGTATATGGCCCGTTTCGTGGATTATTTGCTTGAGGAGGATATTTCGCCCATTGAGATGGAACGTGACAACATCAAGTCTTTGATATTAATGCGAAGGAAAAAGGATTTGATTGACAGGATGAATGCTTCGCTTTACGAGGATGCCCAACACGAACATGCCATTGAGGTGTATGTGGGTTCTCCCGCTAATGATTCAGTAAGATAGTATTTGAAATAGATATGATGAAACGTAATTTGATATTTTTGGCGTTGTCGTTTGCAGCCATGCCACTTTTGGCCCAAAACCGCGAACCTCAAGTGATTGACAAGGTTGTAGCTGTTGTGGGTAAGAACATCATCCTTCAGTCGGATGTCGAAAACCAATATCTCCAGTATCGTCTTCAAGGTGGCGCACAGGGTACAGCTCGTTCGCTTCGTTGCGAAGTCCTTGAGGATTTGCTTTTCCAGAAACTCATGTTGAACCAAGCCGAGATGGATAGCATCACGGTGAGCGACGATAATGTTGAAGCAGAGATGAGCCGACGCATCAGCTATTTCATTTCTCAAATGGGTTCGCAGGAAAAGTTGGAGTCGTACTTCAACCGCACTTTGCCTGAAATCAAGGATGAATTGCGTCGCGCTGTGAAGGACCAAATGCTCGAAGAAGAAGTGAGAAAAGGTATCGAAGATGGCGTAGCGGTGACTCCTAAGGAAGTCAAGACTTTCTTTAGGAACATGCCTGAGGATAGCATCCCGATGGTCAGTCCAGAATATGAAATCGCTCAAATCGTGAAACGCCCACCTGTCAGCGTCGATGAGAAGCTGCAAGTGAAGGATAAACTCTACCAAATCCGTAAAAGCATTTTGGATGGTACTTCGAGCTTTGCAACGATGGCAGTGCTTTATTCCGAAGACCCTGGTTCAGCGCGCAAAGGTGGCGAACTGGGTTTCGTAGGCAAAGGCGAATTCGCTCCTGAATTTGAGGCTGTTGCCTTCAATTTAAAGGATGGTGAGATTTCGGATATTGTTGAAACGGAATTTGGCTTTCATATCATCCAACTTATCGAACGCCAGAAGGACATGGTGAATTGCCGCCACATCTTGATGACGGCGAAAGTACCTGTCGAAGCTCTTGAAAAAGCCCAAAACGAACTCGATTTGGTGGCTCAGCTGATTCGCAATGGCGAGATGACCTTCGAAGAGGCTTGCAAACAGTTCAGTGACGATGACACGAAGAACAATGGTGGTTACATCACCAATGCGGCAACGGGGGGCAATCGTATCAGCGTGAGGGATTTGCAGGAATTGGAAAACTACTATCCTGAATTCAAGAATCTTGCTTTTGTACTTAACAGATTGGAAGAAGGTGTGATTAGTGACCCCGTTCCTATGGTGACCAACGACAACAAGGATGCTTTCCGTTTGGTGATGATCAAGAAAAAGGTGGAAGCCCATCGAGCCAATTTGGAAGACGATTACAATCTGATTCAGACATGGGCTTTGGCCGACAAGAAACATCAGGCTTTAGGCAAGTGGATTGGCGAGAAGGCCGGCAAGGCTTTCATCCGCATCGACCCCAACTTCGCCGATTGCGAGTTTAATTTTGAATGGAATATCAAGTAAAAATGTATAGTTCTGATATAGAAGGCGCTAAAGCCTTGGTCGAAAAATACGATGCGCTGCGTGCTGAAATCGGCAAGGTCATTGTCGGTCAGCACGACATCATCCATAATACGATTCTTTCCATTTTCTGCCAAGGGCATGTGCTTCTGGTTGGTGTGCCAGGGTTGGCTAAGACCTTGTTGGTGAATACAATAGGCAAGGCACTCGGCTTGAGTTTCAGCCGTATCCAGTTCACTCCCGATTTGATGCCATCAGATATTGTCGGTACGGAAATCCTTGACGAGTCGCGTCAGTTCAAGTTCATCAAAGGCCCTGTCTTTGCTAATATCGTTTTGGCCGACGAAATCAACCGTACACCACCTAAGACCCAAGCTGCCTTGCTTGAAGCCATGCAGGAAAAGTGCATCACCGTTTCGGGCAAGACCTACAAATTGCAGGAGCCGTTCTTTGTCTTGGCTACGCAAAACCCGATAGAGCAGGAGGGAACCTATCCTTTGCCGGAGGCTCAGTTGGACCGTTTCATGTTCAACCTGATGCTCGACTATCCGACTTATGAAGAGGAAATTGACATTGTGAAAAATACCACCATTGGCAAGGATGCCGATGTGAAGGCGGTGCTCTCGCCAGAAGAAATCGTCTATTTCCAGCAGTTGGTGCGTCGTGTCCCTGTGCCAGACAATGTGTATGAATATGCAGTGAATCTAGTCGCCAAGACCCGCCCGGGAACGGTAAAAGCCCACGAATGGGCAAACCGCTATCTGAGTTGGGGCGCAGGTCCACGTGCATCGCAATACTTGATTATTGGAGCCAAGGCCAATGCCTTGCTTTCAGGCAAGTATTCGCCTGACATCGAGGATGTGCAGCGCGTTGCCGTCCCGATTTTGCGGCACCGCATCATCCGAAACTACACCGCCGAAGCCGAAGGCGTGAGCATTGAAGCGATTGTGGAGAAGCTGAAATAAACTAAAAAGGGACTGCAAGTCCCTTTTTTTATTCTTCTTCAATCAGGAATACCGCAACTTGTCGGGCACCGCTGACGCCCATGACTGGCGACTGCTCAATGTCAGTGGTTCGGCTTGGGCCCGAAACAATGGTGAGCTGTGCGGGCATGTAGTCTTGGTATTTGTCTTTGACTAGGTTGAAAGCGTCTTTCAGTCCGCCAACGATTTGTCCTGTCATGGCGACGACGAGGAGAATGTCGGGAGTGGAGTAGGCCTGACGTGAGCCAGCTTGCGTTTCGGAAAGAACGATGCTACCCGTCTGTGCGACAAGGCATTCGCAATCGGTGATGCTGATGATTTTCTGTCCCTCAACAGGCGTTTCGGAATAGTCGATGCCATGCTTCGCTAAGAAGCGTTGCATGATGGGACTGGTGCACCACAAAGGTTCCCACCCATTTTCTGGAGCCAGTTGCCTGATGCAGTCGGCAAACTCGTCTCTGTTTTCAAGATAGATGAAGATGCCACCATGGTTTTGCAGATTTTGCACGAAGGTGATGGATGTGCCGTCTTCTTCCTTGATAGGAATCCAAGTGTCGGTGCGTTGGTCGATGTCTTGAAACTTTGCTTCCAACTTTTCGAGGTTGGCGTTGCGTACATCGCCCAATATCTGTTCCTTATTGGTTATCTCGGGTTTGAAACTTTTTGCCATTGTTTTCCTAAACTTTTTAAACCGTAAACTATAACCTAAAAGCCTAAACTAACCAAGCTTTTTGCTTACAGCTTATTGCTTACAGCTAATTATTTATACCATAGGGTTGCTTTCTTCTCCAGCAGTAATCTCTTTTTGTGTTGTGTCTTCGTTCTTCTCTTCTTCCTCTTTGCTCCATGGGCGTTTGCCAAAGATTTCTTCAAGGTCTTCGCCGAAGATCACTTCTCTCTCAACGAGTCGGTTGGCAAGCTGTGTCAATCCGTCTCGGTGATCGGTCAGTATCTTGACTGCTTCTTGATAAGCGGCTTCAATCAGTTTGCTGACTTCGGCATCAATCACTTCGGCGGTCTTTTCGCTATATGGTTTTGTGAGGCTGTAGTCTTGTTGGCCTGTAGAGTCGTAGTAGCTCAAGTTACCGATTTCTTCGTTCAGACCGTAATAGGTCACCATGGCGAAGGCTTGCTTGGTCACTTTTTCGAGGTCGGAGAGGGCGCCAGTTGAGATTTGTCCGAAGATGACCTGCTCGGCAGCGCGACCGCCCAAAGTGGCAATCATCTCGTGATACATCTGCTCCTTGGTGGTGATTTGACGTTCTTCGGGAAGATACCAGGCAGCACCGAGGGCTTTGCCGCGAGGCACGATGGTAACCTTGACCAGTGGGTGTGCATATTGCAGCAGCCAACTTGTGGTGGCGTGACCTGATTCGTGGAAAGCGATGACTTTCTTTTCTTCAGGTGTGATGATGGCGTTCTTCTTCTCCAGACCTCCGATGATGCGGTCGATGGCATCAAGGAAGTCTTGCTTTTCGATCTGTTCCTTGTCTTTGCGGGCAGCCATCAGTGCGGCCTCATTGCACACGTTGGCGATATCGGCACCAGAGAAACCTGGTGTCTGTTTGGCCAAGAAATCCTTGTTGACGTCGTCGCTCAGCTTGAGGTTGCGCATGTGGACTTCGAAGATTTCTTTACGTCCGTTGAGGTCGGGCAACTCGATATAGATCTGTCGGTCGAAACGGCCTGCACGCAGCAAAGCCTTGTCCAAGATGTCGGCGCGGTTGGTGGCTGCCAAGACGATGACACCTGAGTTGGTGCCAAAACCATCCATTTCGGTAAGCAGTTGGTTCAGTGTGCTTTCGCGTTCGTCGTTTCCTCCAGAGTAGGCATTTTTGCCACGGGCGCGACCGATGGCGTCAATTTCATCGATGAAGATGATGCAAGGCGACTTGGCTTTGGCATCGTGGAACAAGTCGCGGACGCGTGAGGCACCAACGCCAACGAACATTTCAACGAAATCGGAACCCGAAAGGCTGAAGAATGGCACGTTGGCTTCGCCTGCTACCGACTTGGCTAACAAGGTCTTACCTGTTCCGGGAGGGCCGACAAGCAGCACACCCTTTGGAATCTTGCCGCCTAACTTGGTGTATTTCGTGGGGTTCTTCAGGAAATCGACAATTTCCATGATTTCCACCTTGGCTTCTTCCAGTCCAGCCACGTCCTTAAAGGTGACTTTGGCGTTGGGGTTGTCCTTGTCGTAAAGCTGAGCTTTCGACTTTCCGATGTTGAAAATCTGTCCGCCACCGCCCATGCCTTTCCCCATGCCGCGCATGAGGAAGAGCCAAAACACGATGAGTATCAGCATTGGGACAATCCAACTCAAAATTTCCATGCCCCAACGGCTTTTCTTTACATGCTTGATATCGACAGGGTTGTTGATTCCTTCTTGCGATGTCTCAACCATTTCTTCGAAGCGTTCTAACGAACCAATCTTGAAATAGTAGGAAGGCATGTCGGTAGTGCCTGTCCCGTTGGTTTTCACTTCCGGGAAATAATGTTTCAAGCCTTTCTCGTTGAGATAGATCTCAGCATCTTCACGATTGATGAGCTCAATCTTTGAAACTTCCTGGTTCTTGAGCATGACCTTCAGCTCGCTTTGGCCAATCTCTTTCTGGGTTGGAGTGTCGTCTTTCCAAAAAATATTGACGGAAATGAGGATTATAGCCAAAAGGCCATAGATCCAATAAAACCCTCTGCGCGATTTATTCGGTTTGGGTTGGCTCGGTTTCATGCCCGAACCATTGCTTTTGTTTTCTTCCATAAAATATTGGTTCCTTGTGGTTTAATCTTCGTTGTCCTTGACGATTCTTTCGGCATCGGCCCACAGCTCTTCCAACTTGTAGAAACTGCGTTTCGATTCGAGGAAGATGTGAACGACCACATCGACAAAGTCAATCAGAATCCATTCGGTGTTCTCGCGACCTTCAACGTGGTAAGGCTTCTGCTTGGCCTTTTCGCGGACCAGTTCTTCCACTTTGTCGGCAATGGCATCGACTTGAATCTTCGAATTGGCGTGGCAAATGACGAAATAGTCGGTTACGGCTGTGCCAATCTCGCGCAAGTCCAAAGTCACGATTTCTTTTCCCTTAACGGCCTCCATGGCCTCAATCGTTGCAGCAACAATCTGTTCTGCGTTATCGTTTTGATGTCTTATTCTCATATTTCTAAAATAATTTGCAAAAGTAATAAACTTTTTCCGATTGGACTGCCTTGAAGTTTTTTTCTTAATTTTGCCCCGTATCGGATGCTGAGCAAATCAAGGCAACCGAATCAATTCAACAACTCAACAAATAAACAATTCAACAAATAAACATCCATAAAATGAGCAATTTCAGAGCATTATTGCCAGCCGTCACGACTTTCATTTTCGATTATGATGGAGTCATGACTGATGGCAAAGTTTATACCGATGCCGATGGACGTCCGTGGCGTGCTTCCAATGTGAAAGATGGTTATGCGCTTCAGTTGGCTTCGAAGTTGGGCTATAACGTGGCGCTGATTTCGGGTGCGACGTGTCCTTCCATGATTCAGCGGATGAATAGCCTCAATGTCTTTGATGTCTTCACAGGCGTACCGAATAAGATATTGAAACTCAATGAATATATGGCGGAAAAGAACCTGAAACCCGAACAGGTTGTGTATATGGGCGACGATATTCCCGACATCGGCGTGATGCGGATGGTGGGCGTGCCCGTTTGCCCGGCTGATGCTGCCGAAGAAGTGAAGGAAATCAGCATTTACATCAGCAACCGCGAAGGTGGAAAAGGCTGCGTGCGCGACATCATCGAGCAGACGCTGAAGGTGCAGGGCAAATGGATGACCGCCGAGGCTTATTCGTGGTAAGATGTTGATTAAGTAATCATTTGAAATTAAATAATTTGGAGTATGACTCGTGACTATGGCCATGACCGCTTCACCGCATGTAAAAGCGGTCATGGTCATAGTCGGTGCTCATATTCAATATCAAAATAGAACGTAACTGAATATGAAAGTTAGCGATATACTGAATTGCATTACGGAGGTGGCTCCCATTGATTGGCAGGAAAGTTACGATAATGCAGGCCTCCAAGTGGGTGACGAAAACGCTGAAGCAAAAAAGGCTTTGGTGACTTTGGACGTTACCGAGGAACTTGTTGACGAGGCCATTGCCAAAGGTTGCGACTTGATTGTCAGCCATCATCCATTGATATTTCGAGGCTTGAAACAAATTACGCCTTACTCGGCCATTGGCCGTGCCGTGATGAAGGCCATTAAACATGACATCGCCATTATTTCGATGCATACTAATTTGGATAACAGCTATTTAGGTGTGAATGCGGCATTGGCCGAAAAGCTTGGTCTTGCAAATTTGCGAATCTTGCAGCCAACAACGTCCGACCCGCAATTGCGTGGCGCAGGCATGATTGGCGAATTTGCCGAGACCTTGACGGAAGAAGATTTTCTCCGTCGCGTAGCAGAAACCATAGACAGTCCGTGCTTGCGCCATTCGGCTTTCACCGGACGTGGTGTGAAGCGTGTGGCAATGTGTGGCGGTTCGGGTTCGTTCCTCTTGCCGGAGGCTTGCTCTCAGCGTGCCGATGCTTTCCTGACCGCCGACGTGAAATATCACGATTTTTTCTTGCCTGAAGGACAGCTGCTTTTCGTCGATGGCGGTCATTTTGAGACCGAACAATTTACTAAAGAATTAATATGTGGCCTAATTAGGAAAAAATTTCCTACTTTTGCAGCCGAAATCGCTGAAACGAATACGAATTCAGTTCATTATTTTGTAAAGATTTAGTAAAATGGCAGATAAAGAAACAAATAACACCATCCAGAACGCCGAAGAATCGGTGGAAGTCAGTGTTGAACAAAAGTTGGTTGCACTTTACACTTTGCAACAGGTAGATTCGAAGATTGACGAAATCAGAGCTTACAGAGGTAATTTGCCTCTCGAAATTCAGGACTTGGAAGACGAAATCGCTGGTCTCCAAACCCGTATCGCCAACTTCAAGGATGAAAGCAAAGCCTTCCAAACCGAAATCGCAAACCATAAGATTAAAATCCAGGAACTGCAAGCCTCTATCAAGAAATATGAGGAACAACAGAACAATGTCAGAAACAATCGTGAATACGATGCCTTGACGAAGGAAATCGAATTCCAGAATCTTGATATCCAGCTTTCGGAAAAGAAAATCCGCGAGGCTACTGCCAAGGATGCCGATGTGGCTGCCAAGGTTGAAGATGCTGAGAGTCGCCTGAAGGAAATCAGCGACATCTTAACCGAAAAGCAAGGCGAACTGGATTCTGTGACTGAAGACACCAAGAAAGAGGAAGAGGTTCTGTTGCAGCGTTCGGCCGATTGCGAAAAGCTTGTTGAAGACCGTCTGTTGGTCGCTTACAAACGCATCCGTAAAAATGCCCGTAATGGTCTCGCCGTGGTTGGCATCTTTGATGAAGCTTGTGGCGGCTGCTTCAATCGCATTCCTCCTCAACACCAGTTGGACATCTGCACGCACAAGAAAATCATCGTTTGCGAATACTGCGGACGTATCTTGGTTGACAAAGGCATCATCGCTCAGTACAATGACTAATCATTTGATGAACCTATGAAGCAGAAAAGGTTGCCAATCGGCAACCTTTTTTTGTTTGTTAGAATTTGATTCGCATCGAAGCCACCACGTTGCTCCTGAACTGTTTCTGCGTGATGAGTTCTGGGTTAAGCTCAACATTGCCGGTGTCATACAGGTAGAAACCATTTACGTTGTGGCTCAATTCGTAGGCAAAGTCGAAGATGACCGATTCTGAGGCTACAGCGCTAAAGCCAATGCTCGCTTTCTTGATGCTGCCGTATTTTTCCCCAATACCTTTTGGACTGCCGTAATAGGCAAGACCAGCCCTGATGTAGCTCGACCGTAACATGTATTCAGCGCCTATGCGTAGATTGAGCGAACGTCCATATAGTTCGGCGATTTCTTTGTTGGTATTGCTGTAGTCGTAGTAATCATCGTCAGTGCAATCGAAATTCGATTTTGCATAATTGGTGTATTCGGCATCAATGCTGATCATGCTTCGATGGCCCACGAAGGCAACGCTGCCAACCCATTTCAGAGGGGTGAAAAGATAATAGTTGTAGGCAGAATTTGGACTGAGATATTTCGCATCGAACAGTCTCATGTGGTTTTCAGTCTCGGTTTGCCATGTCTCGTCGATGCTGTAGATTGTTGGCGAGTGGAATGCCACTCCGAATCGTAGCCATGTGTTGGCGTGATAGATGAACCCCAGCTTCAGGTTGGCACCGAGGCCCGATGACGACAGGTCTTCGGTGAAAGTCCAATCTCTAAAGTCATTTTCGTGATAGCCTGCTGGCACTTCTTCCTTGTAGGTGCGCGTACCGAAGCGCTTTAGGTGGGTTATGCCTACGCTGGCTCCAAGAAACAAACGGTCCATGCAATTGGCACTGAAGGCGAATGTCCATTCTTCCGAACGTCCCTTGAAATCGTATTCTTGGTTTTGCCAAAGGTTCCCTTGTGGGACTGGTGAGGTGTAGTAACCATCAACGGTGTCGATGAGGTAGGTCTGCCAAGCGGGGAAAATAGTGAAGGGGAAATCTTGCTCAATGTCGTATGGAGAATAACCGTCGATTTGGCCCAAATAGCTGTCAATCATCGAACTGGTTGGGTTGAGTCCACGAGCATTGTTGAAGATGTTGTAGTCGTTGGTGCGGTTGAGGCTGATGCCGAATTGCGTGAAACGAACGAAACTATAGTTGCTCTTTTCTCTGGTTGAGACGAAACCGATGTTGGGAATGTTGAGACGGAGCCTGTTGGTAGTTTCGTCGTTGTCGTAGTAGGATGATTCCGAAGTGTTGCACAAAAAGCCGAGCGACATGTTCAGTTCGTTGCTTCGATAAAGCCCCATGCCGGCAGGGTTGATGCAGATGGAGGTTTGGTCGCCACCAACTGCTCCCAATGCATCGGCCATTCCTGTGGATTTGGCGGTGCCTTGATACATGACTCGCGAAAAATCGATAGCGTCGCTGCTCGTCTGCCCGTACAGATTGGCAATGAATAGCAAGGCGGCTACTGTTGTAAATATTTTTCTCATGCTTGGAAAAAATTAAAGACTACCTCGATTGGGTTGCAAAGGTAGTCTTTTTTGTTGTTATATAAGGTTTGTCGTAGAATTATCTTCTTCCGCCACTGCCGCCAGAACGACCGCCGCCGCTTGAATGGCTTCCACCGCTTGAGTGGCTTCCGCCTGAGAATCCGCCACTTGAACGGCTGCTGCTCGAACTGCTGTGGCTGACGCCTGACGATGAGCTTCTTGATGATGAAGAACTGCTTCTGTTGTAGCTTGAGCTTGAACGGCTGCTGCTTGAGCTTGATTGGCTGCCGCGAGAGTAGGAAGAACTTGATGACCTTGAACTACTTGTTGACGATGGTCTGCTGTAGCTCGACTGACTTTGTGGACGTACGTATTCGGAGCTAGAGCGTGAAGGACGGTTGCCGCTTTGTGAGGTTTGCGACTGACGGCCGCTGCCCGTTGTGGCGCTTGGACGGCTGTTGGTGCCTTCACGGCCGCTTGCTGTGGCTGAAGGACGAGCATTCTGTCCGGTAGTTGATGGACGGCTGGTAGGACGATCGCCGACTGATGGACGGCTGCTTGTGCCAGCTGTTGGTCTTGAGGTGGCTGTTGGTCTCGAACTAACGCCTTGAGAACGACCTGAAACTGATGAACCTGAACGGCCCGACATGCTTCCTGCTGATGCTCCACCATTGCGCGGGGTGGTTGAAGCCTGTTGACGGTAACTCATCGAGCCAGGGGTGTTGTTGCCGCTTCTTCTGACGCTTGCGACGTATGAGCCGAAGTTGCTGTGGCTGCCATTCCAATATCCATCATGGTAACCATCCCAATAGCCATTATGATAGCCATTCCAATAACCATGGTTGTAGCCGCCCCAGTAGCCACCCCAAGGTCTCCAATAAGGATCCCAGTAGTGGTAGCCCCAATTCCAGCCCCAGTTCCAGCCCCAGCCGCAACTCCAGCAAGGATAACCCCAGCCTACGTTGACATAGACAGACGGGTAAAAATCCCAATAGAATGGGTCGTAGTAGTCGTTGACGTAGATGTTGTAGGTCGTGCCTCCACCAACATAGTAGTCGTCGTAGTAATCACGGTTACTTGATGCCGATGAACCGAAACGCTTGATGCGCGATGCGAAATCAGCATCGTAGTAAGTTTCTGTAGTTGTGTAAACTACACCATTGGTGTCAGTTACGGTTTCAGAGGTCTGATAAACAGGCTTGACGTCGCTGACATAGTTCTTGCTGTCAGTGTAGTAGTTCTGATAATCGTACTGCGATTTGCTTGTGATGCCCGAGTTGACATACGAGCTTCCATCGATGCCTGTCATCTGGTTTTCACCGTAAGGTGAATAATAGACGTCGTCTCTGGCGATTTGCTTGTTGGAGCGGCATCCAACAAGTACCATCATGGCGATGATTGGAATTATTCTAAACGTTTTCATTTTATTATGGTGTTTATTCTTTTTGTTCAACGTATGCAAATTATACAAATTCTATACCAAAATGGATAAGTTGGCTGACTTAAATTGCCGTTTTTTTTCATTCATTGCCGAGTGGAATGAGCCTTCCTACTCCGTGCTTTTCAAAAGTGATTGTCGGTTGGCCTTTATAGTAGATGTTCCCTCTGTTGTAGATGCGCGCAATTAAGCCAACGGGTTCTGCGTCTTTGATGGCCCAAACGTATGCGTTGTTGGGGGAAGCGTTGTTGATGCGCACGTAGTTCGACTTGAGGTTCCGTGCATCAAGTTGGCCATATGCCTTGAGGTAATATTCGCAGTAGTGTGCTTGGCCTTTGACGCTCACCTTCGATGTGCCGTTGTTGAAAAACAGTTTGATGAGACCGCATGAAAAAGTGAGGTCAATGTCACCGGAACCTTCATTGATGTTGAGGAAGAAAGACTCGGGTTTGACGATGGTGTCGGTGAAAATCGAATCGTTGATAATGGAGTCGTTAACGCTTGCTGGTTCTCTGTAGCCACGGATCGAGTCGTCGGAAGCGCATTTCAGGTAGCCGATGGAGGCGTAGTCGATGGCGCGTAGGGTGTCGTAATAGACGGTCATCTCGCACTGGTAGTTGGTGCTGAAATTCAGGTTGAAACCGTTCTCGTTTTTAAGCAATAGCGTGTCGCCAACGACTTCATGACTGATTTTGCCAGCCAGCTTGTTCGGACAAGTCAACTCGATTCTAGGATTATTACTGTGCTTGAGATTGACGCTAAGGTTGTTGTAAATGCAAATGGATTTGAATGACGTCTCGATGGGAATCTCAACAGTCGCCACCTCGCCGTAGAGGTGTTCGTCCATCTTTTGACATGAGGCAAGTAGTAACTCAGTGACGGCGAAGATAACCAGGAGTGCGTGATTTCTTTTCATTTTTCGGGAGATAATACTTGTGGTTGAAATGATGGCCGAAGCCTATGCTGATGAAGTCGGCCTTGATGTCGTAGGTGGTAAACGACAGGCAGACGAAACTGTTGTCGGTGATGTAGCCGCGCAGGCCAAGCTTTTGGTAAAACAGGAAAGCATTTGCGGGAAGCGGCTGGTTGTTGCGTAAGCCGATATTGAACATGAAACTGATGCGGTCTAGCATCATTTCATACGAAAGGAGAAAACCGATTTCCTTGGTCCAGCCAGGGTGCGTGATCTCGCCGCTGTTGTCGATGACAAATTCAAGTCCTGCTCCCAAACGGTCGCGCTCGCTGATTTGGAACATTACGTTGCCGGCAAAGTCGTGGACGATGAATAGGTCGTGGTTGCTGTAGTTTTGCGACATGTCCTTGAAACCAATCGTATATTGGAAGTCGGAAACGAGATATCTTCTTCCGTCGAATTCAAAGAGGAAATGCTTCGGACGCAGACGCTTGTCAAGAAGGTCTTTGGGCTTTTGAAGGTACCACGAAAAACCGCTTGCCAGACTGAAGATGTTGATGCCCATGTTGGGCGAACGTGTGGCTCCGTTTGAGAAGTGGGTTAAACCAAACGAATTGACCCAATATAAGCGGTCGGTAAGTCGCTGGCGATATTCGAACGACAAATTGATGGCGGCATTCACGTGCGACCCGATGGCGTAGTTGTGATAATTCTCGACTGGGTCGAATTTTTTAGTCAGGTAGGAGAGGCCGACACCCAACTTGAAGGTGATTTTGCTGCTTTCGCTATTGTTGATGGGAAAGTTGACGAATGGGTACAGCGCAAACACATCGCCCAACTCGTTGCAATACTGGCTTCCCTTGAGTTGCGAATAATAGAATGTCAATCCGATGGATGGGTAGTTGTGGAGCACTTCCCAACGGTGCTGCCCGTAGGTGTTATGGTGAAGCGAGAGTTCAAACGAGGGTGTGTGCCCACAATAACGGCCTAAGGCTGAATGCGATTCGTCGTTTTGGAAATACATATAACCATAATGTGCCCGCGCTTCAATCTCGTAGTTCTTCGAGTTGGTCTGTGCGGTGACTTTTGCGATATTGCCAAACAGCAATATCACTATTGTGATTATATGCGAAAGTGCGCTTTTCATTACAATCTGCAAAAGTACGAAAATGCCAGCAATTGACCATCTTTAAATGTAGTTTGCACGGAAAAGCCTATCTTTGCATGTCAAATCACATTTCAGACATGGACGAACGACTACAGGCTTTCAAGCATCTGCTTGACATTGTTGACGAAGTGAGGGCCAAGTGCCCTTGGGATAGTGTGCAAACCATCGAGAGCATCCGCCATCTTACTATTGAAGAGACTTACGAACTGAGCGAAGCCATCCTTGCCAACGACCTTCCTGACGTGAAGAAGGAACTCGGCGACTTGATGCTTCATATCACACTGTATTCGAAAATGGCGGATGAAAAAGGCGCATTCAATATTGTTGATGTGCTTAATGGCATTTGCGAAAAGATGATTGTGCGTCATCCTCATATTTTTGGAAACCAGAAAGTTGCCGATGCCAATGAAGTGTCGCAGAACTGGGAGAAAATCAAGTTGGAGAAGGAACATAACCGCAGTGTGCTGGGTGGCGTGCCCGAAAGTCTGCCGGCTTTACTCAAGGCCTACAGAATGCAACAAAAGGCTGCTGGTGTAGGATTTGAATGGACCGATGCCGACCAGGCTTGGAAAAAAGTGGAGGAGGAGAGGGGCGAACTGTTTGCAGAATTGCAAAATCAGGATGCTGAAAATGCCAAGGCTGAAGATGAATTTGGCGACTTGCTCTTTGCACTTATCAATTATGGAAGGATGAAGGGCATCAATGCGGAAGATGCCTTGGAAAAGACCAACCGCAAGTTCCGCCAGCGTTTCGGCTATGTCGAACAACAAGCCCGAAAACAAGGCACGGGTGTGCAAAACCTCAGCCTTGATGAAATGATCCAGTTCTGGAACGAAGCGAAAAAACAATGAAAACTGACTTTAAAGTTCGTTGGCTATGGAGTTCTTCATGATGCCAATCTTCGAACTCTCTATGAAGTTGGTGATGAAATCTCTGTCTTCCGAAGCGGGCAGGTTCTCCTTGATGTACTGAACTGATTGCGATACGTTCATGCCAACGCTATAGATGACACGATAGATGTCTTGAATGGCGTTGATGCGTTCGCGCGAGAAACCGCGTCGTGTAAGTCCAACGGAATTGACACCTGCATAACAAACCGGATAACCAGGACCTGTCTTTACGAAAGGCGGGATGTCTTTGTTGACCATGGCACCGCCCGAAATCATCACGTGGGCACCGATGCGTGTGAACTGACTCACAGCTGCCAAACCGCCAAAGATGGCCCAGTCGTCAACGGTGATGTGGCCTGCCAAGGTAGCGGCATTGGCCATGATGACGTTGTCGCCCAAGAAGCAATCGTGAGCGACATGCGTGAAAGCCATCAAAAGGCAGTTCTTTCCCACTACGGTCTTGCCCGAAGCGATGGTACCTTTGTTTACGGTTGCCGATTCGCGGACAGTGGTGCCGTCACCGATGTAGCAATAAGTGGTTTCGCCTTTGTATTTCAGGTCTTGCGGAATGGCAGAGATGACTGCTCCAGGAAAAATCTTGCAGTTTTTGCCAATGCGGGCGCCATCAAAAATGGTGACGTTGGGGCCAATCCATGTGCCGGAGCCAATCTCCACATCTTCTCCTATCCAGGCAAAGGGTTCAATCTTGACGTCTTCCGCAATGCGGGCATTAGGATGAATGTAGGCGAGAGGCTGATTCATGGCTTAATATAATAAGGTGTGTTTGATTTTTCTTGCAAAAGAAGTGTTCGAGAAGTGACCGGGCTTTACGGCTGTCACTTTTCCTTTAATGGGACGTCCCACCAAAGTGAGGTCACCGATGACATCGAGCAGCTTGTGACGGGCTGGCTCATTGTCGAAATACAGTTCCACATTGTTCAGGATACCGCATTCCTTGACCACAACTTTAGGCTTCTTGAAGAAAGCTGCGATGTGGTCGAGCTCCTCTTCCGACACGTTCTTGTTGACGAACACGATGGCGTTGGTGAGGTCGCCGCCCTTGATGAGGTTGCGGCTGATGAGCGTCTCCAACTCGTGCAGGAACACGAAGGTGCGGCATGGCGCTATCTCGTTCTCGAAATCCTTCAGGTCGGTGAGTGTGGCTTCCTGTTCGTCCAAGACGCGGGTGTTGTATTTGACTTTCGTTTCTATCTGGAAGGTGTCGCAAGGTTCGATGGTGAGTTCGATGCCCAACACTTCGTTCTTGTAGGAAATGGGTTCGGTGATTTCAATGTAGTTGCGTGTTGCATTCTGCTCCACAATGCCTGCTTCGCGGATGGCTTCGACAAAGAACTTGGCGCTGCCGTCCATGATGGGCATTTCTTCCACATTGATGTCAATGAGTACGTTGTCGATGCCCATGCCGCGCAAGGCTGCAAGAACATGTTCAACGGTATATATCTTCACACCGCCCTTGCCGAGCGTAGTGCCTCGTGCCGTGTCGATGACGTTGTCAACGTCGGCTTCAATAATCGGTTGATTCTCAAGGTCAACACGGCGGAAACGGATGCCCGTGTTAGCAGGTGCTGGGTTGAAGGTCAGAGTGCCGCATTGGCGTGTGTGGAGACCTGCTCCTTTCACGCTGACTTTACTCTTGAGTGTACATTGTTTGTCTGCCATAAAATATTATTCGAGGGACTTTCGTCCACAAAAATCGGGCAAAATTAGGGAAAAAAATCATAAAACCAAAAAAAATCTTTTTCTGATTGGGCAAGAAAGAGGTTTATTTTGACTTGAGTTGCTCGATTTCTTTCTCAAGACGGTCGATGGTCTTGGCCATTTCGTCCAGATGACGAAGCCGTGCCGAGGCCTTCATGTATTGGCGCAACGGCATGGATGGCGTTCCCATGAAATCTTGGTTGGGTTGCTTGATGGTGCCCAACACACCCGACTGTGCGCCAAAACGCGACTGGTCGGCGATGTGCAGATGTCCGGCAAAACCGCATTGGCCACCTACCACGCAGTTTTTCCCGATGTGAGTGGAACCGCTCACGCCTGTTTGGGCTGCCATGGCAGTGTCTTCGCCCACTTCGGTATTATGAGCCAGCATGATGAGGTTGTCCAACTTCACGCCACGGTGGATGTGCGTCGAACCCATGGTGGCGCGGTCGATGGTGGTGTTGGCACCAATCTCAACATCGTCGTCGATGACAACATTGCCGACTTGCGGAATCTTGTCGTAGTGACCGTCAGGCTGCGGAGCGAAGCCGAAGCCGTCGCCGCCAACCACAACGCCGGCATGAAGCGTGCATCGCTGTCCGATGATGGTGTTGCGGTAGAGTTTCACGCCAGGATACAACGTGGTGTTGTCGCCAATTACCGAATTGTCGCCCACATAGACCTGTGGATAGATTTTCACATTGTTGCCAATCTTCACATTCTCGCCCACGAAAGCGAACTCGCCAAGGTAAGCGCTGTCGCCCACAGTAGCAGAAGCCGAAACGAAAGCCAACGACGAAACGCCGTGCTTGTCTTGAGTTATTTGGTCGTAGAAAGCTAATAGTTTGGCGAACGACGCGTAGGCATCGGGCACACGAATCAAGGTGGCGGCGATGGGAGCCGTGGCCTCGAAAGTGTCGTTGACGATGACCACCGACGACCGTGTTTCATAGATATAAGGTGTATATTTCGGGTTGGCCAAGAAGCTGAGCATGCCTGGTGCGCCTTCTTCGATTTTGGCGACGTTCCATACTTCGGCATTGGGATTGCCTTCCACCTTGCCTTGCAGCAGCTCGGCGATTTGTGAAGCTAAGAATTTCATCTTTCTGTGTTAGTAATTACTGAATGACAACTCAATTAGGTGGATTTTATTGCCTTCCGCTCAAAGAAGTCGCTCGAAATCGCGCTTGAGCACGGCGATGGCTTGTTCCACCATAGGATTAGGCAATGCTACCAAAGCCTGTGCCAAAATGGCGACATCCTCTTCGTCGTTGAGTTGTTCGAAGGTCGAGTTGATTTGGTTGACGAGTTCTTCCTTGGCGTTTTGGACCGCATTCCATGTGGAGTTCGAAACATAAAGCTGTTGTGCGAGGTTGTGCTCAAACTCTTCCCTCACGTTTTGGAGCAGTTGCAGATGGAACGTACCCTTCTCGATGCCAGGAGCATATACGCGTTTCACTAATTGAGGCAGTTGTACGCGTTCCAGATAAAGCAGGAAACGCTCGTAGGCTTGCACCTTGAGCGGCATGATGATTTTTAGGGCTTGCAGTTTCAGTTCGATGGCCGGATTGCGCTGTTTTTCGGCCTCTTTCATTTTCAGCAGCCTCATTAAGATAAAGGTGGCGGTGGCGGCAATAACTACGCCTAAGGCCAAAAGGATAATCAACCAGGAATTTGTCATTTTCATTGAATTTGGGCGCAAATTTACAAAAACTTACTGAACCAACGAATAACTTGTGCTTCTTCCTCCGCCTTCGTTCTTTTGGAGTATGCCTTTCTTTACCAAATCGTTGATGTCGTTGAGTGCGGTGTCGGTTGAGCATTTCGTTATCTTTGCCCATTTGCTGGTGTTCAGATTACCAAAGAAACCATCATGAAGCATGTTGATAATCTTCTTCTGCCTGTCGTTGAAGCGCATCTCGCTGTGCGACTCCCAGAAACGAGCCTTTGCCATGACTGATTTTAACGTCATGTCGGTCGAATCGAGGGAAGACTGTAGGCATTTCAGAAACCACAAAAGCCATTCTGTGATGTCGCCCGAACCTTTCTGTGTCATTTCCAACACCTTATAATATTGTTTCTTGTCGATTTGGATTTGGTTCGACATGCTGTAGAACCTTCGCGCGTTGTTGTCAGAACGTGCCAAAAGCATCTCGGTCAAGGCACGGGCGATGCGCCCATTGCCATCGTCGAATGGGTGTATGGTGACGAACCACAAATGCGCTACGGCGGCTTTCATGACTGGGTCGAGAGAATCGTCATGGTTGATCCAAGTCACGAAGCGTTTCATCTCGTCTGCAATCCGTTCAGGTTCTGGCGCTTGGTAATGGACTTGTTCGTGCCCCATCGGTCCCGATACCACTTGCATCTCGTGGCTACGATAGCGTCCCACGTCAATTTTATACAATCCGCTCATGCCTGAGGGAAAGAGCACATTGTGCCAACCGAAAAGTCGTTCATCGGTGAGTTCGGCATCGAAGTGTTGTGTGGCATCGAGCATCATTTCAACAATGCCATCAATATATCTCGTTGAAGACGTGACGTTTGCCGTAGGAATGCCTAACCGCAAAGCTATCGACGACCTGACTTGCGACAAGTTGAGATTTTCGCCTTCAATCTCTGACGACTTCACCACCTCTAAGGTTAGGTTCTCCAAAACGGCTTCGTCTTGTATTGAGAAACCGAGAGCTGACAATTCGCCCAACAGCAACCCTTGCTTGGCTCTGACCGATGCCAAAGGGTTCATCACTGCTGCGGCATCGAATTGGAAATTCCACCATTCTTTTCTCTCGTGCAGATACATGACATGAAATTTTGCGCAAAAATACATCTTTTCGGTGAAAATGGTTGTTATTCACCGAAATTTTTTCGGAGAATAGACGTGGTAATCGCCGAATAAACTATTTTTCTCGGTTTTTATTTTGTATTTTGAAAATCCGTTTCCTAAATTTGCAGCGTAAAACTCTAAAACTTATATGCCATGAGAAAACAATTCTTTACCCTTATCTTCGCCGCCTTTTGCGGCATGAGTAGTGCATTTGCCTACGATTTTTCAGCAGTTTGCCCTACGGGACAGACTTTGTATTACAACATTACGGATGCCGTAAATCATGAGGTGGAGATGACTTATCCAGGAGAGTCAAGTGCATACAGTTGGTCCGGTTATACAGAACCTATAGGTGAAATCGAACTACCTTCAACTGTAGTGTTTGACGGCATCTTATATTCTTTGACATCAATTGGGGAATATGCTTTTTGGGATTGCAAGCAACTAATAGGTGACCTGATCATTCCAGATGGTGTTATTTCTATTGGTGAGTCAGCATTCTACGATTGTGGATTCACCGGATATTTAGTCATTGGCAATTCCGTTACCACAATTGATAAAGGTGCTTTTTACATGTGCTTCTGCTTAACGGGAGATTTAATCATCCCTAATTCTGTAATTTCGATTGGAGAAGATGCCTTTTATTCTTGCTCCAGCTTTTCGGGTGAGTTAATCATCCCTAATTCTGTAACCCAAATTGGAAGTTGTGCTTTTACAGGTTGCAGCGGATTATCAAGTTTAGTATTAGGGGAAAACATCACCACTATAGAAGACGGAACATTTATTGGTTGTGATGGATTGACAAATATCAAAGTGAATCAAGATGTGCCACCAACTTGTGGCGAGGCTGTTTTTAGTGGCATTGACACAACAATCCCAGTCTATGTTCCATGCGGTTCCAAACAAGCCTATCAAGCAGCTGAAGGATGGGGACAGTTCACCAATTTCAGGCAAATGCCTTATTACGAGTTCACTGTCGAAGTGGCAGAACCGATGACTGGGACTGTTGACATCTTGCAGGAACCCGATTGCGAAACCGAAGGCATCGTATTGGCCGTTGCTGAAAACGGCTTTGAATTTCAAAACTGGGAAACCGTTGAAGGCGTTTTCGTTTTTGACGAAAACCCATACACCTTCACCTTAACGGAAGACTTGCATCTTGTCGCCCGATTTTACAATAATGTCGGTGTCGATGACCATGAAATGGCAACGGTTTCCGTCTATCCAAATCCCACAACGGGTTTGTTCGTCGTGGAAGGCGAAGACATCGAGAAGGTTGAGGTTTATAACGCCATGGGGCAACTTGTCCTGACAAAAGCAGTTTCCGATGACAGAACAGAAATCGATTTGAGCAACGCCGCCAACGGAATGTATCTGCTGCGTGTGACGGGCAAAGAAGGGGTAGGAGAGAGAAATGTGGTGAAGAGATAAAAAGTGTATCTTTGCACCCTATGAAAAAGGAAGATTTTGACGCGTATATCCGACAGGTTGAGCCGAGTTCAGCCGAAAGTGCCAAAGCATGGCAGATGGCAATAGGTCTGCAAAGTGTAGATGGGCTGCATCCTTCGGAGTATCTGCTGGAGACGGCCAGGAAGAACATCGAAGGTGACATTGCCATTGATGAGGTGCGACAGCTTCTAGACTCCTATTACAAGAAAAAGACGGTTCGAACAAAGGATGACGACGACAGCGAAGAAGCCGATAAGGTGGCGGCTAACATAAAGAAAATATTGAGCACCAATACGTTGGCTTTCAATGCAAATGGATTTATTTCAGTCCATCGGCGTGTCTTTGAGGGCGTGTTCAAACATGCCGGGCAACTCCGCGATTACGACATAACAAAAAAGGAGTGGGTGCTTCGTGGAGGCACAGTGAATTACCTTAATTGGGAAGATTTGCGTCAGGCTCTTGACTACGATATTCGGCAGGAAAAAGAATTCAGCTACAAAGGTCTTTCCGATTTGGAAAAAATACGCCATATCAGCCAATTTGTTGCAGGACTTTGGCAAATTCACCCATTCGCCGAGGGCAATACGAGAACGACTGCGGTTTTTGCTATCCAATATCTCCGCTCTTTAGGATTTGAAGTAGATAATACTCCATTTGCCGAGCACTCATGGTACTTCAGGAATGCCTTGGTGCGAGCCAATTACAAGGATGCACACAGAGGCATTGACTATACATTTGATTATCTTGAGCGCTTTTTCAGGAATCTGCTACTTGGCGAACATAATGAGTTGAAGAACAGGTATCTGCTGATTGATGCTCCAGAATTTGTTTCATTCACCGACGATAAACCGACGATAACCGACGATAATGCAACTGTAGCCGACGATAAACCGCAACTGATTCTAAAGTTGTTGGAGAATAAAGGCGAATGTAAGACTTCGGAGATTGCCGATTTCATTGGCTTGAAAACCACACAAACCAAGGCATACCTTCACGCATTGGTCAAGCAAGGGCAAATTGTGCCACAAGGTGCCAACAGAAACAGGACATATCGCCTAAAAACAGAATAACGATGCACCAAAACCATCTTTCCCGTCTTAAAAAGTCATCCCTATCGAAAAAAGACCTACCTTTGCAAACGGGTTTAACACTGAACTCTGAACTTTGAGCTCTGAACCCTGAACCCTGAACTTTGAACTATTCCACCCTCTGAACTCAAATCAACCCCCACAGTCCAAATGTCCCCCAGTCCCCAAATCAATGCTTCGTCTCCGCTCAGCATCCCACAAAGTCCCTAAGTCACAAAGTCCTCAAGTCACAAAGTCCCCAAGTCACAAAGTCTAAATGTCCCTAAGTCCCCTTGTCCCTCCATTCCAAACGTCAATCAAACAAAATCAACAATAAACAAATCAACAATATCACATCATGAGCGAAATCATTTTATCGAACAGAGTACTCAACATGGCTGAATCTGCAACATTGGCCATGACCAACAAGAGCCGCGAACTCAAGGCTCAAGGTATTGACGTCATCAGCCTCAGCATCGGCGAACCCGACTTCAACACCCCTGAAGCCGCCAAGCAAGCCGGCATCGACGCCATCCAAAACAACGACACTCACTATCCACCCGTTCCTGGCACTCCTGCACTGCGCAAGGCCGTGGCAGCCAAACTCAAGAGAGACAACGGATTGGATTATAAAGACACCGATATCATCATCAGCAACGGCGCCAAGCAAGCCATCACCAACACCTTCTTGGCTATCCTTAACGAAGGCGACGAGGTCATCATCCCCGCTCCGTTCTGGGTGTCATATCCCGAAATGGTGAAGCTCGGCGGCGGCGTCCCTGTCATCATCAAGACCGACATCGAACACGACTTCAAGATTACGGCCGAACAACTCGAAGCCGCTATTACTCCTAAGACCAAGGCTTTCATCATCAACACGCCTTGCAACCCTTCGGGCTCGGTGTTCACCAAGGCCGACCTCACCGCTATCGCTGAGGTGCTGCGCAAGTATCCTAACATCATCGTCATCTCCGACGAGATTTACGAATACATTCAATACGAACACAAGCACGAAAGCATGGGTCAGTTCGAATTCCTGAAAGACCGCCTCGTGCTCGTCAACGGCGTCGCCAAAGGCTATGCTATGACAGGTTGGCGTATCGGCTACATCGCTGCTCCACAAGCTATTGTGAAGGCTACCAACAAGATTCAAGGCCAATACACTTCGGGCATCTGCACCATCGCACAAGCTGCTGCCCTGAAAGCCATGGAACTCAGCCCTGAAAATTCACCTGAAATCCAAGCCATGCTGAAAGCCTTCCGCAGCCGTCGCGACATGCTCCACGACATGCTGAACGAAATCCCAGGCGTGAAGTGCAACATGCCTTCGGGCGCCTTCTATGTGTTCCCAGAAGTGAAGTCGTACTACGGAAAGACCGATGGCGAGACCACCATCACCGGCAGCGACGACCTCTGCATGTATCTGCTCTACAATGCCCATGTGGCTTGCGTGGCTGGTAAGGCCTTTGGTAACGACGACTGCATCCGTCTGTCGTATGCCACTTCCGAAGACAAGCTCATCGAAGCCGTCAAGCGTATCAAGGCCGCCTTGGCCAAACTGCATTGATTGAGAATAGATTAAGCCATAAGTTATTGCTGCGCCAATAACTTATGGCTTTTATCTTTAATCTATCCACTTCCCACTTTCCACTTCTCACTTTCCAACTTTCCACTTAAAAGATGACTTTCACCGAATTAGCCAACCATATCTTCAACGAGGCCATTGCCGATTACCACAAGACCGACACCGTAGATACGCCCATCTGCAATCCCTATCCGGCCCAGAGCATCGAGGCGTGCCTTTATCTCAAGAACTGGATCGACACCGTGCAGTGGCATCTGGAAGACATCATCCGCGACCCTAACATCAATCCCGTGGAAGCCTTGGCCCTCAAACGCCGCATCGACCGCTCCAACCAAGACCGCACCGACCTTGTGGAACGCATCGACAGCTATTTCTGGGACAAATACCACAATTTGAATCACGACGACGATGCGGCCATCAATACCGAAAGCCCTGCGTGGGCGGTGGATAGGCTCTCCATCCTGCAACTCAAGATCTATCACATGCAAGTCGAGGTTGACCGCACGGATGTCAGTGCTGAGCATAAGGCACAATGTCAGGCAAAACTCAACGTGCTGACCGAACAGGATGCTGACCTCGCCGCTGCCATCGACCAGCTGCTTGCCGACTATGAGGCGGGCCGCAAGGTGATGAAGGTGTATAAGCAGATGAAGATGTATAACGACCCTAACCTTAACCCCGTGCTTTACGGACAGAAGTCTTGAAGAAGTTACTCGTCATAAGGTTCTCGGCTTTGGGCGATGTGGCCATGACTGTGCCCGTCGTCCACGATTTGGCTGTGCAATATCCTGATTTGGACATCACTGTGCTCAGTCGCGAGATGTGCGAGCCGATGTTTGTCTTGCTTCCCGACAATGTGCATTTCATTGCTGCCGATTTGAATGGTCGGCACAAAGGCATCGGCGGATTGAATCGCCTTTTGCGCGAAATACAGTATAAGGATTTCGATTACATTGCTGATTTTCACGATGTCTTGCGCTCGCAATGGCTGCGTTTCCACTTCGCCTTGGCAGGAAAGAAAGTTGCGCATATCGATAAAGGCCGCAAAGGCAAGAAAAGACTTACCCGACAGAAAAACAAGATTCTGGCCCAACAAGCCACTTCGTTTGAGCGTTATGCCAAGGTGCTGGAAAGATTGGGATTCCCAGTGAAAGTTGATTTCAAAGGCCTTGATTATCGCCGTTTCGAAGAGGTTCCCCATAAGCCAGGCGAGCATTGGGTGGGCATTGCGCCTTTCGCCAAGCACGAAGCCAAGGCTTATCCTTTGGAGATGATGGAAGAGGTGGTTGAAATGTTGTCGAAGAAAGTGAATGTGCTTCTTTTCGGCGGTGGATTCGAAGAGAAACAAGTGCTTTCCGACATGTGTTATAGGCACGAAAACACTTATATCGCCCACAGCGAGTTCGACTTGGCGGGCGAGATTGCCATGATGCAGCAACTGGATGTCATGCTCACCATGGACTCGGCCAATATGCATTTGGCATCGCTTGTCGGCACGCCCGTGGTCTCCGTTTGGGGCGGCACGCATCCTTACGCGGGTTTCTTGGGCTGGCACCAAAAAGACACTGATTGTGTGCAACTTGACATGCCATGCCGCCCATGTTCGGTGTATGGCAACAAGCCTTGCCTTCGTGGCGACTATGCCTGCATGAGAGGCATCACGCCAGAAATGATTGTGAAAAAGGTGAGCGAGTATTTCGAGCAGGTTTGAAACAAAACCTGCAAAACTTTCAAAACCACATTTGTCTTTTACGTTCGCGACGATGCGAAGCGGCTGCCCGACTTTGTGAAAGAGGGATTTTAACCTCAAATTTAACGAATTGGGCTAATAGGCTCTGCCTACCACCACGTGCTTCACGTACATTCCGTTTTCGGCAAACACCTGCACCATGTAGATGCCTGCGGCTAGGCTGCTGGTGTTGAGCATAACATTGTTGCCGTTGTATGATGGTGCGGCGGCCACCTGCTGACCCAGCAAGTCGTAGAGACGCACCTGCCTGATGCCTTTGCCTGACACGGTGAATATGCCTTGTGTGGGGTTAGGGTAGATGGAAGGGGTCAAGACATTATCATCTACGCCTCCATGCCCTTTTGCATCTAACATGACGTATTGGCCCGATTGAGGAGCGGCCTCAAAGCCTGGAACAAGTTCGATGTAGGATGAAGCGTGATACTCGTGGCTTTCAGCCGACGGGATGGCAGCATCCAACTCGAAGTTTTCGGCTTCATGGATGATTTGCGCCTTCGCCACGATGACAGCCATCAATAGGCAAATTGTAATGAGACTTCGTTTCATAAGGCTTTTCATTTGCGGTTCTCAAGTTCGTCAACCCTCTGTTGGAGCTGTTCAATGATTTCCTGTTGCTTGATCGTGTAAAGCGTCAGTTCCTCTATCTTCTTCAGCAATATGCCTTGCATCTCGGCCATGTCGTAGCCCTGTTCGAGCACTTCGCTTTCGGCTGGCACTTCGGGCAGGTGATGGTTGGCTTGGACAAACAACTTCAAGTCGTTGAGGCTCATGAGCTTGTAGTCGGTGTTGAAGACGGCATCGTGCCATTGGTCAACCTGCTGGATGAATACCTTATCGGCAAGGATGCCACCAGACACGGCAAAAGCGTAGTTGAGACCTTCGTACGTGTTCTCGATATTGACGCCGACTTTCCCGTTGAGGGTAAGGCAGCTAAGGTCATCGCCATTCATGCTGCTGATGCTCATGTGACCAGCATTGTCAACGCTTATGCCATGGTTTTCGTCGCGCAGTTGGATGAAGGTGTTGCTGTTTTCCAAGTCCTTCGGTTCAAGGATGATGCCGGCATCTTCGCCTTCGTCGGAACGGATAATCATTTTGGCGTCAGTATCTCTCAGTTCATCTCCAGAGACATCTCCAATGGCGATTTTACCTGTCATATCATTGACAACACCAACATTTCTAGGACCATATACAAGAAAGGTCGGTCTTGTGCTGTTGAAGCCAACCATGAAAGAGTAGTTTATGGTATTCTCCAATTTATAAGTGTCAATGCCATTATAATAGCCATTTCCAAACAAAATGGAATTAAGGCCCATTACCGTTAGATTGTCGCCAAAAGCCATTGCTAAATCACCTTCCGTGGTATTTGCGCTACCAACAATAAAGCCATCCATTCCTGCTAAATTATTATGGGTACCGAAAATTGCTGAACAAGGGCTGTAGCCATTGATAGTATTGTAACTTCCTGTCGCCAAAGAACAATTGGCGTTGATGGTGTTTTGCAAACCAATGGCGTTGCCATAACTGACATCATTGCCAATTACATTGCTGCTACCAACATCCAAATTTGAGCCGGTTACTGGTCCTTCATTTTGTGCATTTGCATTTTTTACACATAGCATCACCGAAAACAGTGTCGCCATTAAATATATACTTTTTTTCATCTTTTTAAAATTTAAGTTGTTGTTTGTTATTCTTTTACGAACTTGCCTTTTGTCAGAATCCCGTCGTCAGAAACCACCTGATAGATGTATGTCCCTGCTTCAAGGTTTTGCGTGTCGATTGTGATGAGATTTCCGATTTTGCCGATGTTGGCATCTAAGCATTTTTGGCCTAAAGCATCGAAAACTTGAATTCTGGAAACATCTGGAGTGATGCCATTGACAGGGATGTTCAGTTTGCCATTTGTCGGATTGGGGAAAGCCCCCCCCCAAGTTGCGGTCTGCTGATATTCATCAACTATATCCCAAGTGATGATGATTTCATCGCGGAATACAGGGAGAACTTCGTATTTCTGGAATTCCTCCCCTTGATAATTGCTGCCAGAGAACAAATCTATAGGGAGGAAACACCCATTCGGATAAAGAGGTACGGGCTGATCGCACACAAAGCAGTAATCCTTCTTCTTTATCACTTTTCTTCCTAAAAGATTCAAATCTTTGTCAACTAATGTGACATTCAGCTGATAGGTGTCATTCGCAGCCCACCACGAGCCACTGTAGGTGATGGCAAAAATGGTTGAATCATTTACATAAGCCGTATTCACACTGTAAGGAGCCCAATTGGTAGAGTCAGCGCACGGCAGATGAAGTTCTGCGGTCAATTGACAGTTAGAGTCCAATTTGAATTTATGGAGCGAGTGCTGGTAAAGGACATCGTTGCCAGTTCCCGTATGCCATTCCATATCGATAATCAACTGGTTTCCATCATACCAATGGCCATCGCATCTGGCATCAGAACAGACAACACCATTGTGGATGGGTTTTATACTAAACTTTTTTTCAACATTCAAGTTGCTGTCAACAATCCAGTAGGCTTCACCATTGCCCGCATAGGTAAGGCAGGCTAACTCATTTTGCGTCTTAAAGAGTCTATCAACAGGTCCCACTCCTGATTCTATAAAAATAGTGTTTGAACGGAGCGTATCCCCCATATCGTTAAACTCATAAAACCGAAAGTCTTGCATAAACATTCCTCCAGGAGGAATCGATAGAAAATAAGCAGGCTCGGATACCAAAACTACATTTCCCACGTCGTTTTTGGCACACCAAAGGTGTCCGTTACGGAAAGGATCGTCGTGATAAATTCCTCCATATCCTCCGACATCAGTCCGAAAAGTTTTGGTATGCAAAAGATTGAGTTCATTATCAAAAACATCAGCCCTCAGATACCTTTGGTAAAGCGATGTGTCAGCGTGCAAACTGTCGTCGTATAAGCCAAATACAATGAAACCACCGTTGTCAAGCTGTGTACCACAGAGATATTTCATATCCATGCCTTCGACCTGAATTTCACGCATAACCGAATTTCCATCGGCATCCACCTTCGCGACTACACCCTTACAGTAACGGGTGTAGTCGGAAGATTCTGATGTGCGCCCTACGGCTAACATGGCGCTACCATTGTCAGCTGAAAAACATTCGGCGGGTGTCATTGTCCGGCCTTCGGGGATGTCAAATTCCGTCAGCCAAACCTGTGATAACAGATTCTGTGGAATGAACAGAAATACAAGCATCCAGATATTGTTATGGAAGCGTTTCATCACAATTCCGCTTTTATTATGGAACCTTGACCAACAAGTAACTGCACACCATAGCTTGCTGTTGTTTTATGCCAGATTTCATCATACACATTATTGCCGCGAACAGTAGAATATGCAATTATTTCAACATTGAAGAATACATGCGTTGAAGGAATAACGCCATTTTCATTCGCTAAATAGTTGAAAATGTGATACCTTTCACCCCAATAATGGAAATTCAATTGTTCTGAGTTCAACCATTCCTCTTCAGTTGTAGGATGATTGACATAAAATTCACAATAAGAATCGGGAACACTAAAGCCTGGGCGCGAAAAAGGATAAAAGTTTGCATCTTTAGATGAGGTTTTTTTAATAATATTCGTGTAAACATAGGAATATCCATTAGGAGCTTGAGGGACAGCCAACTGGTTGATCCAATAAGTCAGTTTGGTCGCAGCATTGCCTTCTTCATGGTTTGGACCTCCATTTTCTTTGCAAGCATGCCATCTTTCTCCTTCCTCAAAAGGACCCATCCATTGGACTGGCGGCTCAACAGGTGGCTGTATGCCTCTCACGCTGCCTTGCACAGTGTGCAGGTTTACTGAAAGCGTGTTGCCGTGCAGTTCGCCAGCTTCTACATCAAGAATCAGGAACTGCTTGTCGGACAACTCGGCTGAGTGATAGAGCTCAGAAATAGCCTCGTACATTCTTCCGTAGAACAGCGTGAGGTCGGTCATCAGCACCCTTCCGTTGCTGACAGGCAACTGAAGCGTCGTGTCGTACGAAACGGTACGGCTATAAGATAATTCAGGATAGGCGTAGGTGAAATTGAAGAGAGCCTCAATGTCGTAGATGGCATCGTCGATGCTTTCCGTCTCACCGTCTTTCACGGCAGGATTGGCCTTGTAATACTCAATCCGGCTTTTGAAAGCGTTGACACGTTCCAAAACGGCCTGTGTCTCTGGCGGGTTCGGGTTTGCGCTGTTTGCAACTGGTTCGTTCTCCTTCTTGCAGGCGAACATGATGACGGCCACACTTGCGATGGCCAGTGTCATTAGTATAATGTATGATTTTCTTTTCATGAAGAAAAATGTTGAATTGTTGTTTGTTGAATTGTTTAACTGTCGTGCAACCGTTTTCAAGAAGACGGTCGCGTAACTCTGCCTTTTCTATGTCCATCCTTTGGTGCGCGCAAGGCGTTCAACAAATCGGTGGCTTGCCGTCCTAAGTGCTACACCTTAAAATATGATGCGTGGGGTGCATCATTGTCTTCGCCATCGGAAACTGCGGCTAAATGGCGAAGCAGTCATTTGGGTCTCTTTCGCTTTCCGAGCCAAGCAATACGTATTCCCACAGCGCACTCAATGGTAAAGTGTTGCGTAAGGGATGCTATGTGCTTCATGTCCGTCATGGCTTCTTTAGTTATGACGCTGCAAATATACAACGTGAAAATGCGAAAGTCAAGAGGAAAGTGAAAAAATGTCTTGCACATGTCATGTTTTTTCGGAATCGGTGAGTCAAAGCACTCAGGACTGACCTGTTTACCCACGCTCGTGCCTCCGAAGGACTTGTGACTGTCAGGTTTTGCCCAAATCGATGGGTCGAAGGACTTGGAACTGACGTGTCAACCCATGGCCGTGGGTCGGAAGGACTTGGAACTGTCAGTTTTCCCACGAATCGTGGGCGCACGAGGCTTGAAACCCGCATTTTTTGCCACTTTCGTGTGCCAAAATGACTTCGAACTGTCAGGTTTTGGCTAAATCGATGGGTTTGATGAGTTGGAACTGTCAGGTTTTGCCAGAATCGATGGGTCGAAGGACTTGGAACTGTCATGTTTTGTCATGCTCATGGGTCAAATGGACTTGGAACTGTCAGAATACCCACGAGTGGCGTGGGTCGAGGCACTTGGAACTGTCAGGTTTTCCATGCATCATGCGTCAAAATGGGTTGCGACTGTCAGTTTCTGCCCAAAATCGGTGGGTTTGATGAGTTGGAACTGTCAGTTTCTGTCATGCTCGTGGGGTAAAAGGACTTGGAACTGTCAGTTTTTGGCATGCTCAAGGGTTTTGGCACTTGGAACTGTCAGGTTTCCCACGAGCGTCGTGGGTCGAGGCAGTTGGAACTGTCAGATTTCCCACAAAAATCACAGAATTAATGGATTAATCGTCGCATTATCGTGGTTTGGCACAAGGATTGAGCAACGAGTTTCTTCTATTGTGTTGTCACATTATCGCTCCACGATTTGTTGAAGGCTTCGCCCCTACACGCGCTTTGCGTCATGGCGAGGAACGAAGCCATCCAGACTAACAGTCCTTGCGAGGAGGCACGACGAAGCAAACCAGACGATGAGTTTGCCTCCGCATATTACGCATCTCTATCGTATTGTTTTTTTATAAAGATACGAGCGATACGTGGAGGAAATTCCTGGTTCGCTTCACTACGTTCGCGATGACGCAAAGCGGCAGTTCGCCTGCCGGTAGTGGCAGGGGTTCCGCTGCGCTTCACCGCCTGCTAAATTTCTGTCGTTCCTACGGGACTTTGCGAAGCCCTGTAAGGGCGGTAGAGGTCTAGCAGTGCCGTGAGCCACTGCCAGCAGCAACTGACCCACTCAGGCCCCAAAGTCCCCCAAACCTATACCCGCTCCGTACTTCGTCCAATACTTGCCCATACTTCGTCCAATGCTCATCCAATCTAAGGAATTGGACGAGCTGTGTGTCAGGTTATTACAAATAACGATTGGAGTACGACGAGAGTCTTGGGAGACGACAGGCAGCACCTTGGGGCGCTGATTTGCATCAATAATTATATCCCTTCCCAACCTTCATTTTCTCGGTGGCGTAGTGACCGAGATAGACGAGGCCGAGGTTGCCGTCGATGGCGATTTCGTCGCCCATCTGCAGCGGGTGCCCGTTGAGGCTGCCAAATTCGTCGCTGACATCCACTTCCAAACCGTCGCAGCTCACCACGCTGACTTTGCCCAAGCGCACAGCCGTGACTGCAGCGTGTGAGGTAGCACCGCCGCGGGCTGTGAGCAGTCCGTCGCAGTCGAAAATCATGCTGATGTCGTCGGGCACCGTGTCGGGACGCACCAAGATGATGTTGTCATCTGGATGTTGTTCGCGCAAGTCTTTGATTTGTTGTGGATTGAAAGCTGCCAAGCCATTCATCGCGCCGCCGCCGATGCCCATACCGCGTCCAATCTGCTTCATCTCCTCGGGCGACTGCACGAAGGCGTTCATTTCGTCTTCGAGTTTCAGGTCTTGGTCGCGGATTTGTAGGATGCGGAAGTCGTCAGGATTGTCGCTCTCGAAGGTGAATTCCATTTCTTGCGGGCTATATCCCAAATTTTCAGTGAGTTCCTTGGCAATGCTGTAAATCTTCTTGTAGATTTCAGGTAGGGCGGTTTGCATCGACGGACCTTCGAGGTTGGCGGCCTTGCGTTGGGTTTCGCCTATCGGCAAAGGCTTCACCAATCCACCGACGATGTCTTCGCCTTGGCTGCGCAGTGTGAAGTCACCATAAAGGTGAACGCCAGGACGTTCGCGATGTGGGTTTTGGGTGAACACCACGCCGGTGCCAGAGGTCTCGCAGCGGTTGCCGAAAATCATCTGTTGCACGATGACGGCAGTGCCCCAGTTTTCGGAGATGCCGAGGTGACGGCGATAGGCCAAGGCACGGTCGGAGTTCCATGAGTCGAACACCATGTTGATGCAAGCGATGAGTTGCTTGAATGGGTCTTGCTCGAATATAACATAGTGTTTTTCAAGTATCTGCTTGTAGGCGTAGGCCAACTCGCGCATCTGGCTCACGCTGAAATCGGCTTTCTGCGTGATGTTGGTGTTTTGCTTGAAGGCGTTGATTTCGTCGTCGAACACGTCGCGGTCGATGCCTTTGGCCATGCCCCAGCTTTGCAGCAAACGGCGGTAGCTGTCCCACACCGTCCATGCTTTGGCGGGGTCGGTGGCGATGGCTTCGACGAGTTCGTCGTTGAGACCGACATTGAGGAAGGTATCCATGGCGCCTGGCATCGAGATGGCCGTTCCTGAGCGTACCGAGATGAGCAATGGCGCATCTGCATCACCGAACTTGCGCCTTGTGATGTTTTCCAACTCGTTGATATATTGGCGAATCATGCCGTGAATTTCGGTCCGAAGCTCAGGTATGGTGTTGATGGTTTCGTTGCGGCGGAAGGTCTCCGTGGTAATGACGAAGCCGGGTGGTACGGGCATGCCGTGGAGGTAGAGGTTCTTCAGGTTGTTAGCCTTGTTGCCGATGAACACTTGGTTGTCCATCTTCGGCGTGCGTTCCCAAAACGGACTGATGAGCATCTCGGAGTTGTAGGTCATGATGTCGCTGATGAGCTTCGGGTTGAGCGTGTTTTCCATCGTGCGCAACGATTTGAGAATGCGTGCGATGAAGTTGTCAAGCGGCTGCATCAGGAAAGCATCGGAGAGCAAGTCGCGGTGAAACTCTTCCGATTTGCGGGTAATGAGTGAGGCCAATTCGCGCTCGTTGAGTTGCCCTTCAGGGTCGAAGAGTTGTGGGATGACAACCTTCAGCGGGTATTCATACGACTTGAGGAAATACTTGATGATGATGCGGCGCACGTCCTCGGCGATGAACTGGAAGATGTTGATATACTGTGCGAAAGAGAAACTCCGCGAAGTGAGGCTGTAGCGCAGCATGGCGAGCTTCGAGTTGAGGCTCTGGTTGGTGATGCCGTCGAGTTCGAGACCGTTGCGGAAATATTCCAAGATGGTATATATCTGGTTCAGGGTGCGCTCGGAGATGTATTCGAGGTTGATGCTTTGCACCACTTTCTCCATCAGTTGGGTGGCGACGCGTTCGAGGCGGAAGGTCAAGCCCATGGCTTCGAACTTGTTCTCGCGATAGGTGCCATACATCGACGGAATGCCGATGGCGATGTGGCGTTTGTGGTAGATGTTTTCCCAGCCTTCGCTCGTCTCGGGGTTGAAAATGATGGTTTTCAGCTTGTCCATGAAAGCGTAAATTAAGGTCAACGACTTACCGAAATCCTTTGACTTATAGGCTTTTTCGAATTCATCGACGTCTTGGTCGGGAATGAAGGAATAGCTGCGAAGCGAGTTGAAGATGTTGACCGACTCGAAACTGTATTTTTCGCGAAGCGAGGCATAAAGGTCTTTGATGTCCATCAGTCGGGCGCGTTCGCGTTCGGCAATCGTGGTGTCGATTTCGAGTTTCTCTTCTGAACGCACGATGAGTTTGTCGAAGTCGTCGCGCGAAAGCATGAGCAGGTCTTCGGGGTCGAGGCAGCTTATCTCGCTCATCTTCACAGTGATGGAGTGAATGAAAGTGAACCACTCGCTGCTTGTGTCGATGCTGTCGTAAACATTGTTAGGCAAGATGGAACGCAGGTTCTCCACGATGCCATCGCTCCAAAATTTGAACACGTTGAGGGTCAATCCGATAAGCGTGTTGTTGCTTTCGGTATGTACTTGTTTGCGGAGGAAATGCACCAGCTTGTCTTGCCGTCCGCTGATTTCGTCCATGTTGGTGGTGACGTTGCGAATCTCGCCTTCGGCACCTATCTCGTTGAAATAGACGGGAAAGATGCGCGTGAGTTGCTTTACCTTCTTATAATAAGGTGTGATGTTGGAGTTGAGAATCTTGGTGATTTCGCGCTGGAAAAGGTCGGTGTCGCTCAGGAAGATGCCGCCCAACTTGAGGTTGACAATCAGCGATGAAAGCAGCTTCTCCATCGGGTGTTTCGAGTGTTCGATGAGTTCGAGCCAAACGCGGATATTCTTGATATGGTTCTCATCTACAGAGAGTTGCCAGTCTTCGCCCACAAACACCTCGCCAGGGGTGACGAATCCGAAGGCGATGAGTTTCTTCTCGAAATAGTTGACGATTTCCTTCAGTTCGGTTTGATCGACATCGATGATTTTCTTGCCCAAGGTGAGTTGGAAATCGAGCACTGCCGACATGTAATCGTGACGCAGTTCTTCGGCAAGCTCGAAAATCGTGTCGATGAATGGTATCAGTTCATTTTGTTCCAGTTCATCTACCGCTTCGCGCAACATGCGGTCCATGTTCCAAATGAGGCGTTCACGCTGGTTCTCCATGCCAGGCAGATGCAACAGGAAAAACACGAAATGGAATTTCGTTATGAAATGTGGGAAAGTTTTGTCCGACTCCATGAAGCGTTTTGCAATTTGCTCGTAATTAGGCAAATCGGTGAGCGTTTCCCATGAAGAAACAGCATCGAGTTGAGCGTTGAGTCCTTCGAAATAAGGCTTTCCAATTTCTTGTTGCACGTCGTTGATTTCGGTTTCGGAGAGGATGTCGCTCTTGCTCTCAATCCAGTTCTCCACTTGCGATGTGCTTTGCCAAAAAGCGTAGTTTTTGTGCAAGATATGGCGCAGCAAATCGCACGATGCTTGGCTGAACCGCTCGTCGGCGGCGGCACGACCCAAATAGCGCGCTGCATGTTTCGATGCCAAAATCATGCAATCTTTGTTGGTCTCGAAAGCATTGTTTAAGATACTGAAAACCAATTCAATCAGATGACAATGTTTAGGTGATTTCGCCATGACCATATCGACAAACTCCATGAGTGTGACGATGACGCTGAGGCGCAACTTTTGGCTGACTTCGGGCTTCAACAGGCAGTGCATCATCTCCAACGGAATCGACAAGGCATCGGCTGGAATGTCGTCGCGGGTGTAGAACCAGAAGTCGTCGAGCAGCATCTTGCGCAGCTCTTCGGTCACGAATGTGTGGTTCGATAGTGGATGGTGATATTCGGTGATGCACTCTTTTGCGCGTTTGTTGATGCCGAAGTATTTGGCCGAAAGGTCAATAAACTGTTGGTGCTCAGTGGGAATGAAGATGTCTTTATAGCGTGTCTGAGCCAGATTGGCTTCCAAGGCTTGCGATTTGAAGGTGCTTTCCATGGCAAAATGATTTTGATGCGCAAATTTATTCATTTTGATAAAGCGAAAAAGAGAAAAATAGTACTTTTGCACCATAATTCATTTAAAAAGAATCAATATCAAACTAAAACTGAATACAATGGAAAAGATTAAAGTAGGTATCAACGGATTTGGCCGTATTGGCCGTAACGTTTTCCGTATTTGCTGCGAACGTCCAAATCTGGAAGTCGTCGGCATCAACGATTTGACCAGCACCAAAGTGTTGGCTCACCTTTTGAAATACGATTCGACCCAAGGCAAGTTCCCTGGCACTGTCGATTATGACGAAACCGCACTCATCGTCAATGGCGTGCGCATCAGCGTGACCGCTGAACGTTCACCTCTCGACATCAAGTGGAGCAAGACTCCTGACGTAGTGGTTGAATCGACGGGCGTGTTCCGCTCAAAGGAAAGCAGCAAGGGCGGCTATGGCGACCACCTGAAGGCTGGTGCCAAGAAGGTCATCCTTTCGGCTCCTTCGAAGGATGCCATCGATGCTACCGTGGTTGTCGGTGTCAACAACAACGACCTTACTGACGATGTGGAATGCGTGAGCAACGCTTCGTGCACTACCAACTGCCTGGCTCCTGTCGCCAAGGTCTTGAACGACCGTTTCGGCATCGAGCAAGGTTACATCACCACCATCCATAGCTATACCAACGACCAAGTCATCCTTGATGGTCCTCACAGCGACCTTCGTCGTGCCCGTTCAGCCGCCATGTCGCAGATTCCTACCACCACCGGTGCTGCCAAGGCTGTCGGAATCGTCATCCCTGAACTGAATGGCAAACTCGATGGCATCGCTGTCCGTGTTCCTACGCCTACCGGTTCACTCGTTGACCTCGTCTGCACCCTGAAGACCGAAGCCACCAAGGAAGAAATCAACGCTGCCATGAAGGAAGCCGCCGAAGGCCCAATGAAGGGCGTGTTGGAATACACCGAAGATCCTATCGTGAGCTGCGACGTCATCCACAACCCACACAGCTCCATCTTTGATGCACAAAGCACCATGGTGATGGGCAAGATGGTGAAGGTTATGTCGTGGTACGATAACGAATGGGGCTACTCAAACCGCATGGTTGACCTCATCGAGATGATGAAATACTGATTCTCGTTTTGTTTTTGAACATAAATGAAAAAAGCCACCCTCGGGTGGCTTTTTTCAGATTAATAAGACTTGTCGTTATTCCACGACCACCTTTTGTACACTGACTTGTGCACCGTTGGTGAGGCGGATGAAGTAGATGCCCTTGGCCATGCTGCTGACGTTGATGCTGTGTGAACCTGAGGCTTCACCAGCGGCTACTTGTTGGCCCATTCCGTTATACATCACATAGCTGTATTGTGAACCGCCATTGATATATAAGGTGTTGTTGACAGGGTTAGGATAAATCGTGAATCCAACTTCGGTTTCGTTCACGTCAAGAACGTTCTGCACTTCGACGCATGTAGGAACTGAGACGTTTTCTTCAGCATCGCGTGCTACAACGCAATAGGTGTAGAAGTCGGCACTGGTGTTCTCGTCGATGTAAGTAGGTTCGGTCACTTCGTCAATCACTAAACCGTTGCGTGAGATGACATAAGCGACGGCGCTTTCGACAGGATCCCATGTGAGGACTACGTTGCTGCCATCCATAACGGCTTGCAGGTTTTCGACAGGGTCGATGAAATCAGTGCTGCTGCCACCTGAGCAGTTGGCTGTGAAGGTGATTGGGTTGTAGAAAGATCCGTTCTGCTGCACGATTTGGCTGCCGTCTTCATAATGGACAACGAACGAGCATTCGCTATCCCAACTGCCGTTACGCCAAGTAAGTGTGACTTCAACGCCATTGCCAACTTCAACAGTGTAGCTTTGTGTGTTGCCACTGCTGATTGTCATGGTTTGTTGTGGTGTGCCATCGCTGAAGGAGGCAACCAAAGATGCGCCATTCCAACCGTCACCATAGCTGTCAGTGAGGTCGAAGATGACGTTGCAACTGTTCTTCAGCGTGATGCTGCCTTGGGCCGAAAGTTGACCATCGGCGACAATGTCGAAGTTGAGCACGATTTGTTCTGTTTCAGGGCATGCTGGATCAATGGTGATGGCAAATGCGCCTGTGCCAAGACCTTCTGGGTCGATTGAACCAATGTTTGCGGTAGGTTCAGCAATCGTGACATACTGGTTTTCGGTGCTCATGGTGGCTACAACATTGGTGGCAAGATAATGACCTTCGTTGACTACGCCAAGGACAAGGTCGAGGGTCTCGCCAGGAACAAATTCGCCCTTCCAGTTAACGCCACCAAAGTTGATGATGGCTTTTCCGGCAGTGATGTTGAATCTTCCAATCCAGACTTCGTTACCGCAGGTCATGGTTGCGATGCAGTTGAACACGGTTCCGTCTTCAATGTTTTCGGCGATGATGTATGAGAAAGCATCGGTGAGTTCGATGGTCTCGTTGCCGCCGACAATGCCGAATGTGGTTTCGCCGTTGACGAATTGGATGCCTTCGCTTTCGCAGCTAAGCACCATGTTGGTTTCGCCTTCGGTTGGGTCGTTGCCGACGTTCTTGAGGGTGAAGCTCAGGCTCGTTTCGCGATTGACAGGGGCGAAGCGTGGCGAGTAGTCGTTCACTGTGATGAAAGCGCCATCAGCAGGAATCACTTCGATGTCCATCACTTCGGTGACCTTGTTGTAACCGATGACGGTGAGTGTGAGGTTGCCGACGTTGTCGAGTGGTTCGAAATTGATGTTGGCAGCTCCACCTTCGATATAAGCTGAACCGAGCACTTCGACATCACCAACACCATTGATGCGGCTCAAGGTGGCGATACCGAATTGGGTTTCGGCATTCACAGTGAGTTCGCTCATGCCAATCAACAGGGTTGAAGGCGAGGTGGTGACATTCATGCTGCCAGGATTGTCGGTGCGGACTAAGAGGCTCGGGTCGCCGAACAGAATCCACGTGTTGTGGGTGTCGCCTTGGTCGCTTGGTGAAGCATCAAGAATGTATTCGTCACCATTGAGGAAATAGCCACCCATGGTGTGGTTGAACATGTCGGCACTGTGCCATTCGGTAAGGATGTCGATCATTTCGTCTTGACCGTATTGTGGAGGAATCCAAGGCTGTGAAATCCAGCTGAACATGCCGCCAACGGCACCGGTAGGAATGCTTTCGTCTTGGTTGTTCGTAGCGCGGAGCCATGTTTCGCCGAAGCAAGGTTGGTTGTGGTTGAACTTTCCGTTCAAGCAAGCAACGGAAATGATCATAGGCCACATGTAGTCGTTGGTCAGGGCATTGACGTGGCTGTTGCTGTAGTTGGCAACGCCCCAGCTGGTTTCTGAACCGTGGTTGCAATAGTTGATGATGCTGACACCGTTGTTGACAGCGGCACTGATGGAACTTGTGCTGGCACCAGCTCCTTGGTGAAGGTCGGTTACATTGGCGTAAGTGTAGTGGAGCAGGGTGTCGCGGATGAGGTCGATGTGTTGGTAGTCATCTTCACCGAAGTGACCTGTACCAGCGCCAATGGCACCGATGCCCAAACCTTGGTTAACCCAAGTGACATCGCCTTGCATGTCGCGCTCGTAATAAAGCACCTTGTTGACGTGTGTTTCAACGTCGTGGACGCTTTCAACCGAGAAACGACCGACAAAAGCCTCGAGATAGTAGTCGTTACCTTCAAGCATGGCGAACCAGTTGTCGGAACGACCGCCATTCATCGAGTGAGGGGTGATGTCGTTGTAGTCGCCAACGAAAAGAATGAACTCAAGATTATCTTTGTCATACATGTCTTGGATGAAGTTCTTGATGTTGTTTTCGTTGTTGCCGCCTACCTCGGCTACGCTGACCATCGTGCATGGACGACCTGATTGGTTCTTCCAGTCAACGAGGGGCTGCATGGCTTCCATATATTGTTCGGGGCAGATGACGAGCATGGCACCACGGTCTTCGGTGAAGTCGTATCTGGTTTGACCGAAGTTGATGAAACGGTGGCTGTAAGCCTGCTTCATTTCTGGGTCAACCTTGATGTTGTTCGACTTGCGGGCGGCTTTTTGGTTTTCGCCGTTGTCGCTCACCTTGTTCATGGCGATGGTCATGTTGGTGAACACACGCAAGGTCTTCGTGACAGGGTTGTAGGCGAAAGGTGTCACCATGATGTTTTGGCCACGGAAATCGCGCGAGATGTAAGGTGCTTCCAGATAGGCTTGGGTAGCTGGATAGAAAGCATCTTGGCTGTACATGGCACCATAGGTGTAAGGCACGTCGTCAGGATTGACCTGACGGCTGATGTTGCCTTTCGAAGGAGCCACTTCGATGTTGAAATCGGTGAATTGGGCATCAATCACACTGACTTGCATCTCGGCGCGGTCGCCGATGATGGCGGGAACAGGGAATTGAGGCAGGTCGGGCACGCCAGCTACAAGAGGGGCGACCATTTTCGGAACAGAGATGATGTTTTGGATTCCATTAGGAGTCTCGACACGGTTGGTGTAGAAGCCTTCCAATGAAAAACTTACAACAATCTGCTCCTCGCTGCTTGAGATGAGTTCTACTTGCGGACGAGCAGGTGTGTCGCTACCCATCGCAGTCCATCTCTGGCCGAATGTCACGAATGACAATGCGGCAAACATGAGGGTTAATAATGCTTTTTTCATTGTGTGAAAATTGAGTTAGTGATAAATTCGAATTTGGCTGCAAATGTACGTTTTTTTCGAAAAGGATAATGGCTTTTTTTGTTTACTTTTGCAGCCGCGAATTGAAATTTTGAAGAAAACAAAAGGTTTGAGATAATGAGTTGCTTTACAAGATTGGCTTTAGGTGGATTAGGATGGGTATTTTGGGGTCCTATTGGTGGTATTATTGGGTTTGTCCTGGGTGGCGTGTTTTCTGACTCTAGTCCGAGACAACTTCGTGAAGATGTGAATGAAAACCTGGGCAATACGCAAGAGAAACGCGATTTCAACGTGAGTCTGCTGGTGCTTTCGGCTGCCGTGATGAAAGCCGATGGCGCGGTCAAGAAATCGGAACTCGATTATGTGAAGCGGTTCTTCTTGCAGAATTTCGGTCAGGAACGGGCAGAGAATTATATCAAGATGCTGCGCGAAATCTTGAACCGAGATTATAACCTATACGAGGTGAGCCAACAGGTGGGAAAGAATATGGACTATTCGTCGCGCCTGCAACTGCTTCACTATCTGTTTGGTATTGCGCAATCTGATGGTCAGGTCTCTGATTCGGAACTTTCGGTCATCAATGTGATTTCCGACTATATGGGCATTTATGCTTCCGATTTCGCTTCGGTGAAGGCCATGTTTGTCAAGGAAAACGACAATGCCTATACCATCTTGGGCATCGACCCGTCAGCCACCGACGAGGAAGTGAAAAAGGCCTATCGTGAGATGGCCAAGAAGAATCATCCTGACTTGGTGAGCAACCTCGGTGATGAGGTGCGTGAGGCTGCCGAGAAGAAGTTCCAGGAAATCAATGCGGCCTACGAAACCATCAAGAAGCAACGTGGGTTATAAACCTAATTTACTATAATCGTTTCCACTCGTTTTCATGTATTCTTCGAAATTGGCGGCGAATTGCTTGCCTTTTTCTGAAGCCATTTTTTGAGGATGGGGCCAAATCCCTACACGAATCAGGTCGAGCCGGTCGGCATCGAAGCAAGCATCAATGGTGGGAATGCCGGTCTGGTGATGCGAGGTGTGTTTCTCGATGGCTTCCTTTAGGAGGGCAAATTGTTGGTCGGTCAAACCTTTTAGATAACTGTCTTTCAGTGTCTCGATGAATTTTGCAGCGCGAGGGCCGTGCTCGTAGTCAACGCCATTGCTGAATCGGCAACTGTCGTGCAAGTAAGCGAAACAACGGATGACCGTAAGGTCACATTCTGGGGTGGCGAGCAGTTCGCCGTTGCGTTCGACGCGCTTCCAGTGAGGTGCTCCATGCAATTCGTCGAGGCGCCAACGTCCGATGGCAAATTCTTTTAGGGCATCAAGGTCGAAAGTGTTATTCATGGTGACGTTTTTTTTTGAGTTGGCAAAATTACATAAAGTTTAAAAAAAAAAGCCAGCATGCGCTGGCTTTTTTCGTTTCAAATAGGTTCGTGAATCGAATTACTTCATGAATCTTGTCTTGATGATTTGGCTGCCGTCAATCAGTTCGACGAAGTAGTTGCCTGAAGTGAGTTTCGAGACGTTCAATGCGCTTTCGGCGGAAACCGTTTCGCACATGACCAAGCGGCCCATGGCGTCATAGACATTAGCGACGCATTCGTTTTCGAGGTTGACGAAACGAACTTCATTTACGGCTGGGTTAGGATAGGTGTAGATGCCGTTTCCGATAGTGTTTTCTTCGACATCGTCGAGGCTGGCAGCGGTGTGAAGACGGATGAGCAAGTAATCGGCGAAGGTTTCTTCGTGTTCGAAGTGACCTACGGCAACGATTTTACCATCATCTTGGATGGCGATATCAGTAGCGCAGCTGGTCTTGTCGCCACCAAAGGTGATGTGGTCGAAGCCATATTCGCCGAAGCTTTCGTTCAGTGTGCCGTCGGCGTTAAATGCGGTAATCAGCATGTCTTTCAGTTCTTCCCAAACATAACCGGCGAGATAGATTTCGCCATTGTCGGCTACGGCCATTTCGAGGCAGGTGTTGTATGAGTTTTCTATGCATTGAACCATGGAGAAACCATTGTCACCGAAAGTATTGTCGAAAGAGCCATCTGGGTTCAGTTTGGCGACAAATATGCTGTAAATGGGTTGGCCTTGGATTTCATTATAGGTTTCTGCGGCACCAGCAATCAGCAGCTTGCCGTCGTCCATGACTTTGCAAGCGTTGATGAAGTCGATGACTTCGCTGAAACTGTATTCCCAGACGCCATCGTCGCCAAAAGTAGTAACGAAATCGCCGTTTTGGTCAACGCAAATGATCTTGCTGCTGTAAGGTGATCCCCACTCTTCGCTAGGTGTGACTTCCCATCCGCAGAGGTAGATGCGGCCGTCGGGACCGACAGCAATGCTTTCGCCTACTGCCATGACTTGCCATCCGTAGGAATCGTATGATTCATGGAGCACCATGCCGTTGTCGCCGAATGTGGTGTCGAGCTGACCGTCAGCCGTGAAACGCAAGATGCAGGAAGCGTAATCGTATTGGCCATATTCGCCACCTACGAGAATCTTGCCGTCATCCTGAATGGCTAATGATCTTGGAACCAATGTCCAGTTGGTTTGTTTGTTGTAGGTCGCATAACCATTATTGCCGAAAGAAGTGACAACGTTACCATCGGAATCAAGTTTCATCAGAAACATGTTGCCACCATTGCTGCCATAGGTATAAGCCAAGATAAGCATGTTGTCGTTTTCAACGATTTTTGAATCGTAAGAAAAAAAGTTTGTGTTGCCAATCGGAGCCATGTGGACATAACCGTTTTCGCCATACGAGGTGTCGATAGTGCCATCGACGTTGTGACGCATGAGGAGAATTTCGGCAGTGCCGCCATTACTGTATTCAGTGAAAACCACGGATTTGCCATCCGACTGGAGAACTAAAGAACTTTTCCCAGTCATGAAAACACAGAGGTTGTTTTGCTCTTCAAGGACTATGCCCCACTCGCCGAAATCGTAGTCGAAACCGCCAGGAATGTCTTGTGCTTTAGCGAAGCTGAATGTTATCAGCATCATTAGGATAAGTGATAATTTTTTCATAGTTTGAACTTTTAATTATTGATTTGTTGAAATTTCACGTTTTATTGAACGGCAAAAATACAACTATTATTGAAATGGAACCCAAATTTGCTCTTTATTCGGCATTTTCGTCCAAGGCTTCGATAAGGAAACTGACTGGGCGGAAGCCGTCGTTGCACGAAATCATGGCTGACTTCGGGTTTTTCATCCAGCCGTCGTAGAAGTTTTCGCCGCCGTGGGCGAGGGTCATCACGAATGGCGACATCGTTTCCCAGGCACTTTCGCACATTCCTTCGGGGCGTTGCCAGCCGTTGGCGATAAACACTTGACCTTCCTTCAGTTCGCAGGCGTGTTCGATAGGGTTTTCGTATTGTGCCATCAGGTCGTTGTAGCAAGCCATCCTGATGACGGTGATTTTCACTTTTTTCATTGTCGTAACTTGTTGGAATCAAAAATGAATTATGCTGCAAAAATGGTAAATTTCCGTACAGAAAAAACGATTGTCATTTTTTTTCTGTACGGAAATTTACTATTTGTTGATTTTGGGTTAGTAGAGACGTAGCTACGTCTCAATTTAGGCGAGGTAGAAACGTTGCGCGCAACGTCTCTACAATCGGAATTATGCCTTCTCCACAGGCACCTGAATCATGGTCAGCCATTTTTCTGGGTCTTCCTGATTCCAGATTCCGTCGATGTAGTTGGCGCGGGGCGCACCGATGACCTTATAACCTTGCTGCTCGATGTATTTGAAAAGTTCGACATAGCTTTGGTAGAGCCTTTCGTATGGGCCGTAATGCTTCATGCAGATTGCCTTTTCGACTGCCGAAATCTTCTTGAACTGAATGATTTCGGAGTCTTTGCCCATTTCCTCGACTTGTTCGCAATATTCGATGTCGATGTTGGTCGGGCGGTATTCGTTGTGCTCGATGGTGAAACAGTAGCCGGGTTCGGGACATTTGCAGCCTAAACGTGCCATTTCGGGACCGATGACCTCGCAGCAAAGGCGGCCTAAATCGTTGTACGAACTGATGGTTTTGCGGTGGGACGCGACGATAACCTCAGGAAGAGATTGAATGCTAATTTGTTCCATTTTTTGAATTTTGTTTTGCGAGTCAACCAAGTTGCGGAGCATGGTGCAGCGTTGCTGAAGCTTATGAAGTTCTCGCTCACTTTCGGCAATCTTCTTTTCGAGGGTCTGAAGGGTGGGCTTCAGGCTGCCCGAAGCGAACATTTCGATGATTTCGTCGAGCGAAAAGCCCATTTCCTTCAGACGGCGGATGTTCTCCATGGCTTGCATCTGGCTCACGTTGTAATAACGGTAACCAGTCCATTCATCCACCTCGAAAGGTTGCAGCAAGCCGATTTTCTCGTAGTGCCTCAAGGTCTTGACCGTCACTCCGCAGAGCAGGGAAAACTCTTTGATTTTTAACTTGTTGTTTACTTTCATGATAGCGCTATTTCTGAATCAGGCTGCAAAATTAGTCTATGCCCTTAGGTACGAGTCAAGGGAAAAATGAAAAAATCGTGTTTTTAGGCGTTATTTCATAAGAGCATGGAATTGCGGCATGTAAACGCTCGCATTGCGCTCAATGAGCAAGGTCTTCAATCCGGAATAAGGACGAATCATTTCCGTAACTTCTTCAAGATTGGCATTCTCGCCAAAATATTCTTTGACAAAATATTTCCAGAATTCATTGGCGGTTGCCAGTTCCATGTGGAAGTTTTCGCGTACGAAATCCTCGTCATCGTAGCAGCAAGTCAAAAGCACTTGGCCGAGGTCGAAATACGGATGGCCGTAAGCGAAATCGCCGAGGTCGATGAAATATTTCTTGTTGCCCGCCATGATGGCATTGCCAAAGTGCAGATCGCCATGCAAAGCGGTGTCGGTATCGGGAATGGACGCTAAAAAATCTTTTACCCATTGGCGTTCGTTTTCAGTGAAATACGGATTGTTTTCCAACATTTCGAGGTTCACTTCCTTCATGTTTGGAAATTGCGTTTTGTCGATATGTGTGGCATGTAGTTTCAGGCACATTTGGGCAAATTCGCGGGCATATGTTTCAACGCGATGTGGTTCCTCGCCGATGGCGCGGGCAAAGGATTTCTTCCCTGCAATGCGTTGAAAGCGAATGCCATAACGCCCATTTCCATCGGTGATGAAATCGCCTGGTTTTGGTGTCGGAAGGCCTAAGTCATAAACTTTTTGGGCCAAAATCAATTCGTTTTCAACGATTTTGTAAGGCGCAGAGGCGAAATAGAGTTTCATCATGGCATCGGGATCGGCTTTGTGGTAAAAGCTTTCGCCATTGGCGCCTTCGCCGGAATGGATGTAATCGTTTAAGTTGATGAGTTTAGGAATCATAATATATTGAATAATTTATTGTTAATCAGCGTTTTCATCAGGTTCAACATGAATTGCAATCAATGTGCCGGCTCCATATTCCTGACGCAAGGCCGCTTCAATTTTCACGGTGATGTCGTGTGCTTCGGCAACGGTCATCATCGGGTCGAGGACAACGTGCGCATCAATAATGTAGTTTTGTCCGTTACGGCAAGTCCGCAAATCGTGGACGTTTTCGACCTTTTCAACGGATTGGATGATGCCCATGATTTGGCTTTCGATTTCATCGGGCAGAGAGGCATCGGTCAGTTCGTTCAGGGCGGGAATCGAAATCTTGACGGCCACCACAATGATGACGATGCTGATGATGCAACCCACAATCGGGTCGAGGACGGTCCATTTGCCGCCCAGCAAAATGGCGCCACCAATGCCGACAAGCGAACCGACCGACGACAACGCATCGGAGCGGTGATGCCATGCGTTGGCAATCACGGCCTGACTTTCGACGGCTTTGCCTACACGCGCCGTCCATAGGTAAAGGATTTCCTTCACGGCGATGGAGATGACGGCAGCCCAAAGGGCTATCATGCTTGGCTTTTCGATAGTGCCGCCGCCAATGACGAAGCGTATGCTTTCGATGCCCTTCGACATCAAGCCGACACCTACGACCAAGAGCAAGAGGCTGACTACCAGCGTGGCCAATGTCTCGAATTTTCCGTGGCCGTAGTCGTGGCTTTTGTCCTTGCCTTTTGATGAGATCTTCACCATGACCAAAACCACGGCATCGCTGATGAGGTCGGTCAGGGAATGGACGGCATCGGCGGTCATGGCGGCACTCTTGCCGAAAATGCCGGCAAGGAATTTCACCAAAGTCAACAGTAGGTTGGCAATGGCACCCCAAAGGGTGATGCGCGTTATGCGTTGGTTGCGGGATTTTTCCATTTTGTCATTTATTTTCACGCCAATCTTTTCAGCAATTCCACCGTCACCTTCCAGATGTCATCGGCGGTTTCAAGATTGACGCGTTCGGAAGTGGAGTGCGGTTCGATGATGAGCGGGCCGATGGAGGCAATTTCCACGCCTGGGTATTTCTGCACATAATAAGCGGCTTCCAGCACAAAGTGCATGGCGACTTTCTTCGGCTCAAAGCCAAGCACATCCTTGAAAGTCTGGCAAGTAAGTGCCAACAGCGGCGAGTCGGGGCGCTCCACCCAAGCGGGCGTGTCCATCAGGAGTTGGACGGTTTTTGCGCCGTGTTTCTTGAAAGTTTCCGTAATGCCTTGCCCAAGTCTGCGCATCTCCTCATTGCTGAAACTGCGCGAGTGGCACGAAATGGTCACTTCGTTTGCATCGGTGCAGATGCGGCCTACGTTGTTGCTCGTCATCACCGTGTCAGGCATGTCTTCGCGCATGGCAATCATGCCGACTGGCAGTTCCTCAACGGCTTGCATGATGTCGCTGGCATTGCCCAAATACTGTTTGCGGGGCTCAGTTTCTTCGCAGCGCATATTGATGGCGGCATCGGTCTGCGCATATTTCTTTTGCAGCATGGCATTGTATTCCGCAGCGGCATTTGCCAAGGCATTTCCGTTTTCGGGTTTTATGGCAAGCACGACCTCGGCCACCGAAGAAATGGAGGCATTCGCCGTGCCGCCATTGATGGCGCAAATCAACATATCTTTATTTGCCAAATCATTGATGAAATGACAGATTTCCTTGTTGGCATGGCAACGGCCTTTGTTGATGTCGACACCCGAATGACCACCCAAACCGCCATCAATCACGATGCGACGGAAGACATAACCTTCGGGAATGGGCTTCCAATCAGCCTCGAAATGAGCAATTTGCAGATAAGCGCCAGCGGCACCCACTGTGATTTCATCGTAGGCTTCCGAATCGAGGTTGATGACTTTGCGGCCACGGATGAAATCGGTGCTGAGGGCCTCGGCGCCGCTCATGCCGTCTTCTTCGTTGGTAGTGGTCAGCACTTCCAACGGGCCGTGAACGATGCTGTCGTCGGCCAGAATGGCCAAAGCCATGGAAAGGCCCATGCCATTGTCGGCGCCAAGCGAAGTGCCTTCGGCTTTCATCCAGCGGCTTTCCGTTCCGTCAGGATTTTTAATGATTTCGATATAAGGTCTGATTTCATCATTGAGCGGGTCAAACGGATGACCGTCACGCAGATAGCCGTCTTTTGCCACACAAACCATGTCCATGTGATTGAGGATCACGACGGGTTCGGCATTTTCGTGGCCAGGCGTGGCATCCTTTTCAATCACGACGCAATTCTGCGCATCGCGGCGGTAACGCAAACCGTGATTTTCGGCAAAATTGCAGAGGTAATCGGCCACGCGCTCTTCGTGATGTGATGGTCGTGGCGTGTTGTTTAGCTGATGAAAAATATCGTAAAATGTTTCGTTGTTCATAGTCGGAATGTTTTTAACGTGTTGACTTGCAAAAATAACAATAATGTTTGGTTTGAAAACAATCTGTAAAATTGATCATTTTTATCTTTTCAAAGTCCGCAAATATTGCTTCTGCTCGTCGCTAATCCGATAACTTTCGCAGGCTTTCTGAATGGTCTTGTTATGCACCCATGTCGGTAGAGACGCGATTGATCGCGTTTCAAAATTGTTTTGTAAATACACGATTGTGCTGTCCCATTGTTTGGCCAAGGCCGTGGCGAAAAACCACGCAATCATCATGTTGACATAGTATTCTTCGCTACGAACGGCGGCTGGAATTTCCAAATGTTCAGCCTCGAAATCATCGTCTAGGAAATGGCTCATCAGCATTTCAATGCCGAAACGGATGGTGTAGGTTTTGTCGGAGGCCGTCCATTCGCGGATTTTGTCCATCAGTTCGGTTTTGTGTTTCTTGAAGACCTTTGGCGACATGATGTCGCACACCGCCCAGTTGTCGACAAAAGGCAGAAATCGGTCGGTTTCCTCGATGCACTTCTTATAGTCCTTGATTTCGGAAACCAGAAGTCCGTGGAGCATGTTCTCGTCGTAATACTGATGCGGCAAGTCGTGGATAAACTGCTCGTGTTCAGGGTCTTTGATATATTCCTTTGCCACTTTGCGCACATTCGGCACACGCACGCCGATGAATCTGTCTGCCGGAATTGTCGGTGTCAGTTTTGCCTGAAATGCGGCATATTCCTTGTCTTGCAGTTCAAAAAGTCGAGATTGGATTTCCATGGTTGATTTGCGTTTTGTTCAATAGAAAATACGAAAAAGCCACCCTTCCGGATGGCTTTTTCGAAATGATAAGTCGTGTTATTACTTCACAACTACCTTCTGCACACTGACTTGTGCGCCGTTGGTGAGGCGGATGAAGTAAACGCCTTGAGCGATGCTGCTGACGTTGATGCTGTGTGAGCCAGAGGCTTCGCCGGCGGCCACTTGTTGGCCCATGCCGTTGTACATCACGTAGCTGTATTGTGAGCCACCATTAATATATAAGGTGTTGTTCACTGGGTTAGGATAGATGCTGAATTCAATTTCGGCTTCTTCCACATCCAGGACATTGGTGACTTCAACGCAAACTGGCATTGAGCCATTTTCGTTAGCATCGAGAGCGATGACGCAGTAGGTGCAAACGTCTGCTGATGGAGCATCGTCGGTGAAAGTGGTCTCGGAGGTGAAGCCGAGAGCAACGCCGTTGCGGAGGACTAAGTATTCTACAGCATCAGCTGAAGCTGTCCATGTGAGGACAACGTTGCCGCCATTGAGTGTGCCAACGAGGTTGGTGACAGGAGCTACTTCGCTGCCTGAACCGCCAGTGCAGTTGACGTCGAATTGACCACCCTGGCCACCGGCACCTTGCATGATGATGGTGCCATCCTCGTATTTGACGACGTATGAGCATTCGCTGTCCCATGAACCATTGTGCCAAGTCAATGTGACATGGACACCGTTTCCAATTTCTAATTCAAAGCTTGCGCTGTTGCCAGAACCAATGGTCATGTTCTGGTCAGGTGTGCCATCGCTGAATGAGGCGGTCAGTGAAGCGCCATTCCAACCGTCACCATAGCTGTCGGTGAGTTCGAAGATGACGATGCAGCTGTTCTTCAGTACGCCAGTGCCTGAAGCGGTAAGGCCACCGTCGGCAGTGATGTTGAAGTTGATGGCAATTTGTTCGGTTTCAGGGCATGAAGCATCAACGGTGACGTTGAAGACTGCAACGCCAGAACCTTCTGGATCGATGGTGCCAACATTGTAGCTGCCTTCGTTGATGGTGAGATGTGGGTTATTTGAAGTCAAAGTAGCGACGGCATTGGTAGCCATGTAGTGACCTCTGTTGTCGAATGCGACTGCGATGTCGAATGATTCGCCAGGAACAAATTCGCCCTTCCAAGTGTATGAGTTATATTGGAGGACGGCTTCGCCAGCGGTGATGTAAGCCTTGCCTTCCCAAACGTCGCTGCCGCAAGTGGCTGTGGTGTGGAAGGTGAAACGGGTGCCGTCGGCTACGCCTTCAGCAATGGTGTAGCTGAAGTTGAGGGTCTCGCTGATGGCTTCAGGAGCGAGAGAACCAAATGAACCAGTGCCGTTGACGATGGTCACTTCGGGAGCGTCGCAAGTGAGGGTGACAGTGGTGGTGCCACTTGTGGTTTCGGTTCCAACGTTCTTGAAGTTGATAGCCAATGGGCTTTCTTCACCAACGTGGACATTGGTAGGATTGTATTCGTTCACAGCGATGAAAGCACCATCGAGGGCGGCTGCTGTGATGACTTCAATGTAAGGGATGTGTTGTGGATGGGTCACGCAAAGGGTGACTTCACCGCCAGTGGTGACAGGCTCGACTTCAACTTCGAGAGTGCCGGTTTCGCCAACGAGACCGACGCCAATCAATTCGCCGTCCTTAGAGAGAGCGACGTATGAACCAGGAGCAGCGCTCACTTCGTAGGTGCTCATGCCGATTGGGAAAATGGCCATGTGGCTTACTTCGTTTTCTGTAGGTTGCACGCGGAATGGCATGACTGAACCATCGCCAAGGGCGTGGTAGGCTTGCCAACAGTAGAGAGTGTTGATATGGAGGGTGTAGCCAAGGGCTTGAGCAGCATTGCTGGCCAAGTTACCAATGAAAGGAATGGCGCAAACGGTGTTGTAGGCATCGTCGTTCCAAATGGCGTCGTAGCAACCCATTGTGGTCTCTTCGTAAGTAGGCATGGTACCATCGGCACGATTGGTAGCACCAACGGCAAAGTAGTAGTCGTTGAGCCAGTAGGTTGATGGGCATGAACCGATGTAAGCGTAGGCAGCCTTGTTGGCGGCGCGCACCATGGCTTCGCCGAAGCAGGTGCCGCTGATACCCCAGTCGGCAGCTTCGCAGCAGTTACCCATGGCAAGGAAGTACTTGTGTTCGTTGGTTAGGTTGTTGACATCGTTGACGGTGAGTTGTGGGCCAGCCCAACTGGTGTTCGAACCGTGAGCGGTGTAGTTGACGAAACCGACGCCAGTGTTCAAGTGAGCGTAGCAACCATTCCATTGGCCGTGGCTGTATTCGTAAACGTTTTCAAAACCATGTTCTTCGTTGTAGTAGTAGTTTGTGGCATACCAAATGGCAGGGCGACCTACGGTGACACCCCAACCGTTGTCATCACCGGCGATGAGAAGGACGTTGTTGAGGTAGCTTGGGTCAGGCATGGTGTATTGTTCATACTCCAAGGCTTTGTTCAGCATGGCTTCCATCTGTTCGACGTTTTCAGCTGGGAAACGGCTGTGGAACATTTCTGGGAATTCGTCGCCATCGGTGCTCATGTAGTAAAGGTCGGTGACGCAGTGGGTTTCGTTACCAGTGGCCGAAGCAGCAACTTGGTTCTTGTCGCCCATGATCATGAGGAAGGTAGGAGCGGTTTCCTGATATTTCTGTTGGATGAAGCTCTTGATAGCGTTGGCTGATGTGCCGATTTCGTCGGTGTAGTTGATGTCCATGTAGAAACCTTTCAGGTTCTTCCATGCAGCCCAGTCTTCGATGGTCTTTTCGAACATGCGGTCGGTGATGACCAGCATCTTGACAGGCGACTGCCAAAGGTCAGGGTGTTGGTCATAGATGTCGTCGCGCCAGTTGAACATTTGACGGTAGATGCCTGCGAAGTAAGGTGAGAAGGTGCGAGCGAACTCGTTGTAGGCAACGGTTTCGTCGTATTCGCCATAGCTCACTTCAACGACGATGTCGTTATACACGCGAATGCTGTTGTTGGCAGCGTCGTATTGAACAGGATTAATGGTTAGCGAACCAATTTGGATACCACGCATGGTGCCTTGGATTTCAAACTGTGCGATAGGCATTTCTCTGAAACCGCGTGTGGCATATGCTTCAGCGTTGTAAGCGAAAGGAAGGTCGCCTGGCTTTTGGTCCTTGCGGAGCATAGGCTGTTGAGGATAAAGGGTGGCAATGCCGTATTCGGTAAGGCTGTAAGTGGTGGTGCTGAAGCTCTTCACTTCAACGCTGACGTTGCTGGCGCCAAAAGGCATAGCGATGAGCTTGTTGACTGCTGGAACTGTTGGTTCACCAATCATGCCGAATGGGTAGGTGTTGTCCATCGTGATGCTGGAAAACACGCCTTTTTCAGTGTTGACCTTCTCTGATTCAATGCTGCTGAACGAGAAAGTGGCGGTGAAACCATTTGCGTTGTTGTCAACACATTGTTGTGCCGACTTGGCTCCTCCTAAGTCGATGCGGCCTTGGGCCTTGACTTGGGAACCGAACAGCATCCCCATCATGAGGATTGCCGACAAGAGTAAACTTGCTTTTCTCATTTTTAATAGTTTTAGTTAATTTTTATGATTGAAAATTCAAATTCTATAATATCGGGCAAAAGTAGCAAAATAACCTATACGGATACTTACTATAAAAAATAAATAATTTTAGTAAAAAGACGAAAAATCCCGCCAGCTTCTTCTGGCGGGATGGTGGATGTGTGTTGATAGTCAATCAATTATTTGTTGCTGATGACAATCTTCTGGTTGACGATTTGGCCATCGCGGCTTGTGCCTCTGACGATATAGATACCATTGCTTAGGTTGTCGATATCAGTGGTGCGCATCAACTGACCGCTTAATGTGTAAATCTGCTGGACTTCGATTATGTTTTGGCCACATGCCTCATTGATGCCAGTTACGACGATTTCTACGTGGTCTTCGCCGCCTTCGGTGAGAGCATAGTCTGATTCGCAGTCTTCGTAAACGGCGGTCAGGCGATAGGTGTAGTTGCCTACGGGCACTTCGTCGAAGTAGCTTGTCAAGGTTCCGTCAATGTTGATGATAGATGCGTCTTCGGCTCTGTAGAGGTTGTATGAAATCGGTTGTGTTTCAGGTGTTTCCCATGAAATTATGGTGCCGAAAGCTTCACTTTCTTCGTCCCAGAAATACTCGCCTTGCAAGTTAGTGGGAGGAAGGCAGATGGATGGCACGGTTACTCCCAATGTGCCTTTTTCGTCGATGTTTTGGCCGTAGATGTTGCCATCGGCTTGGTTAGTCCAAACAAGGATGTTTTGCCCATTGTGGAAACCTGTGCTGTTGTCGGCATCGGTCTTTTCGGTAGGGACTGAGTTTATTTGTGTGTGCCATTCCTGGTTGCCATCCATGTCGAAACCGAAGGCTTCGATGGTAGTGTCGTAATATGAACCGCCAGGGCTGTGTTGGAATGAAACCATAAATCCAGAACCATCGGGATATGCGTCAATTTTTGCTGCTGTATATTCCAGCCCGTCGTTGTCGGCAATGAGGATGCCTTCGCCCCAAAGGACTTCGCCTGTCGAAGTGATGCGGTTCATGTAAAGTCTCGATTCTGACTGAGTGTAAGAGTCGCTTTGGCGATAAACCAGAATGATGTCGTGTGTCACGGGATCAATGGTGGCGTATGGATTGCCGTAGAAGTTGGCGGGGTCGGTGGTGTGGACCATGGCACCATTTGGGCTGCTGATGGTTGACGCACCATTGGCATCGAAGTGGAAGACATAGGTGTTGAAAGCCTCGGCGATGCCTGAGTGGAAGATGTAGGCATAACCGCCGCCGTTACCATCGGAAATCTCATAATGAATGTAGGTGTTGCCAAAGACTTGCGTTGCCATGAGTTGGGTGTGAGGTGTGACGAGTTCGCCAGCGGTGCTGAAACCAGCAACCCAGATTTGTTTATCGACATACCATCCGGATCCCGTTTTTTCGTAGGTCACAAAGACAACGCCGTCATGGCCAGGTGTCAGGAGACCGAAAGTGCAATTCACGCCTGGCTCGGAAATGATTGCTGTAGCGTTGAGCGTGCCGTCGGCATTGATGTAACGCAGGTAAGAGGCCTCGGTATCGGAGACTAATACCCAGACTCCGCCATCGTTGCCGGCCTGAAGTTCCACTCTTGAGCATCCGTAGCTTCCGGCAGGAAAATCGATAACCGAAATGCCTTGTTCGCCCCAAAGCGCGTTGCCGTCCTTGTCGAATTTCATGGCAATGCATTGGCCATCGTAATTGGCGAAGCAGGTCACCACGCAGTTGTCGGATGTGGCGCTCATGGCATATCCTTGCGACCATGATGCAAACTGGTGGCTTCCAATATGGATGCCTTGGTCGCCCCATTGAGGAACACCATGAACGTCAATGCGTTGCAGATTGACTGCCCATCCGTTGGAAGCCATGTCGCTCCATTGGATATAGGTGTCGCCTGTGGCTTCGTTTGTGCTTAGGTAAATTTCACTAGCATCGTCTGATGCGATGGCCATTCTTGTGTTGATAGTCGGGTCGTCAACCCATTGCGCTTGCAGCGAGATGGCTGCTGCTAAGGCAAGAGCAAGTAAACTTATTCTTTTCATACGATTTGAGTTTTAGTGAGGATCCAATTATTTTACCTTTTGCAAAAGATTGTGAATGCGTCTATTGCTGGAATTTCTCGCAAAGATACGTTTTATTTCTGTATTTTTGCGTTTGTTTAAGAAAAAAGAAATGGAAGTGCAATTTTCACGTGACGAGCAAGAAGCAGTGGCTCATGTGCTTTTTAATTTGGTAAAAGCTGATTTTTCGAGTCATAACGATGAGAATGAATGCTTGAAACAATGTCTTGCTGAACTTGATTTTGACGATAATGACTTTATTCCTATCCCGCAAAACGAGTTGCAGAAAAAGGTATATGACACTCTGAAAAACATGACTAAAGAGAAGAAAATCGTTTTCTCTCGGATGATGACGCAAGTATCACGCTCCGACGGCAATTTCGGAGTTCACGAGAGGGCTTTAGTCATAGAAATTCTTGAGATGTGCGATGTGCCTTTTGTACACAAATAAGGATATTATTTTAGCAACTTATTGTATTCTTTGTCGTTACATAGGATTTCCATGGCTTTCTGAACGCCATCGTCTTCGCTGATGACGACTTCATAGTATTGCTGCATTTCCCAAAGATTTCTGGCAATCAGGGCTTTGATTTGCATCCGGATGAATTTCTCGGAGCGTGCAAATTGTTCATCGTCCCATTCCACTTTGCCGTCAGCTGCAGCTTGTTTCAGACCTTCAACGAACTTGTCGGTTGCAACAAAGTTCTTGTTGTAGTCGGCAAAAGTCGGGTAGGTGGCCTTCATTTCGTCGCGATGCTTGAGGGCATAGTCGGTGGTGAAGCGGTTGAGGATGCCTTTGCGGACGAGGTTGGTATAAAGCTTGCTGCTGAAGCTGGTGTCGGCAGGGATGAAGATGTCGGGCATGATGCCGCCTCCGCCATATACGATGCGTCCGTTCTCGGTCTTGTATTTCAGCGAGTCAGGGAAATGTATGCTGTCGGCATGGAAGTATTCGCCGTTTTTCATGCGGTCGGTTAAATCCTTATAATAGTCTTCTACGCCTTTTTCGTAGGGACGTTGGATGCAGCGGCCCGATGGAGTGTGGTAGCGTGCGGTCGTGAGGCGAATCTGTGCACCATCGGGCAGGTTGAAGGGTCGTTGGACCAGTCCCTTGCCGAACGAACGGCGGCCGATGACTATGCCTCGGTCGTGGTCTTGGACGGCTCCGGAAAGGATTTCGGAGGCCGAAGCTGAACCTTCGTCAATCAAGATGACGAGTTTCCCTTGTTCGTAAACGCCTGATTTCGTGCATCTCAATTCTTGACGAGGCTGATGGGTGCCTTCGGTGAAGACAACGAGTTGGTCATCGCCAAGGAATTGGTCAACCATTTCGACAGCGGTGTTGAGATAGCCACCCGAGTTGCCGCGAAGGTCGAGGACGAGTGAAGTCATGCCTTGTGCGCTGAGCTTGTTGAAGGCATTCTTGAATTCTTGGGCCGATTCTTGCGCAAAGCGGTCGAGCTTGATGTAGCCAACTCCGTTGTCGAGCATGAAGGCTGCGTTGATGCTGTTCAACGGAATCTTGTCGCGGACGATTTCAAAATCAATGAGTTCTGGGTCGTTTCCGCGCTTAACGCTGACGGTCACTTTCGAACCTTTCTTGCCGCGAAGGTGTTTCTGCACGTATTCGTTGTCGATTTTCTTTCCTGTCGATTCTTCGCCGTCAATCTTGATGAATTGGTCACCTGCCATGATGCCCACTTTTTTTGAAGGGCCGCCAGGCACTGGGGAGATGACGGTGATGGTGTCGCGGATAAGCTGGAAAGTGACTCCGATGCCTTCGAAACTACCCACTAAAGGTTCGTTGGCTTTCTGGACGTCTTTTTTCGAGATGTAGGCCGAGTGAGGGTCGAGCTCTTTCAGGGCGGCTATGATGGCATCTTCAACAATCTTGTCGCTATTAGTGGTGTCAACATAATAGTTCTCAATGAGATAAAGTGTATTTGCGAACTTTTGCGCGTTAAGTTGCGACTTTGAAGGTTTGCCTTGATTTTGGGCGGAGGCTATTGTGGAAATGAAAACGATAGCCAGAAGAAAAAGCGTTCTTTTCATGTGGATTATTGTCTGATGATTTCAAAAGTGTTGTCGTCGTTGAGTTTGATGATGGTGGAACTTTTGGGCTTGCTGATGTCGTCATGAAAGAGCTGGACGGTATAGTCAACAGCTTGCTTGAGTTCCTCGGATATATCGTTGAAAGTCAGTGCGGAAGGTTGCCCAGAGAGGTTGGCTGAGGTGGATGTGATAGGCTTCCCGAGGCGGCGTATGACTTCTTGGCAAAACTCGTTGTTGACCACGCGGATGCACACCGACTTGTCGGCTGAGACGTTCTTTGCAAGGTTTTTGCTTTCGGCATAGATGATGCTGAGCGGAGTGGTGGCATGCTTGATGAGGTCGTAGGCGATGGCCGGCACGTCAGCGACATAGTCCTTCAGCCTTTCGGGACTGTCAACCAAGATGATGAGGCTCTTGTTGGCTGGGCGTTTTTTTGCCTCGAAAACGCGGTCGCAGGCCTTCGAATTGGTGGCATCGCAGCCTACGCCCCAGATGGTGTCGGTAGGGTAGAGTATCGTCTTTCCGGCTTTCAAAGCCGCTACAGTTCGTTCTATTTCTTTTTCTATAAGTTCGTCCATTTATGTTGTTGAATTGTTTGTTGTTGAATTGTTTATTTGACTTGGGGACGCGATGAATCGACGTCTCTACAAACTTTCCACTATCACACTTTCCACTATCACACTTTCCACTTTCCACTATCACACTTTCCACTTCTCACCTTCTCTCTGAGCAAATTATATTTATGTCTCGTGGCTTTCATCGCTGTCCAACAGATGAAGAATCCTGTCTTTCCTTCAAGAATGCCGCCTTTGATGAAATAGGTGCGAATGAAGTTGATGGCCGGACTGAAAATCCAATACACGGTTCCGGTCTTTTTCTTACGGTCGTAATAGGATTGTGCGTTCAGTTCGGCGAAGTGGAACAGTTGTTTTTTGAAGGCTTCTGGCGAGTCGTAGGAATAATGCAGGAGGTCGCCGTTGAGCAAGGTCTTCTTGGGTTCGCTCTCGTATTTTAGCCATTCGTGAATCAGGCCTTCCCATTGGGCGAAGCCGCGTCGCCAAATGCGCACCTTGTTTTCCGGATAATAGCCGCAACGCTTGATCCATTGCCCCCAGAAGTTGTTCAGTCTGTTCATCGAAAATACTTCGTTGTCAGCGATTTGGCTTTCCTTCAAAGTTTGAATGGATTTCTTCAACTCGTCGGAAAGGGCTTCGTCGGCATCGATGGAGAAGATGAGGTTGCAAGTGGCGAGATTGTCGGCAAGGTTTTTCTGTTCGGAATAACCTAACCATTTCTGTGTCACGAATTTGACATCATATTGTCGGCAGATTTCTTCCGTGGCATCGGTCGAGTTGGAATCGACGACGATGATTTCGTCGGCAATGTCTTTGACCGAATCTAGGCATTGGCCAATCTTTTTCTCTTCGTTGAAGGTGATGATGACGACTGAAAGGGTGTGCATGGGCTTATTTTTATGCAAAGGTACACCAAAATGCCGAATGCAGAGCCGTTGTTGCGGAATTAATTGCTATTTTTGCAAACTTTAATCGAAAAGAAAATGGAATTACTGAAAGGAAAAGTTGCCCTGATTACGGGTGCCGCTCGTGGAATCGGCAAGGCTATCGCACTGCGTTTCGCTCAAGAAGGTTGCGATATTGCATTCACTGATTTGGTTATCAATGAATTGGCTGAACAAACAAAGTCGGAAATCGAAGCCATTGGTGTGAAGGTGAAGGCCTATGCTTCTGATGCCTCCAATTTTGAGGACACGCAAAATGTGGTGAAGCAGGTGGCCGAAGATTTTGGACATATCGATATTTTGGTCAACAATGCGGGCATCACCAAGGATGTGGCATTGAAGCGCATGACCGAGGAACAGTGGGATGCTGTCATCAATGTGAATTTGAAATCGGTGTTCAATTTCACTAAGGCCATTCAACCTGTCATGTGGCGGCAAGGTTCTGGTAGTGTGATAAATATGAGTTCTGTCGTTGGCTTGGGTGGTAATGTCAACCAATGCAACTATGCTGCTTCGAAGGCTGGCATCATTGGCTTCACGAAGTCGGCGGCAAAGGAGATGGGTGTGCGCAACATCCGCCACAACGCCATTGCTCCTGGTTTCATCCTTACCGAGATGACTAAGAATCTGCCTGAAGAGATACTGAAACAGTGGGAAGCCAACATCCCGCTGCATCGTGGCGGAACGCCTGAAGACATTGCCAATGTGGCTGTGTTCCTTGCTTCCGACTTGTCGTCGTATGTCACAGGTCAGGTGATTCACGTTTGCGGTGGCATGGCAATGTGAATTTAAAGATTTAAGATTCAAATATTTATAAGTTAACTGAATCTTCTTCAAAATGAATGTGGGTTTGCCGATATGGATGTTGTTGGTTGCCTTGCTTTCGGGCTTGGCAGCAGCTGCTTTGCTGTATGTCGCCAACAAGAAACAACATTATGGCAAGCCGTTGACAATCATCTTGTTCGCTTTACGAACCTTGTTGGTCGGTCTGGTGGTCCTGTTGTTGTTCAACCCCTATATGCGGCAGCAGTTCAGCTCGGTTGAGCAGCCTGTTGTGGTTGTTGCTCACGACAATTCGGCCTCTATCGTGTTGGGCAAAGATTCCGCATTCTACCAAAACGATTATCTTAGGCAATTCTCTGATTTTGAGACTTCTATAAAGGAAGATTTTCAAGTCGATGAATACCTTTTTGGCCAGGAAGTGCGCGATTTTACCATTTTGGATTTCACTGACCAGCTGACGGATGTGTCGTCGTTGCTGAAGAGTGTCGAGCGTCGTTATTATAAACGTAATGTGGGTGCGGTCGTGTTGCTGTCTGATGGTATCTATAATCGTGGCTTCGAGCCTGAATTGCTTGCCGAGAAGTTCCCATTTCCTATACATACTGTCGTCTTGGGTGACACCGTTTCTCGTCCCGATTTGGCAGTTCGGAATGTACACTACAACCGGCAGGTCGCCCTCGGAAGCACTTTCCCCGTTCGTGTGACGGTCAGCGCCCGCGATTTGGCCAATAGAAAGGCTACGCTGACGCTTTCAAGTCGTGGGAATGTGATTGAAAAGCAGGAGATTGAGATTCCGTCAAACCGTTTTTCAAAGGAAATCGATTTCATGCTCGAAGCGGATGCTAAGGGCGTGAAACAGATTGATATTGAGCTTTCTGGCATTGCCGAAGAGGAACAACTGCTTAACAATGTGAAGCACATTTTTGTTGAGGTCCTCGACCAGAAATACAAGATTCTTTGCCTCGCCCAATCGCCTCATCCCGACTTGGCGGCCATCAGTAGCGTACTCAACGATAATTACGAGGTCGATTTTGCTTTTGCTAAAGACGGAGTCCCAGATTTCGATTCATACGATTTGCTTGTCTTGCATCAGATGCCTTCGGCTCCCGCTGATTTCGAACCTGTCAAGAAACAGCTTGAACAAAATGCCAAATTGCCTGTGCTTTTCGTGGTTGGTCAAGCCACTGATTTGGAACTTCTTGACAAACTGCAAGATGCTTATGGAATCAGGAACGGGGCAACGAATACGGTCTTGGATGTCAAAACGCACTTGAATACATCTTTTAGCACTTTCACTATCGATTCGAAGTGTGATGAGATGTTGGCGAATTATCCGCCTTTGGCTATGCCTCATGTCGAATTGTCGCCTTCAAAATCGCATGACGACTTGTTGCTGCAAGATGTCTTGGGTGTGAAATCGGGATTGCCGCTGTTGAGTTACGTACGTGGCGACCGCAAGATGGCTTTCCTTTTCGGCACCAACGTGTGGCGCTGGCGTTTGTATGAATATTATCAGTCGAAGAACCATGCCGTTTTCGATGAGGTTTTCTCCAAGTCGCTGAAATACTTGCTGCTTACTTCCGACGATGGCTCGGCTATCTATTGCAAGGAAGAATTCTATTCTAATGAACCAGTCATCATTACTGCTGAATTGCGAAATTTGGCTAACGAGCTGGTGACCGAACCTGAACTTAAAGCGCAACTTGTCAATAAGTTGACAGATGAAACTTACGATTTTGTCTTTTCAAAACGTGACCACGATTACGAACTGAATGCGGGTATCCTGCCTGAGGGACTATATATATATAAGGTGGAAACCATGATGGGCGACCGACTGATTTCAGCCTCTGGCTCATTTTCGGTAGTCGCTCTTGGCATTGAAGCTCAGCAGCTTACAGCCGATGCCTCGCGTTTGCGCAGCTTGGCTCAACTGACGAATGGAAAATGTTATTCTGTCGATGAGTTGCAGCAACTTGCGGCTGATTTGCGTGCCGATAAGCGTATCACTTCGGTGGAACATCACGAAAGTCGCTTCCAGGATCTGATTCACTCGCGTTGGATTTGGTTCGTGTTGGTCGGATTGGCTGCCGTCGAGTGGGTGTTGCGAAAAATGTTTGGAAGTTATTAGTGTTGAATCTTTAATATGTCTGTAGAGACGCGATTCATCGCGTCTATCGAAAAAAAGAATGAATAATCAGTTTAGATGAATCTTTAAATTTTAAATATTAAATTTTAAATCAAATAGTTACATGAAAATTCAAGATCAAACCGTCGTGACAATGACATATGTCTTGCGCGAAAACGATGAAAACGGTCCTATCCTTCAAGAGACCACCAAAGAACAACCTTTTGTTGCCATTTTCGGCATGCATCAGCTGCTCCCAAAGTTTGAAGAAAACCTGATGGGCAAGGAACCTGGCGATAAGTACGCATTCCATTTGACCCCAGCCGAAGCCTACGGCGAACGCGATGAGGCTTACATCATGGATTTGGACAAGGAAATGTTCTGCAACAATGGTGTCCTCATGGACCTCGTGAAAGTCGGTGCCCAACTGATGATGCAGACCGCTGATGGTCGCCCGATTGCCGGTATCGTCCGTGAAATTGGCGACAAGTTCGTCAAGATGGACTTCAACCACGACATGGCTGGCAAGCACCTCCATTTCTCAGGCGAAATCATCGATGTCCGTGAAACAACGGATGAAGATTTCAACGATAGTTGTGGCTGCGGCTGCGACGACTGCAACTGCGAAAGTTGCGGCGGTGGTTGCGAAGGCTGCCATTAATTTGTGTAAATAGGTTTTGGGGAAAAGCTGCAGCTTTTCCCCATGCTTTTGAGTATGGAATCGAGGGCAGATTACTTTAGTCTATGCTGAAAAGGATTCTTTTCTTGTTGATGTTGGCAATCGTGGCAGACAGTTGCAACAAATCTGCAACGTCTGACGACAGGTTGGAATTTTATCATCAGCAATGTGAATCGTTGATAGATTGCTTCGACTACAACTCTCTGGATACGATGTCGTTGCAATATTTAAATGAATTAGCTGGCAGCAACGATAGCCGGCATCTTGCTTATGCGCATTTTTATCGTGGCGCGACTTGTCTCTATACTGGCCGTATGGAGATGGCTTCTGCCGAACTGTCACTCTCAAAGGATTATGCTGCTCAGATTGACAACGACTCTATCGTTGCCTTGGCACTCAATAGCATTGGAATCCATGAAGCGACTGCCAACAACAATCTTTATTTGGCGCAATGGTATTTTGTTGAAAGCCTGAAGCATGCTCAACGGACTGGTTATTCCAAATTGGAATGTACAATTTATGGTAATCTGTGTACACTGGCTAAACTCCAGAATGATACTTCTTTGATGTCGTATGTCCGTGAAAGCTATGACTATGGCATAGAACATGAAGATCAGCATGTCGTGTTTCTTGCTGCCCTTAATTTGGGTGGAATGTATGGCCTAAAGAAAGAGTACGATAGTGCTTGTTATTATTGCCAAAGGGCGGTTGACATAGGTAAACAAAACGGGCTGAACAAGTTGCCTATCGCCTATGTTGCATTGTCGGAAGCCAATCTTGATTTGGGCAATCTTGAGGGGGCGGACAAATGGGCGCAGACGGCTATTGATTTGGCTGAGAAAGAAGCAGACCAGATGGTCCTGGTCAATGCGTATAATAAGAAGGCCATGGTCTGTAGTCATAAAGGAATGTTTTCCGAGTCCAATGAATGGTTGTATAAGGCATTGGATATGAGTGAATTTATCGATATGGAGAAATCGAAGATTTATCATCTTATGGCCGAAAACTACGAGTCGTTGGGCATGGTGGAAAAAGCTTTGGAGTTCATGAGACTTTCCAATGAGTCCCTTGAATCAACAAATGCCAGTGATCGCGAGCGTATGAAACGCGAGCGAGATGTGTCGTTTAACGTAATTGACCAGGAGCGTCAGCTGGAGTTCAACCGCCGTCAGTTGCAAAGCCGTAACTTAATTATTGGAGGATTGGTGCTGCTTGTAGTTCTTCTTGCCTTCATGCTATGGATGGGCATACGTGTCTTGCGCAAACGTAATGCTTTGTATGAACGTATCGTGCGTCAGCAGATTGAGTCGGTTGAACGTGAGAAGGTGGTGGAAAACCTTCCTGATATTTCTAGACCTTCTGAAAAATCGCGTCGCATTTATGAAGAGGTTTGCCGATTGATGGAAGAGGAACGCATCTATGCTGACCCTCAAATCAGTCGTGAGAGCCTTGCACAAAAGTTGGGGACGAACAAAACGTATCTTACAAATATCATTAGCGAATGTTCGGGAGGCATGAATCTTTCGCAGTTTGTCAACCAGTACCGTTTGCGTGAGGCATTGCGCTTGCTATCCGACAAACAATACATAGACTATCCTCTCAAGCAGATGTCTTCAGACCTTGGTTTCGGCTCGATTTCTACATTCTATAAGCTTTTTCAGGACAAGGTGGGTGTGACGCCTTCTGCTTACCGCAAGTCGTTCATCAAAGTGTCAAAGTGATGCTTTTCGGTTGGCTCCCGTTAGTCTGGAATCTTTCAATGAGCCGGTTTCTGCTGTAAATATGTCAAAATAATTCCGAAAAAGGCAATTTGCTTTTTCTGGAATAGTTTTATTTACAGCCATTTGCCTAATGTGCTACTTTTGCAGCATGATTCAAATAAATAGAAAGATGAAAAGATTGTTTTTGTTTTCAATTATGCTTGGGTGCTTTTCTTTGGCATCTTTTGCTCAGGGTGCATCTGCGAAAGTCGGTAAAGTGTACAATGACCGTATTCAGGTGCGTGAAGTCGTTACCCCACGATTCAAATTGCGCGATAAGGTGGACGCAGACTCATGGATGAAACCATTTTATCACAGCGAGAACCCCGAAGAGGAACGATTCGGTGCAGAAAAATGGAATCCGGCTCCTGTGCGTGACGGGTGGTCAGAAAGGCTTGATAGTGTCTTGTACTTTAATGCTCAAGGTTCTGCCGGAAATCCTGTTGAAAAGCATGCTTTCCAGTATGACGAACAAGGACGTCCGCTGCATCGTTCATGCTATAGCATTTCCGGGTCGGAATGGGGACTTTATGGAGAAGACGATTTCGAGTATGATGAACTTGGCCGTGTCGTCAGGCAATCTTCATTAACATTCGGGGCTGGCTATACCGATGGTTATAAGTATGAGTATCTTTATGAAGGCAGCAACACTTCATGTAGTGAAGCAAATTATTATTGTCTTAGTGGCGGTGAATGGGTTATAGCGCAAAAAGCAGTCTATACTTATGATGCCCAAGGGAATACGACAAGTCAGGCTCTGTATTATTCCGATGATGGCATAAATTTGGTAGGTTTTGAAAAAGAAACGGCATCCTATAATGCAATGGGGCTGATGGACACTTACTATCCTTACGATTGGGACTTTAGCCTTAACGATTGGGTCGGAAGCGCTATCAAGCACGGACAAAACTTTTACTATCGTGCTGATGGTCAGGATGATTGGGTTGAAACTTTTGTCTGGGAAAATGGACAATGGTCCAATTACTGCCGTGAATTCTATTCGTACGACGACCACGACTTGTTGTCTCGGATTGAATATAATTATTGGAACCGCGAACATCAGGACTGGTTAGGTGGCGATGTGTTTGGCCCAAATGGCTTTGTGGAATATAATAGCATTTACGAGTATGTTCGAGACGATATGGGCCGCGCCACAAGTGAGGTGAATAGCGTGTGCGAACGTGATGCGGAATATGTGGTCAACTACATGCTTACCCGTGATTTTACCGATCTCGACAATGGTCATGTCATCAACGAAGAAAAAGAATACGGATGGATAAACTCAAATGAACTGGAACTATACAGCCACGATACCTATGAGACCAATGCCTATGATTTTGAGGTCCATTATTTGCACCGTTACTATATGGATGATGCCCATGGTGTCCGTAACATGCACGAGATGGTCAGGGATTATGATGATGCGACTGGATGCTATAACTGGACATACTTTTACGCTTATACGCTTGATGCAGCCAACATCCGTTATGGTTTGAATTATGAAACTTGTTTGTATGATGAAGATGGCAATATAAGTCATTATCATCACATGAAAGGCACGGATGCGTACTATACTGACACGGTTTGGTATGAGGATGACGACTATGCCTTCTCATATATGTATGATGCCTACGGAAATCCGGTAAAAGTGAGTACGGAGGCGACCCGCTATGAAAATGGGAACTGGGTTCCATTCTATGGTTTTTCTGGTCGTTACGATTTTTCGGTTAATGTTGAGGATTGTATGCTCTGGCCTTTGGAAGATTTGAGCGAAAACTTCAACTATTATAAGACACTCGAAGAATATAACTATTCTATCTATGATGGATATGTGTATGAGACAACGGAGGCCCTTTATTATAGCAAGTATGACCCCACGTCAGTCTCTGAAAACGATGCGGAAAAGCCTCAACCAGTTGGCGAATTGCAATATTACGATGTCTTGGGGCGGCGCGTGAATGCCGATGCTCATGGCCTTATTATTGTGCGTGACGCTGAGGGAAATGTGTACAAATTGAATAAGTGATGCGTGATTTATGGCGCGTTCATGGAAATGTCAAAAGGGGCTTCGGCCCCTTTTTTCGTGTTCCAAAAGCCAGATTTTTCTTTCTATGCCTCCCGCAAACCCCGTGAGTTGCCCGTTTGTTCCAACGACGCGGTGGCATGGAATGATGATGCCGATAGGGTTGCGGCCAACGGCGTTGCCAATGGCTCGGGGAGAAGTGCCAAGCAGTTTCGCCAAATCGCCATAACTGACGGTCTCGCCGTATGGAATGCCGAGAAGTGCTTCCCAGACCCGCAGCTGAAATGGACTTCCGCTTGGCAACAGCGGAAGCTCGAAAGGATTGGGATGGCCGTCCTCGAAATAGCGATTGAGCCATTCCGAGGTTGTCTTGAATAGGGGCAAATCGTTGTCTCGCTTTGCGTCTTTTATGATTTTACCATCGAAATGCTTTTGCGAATCGAACCGAAGGCCACACAACGAAGTGCCATCGGAGAGTAAGGTCAGGTCGCCAAGTGGTGAGGAATATGAGGTGAAATGGACTGACATAGGCGAAAATAATTTGCAAAGATGCGGAAAAAGAAAAAATCCGTCCTCAATGGGCGGATTTTTTTTGATGGTTTGATGTTTTTGACTTTACTTTCTCAATCCGGCCAGCTGCTGCTCGATGACAGCGATTCTGGCTTCGGCATCGGATTTCTTCTTGCGTTCCTTATCGACGACTGCAGCAGGAGCGCCATTCACAAAGCGCTCGTTGGAAAGTTTCGCTTCAACGCCTTTGAGGAAACCTTGCGTGTATTTCAACTCTTCTTCCAATTTCTTGATTTCGGCTTCGACATCGATGTTGTCGGTCAGAGGAATGAAGAATTCGGTGCTGCCAACGATGAAACCGAAGGCGCCTTCGGGAGCTTGTTCGACATAATTGATATTGCCGACATTGCAGAGTTTGCTGATGATGCAGTCGAAGTCCTTGTTGGTGGCATTGTCCTTCACGACAAGTTCAATGGCATCGCGGAACGGAATGTTCTTTTCGGCACGGACTTTACGGACATTGTTGATGACTTCTTCGGCAAAGGCAAATTGTGCGAGGATTTTTTCGTCAACGCTTTGTGCCTTAGGTTGTTGTGCGATGATGATGTCTTCGCCTTCGCCACGTTCGGCAATGGTGTGCCAGATTTCTTCGGTGATGAATGGCATGAATGGATGCAAGAGTTTCATCAGGTTTTCAAAGAAAGTGATGGTGGCATCGTAAGTGACCTTGTCAACAGCCTGACCCATAGGTGCTTTCACCATTTCAAGATACCATGAGCAGAAATCGTCCCAAGTGAGTTTGTAAACGCCCATCAGGGCATCCGACAGACGGTATTTGTCGATGTTGTCGTTCATCTCGTTCAGCACTTGGTTGAAGCGGGCATCGAACCATTTAACGGCCATCTTGGCGGTGTCGGGTTGAGCAAGTTTTTCATCAACGGTCCAGCCTTTCACAAGACGGAGGGCGTTCCAAATCTTGTTGCAGAAATTGCGGCCTTGTTCGCAAAGCGATTCGTCAAACAGGATGTCGTTGCCGGCAGGAGCGGAAAGCATCATGCCCATGCGCACGCCGTCGGCACCGAATTTCTCAATCAGTTCGATTGGGTCGGGCGAATTGCCGAGCGACTTCGACATCTTGCGGCCTAACTTATCCCTGACAATACCAGTGAAATACACATTCTTGAAAGGCACTTCCTTCTGATATTCTTCGCCAGCCATAATCATACGGGCCACCCAGAAGAAAATGATGTCAGGGGCGGTAATCAGGTCGTTGGTCGGATAATAATATTTGAATTCTGCATTTTCCGGGTCGAGGACACCGTTGAAAAGCGACAGAGGCCACAGCCATGAGGAGAACCAAGTGTCGAGGCAGTCGCTGTCCTGACGCAGGTCTGCGGCTGTGAGATTGGCGTTGCCGGTCTTCTCGATGGCGAGTTTCAGGGCTTCGTCAATGTTTTCGGCAACCACAAAACCGCCTTGAGGCAGATAGTAGGCCGGAATCTGATGACCCCACCACAACTGACGGCTGATGCACCAGTCCTTGATGTTTTCCAGCCAGTGACGGTAGAGGTTGACGTATTTTGAAGGATAGAACTTGATGCCGCCATCCAAAACAGGCTTCAAGGCAATGTCGGCCAAATGTTCCATCTTGAGGAACCATTGCATGGAAAGTTTCGGTTCAATCGGCACGTTGGTGCGTTCCGAATAGCCTACCTTATTATTATAGTCTTCAATCTTTTCGAGCAATGTGGCTGCATCAAGGTCTTTTACGATTTGCTTGCGGACATCTTCGCGGGTCATGCCGACATACATACCAGCAGCCTCGCTGATGGTGGCATCATCATTGAAAATGTTGATGCTCTGCAAATTGTGCTTTTCGCCCAACATATAGTCGTTCACATCGTGGGCAGGTGTGACCTTCAGGCAACCTGTGCCGAATTCGATATCGACATAGCCATCTTCGATGACAGGAATCACTCTGTTGACCAACGGCACAACGACTTTCTTGCCTCGCAGCCATTGGTTTTTCGGGTCGGCAGGGTTGATGCACATGGCGGTGTCGCCCATGATGGTTTCAGGACGTGTGGTGGCGACCACGGCATAACGGCGGCCTTGTGCATCGGTGTGAATGATTTCGCCTTCCTGACCGGTGGCGCCAGTGCCGTCATCTTCAAAAAGGTAATATCTGAGATAGAACAACTTGCTGTGCTCGTCCTTGAAAATGACTTCTTCGTCACTTAAGGCGGTGAGGGCTTTCGGGTCCCAGTTCACCATGCGCACGCCACGGTAAATCTGGCCTTTGTTGTAAAGGTCAACGAAAGCGTGGATGACGCTCTTTGAGCGGGTCTCGTCCATGGTGAAAGAGGTGCGTTCCCAGTCGCAGGAGCAGCCTAAGCGGCGCAATTGCTTCAGGATGATGCCGCCGTGTTCGTGCGTCCAGTCCCAAGCGTGCTTGAGGAACTCGTCGCGGCTCAGGTCGGTTTTCTTGATGCCTTGCTGTGCCAGTTTGTTCACCACTTTGGCTTCCGTAGCGATGGAGGCGTGGTCGGTGCCAGGCACCCAGCATGCGTTCTTGCCTTGCATACGGGCGCGGCGAATCAGGATGTCCTGAATGGTGTTGTTCATCATGTGACCCATGTGAAGCACGCCGGTCACATTCGGTGGCGGAATCACGATGGTGTAAGGTTCGCGTTCATCGGGAGTGGAGTGGAAGTAGTTCTTCTCAATCCAATGCTCATACCATTTGCCTTCGACTTCCGAAGGACTATATTTGCTACTGATTTCGGTCATTTTACGTTGAATTTTCGTTTTGAGGCGCAAAAATAGTGTTTAATTGGGAAATGATGAACTTATTGTTCAAAATTCTGCCCAATTAATGATAGAAGTGGATTCAAATCTCCTTGATGGTCTTTGCGACATTGATGAAATGGTCGGCAATGCGTTCCACATTCGATGAAAGCGAAAGATACTGAGCGCCAACGGCGGCAGAACACAAACCATCCGAAAGGCGGCAAATGTGTTTTTCTTCCATGCCTTTTGTGAAGTCGTCGATGCTGTCTTCTACGATGAAGGCGGATTCCAGTGCATCATTGTCTTTGTCGCTGTAAGCCTTAATGATGAGGCTGTAAAGTCTGGAAATCAGATTCTTGGACACTTGTATTTCGTGAATGGCCTCATTCGAGAATTTCATGCCTAAATCCCTGAGGCTTTCGGCATATTCAATGATGTTCTCTGCATAGTCGCCAATGCGTTCCAAATCGCGCACCGTCCGGTAGGTCGTAGCAAGATAGCGGTGGTCTTCGCTGTTGATTTGCCTTAAATTCGACAATCTGGTTGTGAAATCTACGATGCTTTGGTTGAGGTAATTGAGTTCTTCCTCGTTCTTCCTGAAAGTGTCGATTTCGGAAAAATCAAGTGTGGTGATGATGTCGAGAGAAAGGTCGAAATTGTCTTTCGCTATCTTGGCCATGTTGATGATTTCCTTTTTCGTCTGTTCCACGGCGATGGGCGGCGTTTTCAACATGTTGTAGTCGATATAATAAAGGTGTGGCTGGTTTGCTTTTTCGGCATCTTCCTTTTCGGGAATGATTTTCGTGACCAACTTGACGAGACTATTGGTCAATGGCATGATGGCCAAAACCGTAATCACATTGAAAACCGTGTGGAACATGGCGAGTTGAGTCTGTGGTGCTGACGGAAACAGCGAGGCAAACATGGTTCCGTAGGTGATGTTTCCTTTCGTGGCGAGGGAGATGATGCCTTCGGCAACGAGGAACAGTACAACGCCGCTGATGTTGAAAATCAAGTGAATCAGTGCGGTTCTTTTGGCGTTTTTGCTTCCCGAAATGGAGGCAATGATGGCCACCACGCACGAGCCAATGTTCGAACCCATGGTGAGAAAAATGCCTTGGTCGAGGTTGATGAGTCCGGTGACGACCATGGCAATGGCGATGGATGTCATCACCGATGAACTTTGAATGATGGCTGTCAGGATTGCACCGATGACTACCAAAAGAATAGGATTCCCTATTTGCGCCAAAAACATTTTGACGGAGTCGAGGGCGGCGAAGTCGCTCATCGAACTGCTCATCATGCTCAAGCCGACGAACAACATGCCGAATCCGGCCAAAATGCCACCAATGGTTTTTGTCTTGGCTTTTTTTGCCGAAAAGCGAGACCATGGCGCCGATTCCCGCAAAAGCCGAAAAAATGATGGTGGTCGAAATGGAGTTGCTTCCGAACATGCCAAGGGCTACAATCTGCGCCGTTACCGTTGTGCCGATGTTGGCGCCGTAGATGATAGTTGCGGCTTGTGCCAGCGAGATGATGCCTGCATTGACAAACCCGATGACCATGACGGTTGTGGCACCCGAACTCTGAATGGCGGCTGTTCCCAAAGTGCCAATGCCGACACCCAGCCATTTGCTGCCCGATGCTTTGGAAAAGAGTTGTTTCAGTTTGTTGGAACTTGCTGCTTCCAGATTGTCGCTCATCATTTTGCAGGCAATCAGGAAAATGCCTATTCCGGAAATGAGCGTTAGGATGGCGGAAATAATGGTAGTTGTGGTCATTGACTTTCGTTTTTGTACTGCAAAAATAGCGTGAAAAAGAAATAGCTTTTTGTGCCTGATGCCGAATTAGTATAGAATTAACAATTTGCCGGGTTTCGATGTTTGATAGATGTTTTTCAAAAATAGGACATTGTAATGAAATAATCATTACTTTTGCGCCATAAATGTAAATGTGTATTTATATAAATAGGTATTTATATTATGAAATTCTATGATAGGATAAAAGAGTTGGAGATATTGCAAGAGAATGAAATACAGTCATTTGAGAATGCTGTTTTTATGGTTATGATGGGCAGACGCAGAGTCGGGAAAACCTCGCTCGTCACAAAGGCGATGGAAGGGAAGGAATATGCTTATCTGTTTGTGTCGAAAGATTCCGAAGCGTTGTTGTGCCATAGTTTCCAAAGAGATTTGGAGCAACAGATCGGATTGAGTGTCTATGGTGAAATCACTCGGTTTAAGGATTTGTTCGAGGTGATTATGAAAGAAGCCCAGAAGCGTCATCTGACGATTGTGTTTGATGAGTTTCAGATGCTCTACAAAATTAACCCTGCCATTTTTGGTGACATTCAGAATGTTTGGGACAGATATAAGGGCACGGCAAAGATTAACTTGATTGTGCTTGGCAGCATCCAGTCGCTGATGAAACGGATTTTCGAGGAATCGTCAGAGCCTCTCTATGGCCGCCCGACCTCGAAGTTCACACTCCGTCCATTCACTATCGATGTCTTGAAACAAATTCTTCGCGATGCAAACCCGAACTATCAGCCGGAAGATCTGTTGTGCCTGTATGCCATAACGGGCGGTGTGGCGAAATACGTTGAGCTTCTCATCGATGCCAAATGCTATACCAAAGAAAAGATGTTGAACTATGTTTGCCGTCAGGATTCGTATTTCCTTACAGAAGGGAAAGACCTTCTGAATCAGGAGTTTGGTGCTGAATCGGGCACGTATTTTTCTATCCTGCAGGTCATTGCTGCCGGCAAGACAAAACGAAGCGAGATAGATAGCATCCTGCAAAAGGACACGGGTGCTTTCCTCCAGAACCTTGAAGGCAGATACGACTTGATAAGCCGTGTGAAACCATTGCTGGCAAAGCAGAATGGAAAGGTGACGTCGTACGAAATTCACGACAACTTCCTGCGCTTTTGGTTCCGATTCATCTATCCTTACCAATCGTTGATTGAGCGAAACCTTTTCCCTTTACTCAGGAGCAATATGACCAATGGCTATGATGGCTTCACGGGAAGGACTTTGGAACGTTATTTCCAAGACATGATGATGGAGACAGGCCGATTCACCCAGGCTGGCAATTGGTGGGACAGAAAGGGACAAAATGAGATTGATTTGATTGCCATCAATGAATTTGACCATACTGGCATTGTTGCCGAAATAAAACGTAATGCGCAGAAAATCAGTGTTCAGAAGCTGAAAGAGAAAGTAACAGAACTGCCAGGCAAGGATTTCGGTGCTTATCATCTTGAACTGAAAGCCTTGTCGCTGGAAGATATGTAATTAAATTTGTCCTGCAAAAATTCCAATCCATGAAAATTCTGGTCGTTGATGATGAATCTGACATTAGGGAAATCCTGAAATTCAATCTTGAAAAGGCTGGTTTTGAGGTGCTTGAGGCAGACTCGGCTGAGGATGCGAAACCGTTGCTGGCACAAGATGTTTCCTTGATTTTGCTCGACATCATGTTGCCGGGCGTTTCGGGTGTCGAGTTTTCAAAAATAGTTCGTGCAAAGTATGGAAACGCAATTCCGATAGTTTTCCTGACGGCAAAAACCACTGAGGAAGATTTGCTGGAAGGTTTTGACGCGGGTGGCGATGACTATATCTGTAAGCCTTTTTCGGTGAAGGAGGTCGTTGCCAGGGTGAAGGCCGTGCTGAAAAGGTGTGGCTTCGTTTCGGAATCTGCCGAAAGCAATCGTTTGTGTTTTGGCCCGCTGTCGGTCGCGATGGGTTCGAAGACGGTTTTTGTCGATGGCAAGGAAGTCTATTTTCCAAAGAAGGAATACGAAATCCTTGTGTTGCTGATGGCTCATCCAAATACCTATTTTCAACGTTCGGATTTGATTGCCGAGGTGTGGAAGGATGCTCCATACGTCCTCGACCGCACGATAGATGTTCATATTGCCAGGATAAGGAACCGCCTTGGCGTGTATCGCGAAATGCTGAAAAACAAGACAGGTTTCGGTTATTGCATTGAATTGAAATGAAGAAAAAACTTTGGCTCTGGTTTGTCGGTCTGTTCCTGCTGTTTGGAACGTTTGTCATCACGGTCGTGATGCTCGATGAAAACAATTACAAGAAAGCGGTTTTGAAGGCGAAACTCGAAAGTTACGCTAACGTTCTGGCCGCATCTGCCGATTCATTTGAAACCATTGGATTCTTGCCGCCAAACATTCGCCTTACGGTTATGGATACCGCGGGCTTCGTGTCTTTCGATTCTTACGAGTTGGCTGATTTGCTGAGCAATCATCTGATGCGCCCCGAGGTGAAGGACTGCTTGTCGGGGACGGAAGGCTATTCCATCAGGCGGTCGGAGACATCTGACAAGACTTTCTTTTATTATGCGAAAAGATACGACAATCTGATTGTCAGGTTGGCGCTGCCTTACGAAGTCGATGTCAGGAACTTTTTCCGTCCGAATTGGCTTGTCGTTTCGCTTTTGATAATCTTGTTTGCCGTCTTGACAATGTTGGTAATCAGCCTCGTGCAATGGAACGACAGGAAAATGACCATCGAAGAAAGAGGCAGGACAAAGGCACTGAAGCATGAAATGACGAGCAACATTTCGCACGAACTGAAGACACCGGTCAGCAGCGTGAGGGGATATTTGGAGACCATCATCAATAATCCTGATTTGGATGAAGAAAGGAAGCAACTGTTTATTGAAAGGTCGTATCTTCAGACGATTCGCTTGTCTGATTTGATTCGCGACATTGCACTGATAACCAAGATGGAGGAACAACCCGAACAGTTTAGAAAAGATGTTGTTGATGTGAACCAACTAGTTGACCTTGTTTTCGATGAGTTTTCCGATGATTTTAAGGCTCTTGACATGTCGGGCGAAAACAAGGTCCCAAAAGACTTGCAAGTTATCGGAAATTATAGCTTGCTGTATGCTCTGTTTCGGAATCTGGTGGAGAATTCGGTCCGCTATGCGGGCAAAGGAAGCACCGTAGTTGTACAATACAATTTAAGGCAGAAGCATGCCCATTTTACCTATTATGACACGGGCAAGGGTGTGGCAGACAATGAATTGGAGAAAATTTTCGAAAGGTTCTATCGCGTGCAGGACGAGAAGTCGCATAAGGCCGAAGGTTCGGGCTTGGGCTTGTCGATTGTGAGGAATGCTGTCGATTTTCATGGAGGAACAATATGCGCTTCACAACATCAAGGTGGCGGCCTCCAGTTTGATTTTGATATTTGCGCTGAGTGAGCGGCATGGGAAATAATTGTTGCGCAAAATGTCGGAGCATTTGCATTTTTCCCTATTTTTGTCGCTTGTTGAATTAAAAAGACAATCATTATTAATTAAAATCAAGTAATATGAATTTGTTATCCATTCAAACGCTTTGGCAGAATCACGCTACATGGGTGATTTTCGCCATCATCCTGATTGTGGTGATTCCTTTTTTGATTTTCTATCTGAAGGAAGCCAAGAAACACCCTAAAGGCCTGATTGCCGCCGCCTTGAGTAACATGGGCGAACGCTTTGGCTATTACATCATGAACGCAATCCTTTTGCTGTTCATCGTGTCGAAGTTCGGCTTGTCTGATGGCACCGCCGGTCTTATCTACTCATTCTTCTACTTTGGTATTTATGTCTTGAGTCTGGTAGGTGGTATCATTGCCGACCGTAAGCAAAACTATCACGGCACCATCCAATGGGGTCTGATTATCATGGCTATCGGTTATGTGGGCATGGCCATTCCGTTGTTCAGCAAGAATGCTGACGGCATCATTGCCGACGGCACCGGTACTTGGTTGGTTTATCTGGTCCTCACTTGCATCTTCCTGCTCTGCATCGCTTTTGGTAACGGTCTGTTCAAGGGCAACTTGCAGGCTTTGGTTGGCCAGATGTATGACAATTTCGAAGCCGAAGCTGCCAAGAAAGGTCCTGAGGCTTTGGCTGAAGCCAAGGATAAGCGCGACAGCGGTTTCCAAATTTTCTACGTGTTCATCAACATCGGTGGTGTTATTGCTCCTTTCATTGCTCCTTTGCTCCGCGAATGGTGGCTCAAAGCTCACAATTTCGTGTATAACGCTGATATGGCTGGCCTCTGCCACCAGTATCTCGCTAATGGCGAAGTGACGACCAAGTTCACCGAGACAATGGCAAACTCAGTGCTGCCTGCCGCTAACTATGGCGACAACCTGGTGCAGTTCTGCTCCGATTATATCCTTACCTTCAACCAAGGTGTCCATTTCTCATTCATCGTGTCAGTCATTGCCATGATGATTTCATTGGTTATTTTCTTTACCCAAAAGAAGAAGTTCCCTCAGCCTGGTAAGAAAGTCGCTGCTGAAACTGTCGGTTACACCGCAGCTGAAAAGGAAGCTATGGCAAAGGAAATCAAACAACGTATGGCTGCTTTGTTTGCAGTGTTGGGTATTGCCGTGTTCTTCTGGCTTTCGTTCCACCAGAACGGTCAGTCGCTTTCAGTTTTCGCCCGCGATTTCGTCAATTCCGATATGCTCGCTCCTGAAATCTGGCAGGCTTTGAATCCTTTGTTCGTTATCATCCTGACGCCATTGGTTATGGGTATCTTTGCTGCTTTGGCTCGCAAGGGCAAGCCTGTTTCAACACCTCGCAAGATTGCTTTGGGTATGGGTATTGCCGGTTGCGCTTACCTCTTCCTGATGGTGTTCTCTATCATTAAGAACTATCCTTCGGGCGATGCTTTCCGCGCTATGGACGCTCTCCAGATGGCTGAAGCAGGTCTCGCTAAGGCTGCTCCTTGGGTAATGATTGTGACTTATTTCTTCCTGACCGTGGCTGAATTGTTCATCTCCCCACTGGGTCTGTCATTCGTTTCAAAGGTGGCTCCTCGTCACATGGTTGGTCTCTGCCAAGGCTTGTGGCTCGGTGCAACCGCCATCGGCAACCTGTTCATCTTCGTTGGTCCTATCATGCTGAATGCATGGCCAATCTGGAAGTGCTGGGGCGTGTTCCTCGCCATCTGCTTCGTGTCGATGTGCGTCATGTTCGGCATGGTGAAATGGCTCGAAAGAGTTACTGAATAATTGTAATTCATTCAATATTGTGGAAAGGCTGCCTTTTTCGAGGTGGCCTTTCTTGTTTTTCGCTATTTTTGTCGGCAAATCTAAAATCTAACAACTATGTTTAAAGGACATCCAAAAGGGCTTTACGCCCTCGCATTGGCCAACACGGGTGAACGCTTCGGCTATTACACCATGCTGGCAATTTTCGTTTTGTTCCTGCAAGCCAAGTTTGGCTTCGACGAAGCTCAGGCAGGCAACATCTACGGCATCTTCTTGGGGTGCGTCTATTTCATGCCTCTGATTGGCGGTATTCTTGCCGACCGTTTTGGTTATGGCAAAATGGTGAAATCGGGCATCATCGTCATGTTTTTGGGTTATCTTCTGCTGGCGGTTCCCATGCTTGGACCAGCCGCCAAGGTGACGATGTTTTCGGCTTTGGGCCTGATTGCCATCGGAACAGGTCTGTTCAAGGGCAACCTTCAGGTTATGGTCGGCAACCTTTATGACGATTCAAAATACAGTGCTTTCCGCGATAATGGTTTCAGCCTTTTCTATATGGCCATCAATATCGGTTCGATGTTCGCTCCGATTACGGCTACCAAGGTGACTGACCATTTCCTCGCCAAGGCTGGTTTCTCGTATGTGCCACAGATTCCGTCATTGGCGCACCAGTATTTGGACGGAACGATTTCGGCGGACGCACTGTCGAATTTCGAAGCTTTGGCTGTCCAGCAAGGTTACGCTTTGGATAACTTGACAGGTTTTGCAAACGATTATATCAATTCATTGTCAGGTGCTTACAATTATGGCTTTGGCGTTGCCTGCATCTCTTTGGTGCTTTCAATGGCCATTTATCTTTGCTGCCGCAATTGGTTCAAACATGCTGATGTAAATACCAAACAAGCCAAGAACATGGAAAACACAACCGTGCATGTCGAGGAATTGTCGCCCGAGCAGACCCGTCAGCGCATTACGGCCTTGGTGTTGGTGTTCGTTGTGGTCATTTTCTTCTGGATGTCGTTCCAGCAAAGCGGTTTGTGCCTGACTTATTTCGCCCGCGATTACACGCAAAACACGGCAACGGGCTTCACCCGTATCGGCTTCAACATCTTCGCATTGACTTTGATTGCCATTTCCGTTTACACCTTGTTCTCGACTTTCCAATCGGAAACCAAGAAAGGCAAGACGATTTCGGGGCTTGTCACTTTGGCTTTGTGGGGCGGTGCGTTTGCATTATATAAAGGTATGGATCCGGTCATCAACACGCTGCCGCAACAGTTCCAGCAGTTCAATCCGTTCTTTGTCGTTGCCTTGACACCTGTCTCAATGGCTGTCTTTGGCGCTTTGGCCAAGAAAGGCAAGGAGCCTTCGTCACCAAGAAAAATTGGTATCGGCATGGTTGTGGCGGCTTTGGGCTTCTTGATTATGGCTGCCGCTTCAATCCCGTTGGCAAGTCCGGCGGAATTGAAATCGGTTGGCGGTGTGAGCAGTGTTTTGGTTTCTCCAAATTGGCTGATTAGCACTTATTTCGTGCTGACTTTCGCCGAATTGCTGCTGAGTCCTATCGGCATTTCGTTTGTCACAAAGGTCGCACCTCCAAAATACAAAGGCATGATGATGGGCTTGTGGTTCTGCGTCACGGCTATCGGTAATTACCTGACCAGCGTCATTGCCCGCATTTGGGGCACGGGTATGCCTCTGTGGATGGTTTGGGGCGTGCTGATTGTGCTGTGCTGCCTGTCGGCCATCTTCATTTTCTCGATTATGAAGAAATTGGAAGCTGCTACAAAGGACTGCTGATGAAGCAGTTCAATATCACAAAAAAAGTCGGTCATCAAGGCCGACTTTTTTGGTTTTTACCCAAACGTTCGACAACCTTCATTGCATTATGAAAAAATGCTTTTGTTTTCAGGAAAAAATGCTTTTCTTTGCAAAGCAAAATAGAAGAAGCCGAAAATCTATAATAGAGTAGGCGCAACTTAATTAAAATGAGATATGAGAAAACTCTTATTGACAACGGTTATCGTTTTCGTTAGTTTCTTTTCGGCCAATGCCCAGTTATGGTTGGGCGGAAGCCTCGACCTGTTGAAGAATGACGCGTATTTTACATTTACCGCAGCCCCTGAAATCGGTTATAGTTTTTCCGACTCGCCGTGGTCGGTTGCTGCTACTTTGGGTTATTCCACGGTTCACGTTTATAAATACAGTGGTACTTTAATTGATGAGGCATATACCGTGGCTCCTTTTGTCCGTTACAATGTGAAACAGGTCGAAAAAATCACTTTCTTTTTTGACATAGCAATGGAAATGATGTTTTACGAAGGATTGAAAGCAAAACGCTTTGGTCTTCATCCTGGAGTGCTCTTCAAACCAACGGATCATTTTGCGATTGGCTTGCATGTGGGTTTTGTTGGTTATGGCGATGGTGGATTGCCCGAGCTGATGGGCGACAAAGGCTTTGCCATAACTTGGAACCGGACGCTCCCGACATTCAGCATGAACTATTGCTTCTAATGAATGGTGAAATCAAAGTGCTAACTGAAAACTCGATGCTGTATGATGAAAAATAAGTTTATTGCTTTAGCCCTTTTGCTGCCGTGCCTTTTGTGTGGTTGCAAGAAGGACTCATTTGTGCCACGGGTGGAAATCGCGGAGATCCTTGAAGTGTCCTATACTTCGGGAGCGTTTGCTGTCAGGGTGGATGAGGCCATCGTCAAAGGCATGACACCGAACGACCTAGTGGGTGTGCGTTGTGCGATGAAGCCTGAGTCAGAGGCTAATGACTATAATTATTACAGTGCTAAGTATTATGCTAATTTGGATGATGCGGTTGATAATGTTTTTATCGTTCGTACTGACTATTTCAATTGCTATAATTGGTATGTCAAACCTTTCGTCGTGTTAGATAACAAGTTCTATTATGGCGATGAAGAGATTTTTATTCAATTACCACCTCACGGCCAATTTATTTATACCCATGACATTGAAGAGGTGACGGCTACTTCGGCTGTTTGTGGCGGAGAAATCGAAGCAGTTGAGGGTGTTGAATTGACAGAGAGGGGAGTCTGTTGGGGTACTGAAAAATATCCAAAATTGGAAAATGATTTTTATACCGTTGATGGCACTGGTGTTGGTGTTTTCACAAGCCATTTGACTGACTTGACGGAAGGTCAAGAGTATTATGTACGTGCCTATTCGAAGACATTGTATAATGCCGTGTATTATGGAGAGGCGAAGAGCTTCTTTGCAGGCAATGTCCCTGAAGTCGTTACTGGAGAAGTGATATTTGTATCGTATAATTATGCTAGAGTTACAAGTGCCATTGTGAACGAAGGTACTTTCCGCCCCACTTATCGAGGTGCTTGCTGGGGTACGGAGCCTAATCCTACAATAGAAGATTGCCAATATACTAGGCACACTTGGCACGACCTAGAGACTGTAGAAACGATTACGGACTTGGAACCAAATACGACTTACTATGTTCGCGCTTTTGCCGAAAACGAGGTTGGGATTGGATATGGTGACCAAAAGGTCTTTACTACTCTAGGTAAAAGTGGTAATTCTGATTGACGGAGCCAACATCTATGATAATATAAATAGGTATTTGACAAATATGAATGAGTATTAACCGAAAAATTGTCACGATGAAAAAACATATATTTCTTTTTGCGGTCTTGGCGACCATGGTTTTGTGCGGTTGTAAGAAAACCCTAATGATGCCTTATGATGTCATTGAAGTCGTCTCAGTGGATGATGTCACTTTTACGGGGGCGACAATTAGTTGCAATTACGACCTGTCGAAAGTGCCTGTTGGTTCGAAACCGCCAGCGTATGTGCATGTTATCGTTTCAAGGGTGAGCCCTGCTACAAATAATAATTTAGATGAATGCTACGATATTACGGATGAGGAAAGCGGGACTATTGTCATTCCTTTCAAGGGGCTGCAGCCTAATACGAAGTATTATGTGAGGCCATATATTGTCCTAGAGGACAATTTATATGTCCGTTATTATGGTGAAGAGATGGAGTTTGTCACCGAAAAAGTGCCTGGAGGCGGTAGGGTGTTGGATGGCGAGTTCTCGGTGAGTGATACGAAAAAAGTGCGTTTCACTTCGGGTAACTTGCAATATGTGAACTACGGAAAATACTGGCAGATTGCTGCCCACCAATATGATTGCATAGGCAATGGACAATGCTATCAAGGACGCGACTTGTTCGGTTGGGGTGATTTGACAGGCTCGAATGCCAGCGTGAATAATGCAGATTATTTGTGGACAGAAGACTGGGGCAGCCTGTTTGATGATGAAGGATTGTCGCTCAGAACCTTGAAGAGAAATGAATGGGCGTATCTGCTTGGCTATAAAGATGATGAACCTCACCGACCTAATGCCGATAGTCTTATTGGTGTTGCCATGGTGGGTTTAATCAATGGCATAGTGCTTCTGCCTGATAATTGGGTAACCTCAGAAGGATTGCACTTTAAGCCAGGATCGGAATATAGTCATTATTTGTATGGCTCATATTCAGTGGTTAACTCGTACACGCTTGATGAGTGGCAGGTTATGGAAGCAGCTGGCGCAGTTTTCTTGCCTTTCACTGTTTGGAGTAAGTATTATGATAATAGTTTGGCCGTTGATGGGTATGGCTACTATGGTGATTATTGGTCTTCAAGTATTTATGACTTGGATGAGGCATGGTGTGTTCATTTCTATGGTTATGCTTCACGTAGTATTTATCATGTAGATAAATATGAGGATTATGCTGTCCGCTTGGTGATGGATGTGAATTGAGATGCAGGTTCCTGTTATATGACAAAAGGCTACCAACGGCAGCCTTTTGTGTTTGTGTAGATGCGATTTATCGCTTGTGATAAAATCCTTTTGCCTCGCTGTAAATTAAGAACACTGCTGGCTTTTTGTTCAAATCGCCTTTGAATTTCTTCCATTCCGTAATGTCTTGGCTGATAATCTGTTCGTCTTCACAAGTGATGTTGGAGGCTATGCAAAGTCGTGTCGAAGGGTGGCAGTTCTTGCAGAGGTCTTCCAACATGGCGTTGTTGCGAAAAGGCGTCTCGATGAAAAGTTCGGTTTCGTCGTTGGCGGCTGAGCGACGCTCCAAATCCTTGATGGCGTTTTGCCTTTCGGGGTTTTTGATGGGTAGATAGCCGTGGAAAGCGAAGGCCTGTCCGTTGAATCCCGAAGCCATCAAGGCCAAAATCATGGCGTTTGGTCCGGTGAGCGGGACGACTTGAATGCCAGCGGAATGTGCCAAATCGACGACCAAAGCGCCTGGGTCGGCGACGCAGGGCGTGCCGGCTTCCGACATCACCCCCATGTCTTCGCCGTTGAGGCAGGCACCGAGATGTTCCACGAGGTCGAGGTTGCGGGCATTGTGCTTGTCCAACTCGATGAATTCGATTTCGTCGATGGGCGTGTCCATGCCGATACGGCTGAGCACGCGGCGCGTGGTGCGTGTGTTCTCGACGACGAAATGCTTCAGTTTCTTGACGGTTTCCAAGGTTCCTGCGGGCAACACTTGTTCGGGTTTGGTGGCACCGAGAAGGTTAGGCACCAAATAGAGTTTTCCGAAATTTCCGGTTATCATAAGTCTTTGTGATTGTGTGTTTTATATGGCCATCTTCTTTTCGATGTCAGCCAACATCATCTTGAATTGCTTGTCGGTCTCAAGTCGGTCGGAGACGGTCTTGCATGCATGATAGACAGTGGCGTGGTCTTTCTTGCCACATTGCTGGCCAATCGAGTTCAGGCTGGCACTCGAATATTTCTTTGAGAGGTACATGGCAATCTGACGGGCTTGCACCACTTGGTGCTTGCGCGTGTTGAGGGCCATCTGCTCTGGTGAAATGCTGAAATATTCGCAAACCATATTGATGATGTATTCCACCGACACTTCCTTGACGGAGTTGCGTATGAAACGCTCGATGATGTTCTGGGCAAGGTCGATGGTGACGGCTTTTTTGTTGAGTGACGACTGGGCGACGAGCGATATCAGCACGCCTTCCAACTCGCGAACGTTGGTCCTCACGTTGGTGGCAAGATAGCTGATGATTTCATCGGGGAAGACAATGCCGTTGTTGTAGAGCTTGTTGCGAAGGATGGCAGTGCGTGTGTCGGCATCGGGCATCTGAAGGTCGGTAGTCAAACCCCACTTGAAACGCGATAATAGGCGAGGGGCAATGTCCTTGAGGTCGGCGGGCAACTTGTCGCTGGTGATGACGAGTTGCTTGTTGTTCTGGTGCAAGTAGTTGAAGATGTGAAAGAAAACGTCTTGCGTGGAAGGCTTCTTGGCCAAAAACTGGATGTCGTCGATGATGATGACGTCGATCATTTGGTAGAAGTGCACGAAATCGTTCTGGTTGTTGTTCTTCGAAGCAGTTGCCCACTGGTTGAGAAACTGCTCGGCTTGGACGTAGAGGACAGTCTTCTGTGGATAGAGTCGCTTGATCTCGTTGCCTATGGCGTGGCAAAGGTGGGTCTTGCCCAATCCGGTTCCGCTGTAGATGAGCAGTGGATTGAAGACGGTCTTGCCTGGATTCTTGGCCACTTCCAAACCGCCTTGACGCGCCACACGGTTGCATTCGCCTTCCACGAAGTTGTCGAAAGTGTAGTTCTCGTTGAGCTGCGAGTCGATTTGCAACTTCCTAAGCCCGGGAATGATGAACGGGTTGACGATGTTCTGCGATAGGTTCTCGACAGGCGCACGGCCAATCGGGTTCTTCGTGTTGCCCCGGCTCGAGCCTGGAAGCACCATGGTGTACGAATTGTCACTACTGTCCATGATGATCTTGTATTCCAGCTTTCCGCTGTCGCCAAGCACCTTCTTGATTGTTGTGCGAAGCAGGTCGATGTAGTGTTCCTCTAACCATTCGTAGAAGAACTGGCTTGGCACCTGAATGGTAAGGATGTTGTCTTTGAGGCTGACAGGGACAATAGGTTTGAACCAGGTCTTAAAAGCCTGCTCTTGGGTGTTGTCCTTGATAACCTTCAGACACTCTCTCCATATTTCAATATGGTTGTTTTCCATCGGTGTTTATTCTACTTTAGCCTTGCTTGATTGACACAAAAACGGCGGGGAAATCCTCACCGTTTTGAGGCTGCAAAATTGGAGAATTAATTGTTTACAAAAAAATTTTTTTACTATTGAAAATGAATTATTTTTTCTCTAAAATACGAGGCGAATAATGATTGGATAGTAAAAAGTGATATAAATAATTGATTTATATCGTTTTGATGTGGCTTATTTTTACTCCGAAAAGATTGCGGAAACGGGTGGCAATTCTTTCGGCTTCATTTCTCCTTGTTGAAAACTCAAGGTAACAATCCATCTCGAAACGTGGATTCATCTGCTCAAGATTTTCCTCTTTCATGATGCGCATCACCTCGTTCATCAAGGGGTAGCCGAACTCGAGAGCGAACACTTCATCGATGGTTTTCTCAACGATTACGGCATTGTCCAAGGCTTCGCGGGCTGCCGTTTTGTAAGCGTTGATGAGTCCCGAAGTCCCCAGTTTTATGCCGCCGAAATAACGCGTCACAACTACGCATACGTTGGTCACGTCTTTCGACAGAATCTGGTTCAGTATGGGCTTGCCGGCGGTGCCCGATGGCTCGCCGTCGTCCGAACTGCGGAAATTGGCTTTTTCGGGTCCAATCATGTAGGCGAAGCAGTGATGACGGGCATCGTAATACTCTTTCTTGATTTCGGCAATGGCTCGTTTGGCTTCGTCTTCGCTGAAGACGGTGAAGGCCGAGGCGATGAACTTGCTGCCTTTCTCCTTGTAGAGACCTTCGCCGGGCGCTGAAAGCATTTGGTAGGTGTCGTCGGTCATGGCTTGAAGGTGATGAGGATGACGGCAATGATGGCAATGGCCAAACCGATATAGTTTTTCAAGGTCAGTTTCTCTTTGAACAGCAGCCAACCCGTGAGGGCGGTGACGCTGACCACGCCAATGTTATAGATGGGGAACAGGAATGTGTTGTCGAACATACTCATTCCTTGATACATGCAATAACTTGAGAAATAGTTCACTATGCCTAATCCAAAGCCACCGATGGCGTTTTTCCATTGCCATTTCGACTTGCCTTTCGTGAGGTCGAAAACCACGATGCCGATGCCGAAAAGCATGGCGATGAAATAGATGAAGGCAATCATGAAAGTCATGTCGTCGCTCTGGTTGAGCCGTTCGGTGAACTTCATGAGCATGTCGCCGATGCCTGTGCCGAAGAAGATGACGAGAGGCAAAAGCCATCCTTTGCTTCGCTTGTCTTCGCTTTTGCCTTTGCTGACGACAAGGCAAAGCGCCACGATGGAAAGGACGATGCCGCAGGTGGCGATGAAATTGAGTCGCTCGTGGAAAAGCACCACGCCCAGAGTGGTTGGAATGACCACCGACAGCTTGCTGGAAAGCGAGGTGATGGTGACGCCCGAGCGTTGGCTTGAGGTGGTCATCAGCAGATAGGTGAAGATGAACCAGAAGCCGGTGAGCAGCGAAAGCCCAAACCAAGGCTCGCCCACAAGTTGCGGGAGTGTGTCGGTCTGCTGGCTCATCAGGAAACCTGTCCCGGCGGCAACGGCGTAGTTCCACGCCAACGCTTGGTGGTTGTCGAGGTAGAAGCGCTCGAACAGACGCATGGCCACGAAGACGCAGGTCGAAAATACTATGGCAAGGATGAGATATTGCATAACTCGGCAAAGATACGGAACTGTTTTGATTTCTTTCAAAATCTGTTTTGACTTTTCAAAAAAAACTTATGTCATACCGACGAAGGAGAGTATCTATAGGTTTTTTTGAATGAAACAAATTGCAATGTCATTTCGACCGTAGGGAAGAAATCTATTGTTATTTGTCTCACCTAAATAAAAACAAACTCTCAAAAAGATTTGAATGAAAAAGTATAGAGTTTGATGTAGAGATGCCGGTCTATCGCGTCCTCTCAACATAGTATCAACAAGTGACCAAGGCCGCACTTTTTTCGCCGTTTCCGCACACTTTCTTCGGAGTTTCTTCGGTCATCACCGAAGCATCACCGAAGAAACCCCGAAGAAACAGCGAAGAAACTCACTACTTGACACGGCGGAAGGAGCGGCTTGTCTGGGCTTTCTTCCCCGCTTCAGCCGCTTGTTTTTCGGACTTCATTCCTTCGTGATGCCTTCGTGATCCGTTCGAGAGGCCATGTCTTCAAATCACACGGCAAAAGTACTGCTGCCCGACATGGTCTTTTGTGCGATTTGATACGTTTCGTGCGATTTGAGGACGTTTTGTTGAGAAAAGTTGAATGTTGATGTTTTTAGTCAAGGCAAAAGCCCGCCTGCTTTTTGAAAAAGGCGGCGGCCTTTCTGGTAAAAGCAGGCGACCTTATAATGCTCCCTGAAATTTAGGCCAAAGGTTAAAGTGGTTATCTTTGCAGAAACGAAAGGGAAAAAAGATGACCAACACGAAGACAAGGAGCCACCTAAGCGATGCGAGCAGGCGCAGGGGTCGGCAGCGCGGAGAGGCGTTAATGGAGCGTAGGCCACAGAGAGGCACGAACCGTGGCCGTAGCGGAATGGTAGCCCGTAGCACTGACGGCCACAAGACAAACGCTTCGCTGGGGGCGGAACACCTCTACGGGTTGGGAAGGTGATGCTTTAGTACTCCCCTATCGATGGAGCTTCAGGAACGGCGAGGGATGCACCCAAAGAGAGATTTACAACCTTGCAAAAAACAAAACAATCAAGATAACCAATGTAATTTTGCATAACTTTGCAGCGGATAAAAAAGTAGTGAAAGATGGCCCAGTGGCAAAAAACACAAATCCAGCGAGATAACGGCATGATGGCCGAGGCACAAGCCCCCGTCATCATCTCGGCGAGTAGAAGCACGGACATCCCGGCTTTCTATGCCGACTGGTTCTTTCATCGGCTGAAGGTGGGCTATTCCGCTTGGACGAATCCGTTCAACGGTGTGAAGAGTATTATTTCGTATGAGAAATGCCGCTTCATCGTGTTTTGGTCGAAGAATCCGAAGCCATTGCTTGAGCATTTGGATGAACTGAAGGAAAGAAACATCGGTTGCTATATCCAATACACGCTGAACGATTACGAAAAGGAAGGCTTGGAGAAGGGCGTTCCACCCTTGGAGGAAAGAATTGATACATTCAAAAGGTTAGTGGACAAATTGGGCCAAGGGCGTGTGATTTGGCGCTTCGACCCGCTGATTCTGACGGACCAAATCAACATGGACGACTTGTTGGAAAAAGTGGAAAACATTGGTGACCAACTGAACGGTTACTCGGAAAAGCTCGTTTTCAGTTATGCCGACATCGCATTATATAAAAAGGTGAAAGCCAACCTTGAGAAAAGCAACATCAATTATTCGGAATGGTTGCCGGAGCAGATGGTGGAATTTGCCAAACGGTTGGTCGAATTGAACAAAGCAAAAGGCTGGAACTATGCTTTGGCAACCTGTGGCGAGGCGGCCAATCTTGATGGTGTGGAGCACAACCGTTGCGTGGATGATGACCTGATGATTCGTTTTGCCCACCACGACAAGGCTTTGATGGACTTTCTCGGCATGGAGATTACCGAAGGCGACCTCTTCGACCCCAAACCGACCATCATCAAGCACCGCGACAACCGCGACAAAGGCCAGCGACAGTTCTGCGGCTGTATGGTGAGTAAGGACATTGGCGAGTACAACACTTGCCCGCATTTGTGTGAGTATTGCTATGCTAATGCGAGTAAGGAGAAGGCGCAAGAGAATTATAACAAACACGAAATGAATCCTTTGGGAGAAACAATAGCGGGAAAATAATCTATATTTGCACATCAAAAACAAGGCACATGAACCAACCAGCGACATACAACAAGGCAGTAGAGACTATCAAGACAGCCATTTTGCAAGGACAATACGAAGCAGCCAAAGGCGTGAACCGTATACAATTAGCGGTTTATTTTGGCATCGGAAAATACATCTCGCTCAACACGCGGAAAGGCGTTTGGGGAACAGGCGCATTGGAAGTCATTAGCCAGCAACTTCGGAAAGAATTGCCTGGGTTGCGTGGCTTTGCCCCATCAAGCATGAAAAACATGCGACAATTTTATGAGGAATGGGCGATGCTGGATGCCAATTCGCCAATTGCAATTGGCGAATTACAACAGGCTAATAATCAGACGGATAATAAATCGCCAATTGAGATTGGCGATTTGGAAGGATCTAATTCGTCGGTTACGACCGACGAATTACAAGTAGTTGATAACAAGATTGATATTTATCATTCGTTGTACATTCCCGATGCGATGGCCTTCCCTGCAGAAGATTTTTTCAAGGTGCCTTTTACCCATCACTCGCGCATTTTGGCTGGTGCTAAAACATTGGAGGCTCGTTACTACTACATTCACCGCACGGCAGAAGAGAATTTGTCGGTGGAGGCATTACAATCTCTACTCAAAGAGAATGCCTACGAGCGCAGAAATACAATGCCGAGCAACTTTACAAACACACTTCCTGATGCGAAACTTGCCCGCAAAGCGGTGATGATGTTCAAGGACGAGTATTTGCTGGATTTCATCAATGTGGAGCAGATTGGCGAGCGCGAGTCCATTGATGTGGACGAGCGCGAGGTGGAACAGCAGATTGTCCAAAATGTCAAGAATTTCATCATGACTTTCGGAAACGATTTTGCGTTTATCGGGAACCAATACCATTTGGAGGTATATGGTGTGGAGCATTTCCCCGACCTGTTGTTTTTCAACCGCGAACTGAACGCCTTGGTGGTAGTGGAACTGAAGACGGGCGACTTCAAGTCATCTTACCTTGGACAATTGATGTCGTATCTTTCCATTTTGGATGCCAAAGTGAAGAAGCCTCACGAAAACCCGTCTATTGGCATAGTGCTGTGCAAATCGGCCAAGCGTGATTATGTGGAGTTTGTCATCCGCGACTACAACAAGCCCATGGGCGTGGCCACCTACAAAACCACAGCCGAAATGCCAGAGGAACTGCGGAAAGCAATGCCCGATATTGAGGAATTGAAGAAACTGCTGTAAAAGAGGATCTACAATGATGATAGAACAAAACACCAACTATGCCTACAAGCTGAAACACAAGCCGACACCTGCCCTCATTTGTGCGAGTATTGCTATGCGAATGCGAGCAAGGAAAAAGCGCAAGAGAATTTTAATAAACACGAAATGAATCCTTTGGGAGAAACGATAATGGGAATTTGAAATGGTTATATGGATCAATCCACAAACATAATCTAAATCCGATAAACAGTATGCTAAAAACGCCTTTTAATTCTTCAAGACAATCACAATCAACAACGCTACATGCAGATTACAATTATGAAATCAATCGGAGGAAACCATTGAGTTTTGATACGATTCGTAAATACGCATCAGAATTGTATTCTCAAAAAACTCAAATTGAACAAAATAAGTTACATGATTGTCTTGAACATGGAACAAAAATACTAGACAATATGAATGAGCTTTATGCATACTTGCACTCGTACGGGAAAATGCATCAAGCTAAATTAAATCTTGCTTTTGATAACATACCAAAAGCATTCTTTCAGAACAAGGAAATCAACATTGTTGATTACGGCTGTGGCCAAGCTGTTGGAACCATGTGCTATGCTGACTATATTCGCAAGTCTCATCATAATCAAAAGGTAAAAAGCATAACCTTAATTGAACCTTCAAAGAAGTGTCTTGATCGGGCAGAACTACATGCTTCATTGTTCTTTCCTGGTGTTAAAATCATCCCAATTCATAAGAAATTTGAAGAATTGACTTCGCAAAATTTCATTGAAAATCAAGGTATTCCAACGCTTCATATTCTTTCTAATGTATTAGATTTAGATTTTGATTTAGAAAAATTTGCCAAATTGTTAATGGACTCTTATAGTGGACACAACCAATTCGTTTGTGTCGGTCCTAGTATTTCCAATTCAAAAGACGATAGAATTCATGATTTTGCTCGCTATTTTAACCCAAATCCTGACAATGAATCATCCGGTGAATTATCCGAATATCAATTGAATCCTGATGAAAAATGGACATGTGTTTATCATTGTTTCGTTTACGATGCTAAAAAAGATGACAACCGTCAAGTAGCCGTACAAACACGGGATCATCACGATGAAGTAACGACAATTACAACGGATTCTAAACAAGTTGATGCAGAAGCACTCTATTGTCTTGGGATGAGTTATTGTAATGGATTGGAGATTGAACAAGATTTGTTCAAAGCCTACAATTGGTTAAAAAAAGCAGCAGAAAAGGGGAATAGTAAAGCAATAGAAATGCTTTCTTATTGTGACGACACAATAGAGATTAGCCCAGGGTGGCAACGCTCTGATACTGAACATTGTAATTATCTTGAGTTTAAAAAGAAATACAATCAAGGCAATTCTTTTGTCTTCAAAGAGACTCCCAATGGTACACTTTATACGATAATCCGTATTGTATATAATGGCAAGCCAAGGTTAATCCGTTTATATGTCTTATCCTCAGTTACTTCATTGAACAGAATGAGTGTTTATTTGGCAAAGTATGGTAATGGCAAGATGTTTTACTATTTGGACGTAGAAGAAGAAACCAATTTGACTCGTTATGATGATTGAAAACAACACCGATTATAGCAGAACACTAAAATACATTATAGGGAATGATGCCCCTTCTTTTGAAATAGTTAGAGATGTTGCAAAGGCTATATTAAAAAGGCAACCTGATAATGTACAACAACACGCATACGATTCCCTCGAACACGGAACGGCCGTCCTTTTCCATGGCCTTCAAATGGATGCTTATTTGCACGCTTATGGAAGGATGCACCAAGCGAAACTCAACTATGCATATAAGCATATACCCGAGACTTTTTGGGCTCAAAATGAAATCAATATAATAGATTACGGTTGTGGGTTAGGAACTGGAATTATGTGCTTTGCGGATTTCCTTCATAAACAAGGATTCGTTCTGAAAGTCAATACTATTACATTGATAGAACCTTCTGTACCAACTTTAAAAAGAGCTGCCCTTCATAGCCGACTCTTCTTTCCTAATGTAAATATCAATACTATAGATAAAGACTTCGATAAATTATCTGAAGAAGACATCGTTTGCAAAGATGATATACCAACCCTTCATATACTTTCAAATGTGTTGGATTTAGATTTCAATTTTGAGCGTTTCTCATTACTAATTCGAGATTGTCTGAAAGGATACAATCAGTTTGTTTGTACTGGGCCATATTTTTATGACTATGAAAAGGACGAAAGAATGGAATTGTTCGCCGACAAGTTAATGGGTAACAATGTAGAGTACGATAAAAATGACGAGTTGGACCCTAACGAAGATTGGACTTGTGCAATCTGTTGTTTCAATGCTGGGGATGTGACAATAAACGAGAATCTCAATGCTGACAACCTCATTTTATATCCAATAAAGAACAGGTATCAATCTGAAAAAGTTATTCTAAACCCTTTTAATGATTATGAGGATTTCAAGAAGCAGTTCAATCAGGGAGAAAAAATTAAATTCTATCATAATCAAAATGGACTTCTCGAATCTTTCCCCTTGGCTGTGAAGAAATCCAGAAGGTCAAATGTGTTTATTAAAGTTCTTGTTAGTGAAAGTTGCGACATTAACAATCCTTTACACATTGATGTTGTTTCTATTGATAACAAGTATTATTACTTTATTGACAACCAATGGGAAATTGAAATGCTTCTCCAAATGAATCCATCATTCGAAAAAAGAGAGCTAACAAATAACAGTAAATATTATAAAATAACCGACCTAAATGCTTTTTTGAAACAATCCAATAATAATCAATTTATTGAATTCAGAATCAATCAATTTGGTTGCTTTGAAGCGACTAAATGCATTATTATTAATGGGAAAGAAGAACAGGTTAGTTTTTTCATCAGACCGGGTTGCAATGTTAATAAACCCATGACTATAAAGATTGTTGAAACCAATCATAACGGCAATCAATATTATGCGTTTATAGACAATCAATGGAAATATCGTGTTGATTGTAGTGATGTTTCTTCTCATCAATTTAATGCATTAAGAGACGATGAATGGGCATATTATATTGAGTATCGCAGCAGTTCTCCTTTATATCAACAGTACGTCAGGATGGGAAAGGCAGTTCGACAAAAGACATCATACAGAATTGATATTTTTGAATATGAGGATTTTAAAAAGCAATTCAATAATGGAGAGAAATTCTCATGGGTACAAACGCATAACAACCTATTGGTTACCTATGCAGAATTGACATTCAATCACCATGAGAGTTTGACGAAAACAATCGCATCAATATTTTGGAATGAAGACGTTGTTTCAGAAAAAAATAGAATAGTTGAATTGTACTTAGATACATATTCAGGGAACTACACAGGGACACTAAAGAATGTCGATGAAATTATCGAATTATAACCCTTGGCAAACACTTTATTATTATGTTAGGATCAATCATTGGAGATATCATAGGCTCAAGATTTGAAGGCTACAACAGCCGAATCAAGACTACGGATTTTGAGCTGTTCGATAAAAGCAGCAAGTTCACCGATGACACCGTGCTGACCGTCGCCGTGGCCGACTGGCTGATGCGAGACCCCAAGCATCAACACGCAACTTTGGTCAAGATTATGCAAACATACGGGAGGATGTATCCTGGTGCGGGCTTCAGTCATGCCACTAAAGCATGGCTCAATAGCGAAGACCCACAGCCTTACGGCTCCTTCACGAATGGAGCCGCCATGCGTGCCAGTCCTGTCGGATGGGCTTTTGAAAGCATGGAAGAGACGTTGGAAGTAGCGAAACGCTCAGCTGAGGTGTCGCATAACAGTGAGCAAGGCATTACCGCTGCCCAAGCCGTTTCGGCTGCCATATTCATGGCTCGGCATCAGGCAAACAAAGCAGAAATCAAATCCTTTGTCGAGGAGCGATTCCATTTCGACCTTAATCACACAATCGAAGAAATACGTCCGCACTATGATTTCGATTGTTCCTGTGAGGGAAGCGTTCCCGAGGCCATCATGGCTTTCATGGATGGCGAAGACTATGAGTCCGTCATCCGTCTGGCCGTTTCGCTGGGTGGCGACAGCGATACACAAGCCTGTATTGCCGGAGGTATCGCTGAAGCGTATTATGGTTGTATCCCGAAAGAAATCATCAAAAAAGCCGTGCATCATCTGCCTAGCCATTTCCGCAAAGTCATCACTGACTTTGCCATGGCAACGGAATATAGATTGCCAAAGTTCATTTAAATAAAAAAGTTATCAACACCTCTTGCGGGGCGCGGGTATTCAGCATTAACTTTGCATAGTCGAAAGGCAAACAAGAAGATTTGTTCATCATGAAAAAACGATTTGTCGCTATTATATTAGTCGCATTAGCATTAACTGGTTGCATTCAAAAACAACCGAACTCTGACTCAAATAAGCAGACTGTGGATTCTGTCACACAACAGAAACCAAGCATTGATAGCTTACTGAATACCATAGTTAGGCCAAGCCAAATGGAACTGCCGATGGTATGGACTGATACGATTTATGACACTTGCTTCACGAATTGGTCTCACGACAGAAAATATGCCGTGTTTGTTGGCAGAACTGAGGAAGACAAAATACTTGGAGACCAGCATTTGACATGCTATGGCGTATTAAGCATGGATGAGCGCAACTCCATTTTCCTTTATGATGCCGGTGAGAACGCCATATCTTTATTGATGACGACAAGCCCAGAAGGGTTCGGCTTGTATCTGCCAAAGATAGACATGAAACGCGATTGGGTATATTATTTCAGGGAATATGGAGCGACAACCATGAGCTTTATGCGGTATAATCTTAAAACCAAAGAAGAGGAGTTTCTGACAGGTTGCTATTATCAAGTCTTATTTGATGTTAAACCCAATGGGAACATCTTATTCCAGAATGTGAGAGAAGATGTATTAGTTATTGACACAAGTCTGTTGGAGGATGAAAACGGTTGGCTGGGCTATGTGTTTTGTGACATTGAAATGACACCGGAAGGGATTTGCGTCAACAAAGGCAAATATTACAACTTTGACGACATGGATACAAAGACAGGAAAAACACTTGACGTGAGTGAAATGATTATCCTAAATAACAAACAGTATAGACCACGTTGGGAGCCTTCGGATATTGGTGACTTTAATGAGTTCTATGACAAAAAAGGCAATCATGTTGGAAGCACATATAATACCATCGAAAGCTATGATGGTTGGAATGGGCAGAAATAAACGAAAAAGGAATGTTGGCATGAAAAAGACCATTAGAATTTTGACAGCCTTGGTACTTGGTATCATGGTTTATGCTTCATGCGGCAGGAAAAAAGTCGAGAATCCTTGCGTTTATTACGATGAGCTGGTTAATGGCAATAAGGTTGTTATTTTATTAGACCGACATGTAATAGATGGGAATTCTGCGGATGCGTGTATTTTTCTTTGTAATGATTCAAATACATGGATGGTCAGGCAACCTATTTTCATTGGTGAGTTTCTGGAATTGTTCGGTAAAGACTTAAAGAATGCTGTAGCTTGGAATTACTATTATGACGAAACAAAAGGGCCGCACCTGGATTGGAGGACGATTGTGGCATTTGATGACTATGATTTTGATGGAGAAAAGGAGTTGGCTGTTTGCGGCCATCCACGACCTTTTCGGGAAGGTGTTGAGCGTCATTGGTTGGATTGCGAGGACTTTACCTTTTATGAACTTACGCAATACGGATATACGGAAATAAATAGTAAAGCATTTGATGAATTGGCCAGCGGCTTATGCAGGACACATTACGATTTTGACACAATCAACCGTACACTAACGCTGATAGGTGTTGAGAGTGCGTTTGAGGTCGATACATCCATTTTTTATTTTCAAGACGGTGAAATTGTGGATGTAATAACAAATACTGTCGAGGATGAAATGGATTTATACAACGCTGTTTTAAATGCAGCATCCAGCGAAGATTATCATGAAAACATGAAAAGCAGTGTAATAGAGGCGGTTTTACCGTTCTGTAAGAGTAAAACAAATTCTGCTGCGGCACAAGCCATCTTGGATTCAGCACGACATGATGATTTAGAATCAGCCGAGGCTATTCTGAAGGAAACGATTGACGATTTCATTAGTGACAAAAACATTTGCGGAAACAAAGAATTGCTTTCTCTGCTGAAATGTCTTTATGTTATTTATTCCACTTATATCGGTGAGCATTTTGCGGCATATATGGTTTGTGAGCGTTGCACAGAATTAGTAAACTATATGGTGAGCCCTACTAGTGACGCGAAGGAAATACTAAGCATGGCCGACTGGAGATTTGTCATTTCGGTTCATGCGAAGAATGGAAAGCAGGATGCCTATACAAAACTGCTTGACGAATACTCTAGCTGGATTATTCGCAAATATGGAGAATACAGTATTGAAGCCAAAAAAAGTGAAGCCATTAGAGTAATAGCTAATGACGAATACCTATATTGGCAGAGGTATTATGGGCCGATTGACGACAGTTTATGTGAATAAACCTTACAATACACGTTGAAATATGATTAAACAATGTTTGGCCATTATATTGGCAATGTTGGTCACGGCATCATTCTATGGATGCGCCAACGATAGAAAGCAGGGAGAAGAAGTTCAGGACATCAGTCTTAGACAAAAACCCAAGGAAACATGGGATGATTTTCAGAGGCGTAAAGATTCTCTTTGGACTGTGTTCAATGAATCGACTGACGAAGCAGAGGTTGATAAGGCGAGGGTTATGCTCTTCGATATGGGCTGTAATGCTGACTGGGGTATGATCGTTTCGACAGATTATGAAAGGCATAAAGCATGTGTTGAAAAGGAGTACCTACAATTTATCTCTGCTCATCCAGAGCAGGAGGCGCTTTTCCGCGAAGAGAAAGAAAGATGGGAGAATTACCATGAAGCAGTTTCGGCGGTGGCGGAGCTTGAGGACCACGGTAGTAGTGGCGCTTTGTATATCACCGGTGTTTTGGAACAAAGCGTGGATCTTTGGCTAGCTTCTTTTCATAACCTTTGGCTATTTGATCAAAACCAAGACATGTCATTTTCGGAAACAATATTTACTACCCGTATGATTGATGATGCTTATAAGGCATATTTCAAACAGGCTGATGGTTGGGCTAGGTCATACTGCTTTGAAGAGAAAGACGGATTAAAAGAGCACCATGATGCCTTGGTGCATGAGAGAAAAAGATGGAACGAGTGGATGGCTTTTCGCAAGACGGTTTCAAAGTCTCTGCCAAAGGATATGCGCAAAATATATGATGGCTGCACAAACCTTACGATGAGGACAAAATTGCATCAACTGAAGAATCAAAATGAAGGGCTTGGACTAATGAGTGATGACGTTTCGAATTGTTTACTGCCAGATTCCTGTTCCGACAAAGCTTTGTTGGAATATCCAGGATTAAATGTTGTTCTAGAAAAGCATTGTGCTGATTTGAATTGGTATCCCGAATTTGATTGATTGTTTATGAAAAAATTCCAAAACGTAAGGAATTATTAGTTTCCTTATTAATGCACATTAACGGTATTATCTATTTTTATTTGCGGATTGTTATCAGGTTTTGGTCCACAACGAATAATATGCTTATATTCTGATGTATTACCTCGAAGGTCAGTTACAATAACAGGTAAATAATTAACGTGAGTTCGATATAATCAATCAGAAGATAGTCAATTGGTTATCAGGGCAGGCTTCAACAGAGATGGAAGGTTTCTTAGGGAAGAAGCAGTATGCGGCGATGGCGGCCACGGCATTGACGATGAAGTTGTTGAACGAGCGGTGCCTTGAATGCTCCAGTTGTGCGATGTTCTTCAGTTCGTCGTTGACCGACTCAATGACCGCCCTTTTGCGAAGCAGTATCTTGTCGGAGACGCTCATCAGGCAGTTCTTCATGTTGCTCTTCACCTTGGTTATCAGCTGGATGCCATCGACGAACAGTTCCCGGAACAGCTCTTTTGATATGTGGCCCTTGTCTCCGACCAGCAGCAGCGCGACTCCACGCTCCAGCTTCACGAACCTGCTGTATGACACGGTCTTAGGGAACAGGTGCGTCCAATGCCGGCAGACGAATTCAAGGTAGAAATGCTTGAGGCAACGGTGTCCGCCCATGTGGAAGGCGACGAGAATGGTGATGACCTCGGCATCCGAAAGGCGGTTGGGCTTGTTGCGGTGGCGCTTCCCGCCGGGTTCCTCCAAAGCGTTGTTTTTCACCGTTTCGCTGTAAAACTTGCAGAAATCGTCTGCCAAGCAATAAATTTCCGTAATTTTGTCCTCTGATAATAACATAGCGTGCTTTTTTGTGTTGTCTTATTTTTACACTACAAATATACAAAAAATATCGCTATGTTATTCTTTTTCAAGCAATTATTTTATATCGAACTCACGTTAATTAAAGGCATGTCCGGCACTGCCGAAATCATCACGGAAAACCTGACCGTTTTCGACAGACTGCTCAATCCAATCAAAGCCGTAGTGAAACGGTGATTTTCCCCCAATCAGGATAGGTTCTCAAAAACAGTTTCTCGGGATTTTCCTATTTTTGCGGCATGATTGGCTTTAATCTCACATTTGTCAGGCGATATTTTCGGTCGCAACTCGTCCGGAAGTTCAGCGAGAGGGAGGCGGAACAGCTGCTGCGCATTCTGTTTGAGGACTTGTTTGGTCTCGACAGAATGAAAATCCTGATGACGCCGACCTTGAGCATCGATGAATTTCAGTATCATCAGATGGAGATGGCTGTCGCCGACTTGCTGAACGACAAGCCGATACAATATGTGACGGGCGTGGCCGAGTTCTGCGATTTGAAATTCAAGGTCAACGAATCGGTGCTGATTCCGCGTCCCGAAACGGAGGAAATGGTGCAGATGATTTGTACAACCAGTCTCCTATGTCATTCCAACGTAGGATTGCGCGAAGGCATGGAATCTATAGGAGACGGCGCAAAACATCAACCCATGAGAATTTGGGACATCGGCACGGGTTCGGGCTGCATCGCTATCGCTTTGGCCAAGCATTTCACTGATGCCGAAGTCTTTGCTTTCGATGTCTCGGAAAAGGCGCTTCAGGTTGCCGAAAGCAATGCTTTGTTGAATAAGGTGAAGGTGAATTTCGTTCATGATGACGTGCTGAATCCGCATTCCGAAATCTTTTCACAGCCTGTCGATTTGGTGGTGAGCAATCCGCCGTATGTCTGCGAAAAAGAACGCAAGACGATGGAAAACAACGTGTTGGATTGGGAACCCGAAAACGCGCTTTTTGTCCCCGATGCCGATCCGCTGCTTTTCTATCGGCAGATTCTACGTCTGTCGAAGAAACAGTTGAGCCCCGATGGTGCAGTGTGGTTCGAAATCAACGAGGCGATGGGGAAGGAGATGCTTGACTTGTGCCATGCTGAGGGTTTTGCCAAAGCAGAGATTTTTGATGACTTTGCAGGGAAAACGAGAGTTTGCAAGGCAGGAGTGTAGAAATACCGATATTGAAGAATTATTTGGGGAAAGTTTTGAAGGTTGAGATTTTTTACTAACTTTGTCGCCGAAAACTCAACTTTTATTGCTATGAAAAAGAATATTTTATTTGCTATTGCAGTTGTTTTCTTCTGCATGGGTAGGACTTGGGCCTACGACTTTTCGGCAGTGTGTCCGACGGGGCAAACTTTGTATTACAACATTACGGATTCCATAAGCCACGAGGTGGAAATGGTGTGCCCGACAGGTGACATCAACCATCCTTGGGAAGGTTTCACAGAGCCATCGGGCAATATCGTTCTGCCAGAAACGGTGGAATACGATGGCGAGTCCTACACTGTGACCTTGATAGGAATGACGGCTTTTGAGGGATGTTCCAACTTGACGGGCGATCTTGTCATTCCAAATTCCGTTACCAAGATTGACTTCTGTGCCTTCGCGGATTGCAGCGGCTTCACAGGCGACTTAGTCATTCCTAGCTCCGTGACCATAATTGAAGGTTCTGCCTTCTCTGGCTGTAGCGGTTTCACGGGTGAATTGCTCTTGCCGAATTCCGTGACCACGATTCGAGGATATGCTTTCTCTGGTTGTAATGGTTTCACAGGCCCGCTTGTCATCCCCAACTCTTTGACCAGGATTGAAGTTGGTACATTCGAAAATTGCACGGGTTTCACGGAATTGGTTATTCCCAACTCTTTGACTATCATTGGACCTTGGGCCTTTAAGAATTGTACGGGTTTCGAGGGCGAATTGGTTCTCCCTGAATCCCTAGTCAAGCTTGACTTCAATGCTTTCGATGGTTGCTCTGGTTTCACGGGCGACCTTGTCATCCCCAACTCTGTGGCTTATATTCGTCGCGATGCATTCCACGGATGTAGCGGTTTTACGGGCAACTTGGTGATAGGAGAAAGCGTGACTTCGATTGGCGATAGAGCTTTTGCGAACTGCTTCAGATTTTCGGGCAACTTGGTGATGGGTGAGGCTGTAAAGGAAATCGGCAATGATGCCTTTCGCGGATGCAGAGGCTTTGCCGGTCCTCTCACCTTTGGCGATTCGTTGACATCGATAGGCAATTATGCTTTCAAAGGATGCGGCCAGTTGTCGGGCAATTTGGTCATCCCAAATTCTGTCACCAGCATAGGCGCCGAGGCATTCTGCCAATGCAGTGGCTTCACGGGCGGCCTGTCTATTCCAGATTCTGTGACGGTGATTCTCCCTGGCACTTTCCATGGTTGTAGCGGCTTCAATGGACGTCTGGTCATCCCCAATGGCGTGAAGGAAATCGGCAGCGAGGCTTTCTGTGGCTGTGGCTTCACGGGTGACTTGATCCTGCCTGATTCGTTGACGAATATCAACTCTTCCGCTTTTTATAACTGTAGTGGATTCAGCGGAGGTCTGGCTATCCCCGACATGGTGAATCGGATTGGGGACCAGGCTTTTTGCAATTGCACCGGCCTTTCGGGCAACTTGACGTTTCCCGATGCAATGACCGAGATAGGAAGGCATGCTTTCCGCAACTGCAGCGGCCTTATAGGCGACTTGACAATTCCTGATGCGGTGACTATAATTGGGCAACATGCTTTCGATGGTTGTAGCGGCTTCACGGGCGAATTAGTGATGGGCAAATCGCTGAGGTCGATACAGGAAGCTGCCTTTGAAGATTGCAGTGGCTTGACAAGCTTGACCTTCAATGCAAGAAACTGCGCTGAAGCGGACTATATTTTCTGTTCGCTGACCAACTTGAAGGAAATCACCTTCGGGGAAGAAGTTGATACCATTCCAGAATATGCGTTTTATGGTTGCGGAAGCGTGGAGCGCATCATTTCGAAATGTGAGATTCCGCCTATAGTTGGAACAAATGCCTTCTTTGGCATTCCTGCAACTATCCCTATCCAACTTCCAAGGTGCACAACCTCGCTTTATAAAGCCCCTGAAGAATGGAACAGATTCGACAATTATATTCGAAGGCCCGTTTAAATATCAAGTGTTTCTAGAATCGAATTTTGAGGAAATGGGAAGCGTTTCCATCGCTCAGGAACCTGATTGTGAGGTAAATGCCATAGTTGAGGCAGTGCCGAACGAAGGATGTTATTTCACGGTCTGGATGGAGAACGACCGTATCGTGTCGGCCAATCCGAGGTATTCGTTTGCTGTGGACAGAGACCGCCATCTCGTTGCCCATTTCAACACGACGGGCGTTGACGATAATGCAGCGGAGGGTATCCAACTCTATCCCAATCCTGCCAATAATGTCTTGACTGTCAGTGGTGAAAACCTCAAGCTGGTTGAGGTGAGTAATATGATGGGCCAAAGCCTTGAAACCTTCTCTGTAGAAGGTCCGGAAACACGCATCGATATCGGCAAGCTGCCAGTTGGGATATATCTCGTCGGTATCACTGACGAACATGGGAAACGCTTTGTGAGGAAATTGGTGAAGGAATGAAGAAAATTCCCTACTTTTGCAGCGCGATTCAGGCAGACTGTCGCGGGTCGGGAAAGCCGGCGCGAGGAAAGTCGGGACAGCATAGAGCACCGTACTTCTTAACAGGAAGGTATCTGCGAGGATAACTGCAAGTGCCACAGAAATATACCGCCCTGAGCTTGTCGAAGGGTAAGGGTGAAAACGCGAGGTAAGAGCTCACGCATCGGGTGGCGACATTCCGGTGAGGTAAACCATACGGGCTGCAAGTCCATGTATAGAGACGATGGCTTCTTCGGAAGCCGAAAGGGTCGCTCGCCCGAGTCTCAGGGTAGGGCGCTGGAGCCTGCGGGTGACTGCAGGCCTAGAGAAATGACAGTCGCCCCGAAAGGGGAACAGAATCCCGCTTACACGCCGAATCGTAACCATAAAAGCCTCGCGAAAGCGGGGCTTTTTTCGTGGCACAATAATTGACCAACTTTAGCCGTTATTTCAAAAAGAAAACGTATTTTCGTCCCAAAATTCTGAACTATGAAATTCCTGCGTCTCCCTATCGTGCTGACTCTGATGGTTTGTATGTTATCTATCACTGTATCAGCTCAAAAACATATCGAAAAGCTCAATCCTGATGCCCTTTTCGACGAAGGCGCCGTTCTGTTCCAGAACCATGAATATGGCGCGGCTCAGTCGGCATTTTCGCAATATATGGCTTCGACGACCGACGAAAAGTCGCAACGCTATGTCGATGCACTGTATTATGAAGCGGTCAGCGCCTTGTATCTCGGCAATGCCGATGCAGCGGCCAAAATCATCCGTTTCGTGAACGACAATCCCAGCAGCCTTTGGGCAGGACATGCCAATTTCTTGTATGCCAACACCTTGTTTGCCAACAGGAAATTCAAGGAAGCCCTCGACATTTATTCAAATACTGACGTGTCGATCCTGACATCGTCAGAAGCCCAGCAACTGCAGTTCAATACGGCCTATTCGCATTTCCAGTTGGGAAACCTCGAAAAGGCAACGCCACTTTTCCGTGGCTTGATGCTGAACGAAGGCAAATATCAAGATGATGCAAGATATTATTATGCTCATATACAGTATGATAATGGGAAAAACGACGAGGCTTTGACGAACTTCCAGAAACTGGTCAACCATCCTGAATATGGGAAGATTGTCCCGGCTTACATCATGCAGATTAACTATCTCAATGGCGACTACAATTCGGTCATCGGCGACAATGCGCAGATGATGCAGAAGGTCGATAAGAAACGTAGAGGCGAGATGATGCTCATTGTGGGCGATGCCTATTTCAACCAGAAGGATTACGAGAAGGCTTTGGAGTATTATCAGCAATATTTGCGCAACCTTTCGGGAAAAAGCATCTCGCGTGAAGCCTATTATCACATGGGCGTGAGTAAGCTGATGACCGATGACTACAAGGGAGCCATCAGTGATTTGCAGAAGGTGGCTGGCGGACAGGATGCAGTAGGTCAATATGGTTCCTATTACCTGGCACAATGTTATGCCAAGACCGATGAACCAAAGTATGCCCGTACGGCTTTCTATGCCGCATACGCCGCCGGCTTCGATGAACAGCTGAGCGAAGATGCCTTGTTCGACTATGCACGGCTGAGCCTCATTCCGGGCACCGACCCATTCAACGAAGCCGTGGGCTTGCTCGACGACTTCGTGGCCAATCATCCTCAGTCGGAACGTAAGACTGAGGCCGAAGAGATGGCTATCTATCTGCTGCTCAATGCAAAGGAAAACGACAAAGCCTTGGAACGTTTGGAGTCGATGCGCAAGAAAAGCGCTGAGTTGCAGATGGTGTATGACGAACTGCTTTATGCGACAGGTGTGGAGACTTTCCAGAATGGCAGCTATGACAAGGCGCAGACCTATTTCTCGAAAATCTTGAATGGCAAGGGCAATGCCAACAAGGCGGAGGCCTGTTTCTGGATGGGCGAGTCGGCATACCAACTGGGCGATTTCCCAACCGCGGTCAGATATTTGCGGCAGTTCCAGAACATGAACGAAGCTTCGAGCTTACCAGAATATGCTTTGGCTAACTACGATTTGGGCTACATCTATTACCAGAAACCCGATTACGACCAAGCCATCAACTACTTCAGGGCTTTCTTGCAAAGCGTCGAGGACAAGGACCTCAAAACCGATACTTACATCCGCCTCGGTGACTGCTTCTTCATGGAACGCAGTTATGCGCAAGCCATCAACTACTACGATTTGGCTACGCGCATCGGAAAGCTGAACGCCGACTATGCCTTGTATCAGCAAGGCCTCTGCTATGGCGCGCAAGGCAGTGTGAACCAGAAGATTGAGATGCTGAATAGGATGGTGGAGACCTATCCGAGCACTAAATATTACGACCAAGCTTTGTTCGAAATAGGCAATACCTACCTCGTTCATGGTGACAAACGCTCGGCTTTGTCGGCCTTCGACCGACTCATCAAGGAACGCCCGCGCTCGAGTTATACACGTCAGGCGATGATGAAGACAGGCATGATTTACTACAACAACAACCAATACGACTTGGCCTTGTCGAACCTGCAGACTTTGGTGGAAAACTATCCTGGTACCGACGAGTCGCGCGAGGCTTTGGGCATCATCCGCAGCATCTGCATGGAACGCAACAAGCTGGAAGAGTATTTCAATTTCGCCAACGCGCATGGCGGTCAGGTTAAGGTGTCGCAGCAAGATTCGCTGGCTTTTGCTACGGCTGAGAATTTCTATCTTGATGGCCGCTACCAGCAAGCGACTACCGCTTTGGATTACTATTTCGACAATTTCAAGAATGGAGCCTATCTGCTGAAGGCACATCAATATGCACTCGAATGTGCCGAGAAGGTTGGTTCGCAAGAAGATGTGCTGACTCACCTTAATTATATTCTTGGCCAACCCAATAACGACTATACTGACGACGCTTTGCTCAAGATAGCCCGAATCGAATATGAACGTGGCGATTACACCAAGGCGGGCGAATACTATGGCCGTTTGGCCGACATCACAGAAGAACCTTTGACCCGTCTGGAAGCCCTCGAAGGCTCGATGAAGAGCAATTTCTTCATGAAAAACTACGATAAGGCTATCGATATGGGCTTGGACTTGATTAAGTCAAAAGACCTCACCACCGATCAGGTGAACCAAATCAACCATATTGTTGGCAAGTCGTATTTCGAGAAAGGCAACTATGTCGCTGCCATCGAACGCCTCGACAAGAGTTCGCGTGCCGACAAGTCGGTGTATGGTGCCGAAAGCGCTTACTATTCGATTGTCGCATCGTTATATCTGAATAAATACGACGAGGCTGAAAACAAGGTCTTCAACATGTCGGATGCCTTCAGCGCATACGACTATTGGGTGGCCAAGGCGTTCATCGCGCTCGCCGATGTGTATATCGCCAAGGAGAACTACTTCCAGGCTAAGGAAACATTGCGCAGCGTCATCGACAACTACAAAGGTGAAGACCTGAAGTCGGAAGCTCGCAAGAAACTCGCAGAAGTGGAACGAATTGAAAATGAAGAGTGAGAAAGCGGAAAAACGGAAAGTGGAAAAACGGAAAGTGGAAAAAACGGAAAGTGGAAAAGTGGAGAATGGAAAGTAAAAGATGAAAGTAGAGACGCCGATTTATCGCGTCTCCTCAAACGATTCAACAAATCAACAAAAAAACGATTCAACAATGAATAACATACAGAAAACCCTGATAATCGCCTTGATGGCACTCGCGACAAGCGTTTTCGCCCAGCACGATGAGCAAGTCACAATCGAAGGAACCTATCGCCCGAAGGTGAATAAGGTGAACAAGCTTCTTCTGAAACCTGATGCGCCAACATCAATCATCTCGCTTCCTGATACCGAGGTGCAACCTATGGAAACAACCCGCAAGTTCGACATCGACCTCGACAAAATCAACCCCTTGGCCTTGTCGCTGAAAAATGCGACTGATGTCACACCTGCCGAGAATTTCCTTATGGCGGGCATCGGAACGCGCATCTCACCGTTGTTCCTCTACAAGCACAACTCGATGCTGACCAAAAACACGGGCATTGGGGTAGGAGTGAAGCATTTCTCTTCGTGGCTCAACATAAAGGACTATGCCCCTTCGGGCTTCATGAACAACGCTTTCGATGTGAGCGTTACGACCAAGAAATTCGACAACCTGCAATTAGGCGGCAAAGTGTATTATGAGAATGACGTGTGTCATTATTATGGTGTGAATCAAGCTGAAACGCCACTTTCTGATGCTGAAATCGAGACCTTCTGTCCGCGCCAAGCCTATAATGCGATAGGTGCCAAGTTTGATATGCAGACCACCTCGACCCGCCTTGGCGAGTTCGCACACCGTGCCGATTTCGACTATCATTATTTCTTCGACAAGGTGTATGGCCAAAGCGAACATTCAGCTGCCTTGAACTATGGAATTAGCTATTCCGACAACTGGTGGGGAAACAAGGAAAACCCACAGAAAGTAGGTGCTGATGTGACTGCCCATTATGATTACTTGATGGCGTTTAATCGGCTGTTTACCAAGCTCAATCCCTATTTTGAGATGAAGGGCGATTTCTATCGCTTGCGTGCTGGCTTTAAGATGTTTGCGACCTTCTCTGATTACGACGACAAGCAGTTCCTTATCTGCCCCGATTTGAAAGGAAGCCTGTTTGTGCTCAACAAGAAACTTGAGTTTTACGCTATTTTAGGCGGTGGCCAAAAGTTGTTGACTTATTCTGAAATAGCGGACGAGAATCCTTTTGTGGCTCGCTGGGTGCCGCTGCAAAACCAATGTGAGAATCTGACTTTTGAAGGTGGCGTGCGCACCAACATCCTTCAAACCGTTGACTTGCATTTGGGGGTGCGTTACCGTCATGCCGATGAGGATATGTTTTATGGAACACTGACGGAAAACGTCTATTCGGAAGGTTGCGTCATCATGCTGAATAACAGGTTCGTTCCTATTTTCGATGAAACCAACACGGTGAGCGTATTAGGCGATATGCGTTGGCTCATCTTGGACAACTTGACAGCCGATTTGAATCTGGCCTACAGCCATTGCACGCCTTCGAAGTTAGCCCATCCGCTTTATCGTCCTGCTTTTGAAGGGAAACTGAAGGTGAAGTATGGCTTCAACGAGAAACTGGCTTTCAATGCCTCGGTGCTTTATCAGAATGGCCGCTATGGCATGGACGATTGCAGTGTCTCTGTACTCAACTTGTATGACTTTAATTCGGAAGTGAAACTTAAAGATGTCATCGACATTGCTCTTGGTGCCGACTACAAAATCAACGACCAGATGGCGGTCTTTGCCAAAATCGACAACCTCGCCAACTGCAAGTACCAACTGTTTTACAATTACCCTGTTACGGGTATCCAACTGTTTGCGGGTCTGAAAATGACCTTCTGAGCGATTCCGCTTCTTGTTTCCTGCGTGCGCGAGAAAATGGGCTGAATCGAAAATTTGGCCATTTTCAAGGTCGTGCACGCGTTTTTGCCTAAAATCAAATTTCTTCCCGTTTTTTGATGATATTCCGTTGAAAAAGCGTATCTTTGTTGCTTTAATGAAAACAACAAAATTAACGAAATACAATGACAGAAGAAGAAAAAAGAGAATTGGCAAGTGAAGAATATGGTGCCAATAAGATTCAGGTGCTTGAAGGTCTTGAAGCAGTGCGTAAACGTCCGGCTATGTATATCGGCGACGTGCACTTCCGCGGCTTGCACCATTTGGTTTATGAAGTAGTTGACAACTCTATCGACGAGGCCATGGCTGGCTATTGCGACACGATTGACGTGCGCATCCTTGAAGGCAACGCCATCAGCGTGCTCGATAATGGCCGTGGTATCCCGACGGGTATGCACGAGAAGGAAAAACGCTCGGCTTTGGAAGTCGTTCTCACGGTGCTCCATGCTGGCGGTAAGTTCGATAAGGGTTCCTATAAGGTCTCTGGCGGTCTGCACGGTGTGGGCGTCAGCTGCGTGAATGCCCTTTCCACACATCTCACCGCTGAGGTCTATCGTGAAGGCAAGATTTTCCGTCAAGAATATGAATGCGGCAAGCCTTTGGCTCCAGTGGCCGTTGTGGGCGAAAGCTCCAAGACGGGAACGCGTATCACCTTCCATCCTGATGGCTCGATTTTCCAAACCACTGAATATGACTACAGTACTTTGGCAAACCGTATGCGCGAGCTGGCCTATCTTAACCACGGCATCACCATCACGCTCACTGATGAACGCACCAAGGATGAGAATGGCGACTTCCGCAGCGAGACGTTCTACTCTGAAAATGGCCTCATCGACTATATCGAATATCTCGACGCCAACCGCGTTAAGCTGATTCCCGAACCAATTTCAATCACGGGTGAAAAGAATAACGTGCCGGTCGAAATCGCTCTGGAATACAATGAAGAATATTCAGAAAATCTTCACTCTTACGTCAACAATATCAACACGATAGAAGGTGGTACGCACTTGCAGGGCTTCCGTTCGGGCTTGACACGCTCGTTCAATGCTTACGTCGAGAAATCGGGATTGCTCGAAAAGTCGAAGGTAAAAATCTCTCCTGATGACTTCCGTGAAGGCCTCACTGCCGTCATTTCGGTGAAAGTGCCTGAACCTCAGTTCGAAGGCCAGACCAAGACCAAACTCGGTAACGACGAAGTGATGGGCATCGTCAACTCTATTGTGGGCGAACACCTGGCCAACTATCTGGAAGAACATCCAAAGGAAGCCAAGATGATTTTCGACAAGGTTGTTTTGGCCGCCCAAGCCCGTCAAGCCGCTCGCAAGGCACGCGAAATGGTGCAGCGCAAGGGCGCTCTCTCGGGTTTTAGTTTGCCAGGCAAACTCGCCGACTGCTCGGAACGTGACCCCTCTAAGACTGAGCTTTATCTTGTTGAGGGTGACTCCGCTGGCGGTTCGGCAAAGCAAGGCCGCGACCGTAACTTCCAAGCCATCCTTCCTTTGCGTGGTAAGATCCTGAACGTGGAAAAGGCCATGCAACACCGTGTGTTCGACAGCGAAGAAATCAAGAATATCTATACCGCATTGGGCGTTACCATCGGTACGGAAGAAGATAGCAAGGCGTTGAACCTCGATAAGTTGCGTTATCATAAAGTCATCATCATGACCGATGCCGATGTCGATGGTAGCCACATTACCACCTTGATTTTGACCTTCTTCTTCCGCTACATGCGCGAACTGATTGAAAATGGCTATGTCTATTGCGCTACGCCTCCGTTGTACCTCATCAAGCGTGGCACCAAGCCTGTGCGCTATTGCTGGACTGACGAACAACGCATCCAGGGCATGGCTGAACTGACCAAGAATGGCACCGTGAGCGGCTACGATGTGCAACGCTACAAAGGTCTTGGTGAAATGAATCCTGAACAACTTTGGGAAACCACGATGGACCCGGCTCACCGCACTCTGCGCCAAGTGACCATCGAAAACGCCATGGAAGCCGACCATATCTTTTCTATGCTGATGGGCGATGAAGTGGGACCTCGCCGCGAATTCATCGAACAGAACGCTACTTATGCTAATGTTGACGCTTAATCCCAATTACTATGCAAACATTCAAGAAAGGCGATAAGATTGGCCGTTATACCGTCGATTCCTTTGTGAAGAAAGGAGTTGTTGCGGAGTCGTATTCGGCCTTCGGAACCGACGACAAATTGTATTTCGTCAAGGTGTTTGATTTCAATGCCATACCTAAAGCCCAGCTTTTCGAAGGCAAGGAGGTCTATGAGATTCAACTCTGTAAGGAACTCGTTGCGGAAAACTGTGTTGATGTAATCCGCTATGTCGATAACGGCGAAGTGCGCAAAAACAATACTAATTTCCACTATCTGGTGACTGAGTATTATCGCGGCGGATTGCTGTCGGAAGCGGTGGAAAAAGATGGAGTGTTCGACCCTGAAGATGCAGCGCAAATCACCTTGTGCGTGCTCGATGGATTGGCTTATATCCATTCTCGTGCCTTGATTCATAATGATTTGCGTCCGTCGAATATCATGCTTCAAGAACTGGAAGATGGCATGTTGCAACCTACGATTATCGACTTGGGCCACATTTCTTACATGGTGATGGGACGCCCCACTTTCTATGTCGAGGACTTGCATCCATTCTTCCGCGCGCCCGAAACCTTCCGTGGCATCTTTACACAAAAGAGCGATATCTTCTCGGTTGGTGCAACTCTATATTACCTGATTTTCGGTGTCGCACCTTGGCAAACTGACATCTCCGCTTGCGAAGGAGTGAAAGATTTGGTGAAAAAGGCTGTCAATGAGGCTCGTAAGAAAGAACTTGTTCTGGAAACAGAAGATATTAAGATACCTAATTATCTGAAAAACATCCTGCAAAAGGCCTTGGCAAAAAAGCCCGACGACCGTTTCGAGTCGGTGACTGATTTCGCGAAGGCTTTGGCCGAACAAGTGATGCCTGAATTGGCAAAGCAGATTGAGGAATCCGAAAAGATGAACAGTGAATCTGTTGCAACTGATGACAACGCTAACGAGGCAGGCAAGGCGGTTTCCATCACTATCAAGAAAGGCTCGGGCAATGGCTTCGACAATGTGGCTGGCCGCAACGAGTTGAAGGAACAGCTTCGCAAGGAAGTGCTTTTCGCTTTGCAGAATCCTGAAAAGGCTCAGAAATACCAACTGCCGAGTGTCAATGGAATCTTGTTGTATGGTCCTCCCGGATGCGGCAAGAGCCTTGTGCTTGAAAGCGTTGCCGAAGAATCGGGCTTCAACTATTCTGTCATCAAAGCCTCCGATTTTGGCAATATCTATCAGGATGGCATTCTCGATAACTTGCAACGCGTTTTCGATGCAGCTTCCATCAAGGCCCCATTTGTCATTTGCATCGATGAACTGGAATATCTCGTCCCAAGCCATGGCGATGATGGCAATATCACGCCTCAGATTGCTGCTTTGTTTGGCACACTGAATGGTTGTGCGCAGAAAGGCATTCTCGTCGTGGCAACCACCAGTCAGCCCGAACTGGTTGACCAAGCCATCGTGCGTGCGGGTTGCTTCGACGCGGCATTTTTCGTTTCGCCTCCTGATTTCGAAGCCCGTAAGGACATCTTCAAGGCTCATTTGAGCGGTCGTCCTTGCGAAGAACTCGATTTCGATGAATTGGCCAAGATGTCGGACGATTTCAATGCGGGCGACATCACCGAGACCGTCAACGAAGCAGCAACCTCTGCTGCCTACAACGACATGCTCATTTCCCAAAAAATGCTTGTCGATGTGCTGCGCTACAAGAATCCTACTTATTCAACTAAGACGAAAATCGGTTTTTGCAAGTGAGTGTTATGACAGCAAGAGAATTAGTTGTAAAATTCTTGAAAGAGAATAAGATAGAACCTGAGAATACGGAATATGGCTTGCGTTTCTTCCTCGAAAATTGGAGTTTCCTGCTTTGGGATGACCCCGAAGACCCAACTTTCTTCCGTCTTACGCTTCCTGGCGTTTTCGACGTCACGGATGATAATTTCGCTGAAGCTATCATTGCGTGCAACCAAGTTAACATGGATTATAAGGTGGTGAAGGCGCTCATCTATTCCTTCGATGGCGAAAAGGAAGATGAAGAGGAAATGAATGTGTGGATTTGCTTCGAGCAAGTCCTCGACAGCACTCCCGAAGTCAGTGACTTGATGCCTCGCGCAGTCAATTCGATGATAAATGCCGCTCATGATTTCGTACAGAAGATGTCGAATGTGGAATGAATACTTAAAACAATGAAATACACTGCTTTGATTTTATTCGCGATGCTGTTTTCAACGGCGGTTATTGAACGATATGCTCCGGTTGGCGACCGTATCAAGACGGATTGGGCTTCACAAGTTTCGCCCAGCAATGTCTTGCCTGAATACCCACGTCCGCTGATGGTGCGCCCCGACTGGCAAAACTTGAATGGCCTTTGGCAATACGCCATCACGCCGAAAGGTGATAAGGCACCGTCAGTTTATGATGGTGATATCTTGGTGCCGTTTTGCATCGAATCGTCGTTGTCGGGTGTGCAAAAGACTGTAGGTCAAGATAGTGCCTTGTGGTATGAAAGAACTTTCTCCATCCCGAACGAATGGAAAAACGACCGCGTCTTGTTGCATTTCGGTGCTGTCGATTGGATGACGGATGTATGGGTGAACGACATTAAAGTCGGTTCGCACACGGGCGGTTATGCGCCTTTCACGTTCGACATTACACAGGCTCTGTCGGGGAAAAACAATAAGTTGGTGGTCCGTGTTTGGGACCCGACCGACAAGAGTTATATCCCTCGCGGAAAGCAGGTTACCAATCCATCGGGAATTTTCTATACCTCGGTGACGGGTATCTGGCAAACGGTGTGGCTTGAGCCTGTTCCGGAGGCTTACATCAGAACGATTAACACAACGCCCGATTTGGAAAAGGCTTCGGTGAAGGTTGACGTTGATTTTTCGAATCCGTCTGCCGATGATTTATATTGGGTTGAAGTGAGTTACGAAGGCGAGAAGGTGGCAGAAAGCAAGTCAATTAACGGACAGCCTGTTGAGGTGAATATGCCTGAAAACTTCTTGCTGTGGACACCCGACCATCCTTTCCTTTATGACTTGAAAGTCAAAGTCTTGCGTAAAGGAAAAACGATTGATGTCGTTGACAGTTATTTCGCCATGCGCAGCTTCGGCACGCAACGCGACGATAGCGGCATTGTCCGTCTGACCTTGAACGGTAAACCAATTTTCCAATTCGGCCCGCTCGACCAAGGTTGGTGGCCCGATGGACTTTACACAGCACCTACCGATGAGGCTCTGGCTTACGATGTGCAGAAAACCAAGGACTTTGGCTTCAATATGATTCGCAAGCACGTCAAGGTGGAGCCGGCACGCTGGTATTATCATTGCGACCGTCTCGGTATCATCGTTTGGCAGGATATGCCGAGCGGTGACCGTGGTCCGGGTTGGAACACAACAGAATATTTCAAAGGTTCAGAAAGTGTGCGTTCTGTGGAATCGGAAGAGAATTACAAGAAGGAATGGACTGAAATCATCACCGCTTTGAAATCGCAGCCTTGCATTGGCGTTTGGGTGCCGTTCAACGAATCGTGGGGACAATTCAAGACTGTGGAAATCGTTGAGATGACCAAGAAACTCGACCCGACGCGTTTGGTGAATCCGGCTTCGGGCGGCAATTTCTATCAGTGCGGCGATATCCTTGATTTACACCATTATCCCGACCCGAAAATGGTGCTTTACGACCCGACCCGCGCCACGGTTTTGGGTGAATATGGTGGCATTGGCCGCAAGGTTGATGGCCACACTTGGGTGAAAGACCAAGGCTGGGGCTATGTGGAATTCGATACCGAAGAAAAAGTCACCGATACATACGTTGAATATGCCAACACTTTGTATAAGATGATTCCGCAAGGTTTCTCGGCGGCTGTCTATACCCAAACCACCGACTGTGAAACCGAACTCAACGGCCTGATGACCTACGACCGCAAAGTGATTAAGTTAGATGAGAAGCGTCTATTTGAAATCAATAGAAAGATTAGTCACGCCTTGGCGGAATAATCTGATGTTATCATAGAAAAATGACCAAATGTGCTGTTTTGACCCTATATTTGGTCAGTTTTCTTGTTGAATGAATAAAATTTTGGGGCGGCTTTTTGCCGCCCCAAAATTATAAATTGTTAATAATAAATGCTATTCTGTTTTGGCTTTTTGCTTGTCGCCATCAAAAGGGAAAAGGTATGGCCATTCATTGTCGGGGAAATCTTCCACTTTCCAATACTTTATTGATTTGGGTACTTTTCTCAAGACGTAAATGTGTTTTTCTGCATCAACACTTATAATATACAGATGCTCAGTACTCCAAAAATAATAAGATGAAACAATGTTCTTTTCTAACACGAAATTGACAAACGCTTCGTCACAGTCGTTTTTTCTAACTTTGTAAAATCCAAAATCCATATTGGAATATCCCAATATACCTTTCCCCGATTTCGTTGCTACAAAAACATCAGAAGTGAGAATCTTTCGGAACGGATTTGAAAGCCTGATGTTGTGGAAATACTTATACTCACGCATATAGCACGGAGTAATGTGCTCCAAAAATTCCCCAGTTTTCAGTCTGTCCATGGTCAGTCCTATTGTATCATCGTATTTTACAAAAAAGACATTTATAACCATTACGGTGTCATATTGAGGATAAATATCGCTTTTCCTGCGATAGTGTTGCATGACTTTCTTGTTCAGTTTTTCGATGTCTTTCTGGAAAATCCGCCCACTGAAATCTTGTGCAATGCTGGAACATGATAGCAACAAACATGCTATTGTGGTAATTATCTTATTCATACGATTGCTCATGATTTATTTCCATTTATTTTACAAAGCATTGGTGATTCAGACGGCTAAATTATGGAAAAAAAACAAAGCTGTGGCAAAAATGCTGATAAATGTTGGCTGATAAACAAAAAAGGCATCCAAAACGGATGCCTTTCTCATTTCTATGGTTGAAAGATTATTTCATGGCGCCAGTGATGGTGATCTTGGTGCCGTAGCTACCGGTTTCGATACCAGCGTGTGAAATCAGAACAGCGTGATAGTTGCCATCAGCGGTCTTGGTGAAGAGCATATCGTTGTAGTCAGCGCTGTGAGCAGTGGTGATGTTACGATATTCAGCAACTGATGGAACGGTTTCAAAGAGGCTGTTGTAGTAGTTGGCCATGTGCTGGCTGCTGAGGAGGTCGGCGAAGTCGTTGCCATCGCAAATCCAGAGTTGCACACCGTCCAAAGCCTTGATGGTGGCGAAGATTTCTCTGTGGCTACCTGCCCATTCGAGACCAACGCTTTCAAGTTGTTCCTTGGCTTGTTCTTCAACGTTAGCGCCAGTTCTGACCCAGTTGATGAGGGCTGGTTGGAGAGAATTGTTAACGGTGATGTTAACTCTGCATTCAGCGCTGAAACCATCAACATCAATAACAGTACCTGTTACGGTGTATGAACCTGGGGTGCTGAATTGGAATCCGGTTACAAATTCATAAGAGTCACGGTTGATGTCTTGAATCAGTGTGTCGTAGAGTCTTGTCTCTTCGCTGAACACTAAGAAGTTGAATGACTTCAGGAGCTTTTTGGTCTCGAGGTTTGAATTGGCTTGGATGCAGAACCAAGCAGTGTCGGTGGTTAAGAGCTCTGCATCACTTGAAATGTAGCCTTCGCTCATTAAGAAATTGACGCTAGGTTCTGGGTTTTCAACTTTAGGATCGCAGCTTGCAAAGAAAGCAACGCTGACCAAGCACACAAGTGCTAATGCTAATTTCTTCATTTTTTTAAAGATTTAAGTTAATGATTGTGTTATTTAAGTGTTCGTTTGTTGTTTGTTCCCAATTCGTTCTATTGAAACAGCGGCAAAAGTAGCAAATAATTTGCCAAAGTTTCCAAAAGACGAGAAAAACTGCAGAAAAAATGAAAAAAGCCTGTTTTTTTTGACAGGCTCTTTCACTTTTAATGCAATTAAGAAAATTCAATTAGTCTTCTACGATTGCTTCGTTAGGGCAAACGCCGGCGCAAGTGCCGCAACCAACGCATGAATCAGCGTCGATTACATAGATGTCGCCTTCTGAAATAGCGCCCACTGGGCATTCATCGATGCAAGTGCCGCAAGCGACACAGCTGTCTGTGATTTTGTAAGCCATAATGTCTGATTTTTAAATTAATTATTAGTTGATTTCTGTTTACTTCTACTTTCGTAAAGTGCCGCAAAAATACTACAACTTGTCATATTAGCGTCGCTTTTCCATAATTTAGAATTTGTCTAAATTACAAAAGCAAAATTCTGAAAATAAAAAAGCCATTCTTTGTCTTTTGCACCGTTTTAATCCTTACCTTTGCAGCCTAAAATGCAATAATTCTAAAATCAATAAAATATGACAGCAAAAACTAAGGTTGTAGCCATGGAACACGTGGTCATCCGTTTCTCGGGCGACTCGGGCGATGGTATGCAACTCACGGGAAACCTCTTCTCGGATTCAACAGCATTTGCTGGAAACGACTTCGCTACCTTCCCGGACTATCCGGCTGAGATCCGCCCTCCACAAGGCTCGGTTGCAGGCGTTTCTGGTTTCCAAGTGCATTTCGGACACAAACCAGTTCACACTACAGGTGACCTCTGCGATGTTTTGGTCGCGATGAATCCTGCCTCCATCAAGGCCAACATGCGTTGGCTCCGTCCTGGCACCATCATCATTGTCGATTCCGACTCCATCACCGACAAGGCACTCGAAAAGGCTGGCTATGCCGCCGACCCAACCGTTGATGGCACCCTCGCCGACTATCAAGTCGTCAAGGCTCCTATCTCGGAACTCACCAAGGAAGCCCTGAAGGATTTCGGCATGGACCAGAAATCGATGCTGAAGTCGAAGAACATGTTCGCCCTCGGTATCGTGATGTATCTGTTCAACCGCAACCTCGACACCGTTTACGCATACTTCGAGACTAAATTCAAGGGTAAAGACTTAGTCATCAAGGCTAACCGCACCGTTTTGGATGCTGGTTTCCATTATGCCGACACTTGGGAACTCTTCACCAATACTTATAAGGTGGAAGCTGCCGAACTCGAAAAGGGCAAATATCGTAACATCACAGGTAACACGGCTATGGCATGGGGTCTCATGGCAGCAAGCGAGCGTTCGGGCCGCCAGCTGTTCTTGGGTTCTTATCCTATCACGCCTGCTACCGATATTTTGGTGGAACTCACCAAACATAAGGAACTCGGCGTGAAAGCTTATCAGGCTGAAGATGAAATCGCAGGCATCATGTCGTCAATCGGTGCTTCCTATGCCGGTTGCCTCTCTGTCACCACGACTTCCGGTCCTGGTCTCTCGCTGAAGAGCGAAGCCATGGGTTTGGCCGTTATGACCGAACTTCCATTGGTCATCATCGACGTTCAGCGCGGCGGTCCTTCAACAGGCCTGCCAACCA
>JAKSMV010000050.1 GCA_024400425.1 Bacteroidales bacterium
CGTCATCCCCGCGAAGGCGGGGACCTCATCATTAACAAACTAAATCTTAAACAAATGAACAAAACAGAAATCACCAAAAAACGCCGCGAGCTTCAAAAGAACCTCCTAAGCGTTTACCAACTTGAAAAGGAACTCACCCAAGAGTTTCTTGCAAACCATCCCGACCTTGTTGGATCTGTCCTCAAATACAAGACCAACCACGCCACCACTTTCAAAAAGGTCACAGGCATACTGTCATACGACAGCACCATGCCCAAACTGATTCTGCAATGCGTCATCGACAGACTCACCATCAGCGACACGCAAGAATGTATCACAGGCACCATCGAAATGATTCCCTTTTCTCATTTCGACACCCACCGCACCACCAATGAAGACTACGAAGATGCCGCCCGCGCTTTCATCAGGGAACTCTGCCAAGGTCCTGATATCAAAATCACCGATGAAGAAATCCGTTTTTCATCATTCGACACGGCTCAGACCTTCAACCAATTCTATTTCGTCCTCGACCCCGAAGCAACTAACCCCGATTTATCTTAACAGCTACAATTCCCCCGACTGAAGTATTGAAAGCCCGACCGGGATGGGCGCGTCGGCCACGGGCAGGATGGCAAGGAGCGACAAAATCACTTCCGTAGTCTTCTTCACCATCTTCCTAAGAATGGCCCCGACCGAGGTGTTGAAAGTCCGACCGGGGTGGGCGCGTTGGCCACGGGCAAGATGCGGGGCAGCGCCCGCCTAAAAGACGGACTAAAGGCTTGACCTTCACGGAACTGCGTTTATGACATGTTCATTGAAGGTCAAGTCTTTAGGCCGGCTGTGCGTTGGGCCGATGATCTTGCCCTTGATTTTTCGGTCCATTTGCATCAAGGCAAAGGGACATAAAAAAATAATGCATCAATTCGCTAAACTTTAGCGGACAACAACAAACACCTTTAAAACAAAACCTAAACACCCATGAAATCCCAACTCCTTATCACAACCCAAACCCGAAACGCCTACCGCGCCATCAGGACGGCACTCGTCAACGCCAACATCGGCGATTTAGGCGTTTCGGGCATGACCTTCAGCGCAATAATCGACTTCGCCGATTATGCGCTGCTGGTCGATACCATCCGGATGGAAACCGACCGCGCTGCCGTCCTTCCTGACGAATATACCATCACCACAGCCCAACAGTTTATCCCCATTACGCCTTTGCCTCGATAAACCGCCGCCCTGAGCGGAGTCGAAGGGTCGGCTCAGCCCCTTTTCCGCAGTTTCCGCAGTTTCCGCAATGCGTAATCTTGCGGAAAACAACAAAACCCCGACAGCTTAAAGCCATCGGGGGGTTGTTTCCATTACAGACCCTCAGTCCTCTGAGGAACATAACATTCGCGTCAGCACGGAAATCTTTCACCTTCCACCTCGCTTGCTGAGTTGCTCCCTGAGCGAAGTCGAAGGGAAGTCGAAGCACACCTCCCCATCCCGTTAACACGTAAGCACGAATAACGTAAGCCCGAAAACCTTTCACCTCTCCACTTTCCACTTTCCACTTTCACCTTTCCACTTTCACCTTTCCACTTTCACCTTTCACCTCTCACCATTCACCTCCCCACGCTCACGCGCTCCGTAAACGCATTTCCCTTTTCGTCGGTGATGCGAAGCACATACACCCCTTCGGGCAAGCCTGCCACGCTGATTTCATTCGTGCCTCGCATCATCTTTATCAGTTGCCCAAGGCTATTATAAACCCCCACCTCGGCCGCTTCAATACCTTCAACAATTACCCTATCTTTTGCCGGATTAGGATAGACATTGATCTGCAAAGCTTTTTCTTCAACGCCATTGACAGGAATCATCGCCGACTTGTAAACGAATCCGTTTTCAGCGGCAATGTAGAAAACCGTGTCCACGCCATCAACCGCATACAAATCCCTGCATTGCACCATACCGTTGTTCTCACAGTCAGGAATCCCTTGTTTGATCCATTCGCAATGCTCCCAACTGTCTTTCATGATATACGGATTAGTATCCGTTGACCCTTTCATTAAAGTCATGCCCATAAGAATGCAACCGTAGGTGTCGGAAGTGAATTTGGCATGACTTACATTCTCTATGCCAGAGTAATCATGCATCGGACATTCAATGTTTAAATAGGAAATGGTCTCAAAACCGTCATCGGTCACAAGCAGGTTATACATGCCTTCGCTGAAATAGCCATACACTTCTACATGGTCTTTGTTGAAGAAATGCGTGACAACCGTATAAAAGTCATTATACCCAACATTGCGGACTTCCCTCCAGGTCGTTCCCGAATCGGTCGTTTTATATACATGGATACTTGTTTGAAATGAAGAATCAGTTTCAATCACAACAAGGTATCCTGTCTCGTCCTCGAAGAACAACTCGCAATGGGTAACCCTTCCCAATTCGAACGGGGTCGGGATGAAACTCTGTCCTCCATCAGTGGTTTTCCAAAGAATGGAATTGCTGGTGAAAACATAGAAAGTTTCCTCATCAACCACAAAAAGGTCATTTTTTCGCGCAAAGTCAGGCCATTGCAAATGGACAAACTCCGTGTTGGGGAGTTCCTGCCAGGTCTCGCCGCCATCGGTGGTTTTCACGATAACGCCTTTGTGGTTGTCGCTGTTCCACCAGCATGAATCGCCACAGGCATAACCCACCTGAGCATCGGCAAATGCCACATGAATCATGTCATAGCCTTCTTTCTCAAACTTGACCGTCCATGTATTGCCACCGTCAACGGTCTTCAGGATTTTGCCGTTTTCGCCACAGGCAACCGCTTCGTTTTTGTTAAGGCAGTCCACACCAAAAAGATTCTCGGTAACGCCCGTCGGGATTTCCAACCAGCCTTTCACAAGCTGGGCTTGCATTGTGCCGCAAACAAGCATCGCGGCAAGGATAATTGATAATTTCTTCATGGCTTATTCTGTTTTAATGATTTGTTGTTTGCAAAGTTACATAATTCTTCATTCCTTCATCACTTTCCGTGTAAGGCATACTTCAGCATTGCAGATTTTCAGCATATACATTCCTTTAGGCAGGTCGCCCATCTCCAACCAACTGCTTTTGCCGCTAAAGGTCTTGTTGGCCACCACCTGGCCATTCATGTTGACGAGTTCCATTTCCGTGGCCTCGGCCTCGTTGGGCAGCACCACGCAAACCGTGTTGTTTGTGGGGTTGGGATAGATTTCCGCCGAAGCCTCCTGCTGTATTGGCATTTCAGGAACGCTTAACGTACTATAGTCCACGGTATCCGTAATGTGGAGCAACCAATAATCCTTCAAATGGTGTGGAAACTCGGGATTGCTCAATTGTGCACAATTCGTGCAGTTCACATCACCACTTGAACCGCTCGGAGGGCAGATCAAATTCCCAAGAACGATATATTCCCTGTCGTTATGCTTGATGACATCCGTAATACTGGTTGAGCCAGCACCTCCAGCCGAGCCCAAGCAGCGTTCCCACAACAGATTGCCGTTGGCATCGATTCGGAATATCCATCCCACACCCTCGTTCCATTCATCCAAACTGATATGACTGGCACTCGCCACGTCACCGTTCCTGGAATGGGTGTTTCCGAAAACGATAAAGCCGCCATCTTCTGTCCGAAACGTTTTCTGCAAGAAATCATTATCAGAGCCTCCGTAACACTTGCTCCAAATGATATTGCGGTTATTGTCCACTTTCCAAAGCCAAATGTCAGAAGTGTATGGACCGTTGGGAGAGTTGTTCAGCGTGCCATAGTGCCATCCGCTGCCTTCCAAATCACCGCTGTAGCAATTGGCCTGACCTCCAAACAAATACCCGTCATCCAATTCCACGACATCGATAAAGCCACTGTTCTCCTGCCTTTCAGGGGCTGTGTTCGCGCATCCGTAGCATTCATGCCACTCTATTTCGCCCGCTTGGCTTAACTTGACCAAGGTGGCATTGGACACTATTTCAGGACAAGGTATATTACCCACCCCATAGGATTCGTTTTGCATACACACATAATAACCGCCGTCAGAAGCCTGTTGGACAGTGAGAACACTTTCATAAAGGGCTTGAGAACCAAGAGTCAGTTCCCATTCCAAGTTGCCGTTTCTGTCATGCTTGATAAGCCAACCATCGTAGCCGCCAAAGATATGGCCGACATCGCCGCCTGCGTCAGTATAGTCGCCGGAATTGATAATGCCGCCGTCGCTGGTGTACAAGCGGCCTGTTCCATACATGTGCCCATATTCGTTGCCATAGCAAACGCGCCACAACTCATTACCATTGGAATCAATCTTAATGGTAGTAAGATTCCTTGCCCCATAGCAATTCCATTGGCCTACCAAAAAGTACTCGCCATCCGCGTTTTCATCCTTGAAAATCTTCACAAACTGTCCCATAATGTCGAAGCACCAACCATCCAAGAATTCATAATTGTCCTTGCTGATTTTTGCCACCCAAGTCCTTTGATGATTCCCATCGCATTGGACATGCCCTGTTCCAATGGAAGAAGGTTCCATCAGGCCAGCGACCAAGAAGAAATCCTCTTCTTCAACTATTGAATAGGCTATGTCGTCGCCATACCCGCCAAAGCATTGTTGCTTGTCGATACGGATTTG
>JAKSMV010000051.1 GCA_024400425.1 Bacteroidales bacterium
TTTATCCTTTTCCACGCGATTTGGAATTTTTGGCTACTTATTGGTACAAATACGGGTTGGATAAATCCATTGCAGTCAATGAGGCTAAGAAAATGGTGCTGTGCGGAAAGCGCCTCGATGAGGAATGGCATCTACCACAGGTACTTATGGATTCGGTAAGGGCGAATTATGATGAGCTGCGTGCCGATTACGAAAGGATGATTGCAAAAGATGATGACCTGATGCTCAATTCGATTACTTCGTTCGATACGCTTGTCAAGGTTTTGGACGGCGGTTCTTATCCTCGCTATACCATCGATGCGTGGAACGGACATATCAAGGAACTCATTTCCGACAAATCGGAAACATTGACCAAAAATGATTATGAAGCTTTTTTCGAATGGCTGTTCAAGCAGGTTGAGGTGGGCAACTATCACCTTTTCGACTATGCGGAATTGTACGACGAAGTGTATTATCGCCTCTATAGGAAATCGTATTTCGGTCAGAAACTCTTTGGCAGACGGGTTGCTATTCTCGACCTTCCCAATGTCGATCAACGCCGTGCAGCCATACATTTGCCGCCTTTACGCACTTGGCTCGAACTGAACGACAAGCCATGCCCAAAAGGCTATGATTGGGATGGATATTTGAAATGTTATCTGTAGAGACGTAGCGTGCTACGTCTCTCTATTTCTGTATATTACGCCTTCTTTAGCAAAATGACATAAACCGGGAAGTGGTCGCTGTAGCCGCCCATCCAGACGCCGCCGGCGAAGGAACGGAACGGATAGCCGTTGTAGCGTCCGCCGTGCTGTTTGAGGAATTCCTTATTATGCACTTTGGCGTTCTTGAACTGATAGGTCGAGTAATCGGTGGGCAGCAGGCCAGGGGTGAGGATGGTCTGGTCCAAAACGCCAGGCACATCGTGGTAGTAGTTGGTGCCGATGCCTTTCTTGTGCAGTTCGTACATCGGGTTGTAGAACTCGCCGTCGCGCAGGTCGTTCATGTCGCCCGAGGTCCTCAGATATTCCGTAATGCTCTTGTTGGTCGGGTAGTCGTTGAAGTCGCCCATCATGATGATTTTGGCGTTTTGGTCTTCGCGCATGATGGAGTCGGCGATGTGGCGGCAGAGTTCAGCTGCAGCAATGCGGCCCGGCATCGAGCGTTTTTCGCCGCCATAGCGTGAAGGCCAGTGCATGACGATGAAGTGCATCATCTCGCCATCGAAAAGGCCGCTGACCAAAAGCTGGTCGCGGGTGATGAAATCAGGCTGGCCGGGAACGATGGTGCGGTACGACTTCGTGCTTGTCACCTTGAAATATTTTGGGTTGTAGATTAGGCCCACATCTACGCCACGACGGTCGGGCGAGTCGTAATGCACAATCTGATAGTTGCGGTCCTTGATTTCGGGCTGGGCCACCAAGTCTTCAAGCACGGTGCGGTTTTCCATCTCAGAACAGCCGAGCACGGCCACACCATCGGGTGTGATGTCGGTGCCGATGGTCGAGATGCTGTAAGCCATGTTGTGGAGTTTTGTCGTGTATTTCTCAGTGTTCCATTGGTTTGCGCCATTGGGAAGAAACTCTTCATCGTTTTTGTTCGGGTCGTCGATGGTGTCGAAAAGGTTCTCCAAATTATAGAAACCTACCAATCCGACTTTATAGGCTTGCTTTTCTTGTGCTTTGATTTGGCTCATTGGGAAAACGATTCCCATGACTAAAATAAGGAATAATGTGCGCTTGAACATGATTTTGTCGTGTTTTAAATTTGCAAAGATAGTTTTTTTTGTGTGTTCTCACGGCAATTATGTCATAAAACTTGATTAGTGTGGTTTTTCGTCAAAAAAATTACGTTCCCAATTCAAAGAATCCCTATCTTTGCTCCCTTATTGCCGACAACAAGAAATTTTTATACCTATGAAAAGAGTTTTATTTTTAACTGCCGCTGTTTTGCTCGTCGCAAGAATGTCAGCACAAGTTGCTGATACGACGGCAAATCAGGAACTGGAAGTGCCGACCATCATGCTCATGGATTCCGACTTTGACGAGTCATCGACGTCGGTCAACGAATCGGGAACCTTGCTGCAGGCGTCGCGCGATGCCTTCAACTCCATCGCTGCCTACAATTTCGGCTCCCTGCGTTACCGCATCCGTGGCAACGATTCGAAGTACTCTGACGTGATGATCAACGGCATTCTGATGAACGATCCCGAAACGGGACGACCTGTTTTTGCCAATTGGGGCGGTCTGAACGATGCCATGCGCAATTCCACCATTACCGAAGGTCTTGGCACGACCGATGCCGGTTTTGGCGGTCTCGGTGGCCTGACGGCCATCTCGACGCGTGCTTCCAACTACCGCAAGCAAACCTCGTTGAGCTATGCTCTCTCCAACCGTTCCTACAACCACCGCGTGATGGCTTCGGTCGGTACGGGCGAAATGGGGAAGGGCTGGTATTTGATGGCTAACGCTTCGGGCCGTTATGCCGGCGAAGGCTACACCGAAGGCACCTTCTATCAGGCCTACAGCTATTTCCTCTCTGTGGAGAAGAAAATCAACAGCAAGCACAGCCTCAACCTCACCGTTTTTGGCGCACCTTCGCAGCGTGGCGGTTCAGCCCCTGTGGTGCAGGAAGCCTACGATTTGATTGGCTCCAATTTCTACAATCCCAACTGGGGCTATCAGACTTTGCCTGATGGCATGCAGGTGAAACGTAATTCGCGCGTCAGCACCTATCATCAACCTATGGTGCAGCTGACTTGGTATTGGGACCCGAATCCGAAGACCTCATTCAACACGACTTTCTATTATTTTGGCGGCAAGGCTGGTCAGACGACCCTCGAATGGGGCGAAGCCAAAGACCCGCGTCCGGACTATTACCGCAACCTGCCAAGCTATTTCTTCGGGAACTCACATAGCCAAGCGGAATATGAGGCTCAGCTGAATGCATGGCTGAACCACGATCCAAGTGTCTGCCAAATCAATTGGGACGAATTGTATATGGCCAACCGCAACCACTTGGCAACCGTGCATAATGCCAATGGCGGTGAATCGGATGTGACAGGGAAATTCTCAAAGTATATCCTTGCCGAGCGCCATTACGACAAGTTACAGGCCGGCAACGCCACCTATTTCAAGCATGAAATCAATCCTAATTTCCACTTGACGGGTGGTTTCGCCATCAGCTCTTCAAGAACGCATTATTATGAAAATGTGAATGATTTGCTTGGCGGCGATTACTATTACGACATCAACAAATACGCCGAAAACATGGAATCCGACGAATGTCAGGTGGATTTGAACAATCCTAACCATGTGGCACGTGTCGGCGATATCATCAATTATAACTATTACGCCAACCGCGATTACGGCCGCATTTGGAACCAATGGAATTACCTGGTCGGTAACTTCGACATTTATTGGGGCGCACAGATTTCTCTCACGCAGATTTGGCGCACGGGCCTTTTCTTGAATGGTGCCTTCGTGAATGATTCTTACGGTGATGACAATTTCCACAATTTCGTTGACCCAGGTTTCAAGGCTGGTGTCACCTACGCTATCAATGGCCGTAACTATCTTGTGCTGAATGAATGCTATCTTTTCCAAGCCCCGCAGTTCCGCGACATTTACGTCTCGCCTCGTACCCGCAACACCTTGGTGGCCGATAAGCCGCGCAGCGAAAGAATCAATGCCATCGACTTGAGCTATCAATATCGCTCGCCTAACTTTAAGTTGCGTCTGACGGGTTATTATTACACCTATATTAATTTGATTTGGAACCGCAGCTTCTATTGCGAAAACGTGCTGACGGGTTCGAGCGATGCCGGCAACTCCTACAAGAGTGAGTTCGTCAATTTCATCATGACCAACATCAACCAGCAAAGCGTTGGCGCTGAACTGGGCATTGAATATAATGTCTCTCCAACGGTTACCTTGCAGGCCGTCGCCGCCAATGGTTCGCATACCTACATGAACCGCCCGACTTTCTCGGTTTACGACGATAACAACGCTGTGGCTTACATCGAAAACCAGACCGCTTACCTGAAAGGCTATCACGTTTCGTCAGGCCCTGAAACCGTGGCGTCTTTGGGCATAAAATACAATGCGCCTAAGAACTGGTGGGTCAGCCTGAATGGTAACTACATGGCTAACATGTATTTCGACGTGAATCCTTACAATCACACCGAAGCCGGCATGTCGCACTATGCTGTCGGCGACATTCGTATCGAAGACGTGTTGAACCAAAAGCCGATGAAACCTGCCTTCACCCTCGATTTCTATGGTGGTATTTCAAGACGTCTCAAGGGACACACCATCTTGCTGAACGTGAGCGTAAACAATATCCTGAACAACAAGAGCATCGTGCTCTACGGCTACGACCAGCTGCGCTTCAACGCCAGCGATCCTGACATGTTCCCTTCGAAGTATAGTTACATGTATGGCATCAATTATTACATTAGCTTGACAATTCGTAGGTAAGTGGAAAGTGGGAAAG
>JAKSMV010000052.1 GCA_024400425.1 Bacteroidales bacterium
GCAATGAGTTCCGTGCCAGCCGTATTCATTCTGTAGAAACTTCTGCCGATGCGGGTGTTGCAAGGGTAGGGGTTGCCGATGAGGTTGAAGCCTGGGAAGTCAACGCCTTCAACATATTCCAGAGCCTTGGCTTCGGTGTCGGCAAAACCTCCACGGAAAAGAATTGTCGTGTTGTTCTTGTTGGCATAGAGGTAGCCGCTTAGGCTCTCGATGCCGAATGATTCGGCCTTGTAGTTAAGCCATTCGCGGCCTTGGCTGTCGCCTGTCTGGCTGAAGCGGTAAAGGTCGTAGTTTTCGGTTGGGGTGGTTGCCATTCCCGCAGGAAGCGATGTTGTTGCCACTGGCGACGAAAGTAGATACCAATTGCCAGTACCTGTGCCATAGCCCGAAATGTCTTTCATTACAGCGAGGTCGTTGCTGGCAACCGTTCCATTATTTATTAATTGCGCGCCGTTTTCAAGGATGATGCCATCGGGCTTCAAGGTTATTTCGGCATTGACGGTGAGTGTTTTGCCTGCGGCAACGATTATTGCTCCAACTTCGGCATTAGTGTTTACTTGGCAATCGGCGTCGATGAACACCAGAGGACTGTTTTGGGCAGGCAATTCGCCTTCTTCCCAGTTGGCGGCGGTGTTCCATTCGTTGCCCGTGCCGTTGAAGTGGTAGTCTTCACGGTCGTATTCAATGAAAGTATAATCATGCCCTGCCCATTTGCTTTGGTATGAACTCGTTGTGTTTCTCGGAATGTAGACCTTGCCTGTGGCATCTGGAATTTTAGAGCCTAGGGTTGGTGCGGTTTGGGATTTGGAAATGATGTTGGTGAAATTGCAACCATCAAAAACATTTTTACCAATTCCCCAATAGCTGTTTCCCATCGAACTGCCGATGGTGAGCGAGCCGGTTAAGCCTGAACAACCTTTAAAAGCTTCGTCTCCAATTTCTTCCACGGAATTAGGGATGGTGAGGTTGCCTGTGAAGCCTGAACATTGATAAAAAGCATGGCCTCCAATGGTTTTCACGGAATTGGGGATGGTGAGCGGGCCAGTGAAGCCTGAACAGTCATAAAAAGCACCCGTTTCAATTAGGGTCACTGAATTCGGGATAATAAGCGAGCCAGTGAAACCTGAACAGCCGTGAAAAACCCCCAATCCAATGCTTTCCAAGGAATTGCCGATGGTGAGCGTGCCGTTGAAGCCCGAACAGTCACGAAAAGCATTGTCTCCAATGATTGTCACGGTATTGGGGATGGCGAGCGAGCCGGTGAAGCCTGAACAATTTCTAAAAGCCTCTCCTCCAATGATTGTCACGAAATTAGGAATGGTAAGCGAGCCTTTGAAGCCTGAACAGTAATAAAAAGCATGGTCTGCAATGCTTTTCACGGAATTAGGGATGGTGAGCGTGCCGTTGAAGCCTGAACATTCTGCAAAAGCCCATGATCCAATGCTTTCCACGGAATTGCCGATGGTAAGCGAGCCGGTGAAGTTTGTACATTGATAAAAAGCGTCATTTCCGATGCTTGTCACGGAATTGCCTATTGTGAGCGAGCCAGTGAAGTTTGAACAGTATTCAAAAGCTTTATTTCCAATGCTTTTCACGGAATTAGGGATGGTGAGTGAACCTGTCAGCCCATAACATCTGTTAAAGGCATAGTTGCCGATTGCCGTCACGGTATAGCTTGTGCCAGCATGGGTGACGGTTTCGGGCAGCGTGATGTCGCCTTCCGGTTTGGTGATGCCGATGCCGTCCCATCCATGTTCGTTATCGCCATTTGGTGCCACCATCATCACCCAATGCTTTTCTTCGTCGATGATTTTGTAGTAGAGCTTTTGGCCTGTTTCGCAAATGGCGGTGAAATCGTATTGGTCTGTGAGGGTAAAGTTGGCCACAAGGTTGCGGTCGCTGGTCAAGATGAAGGTGTAAGGGTCGTCGGTTGAGACCACCTCACCGTTTTCTGTCCAATTTACGAACGTGTAGCAATCGGCAGGCGTTGCCAAAACGGTGATTTCATTTCCTCCAAATGCCGATTCCACAGGTTCGCCGCCCATAGTTGCCGTAACCGTGCCGGCGTTTTCTGGGGCGCTGGAAACGGTGATGCTGTGTAAATGTGCAATTTTTACACAGCGTTTGCCGGCCAAACTTCCTGCGAGGTCGGAACCTGCATTTTCAATCACATTGGTAGGATTTTCGTTATCACCTGCTCTCACGACAAGGGTAGTAGCCACGAAGATGTTGGAAGACGCACTACTACATAAACGTCCACTGCCGATACCATCAGCACTATCCCCATACGCAGTAACTATGCCGCCATTGATGGTGATGTTGGAGCCGGGAGCGGAATTTCCGCCACCAATGCCGGCACCAAACCCTCCACCGGTTGCATTAACCGTACCGCCATTGATGGTGATGTTGGAGCCGGAAGCGTAAGCTCCGCCACCAATGCCGGCACCATACTGTCCACCGGTTGCATAAACAGTACCGCCATTGATGGTGATGTTGGAGCCGGAAGCGTAAGCTCCGCCACCGATGGCGGCAGAAAATTTTCCACCGGTTGCAGTAATCGTTCCGCCATTGATGGTGATGTCGGAGTTGGAACATCTATCTCCGCCACCGATGGCGGCAACGTTATACTCCTCTGAATGATATGAAGTTGGAGCGAATGCATCGAGCCGACCCGTTTGGTTGGTTTGGCCATAGATGGTGAGGGAGTTGCCATCGCCCGAAACTTGGATACAGGGAGTGAAAATTTTATTGTAGGTATTAAATATACCTATTGCCGTCAGTTTGCAATCATCGCCAAGTATGAGCCGAACGTCATTATTGCAAACTGCACCTTGTCCAAGCTGCACATCCCGATCTATGACCACATACCAACCTTCTCCCCAAGTGACTGGATTGGATGAGCTAGTGATTTTCTTAGCGTAAACGTTTTTTTCTACACCTTGTTCGTCAATATAAGTGACACGGACCGTCTGTGGATCAGGTCCAATGTCAACATATTGTTTGCCGGCCAAACTTTCTGCAAGGTCAGTCGTAGAAGTATGTTGTGGCGCAATCACCGTTGTGGGATTTTCGCTTTCCCCCGCTTTCACGGTAATGGCAGTGGCCACGAAGATATTGGAAGAAGCATCACCAGGTCTTCCGCTGCCAATGCCGTCACCATATATCAAGCCATCTTCATCATTTGAAATATATGCTCCGGCTGCCGTAACCCTACCGCCATTGATGGTGATGTTAGAGCCGTAACCATTCTGTCCACCACCGATGCCGGTAGCAGTGCCGCCTTCTTTTCCTTTTGCAATGACCGTGCCGTCATTGATGGTGATATATGTTCCGTTACCATAACGTCCGCCACCGATACAGGCACCTTGATATCCACCATTTGCCGTAACCATACCGCCATTGATGGTGATGTTAGAGCCGGAACCGTAATATCCGCCACCGATACCTGCTCCATAAAGTCCGGCGTTTGCCGTAATCGTACCGCCATTGATGGTGATGGGGGAGCAGTCACATTGTACATCATTTATATTATTACCACCGATGCCAGCAGCAAACTGTCCACCAGTTGCAATGAGTTGACCAGATTGGTCGATTTGTGCGTAAATGGTAAGCGAATTGCCAGTACCCGACACTTGGATGCCTGGATAATTTTCTGTTCCTGTTGCCGTGAGTTTGGCATTATCGGCAAGGATGAGATGAACTTCACCATTGCAGGTGAGGGTTCCCGTTTGCACATCATCGCCGAGAACGACATGCCAGCCAGCCTCCAATGTGGAGGTTTCGTTCGTGATTTCGGTTGCATCTACCGTTTGTTTATGGCCATTGGTGTCAATGTAAGACACACTTTGTGTTTGAGCCCATAGTCCTGGGCTTGCCATCAAGATTGTTACAAGAATGAGGAGTGATTTTTTCATTGATATGTAGTTATTTACTATTTACAAAAATTGGGCGCAAAAGTACGATAAATTTGCATTGGAGTCCTCTAAAAGTTTGGTGATTATATACTTTTGGCCCATAGTGGTTTGTTTTGTCGGCGTCCGTCAGGCAAGGGCTTGCGGCAGCCAATCAGTGAAATTGATGCGCTTGCGCATTAATAATTCTGTATAATCTGTTAAATCTGTAGTTTGTTGGTAATCAGCGCAATCTGCGGTTTGAAAAAATCTCCAAATCTCCCGCATATCCTTTCGGATATTGAAAAAGCCCTGACCAAATTCGGCCAAGGCTTTCCCTTAAAGTTCCTTTAATCTCCTAACTCCTTACCTCACCACAATCTTCTGTGTCATTCCGTTGAGGTTAAGGACATACACGCCAGAGGTCAAGCCGTTGGTGCTGATGCGGCATTCGCCGTTGATTTCCTCGCTGCTGACGATGCGTCCCA
>JAKSMV010000053.1 GCA_024400425.1 Bacteroidales bacterium
CTAAAGTTAGTTGGCTCTGTTTCGCAGCAAAAAATCTTTTGGCTTATTATCATGAGGGCTGTGCATCCGTTTATATTTTGCCCCCCGCCATAGATTAGGTTGATTTTTAGAGTCTTTCGCTTATGTATTCCGCGTATTCAATTGTTCCGCATTCCATTTTGTCGTCAAACACTTGTGTGGTGACGACTTCGGGATTTTCGGAAAGTTCGTCGCAATAGGTGAACAAGAATCCGACATTCATGTCGAAGGGTCTCGGCTCATAGGCGCACTCGTCGCTGATATTTACGATGGTGATGGTGTCTTTCGTGATGTTGGTGAGAATGTGGATTGCGGGCGAAGTGTCGCTGATATTCAGCACATAAAGCGGACACCCCTCGATTTTATTGTTCATCGCTGCCGCAGCGTGCGGAAAAATTGTCGTCAATGCAGTGATGTCGTTTGCCTCGAACCTGTGCAGCCCTAATGTTCTGAACTCGCTTATGCCCGGTGCTTCGAAGCAGGTGTTCTGCAACGCATCGCAGTAGCCGGAAGTCTCGTTGTAAGCGAGAACGTTTTTATCAAAGGAATAGTCTGTTATGTCGTATTCTTCGAGAAATGCTTCCAGTGTTTGGATAGAATCGGAATTATGAAGCGAAGATGAAGAAAGTGGTTCGCTAGAAGATGAAATGCTTGAATCTATAACGACAGAATCAACAAATCTAAACGGAGTTTCCGCACACATGAAAGTCATTACACTCGGAGGCGGTGGATTGCACACGCCCTTATTTGTATATGTGGAATCTCCATTTCGTATGTTTATGGTATCTCCAAGACTATTGATCGAAATGATTCTTTCGATAGTCCATTCCCCGGAGCAGCATCCGCTTATATCGTATTCTTCTTTTTGCGGTTCCGACGACGAATCGCTACAGGCCAGAAGCCACAGAGAAACGGCTATCAGGTAAATTAGGCTCTTTTTCATAAAACGTCATCCTCTTCAAGGTTGTCACATGCGGCAGCCTTTTCATTGATTTCCTCAAGCCTACTTTGAATGATGCTCCTCTCGTATTGGTCGTTTTCCAAGATGGCCTCGATGTATTTGTCGCCGACAACGACGCTACCAGATTCGCATTCGGTAAGATTGTATTTTTTTAAGTAGGCTTCGTAACGGGCTTTATGTTCCTCAATGAAAACCGAGTCCTCGTGGGTAGATGGTTCGAAAGCCTCTATTTCCAAGACATCATAGCATGGCGGAACCCCGTAATCCGGCATGAATTCAAGCTCGATTAAGTCTTTATAGCAGGATTTCTTTATGCTTGAAAATAGGGAACTTTGCGGTGCGTTAAGAAGGGAATCAATTTTTTCTTGAGCAATACTCGAGGCCCATTGTCGGTTGTAGTAATATGCGTTGAAATCTTCGATAGTTTCGCAGAAACTGTATGCCGAAATGCACTTTCCCCTTAATCCGGTCGTATCGGGTTGCGATATTTTAGACAATTCCTGTTCTATGTCGATAAACGGCGTTGGTTCCGTCGGCGAGTCTTTCGGGTCGCTTGCCGTATCGTTATCGCATCCGAACCATAGAAACGCGGTAGAAGAAAGGAATATTTTTCTCAGAATTTTACGCAGCCTTATGTTCATGGCTATAAATATAATATTGTAAATCTAGTCCTTTACGCAGCGGACTGATAATCCGTCGTTTTCGTTGTCGCTACAGACGCTTACCATTCCTTCGGAACCGTCGCCAACATGAATCATTTTAGGACAATTATGATTGAGTTTGTCTATTGTGGATGTCCAAAAGAATGCTAAAAGGCCCGGCTCAAGATAATTTTGGAATTCTGCTTGATAGTTCCCTGCGGGCAAAATTGCGAACCCGTATTCGTCTTTTGCATTTCCCCAACCCTCAACGCCATAAGCGTAAAACGCCGAGTAGCCACCATTCCCCTTTGTGGGCCACTCATCAACTGAAGGCAAGTGCCAATCGGGTGGGCAGGCTGTCTTTGCGGCGGCGAGTGTGTATAGACGACCGTACTTATCGCAGTTTTCGCCTTTGTTTCCGTTGCACCAACTTTGGACACCATCTTCAATTTCAAAGTTGAGATTTTCGGCCATCCAGGTCTGTTCGCCGAGTTGAATCGTCTTGTAAACTTGTCCGTCTCGGGCATCTGTCAGTTCAGGGCCTTCGTCTGCTTTTTTTACTTTTTTCGAAGGTCCTGGAGCGGGGCCGGGGTCAATTTCGTAGATTTTTCCGCTGAACTTGAAATACCTGATGTCCTTGTTTTCGGGGGCAATATCGAACCAGTGGTCGCTATAGCACGTGCATGTCGATTCCACACGGTCGGGGCCATATTCGATTTCCAAGGTGTCGCCTGAACGTTTTGTCAGGAGATCCGCCTCGACATAGCAGAGGTCCATCACTTTCAAGACGAATACCTGGTAATTTCCGTTGCCGTCGTTAAGGATATACGCTTTGGGCAAATCATTAAGGATATACACCATGGGAAAAACATTGGAAGAGTCTTCTGCGAAGGTTGCTGCTTTGGCGGCTCGCTTTGCCAAAACGGGTGAATCTCCCAAGCCAGCGAGGCATGAACCTAACTTCAGTCCATTTTTCGTATCCGAGGCGAACGATTCTGATGCCAGGCCGCCGTCATCCGGTGCCGAAATCTCGCCGGGGTTTCCCGCCATCGTGTTTTCGATTTCAGTGGTTCCCGCTTCGTTCGGCGTCTCGGAGCACGCCCAGAACAAAGTTGTCAATAATGCGATTAGGAGTTTTGTCGTGTTCATTTGCGTCTCCTTTTATCCGAGGTGGTCGCCTTGTCTGTAAGGGGGAACACCTGCAAATTCATTTGATAGACCTGATCAATATCTCGGCATTCGTTTGCGATGTCAATAATCTTTTTACGGAAGATGTCTATCTCCTTGGTAATGCGGTCATAAACAGATTTGTTTATCCCCATGGTGATTCCTGAAAAATTGCGCTCTTCCACGGAATCCTTGGCAATGGACTGAACCGCCAATTCGGACATTTTTCGGTTCATCGTGCGGATGACTAGGGGAATCGTTTCCTTGGAACCCTTGACGGCTTTTTGTGTTTGCTCGTAAGTTCCGTCGTCATTCTTTTTGAGCAAATCTGCCTTGACAAGAAACTGGAGTATGTCGCGGACTTGTGCAACCGTAATTTCATGTTTTACTTTAGACGCAATTTCTCCAAACGAAGCGTTTGGCATAAGGGGGGCGAGTTCACGAATAATCGGGTAGGCAGGATTTTCGTAATAGCGGTATGCGTCCGCGTCGATGACGCGAATCTTGTTCATGTGCGCTTCGTGCTCAATTTCCTGGAGTGCGGCTTCTTTCTCGCTCTCGTTTTTTGCATTCCCGAATTTGACAAGCAAAGCGAAATAGGTGTAGTCAAATCCTTCAAGCCCCATGGCTCGTGCGGCCTTTGCGATTCCCGGTTTGCTGAGCGTTGTCTTCCCGTCGCTTACCAGTTTCAAGTATGCGGGCGACGCGAATCCGGCGAGACTTGCAAATTTTCGCCAAGTGAAATACGAACTTCTCTTGCGCTCGGCATAGAAATCTCGCATATACTCACGGTAATCCTGATATTCGGTAATAGGCCTCATATTCTTAAAAATAAAACAAAAATGTCGAATACGTAACAAAAACGGCGTTTTTTACAAATTTTTCATCTGAATTTAAAATATGATACAAATGTGTTTCATAAAAAGTCCGACAGCAATAAACGTGATTTTGTGAGGTTCCGTCATGCCGCCGCCAAATTAGGTATATTTCTGAGAGTGGATCTTCGGAGGCTATTTTGATGAAAAGTCCTTTTGATAAAACCCTATTTCTGCTATGTATGGTTGCTGTTCTGGCGGCATGTTCGGCAGGATCTAGTAATGCAGATGCAACGAGTGTCGAAGAAGGTGACGATTATGTGTTAAAGCATGTTCAAATGTATCGCATCCTTGGGCCACAGGGGGATACTTCTGTGTGGAACGCGTCTAATTGCCATGTCGGTGATTCGACTTTCTCGTGTACCCAAGTGACAAATGTGGATTGCTACATTTTTCATACGTCCTATATAGAGATTTGTTATGATTCTAATAAAGTTGAAATTCCTTGTTTGCAAAAAGATACTTTATATGATACGACT
>JAKSMV010000054.1 GCA_024400425.1 Bacteroidales bacterium
TAGAAAAGCGAAGCGACCGTTATTCCAGAGCCTTTCGATTTCAGGCATTTTTCGTATTGTTTTTGCGCTTTTTTGTCGTCATACTGAGGATAGAAGCGGCTAAGGCGATGGAAATAGGACGCGCCAGCGTCACCAAGGGCGTCGGCGAGGGCGAAGCCCAAGGCGAGCCATTCGCTGTAGGTGGGGGCGATGTCGGTCTGCGAAGCCTCGACAAGAATGGTGAGGGCTTCGATTTGGGAGACCGTTTCGCCGGACTGCGGATGATATGTCGGGCTGGCATTGGTCATAACAGGTTGGGGCTTAGATAGGCGTTGGGGTCGTAAGGGAGGAAACAGGCGCGGGCAATGTCTTTGCATTGCTCATCGGCTGTCAAGCCGTAAACATCGCGAAGGTACTGAGCGACGGCGGAGAAAAAGAAGTCGTGGTAGGTGATTAGATTGTCGTTGGGGAAATACGATGCGCGGTGACTGAAAGCCTCACGCATCGAGATGACCCATTTGAGGCCGTCGCCTGACGGACTGCGGAAAAGAAGCAGCGTGGGGAAATACCTATCCAAAATGAGCGTGCTGAAGGTGGCTTCGACATCGGGAAGATGGTCGAAGTCGAAGCAGATTAGGCCGGAATGCGAAACCAAACCTTTGCTGCTGCGCTTTGAGTAGATGCCAGAAAAGGTGCAATAGTCGAAGTGCGAAGCCTTGAACTTGGCGCGTTGGTCGGCAGCGAGCGTGCGAAGCTGCGAGGTGCTGTCTTTGGCCACATCGCTTGTGATGTAAGAAAAGACATCGCGGAGCGTGACAGCGGCCTTCGGGGAAGTGTTGGCGATGGGTGCCAGGAACATTGAGAAAGTGGGTTCACTTGGATTCATGGTCTTTCCTCCTGATGTTGTTGCTTAAAATGCGGTTGATGTCGGAGATGAGGAAAAAGACTTTGCCGCCGATTTTTGTGGAGGCAACAGTGCCTTTTTCGCGCCAGTTGTCGATGGTGCGCTCAGACAGGTCAAGCATCTGCATGAGTTCGCTTTTGGAAATGAGGTCGGTGAAAACAAGTGCGTTGCCGTCCTCGTCCTTGGCAAGTGCAATGTGCTTCTCGATATTTGGCACAGGGACGATTTTCTTTTTGATGGGTTTGGTCATTTGGAGCCTCCTTTCTTCGATGAACCTTTGCGGGCTTTTACAGGGATGCGGATTTCATCGTCACTTTCATCGATGCCGATTGTTTCACCCATCAGCCAGGCGTCAATTTCGGATTTCAGGAATTGGAGCTTTGCGCCTGCTTTGTGATAAGGGATTGCTTTTCTCCACACCCAGCAATAGATGGTTTGCTTGGCGGGATGTCCGGGCAGATAGTTGATGAGGTCTTCGACGCTCATCCATTCAGGGGCTTTTGAAAAGGATTGCTTGGAGAGGTCTTTCAAGAAGGCCTTGACTTCGGCCATGTCGTCCATGAGTTTGCCAACTGCTTCGGGCAGTTGCTCAAACGAAACGGGTTGAGAGTTGTTTTGCATGATGTGCGATTTTAAATGTTATAGACAGGGCTTCCCTTGATGGCCATCGAAAGAAAAACCGCATCCCATCGTGGAATGCGGTGCAAAAGAATGGCAAAAAATTCGCTTGGAGGCATAGGCTATTAATAGGCTATGGCTATTTTTTTTGTCCCTTTCTCTTGAAAGAAAGGAACCAAAGTTCAAGGGCAAAATCATCGGCCTCACGCACGGCCAGCCTAAGTGTCTGAGCCTTAAGTCGCGGAACATAAATGCAGCTCCCTAAGGCTCAAACACTTAGTCTGTCCTTTGGGCGGGCGCTGCCCCGCATTTTGCCCATTGCCCTCGCGCCCATCCCGGTCGGACTTTCAACACTTCGGTCGGGACAATTCTTAGGAAGATTGTGAAGAAGACTACGGTAGTGATGTTGAGATAGGGAAATGGTGTAAGGTGAATTTCTGCAATTACCGTGAATTAAAGATGTCGATCATCTTCTGTTTCATCTGGACAAATATGGTGGTGTGCTTTTCCGCTGAATTGCCGTCGGCAAGTGAAGCGGAAAGGACGGTTGAGAAATCTGAAAAGTCGAAGTTGAAGGCTTGGCCGACAACTTGAAACAACGATTTCAGAGATACTTTGCTGCCGTCCTTGCCTTGGAATTTGCCCAAGGCGTGAAGCGTGTAGAAGACGCGGATGCAGTCGGTCTTTGAGAAAGATTTGCTCAGGGTGATGCTGGATTTGAAGGAAACAGGATTGGCTTTTGCTGTTTTTTCCTCGGCCTTTACGGTTTCCATGATGTTGCCGGAATGACTTGAAAGGAAGTGCTGGAGGACAGTGTAAAGGTCGGAAGTTTGCCTTTCGTGAGCGATGGCCAATAGTTTCCTGATGGTTTCGGTGTTGCCGCATTTTAGGCTTTTGATGGAGTCCTGAAGCTGCTCGTTTTTGGATTGGGTTTGAATGGCCAATGTTTTTAATGCGTCAAGTTGTTTTTCTTTCTGCTGGAGTTGGGCAGTGGTGTCATTTAGGCTTTTTTCAAGTTCCTGATAGCGGATTTCGAGGTTTCTTTTTTCGTTGGCGAATGCCTGGTTTAGTTTTTGGGCATCCCATAGGCGGTCGGAATGTGCGTTTGGGTTGAAGCTCTGGACGATGGCGAAATGGAGCGGTAGGAAATTGATGTCGGGCAGACTATCCTCTGGCTGCGTGGCTTTCCATGAATCAAATTGCAGTTCGATGGCATCCAAAATGCTGTGCTGCCTGTCCTCGCTGTCACCCAAGGTGATGGCTTCTGCGATGTAAGTAGCATTGAAGTTGCGGGTGATGGCTTGCCAGTTGACTTTTTCGGGTCTAGAAACATCAATAGGCGTGGGGCGAAAATCGTTGTTGAAATAGATTTGATTGGCTTCGTAGCGCTCGGCAATCTTTTTGAAGGTGTCTAGATAGGGATTGCCGTCTTTCAGATTTTGCGTGATGGCGTCTTGGAAGGTTGCCGATTTGATGTTGCGGTGGACTGTAGAAGAAAGTAGGAGAAAGACAATGGAGAAAGTGAGTTTGGCATCGTGGCAACTGCCAAGGTCGTCACGAGCATTGTTGAAATAACCATCAATGAAGTTGTCTTCGGGGTGTAGGTCGGCGAAGACGCGCGTGGCTTGGTAATAGGCTTCGTTGAAGATTTTCAGTGCTGACGACTTAATGCAATTGGAAGGACGGAACGAAAGAAAAGCATTGTAGATGCTTTGGTTGAGTTCGGCGGATGCTGGATGGCGGAGGAAGTCATCGAGGTCCTTTTTTTCGGTGTAGATTCGTGCTTTCATCATGACGCTGAATTTTTAATATTGTTTGTAAATAGAAAGAAAAAAGCCGCAAAACTGCGGCTTTTGGATTTTCAATCATTATCATCATCTTCAATTTCGGGGTCATCGAAAAGTAGGCCGTTTATCTTCATCCTTTTCTTTGGGCTGATGGTGCCTTGATAGCCGCGAAGGATGTTCTTATTATCGACATGGCCAACCATCGAATCGATGAAGGCATCAGAAATGCCGTGCCATGTGAGGGCTGTGATGTAGGAGTTTCGGGCGGTGGATGCGGTGACTTCTTGGATGCCTAACTCCTTGCATACGGTTTGCATACCACGGCGGATGCTGCGGTTGAAATCGTGGACGCGGCTTTCCTGCTGTACCTCGGTTTCTGCGTTGAGCATGATTTGAGGGAAGACGAGTTGGCCACGCTTTGGCTCGGATGCGTACTTATCGAGATATGTTTTCAAGGCTTCTGTGATTGGGATGTGGACGGTGACTTTGACCTTATCGGCGATTTTGCCACGGACGAAGGAAAGTTCGTTGTGGAAGAAATAGTCATCGTTCCAAACCATCTTGGCGAGGTCTTTAAGGTTGCTGCCGTTGCAGAGATAGATGATAATCCACCAATCGGCATATTTCTTGGCT
>JAKSMV010000055.1 GCA_024400425.1 Bacteroidales bacterium
GTTCACCAGCGCTATTCTACCAATACTTTCCCCACCTGGCCTTTGGCTCATCCGTTCCGCTACCTGGCTCACAACGGTGAAATCAATACCCTCCGCGGTAACTTGAACAGCCTGAAGGCTCGTGAACCTCACCTGAAGAGCGAACGTTTCGGCGAAGATCTCCAGAAGCTTCTGCCCTTGATTTCTGCAGGCCAGAGCGACTCCGCTAGCCTCGACAACATGTTCGAACTTTTGGTTGCTGCAGGCCGTAGCCTCCCGCACGCCATCCTCATGATGATGCCGCAGGCTTGGGGTGCAAAGCACTATATGGGCCGCGACGTCCGTGGCTTCTTTGAATATGAATCCATGCTTATGGAACCGTGGGATGGCCCCGCTGCCGTGGCTTTCTCCGACGGTATCAATGCCGGTGCAATCCTTGACCGTAATGGTCTTCGTCCGGCACGTTACACCCTTTGCAAGGATGGCCTCTTCGTCATGGCTTCTGAAACGGGTGTCCTGGACATCAACGATGCCGACGTAGAAGAAAAGGGCCGTCTCAAACCCGGTGAAATCATTTACCTGGATATCGAAAACCATCGTATCCTGAAGAATGCCGAAATGAAGGCCTTCGTTGCTCGTAGCAAGCCCTACCGTCGTTGGGTTGCCGAAAACAAGATGAGCGTCCGCGGCCTCTTCAGCGAAATCAACCCGTCTGATGTTCCTGATGATTTGCTGATCCAGCAGAAGCGTTTCGGCTACTCTGCAGAAGACCTGAGCGTTATTCTCCAGCCCATGGCCAAGAACGGTCAGGAACCCATCGGTTCCATGGGTAACGACGCCGCTCTCGCTGTTCTTTCCGACAAGCCCCAGCCGCTGTTCAACTACTTCAAGCAGCTGTTCGCACAGGTGACCAATCCGCCTATCGACCCGATTCGTGAAGAACTGGTCATGTCCCTTACCACTTACATCGGTAACCACGGCAACATCCTGGAAGAAACTCCGGAACAGGCTCACCTCATCAAGATTCCTCGCCCCATTGTTACCGAAGACGAAATCAAGCATTTCGAAAACATCGGCGACAAGTGCTTCCGTGCAAAGTCCCTCAAGATGCAGTTCCCCATGGGCGGTAACGGCGAAGTTCTTGAAGCTGCCTTGCAGAACCTGGCTGGCGACGCTGTACGCGCCGTTCAGGAAGGCTTCAACATTATCGTTCTTTCCGATAAGGATGTGGACTGGGGCTACGTTCCCATGCCGTCTCTGTTGGCTACTGCAGCCGTCAACCGTACCTTGGTTGAAGCTGGCGTCCGTCCGGAAATCGGCTTGATCGTTCAGTCCGGTGAAGTTCGCGAAGTCATGCATTTCGCTTTGCTCCTGGGCTACGGTGCAACTGTTATCAACCCGTATCTGGCCTTCCAGAGCATTACCAACATGTGCCACACCGGCGAACTGGACGTGGGTCCTGTCACCGCCGCTGCAAACTACGTGAAGGCTGTGGACAAGGGTCTTCTGAAGATCATGTCCAAGATGGGTATTTCTACGCTGCGTAGCTATCGCAGTGCACAGATCTTTGAAGCTGTTGGCTTGAACCACGAAATTATCGAAAAGTTCCTGCCGGGTACTGCAAGCCGCATCGAAGGTATCGGCCTTGCTGAAATCGCCCAGGAAGTGGAACAGCGCAACAACATTTCCCTGAAGGACGCAAGCCCCATTCTTAAGGAAGGTGGCCAGTACAAGTTCCGTAAGGATGGCGAAATGCACTTGTGGACTCCGCAGTCCCTGGGCGCCTTCCGTCAGGCTGTGCAGCTGGGCGACTACGCAAAGTTCAAGACCTACTCCAAGCTCATCGACGATCAGTCCCAGCGCTTGGCAACTCTTCGCGGTCTCTTCAAGTTCAAGGAAACCACTCCCATCGATATTTCCGAAGTGGAATCCCGTCAGGATATTATCAAGCACTTCGTTGCTGGTGCAATGAGCCTTGGCTCTCTGAGCCCGGAAGCTCACGAAGCAATCGCTATCGCCATGAACCGTAACGGCGCCATGAGCAACTGCGGTGAAGGTGGTGAAGACCCGGATCGCGATACTCCGGCAGCAAACGGCGACGTTCGTAGCAGCGCCATCCGTCAGATCGCTTCTGGTCGTTTCGGCGTGACCATCGACTACCTGCGCAAGGCAAAGGATTTGCAGATCAAGATGGCTCAGGGTGCAAAGCCCGGTGAAGGTGGCCAGCTGCCTGCCCACAAGGTGAACGAATTTGTGGCTCGCATCCGTCATTCTATCCCGAATGTGTCCCTCATTTCTCCTCCGCCGCACCATGACATTTACTCCATCGAAGATCTGGCTCAGTTGATCTACGACCTTCGTAACTCCAACCCCAAGGCCCGTGTTTCCGTGAAGTTGGTTTCCGAAGTGGGTGTGGGTACGGTTGCTGCAGGTGTGGCTAAGGCTCACGCAGACGTGGTCCTCATTTCTGGCCACGACGGTGGTACCGGTGCATCTCCGCTCACCTCCATCAAGCATGCCGGTCTTCCTTGGGAATTGGGCATTGCCGAAGCTGAACAGACCCTCGTTTTGAACGACCTCCGCGGCCGCGTGAAGCTCCAGGTGGATGGTCAGTTGAAGACTGGCCGTGACGTTGTGATCGCAGCCCTCCTTGGTGCAGAAGAATTCGGTTTTGCAACCAACCTGCTGGCAAGCCTTGGCTGTATCATGGACCGTAAGTGCCATACCAACCAGTGCCCCATGGGCCTCGCAACCCAGGATCCGGAACTCCGTAAGCACTTCAAGGGCAAGCCGGAATACGTTGAAAACTTCCTGTACTTCATCGCTGACGAAATCCGCGAAATCCTCGCAAGCCTTGGTCTCAAGAGCCTCGACGAAGCCTGCGGCCGTAGCGACCTCCTTGACATGAATTCTGCAATTGAATTCTACAAGGCAAAGAAGCTGGACTTCAGCAAGATCTTCGCCTCTGTTGACGCCGGTAACGGTAAGGAACAGATCAAGAAGCACGACCCGAACTTCGTTCCTGAAGAATTGGTGAACTTCGACCGTCGCGAACTCCTGCCTTTCGTACAGGATACTCTGAAGACTGGCAAGCCGGTAGAAATTTCCGCCATGATCCACAACGTGGACCGTACCGTGGGTACTGAACTTTCTGGTGAAGTGGCTGAACACTTTGGTGCAAAGGGCCTGCCGGAAGATACCATCAAGGTTCACCTGCAGGGTGTGGCTGGCCAGAGCTTTGGCGCCTTCCTTGCTCCGGGTATCACTCTCGATATCGAAGGTGAAGTCAACGACTTCATGGGCAAGGGCCTGAGCGGTGGTAAGATTATCGTTCGTCCGTCCAAGAACGCATCCTTCAAGGCTGAAGACAACGTTATCGCTGGTAACGTGATCGGCTACGGTGGTACTAGCGGTAAGGTGTTCATCAACGGTCTCGCTGGCGAACGCTTCGGTATCCGTAACTCTGGTATGCTGCTGGTTACCGAAGGTGTGGGCGACCATGGTTGCGAATACATGACTGGTGGCCGCGTGGTTGTTCTCGGTCGCGTAGGCGTGAACTTCGCTGCAGGTATGACTGGTGGCTTCGCTTACGTCTATGACGAAACCGGTCACTTCGACTTGAGCTGCAACGTGGATTCCGTTGACCTGGAAAGCGTTCTCCCGGGTACCGAAAGCGAAACTGAATTGCTTGACATCATCAAGCAGCATGTGGAAGCTACCGGTTCCGAAAAGGGTCGCCGCATTCTCGAAGACTGGAACAATTCTCGTCCGAAGTTCGTGAAGGTCTTCCCGGTGGAATACCGCAACGCTCTTGCAAAGCAGGCC
>JAKSMV010000056.1 GCA_024400425.1 Bacteroidales bacterium
CATACTTGTGGTGAACTTCGTCTTGCCGATGCTGGCAAGGAAGTCACGTTATGCGGCTGGGTGCAACGCGTCCGCGACAAGGGCTCCTTGGTTTGGATCGACCTCCGCGACCGTTATGGAATCACGCAACTTTTCTTGCAGGATGGCGTCAGCAGCCCTGAATTGATGGAACAGGCCCGCGCTTTTGGCCGCGAATATGTCCTTCAGGTTAAAGGTACGGTCATCGAGCGCGAATCGAAGAATCCGAACATGCCTACGGGCGAAATCGAAATCCGCGTCAACGGCTTCAATCTGCTGAATACCAGCAAGACACCTCCTTTCACCATCGAAGATGTTAGCGACGGTGGCGATGACCTTCGCATGAAATATCGTTATCTGGACATCCGCCGCAATCCGGTCCGCAAGAATTTGGAATTGCGCCACCGCATGGGTATGCTTGTCCGTAACTACCTCAGCGAACGCAATTTCTTGGAAATCGAAACCCCGATGCTCATCAAATCGACGCCTGAAGGTGCCCGCGACTTCGTGGTGCCGTCACGCATGAACCCTGGCGAATTTTACGCCTTGCCGCAAAGCCCGCAACAATACAAGCAACTGCTGATGGTGGCTGGCATGGACCGTTATTTCCAAATCGTGCGTTGCTTCCGCGATGAAGACCTCCGCGCCGACCGTCAGCCTGAATTTACGCAAATCGACTGCGAAATGTCGTTTGTCGAGCAGGAAGACGTGCTGAATATGTTTGAAGGCCTTGCCAAACATCTCTTCAAGGAAGTGAAAGGCCTCGAATTTGGCGATTTTCCACGCATGACTTGGCACGATGCCATGAAATATTACGGCAGCGACAAGCCGGATATCCGTTTCGGCATGAAGTTCGTTGAACTCAACGATGTGGCTAAAGGAAAGAATTTCAGCCTGTTCGACAATGCCGAACTCGTTGTCGGTATCAATGCCGAAGGCTGCGCCGAATACACCCGCAAGCAACTCGATGCCTTGACGGAATTTGTCAAGCGCCCACAAGTCGGTGCCGGTGGTTTGGTTTACATTAAATATAATGCCGATGGCACATTCAAGTCGTCCGTCGATAAATTCTTCACGCCTGACGATTTGAAGCTCATCGCCGAAAAATTCGGTGCAAAACCTGGCGACCTGATGCTGATTCTCTGTGGCGAAGCCATGAAGACCCGCGTACAGCTTTGCGCCTTGCGTCTCGAAATGGGCAACCAGCTCGGACTGCGCAATCCTGATGAATATGCTCCATTGTGGGTCATCGACTTCCCGCTGCTCGAATGGGATGAAGAAACGCAACGCTACTATGCTATGCACCACCCATTTACGGCACCAAAGCCGGAAGACGAAGCCTTGCTCGACGACCCAACCAAGTGGGGTGACATTCGCGCCAATGCCTACGATATCGTGATGAACGGTGTTGAAGTCGGCGGCGGTTCCATCCGTATCCACAACCGCACCTTGCAAAACAAGATGTTCCACACCCTCGGCTTCACCGACGAAAAGGCTCAGGAGCAGTTCGGCTTCCTGATGGGTGCCTTCGAGTTTGGCGCACCGCCTCATGCAGGTCTGGCCTTCGGTTTCGACCGTCTCTGCTCGCTCTTCGGTGGCGCCGACAGCATCCGCGACTTCATCGCCTTCCCGAAGAACAACTCCGGCCGCGATGTGATGAGCGGTTCGCCATCAGCCATCTCGCAGGAACAGTTGGATGAGTTGCAGATTAAGGTGGACGTGAAATAATCTTGAGCTGTTAGCCTTTAGCCATTAACCCTTAGCTAAATTCCGAAAGGCTAAAAGTTAATGGCTAAAGGCAAGCAGTGAGTAAATCAAAAAATTAATAGAATATGAAAAGGCTGTTTTTTGTCATAATTATGATGATTTTGCCATTGGGTTCCTTGTTTCTATTGAATTCGTGTTCGGCAAGCAAATCGTCTGTTTCAAAAAAAGATAACTCAAAATCTGCATTTTACATTCCTGATTATAAACAAATAAAGAAAGATGTGAATGTAAAAGATGGCGAGTTTTATTATCCAGATTTGCTGAAGCGCTTCGAGGCTGCTGACACCACTATGACTGCAGACCAAATATACCACATATATTATGGAGCGGCAACTCTTCCTGATTATGACCCATATTATCGTGCAGATATGAAGAGAATTAATGATGCTTTGGTGGGAGATACTTTGACAGAAGATAATTGGAAAAATGCAGCGCAAATCATTGAAGAACAATTGGCAGTTGTACCCACTGATCTTAAACTTCATATTTATAAACAGATTGTTTATGATAATTTGTATGGTCAAGGCTCTAATGAATCATATAATGCATACAATCAAGTAATTATGTTAGTTAATGCAATGATGATGAGTGGTGATGGGAAATCAATGGAATCAGCAGTTTACATCAATAGTGTGTCTGACGAATACGGATTATTGAGTATTTTTGGATTAAATCCTACTATGCAATCTTTGACAGAAAATCGCGGCGAATCTTATGATGTACTTGAATTAGAGGAGAATGATTTTGGTTTAAAATCATTTTACTTTAACATTACAAATCTCATGGAAGTTCAGTCTAAAATATTTGGATTTTAGGGTATGTACGATATTATTATGAATAAATAACATTTTGTATATGAAACGCTTACTCGTTCTCACCGGTGGTGGCGATTGCCCAGGCTTGAATGCCGTCATTCGTGCCATCGTGAAAAGAGCCTCTCAGGAAAAAGACTGGGAAGTGCTCGGCAGCATACAGGCCTACAACGGCATCCTTTGGGAACCTACCGAAGTTGTCCGCCTGACGCCTGAAGTGGTGCGCGGCATACATTTCCGCGGCGGCACCATTATTGAAACCACCAACAAAGGCGGCCCGTTCAGCTGGCCTGTCAAGAATGCGGACGGCACCTGGTCAACAGTTGACCGCTCCGACGAAATGCTCCGCAAACTGCAATACATGGGCATCGACGCAGTCATCAGCATTGGCGGCGACGGCTCGCAACGCATCTCACAGAAACTCTACGAAAAGGGTCTGAACATCATCGGCGTGCCAAAGACCATCGACAACGACCTTTCCTCAACGGAATGTACTTTCGGTTTCCAGACCGCAGTCGAAATTGCCACCGAAGCCGTTGATAAACTGGTCACTACGGCAGCCTCACACAACCGCGTCTTCGTGCTCGAAGTCATGGGACGCGATGCTGGTTGGATTGCCCTCCATTCAGCCATTGCAGGCGGTGCCGAAGTGTGTCTGCTTCCTGAATTTCCATACGACATCAACATCGTGAAGGAGAGATTGGAAAGCCGTTTCGACCGCGACCGCGGCTTTGCCGTCGTGGTGGCTTCGGAAGGTGCACGCCCGAAAGACGGACAACAAGTCTATGAAATCAGCAGCGAAGTCGGCTACGAAAACAAGAAACTCGGTGGCATCGGACGTCGTTTCATCGAAGAGATGAAAGCCGCTGGCTTCACGCACGACATGCGCGAAACCACCTTGGGTCACTTGCAGCGTGGCGGTGTTCCGATTGCTTACGACCGCGTGCTTTCTGCCGAATTTGGCGTGAAGGCTTTCGAAATGGT
>JAKSMV010000057.1 GCA_024400425.1 Bacteroidales bacterium
ATAACCGCCGCCATTTGCGGTGCTGAAGTTACCAAGGAACAGAATCCTAACGTTCCTTACACCGTTGAGGAAATCGTGCGCGAAGCCAAGTCGGCTGTCGATGCTGGCGCTGCTATCGTTCACCTTCACGTCCGTTTCGACGACGGCACTCCAACCCAGAGCCGTGAACGTTTCCAGGAATGTGAAGAAGCCATCCTGAAGGTTTGTCCTAACGTCATCCTTATCCCATCGACAGGTGGTGCCGTCGGCATGACTCCAGACGAACGTCTGCAATCGACCGACACCAATCCGCTGCCAGAAATGGCTACCTTGGACTGCGGTACCTGCAATTTCGGTGACGAAATCTTCGACAACACCATGCCTACAATGCGTGCTTTCGGTCAGCGCATGATCGAACGCGGCATAAAGCCTGAATACGAATGCTTCGAAATGGGTCACCTCGATACCATCCTGAACATGGCTAAGAAGGGCCAGGTTCCTGGCGCTCCTATGCAGTTCAACTTCGTATTGGGCGTTCCTGGCTGCACACCTGCAACCGTCGCCAACCTCTGCTGGTTAGTGAACGGCATTCCAGCCGGTTCAACATGGACTGTGACTGGCGTTGGCCGTAACGCTTTCCCAATGGCTGCCGCTGCTATCGCCATGGGCGGTAACGTGCGTGTTGGTTTCGAAGACAACCTTTACCTTTCAAAAGGTGTCCTCGCCAAGTCGAATGGCGAATTGGTCGAAAAAGTCGTCCGCATCGCCAACGAATTAGGCCGTCCGATTGCAACATCTGATGAAGCAAGAGAAATCCTCGGTCTTAAACCTCGCAAATAATAAGTGGAAAGTGGAAAGTGAAAAAATGAAAGTTGCGCGAAGCGGCTTCTCAGATTTCACAATCAATCCAACAACGAAACAAAACAAATCAACAAATAAACAATTAACAATTAAACATTTAAATCAATGCAAAAACATGGTAATAAATACGGTACACACCGTGTAATCGAACCAGTCGGCGTTCTCCCACAGCCAGCTAACAAACTCGACAACAACATGGACGAAATCTACGACAACGAGATTTTGATTGATGTCCAGACCTTGAATATCGACTCAGCTTCATTCACCGACATTCACAACTATGCTAAGCAACAGGCTGGTCCTGGCGCAAGCGTGGAACAAGTGATGGAAGAAGTGAAGAAGGAAATGCTCCTCAATGTTGAATTGCAAGGCAAGCACCGCAACCGTCGTACTGGTTCTGGCGGTATGCTCCTCGGTAAGGTTGAAAAGATTGGTGACGCTTTGAAAGGCAAGATTGACCTGAAGGAAGGCGACCGCATCGCTACGCTCGTTTCATTGTCACTGACTCCTCTCCGCATCGACGAAATCCTCGCTATCCGTCCAGATGTTGACCAAGTTGACATTAAGGGTAAGGCTATCCTCTTTGAAAGCGGCATCTATGCCAAGATTCCTACCGACATGCCTGAAAAGCTCGCTCTGTCAGCTCTCGACGTTGCTGGTGCTCCAGCTCAGACTGCAAAACTCTGCCAGTATGGTCAGACTGTCGTTATCCTCGGCGCTGGCGGTAAGAGCGGTATGCTCTGCTGCTACGAAGCCAAGAAACGCGTTGGCGTCACTGGTAAGGTCATCGGTATTGCCAATAGCCCAAAATCAACACAACGCATCAAGGACCTCGGTTTCTGCGATATCGTTGAAAGCGCTGCCGGCATGACTCCAGTTCAGGTTTATGAACTCGTTGAAAGACTGACCAATGGCAAGATGGCCGATGTCACCATCAACTGCGTCAATGTGCCAGATCAGGAAATGACAGCTGTACTCTGCACAAAGGATGACGGCGTCGTTTATTTCTTCTCAATGGCTACCTCGTTCACAAAGGCTTCTCTCGGTGCTGAAGGCATTGGCAGCGATGTGAACATGATCATGGGTAACGGCTACACCAAAGGCCACGCTGAATTCACACTGCAGGAACTCCGCGAAAGCCCAGAACTCCGTAAGATTTTTGAAGAATTGTATGCATAATTAGCTGCAAGCAGTAAGCTATAAGCCATAAGCCAGCGCAAAGCGGCTCACGGCTTGTAGCTTATGGCTTAAAGCTTAAAGCTGAAAAATATGGCAGAATCAAGAAGAAAACAATTGTTTCCGGAAGTTACCGATGAACAGTGGAACGACTGGAAATGGCAGGTGAAGAACCGTGTCGAGACGTTGGAAGACCTGAAAAAATACGTCAAGCTGACTCCTGAAGAGGAAGAAGGCGTGAAGAAGACTCTTTCAACACTCCGCATGGCCATCACTCCTTATTATTTGAGCCTTATCAATCAGGACGACCCTTACGATCCGGTTCGCCGTCAGTGCATCCCTACAGCAGCCGAAACCCATCAGGCCAAGGCTGACTTGCTCGACCCATTGCACGAAGATGAAGATTCACCGGTTCCTGGTTTGACACACCGTTATCCAGACAGAGTGCTGTTCCTCATTACCGATATGTGCTCCATGTATTGCCGTCACTGCACACGCCGCCGTTTTGCCGGCCAGACCGACAACGAATGTGGCGCCGACCGCATCGAAAAGGCTTTGGAATACATCGAAAAGACAGAATGTGTCCGCGACGTGTTGCTGTCAGGCGGTGACGCTCTGATGGTCAGCGACAAGAAACTGGAATACATCATTTCACGTCTGCGTCAGATTCCTCATGTCGAAATCGTCCGTTTAGGCACCCGTACTCCTGTGGTTTGCCCACAGCGTATCACCCCTGAACTCTGCGACATGCTGAAGAAATACCATCCGGTTTGGATCAACACACACTTCAACCACCCGAACGAAGTGACGGCAGAATCAAAGCGCGCTTGCGAAATGCTGGCTAACGCTGGTATTCCGTTGGGCAACCAGAGCGTGTTGCTCCGTGGCGTCAACGACTGCGTCCATGTCATGATGAACCTCGTTCACGAACTCGTGAAGATGCGTGTGCGTCCTTACTATATCTATCAGTGCGACCTTTCAATGGGTCTGGAACACTTCCGTACTCCAGTTTCGAAGGGTATCGAAATCATTGAAGGCCTCCGTGGTCACACATCAGGTTTCTGCATCCCGACCTTCGTCGTCGATGCTCCTGGTGGCGGCGGCAAGACTCCAGTCATGCCTCAGTATGTCATTTCACAGGCTCCGGGCAAGGTCGTCTTGAGAAACTTCGAAGGCGTCATCACGACTTACACCGAACCTGCTGAATATCACAACGATTGCCACTGCGCTGAATGTGAAGCTGCAAGAGCAAAGGCAGAAGTTGAAGCTGGTAAGGCTGTAGATGGCGTCATTTCACTGCTCGAAGGCGAAAGAATGAACATCGAACCTTCAGCTTTGAAGCGTCACGAAAGAAACGAACAACG
>JAKSMV010000058.1 GCA_024400425.1 Bacteroidales bacterium
AATACCGTATGATGGCTTCGCCCGCTTGGTTGTATTTGGCACGAGCCGACTTTGATGGGTTTATCGTATTGATTTTCTCTTTGATCATTGTCCTGCCCGTCGAGACGGCCTTATCCATATAGAAATCCATGTCCGGCGAATAGCTGTCATACATATCGTTAATGGTATTGTACCAAAATCCGAATGTTGGTGCCAAAGCGTTTTTCAAGTCTTCCTTAAACATGGCAATGGAGTCATCTAAAGTCAGCAAAGGTGCCGTTTCGGCAACAAAAACGGTGTCGTACTGCATAAGATAAACCGTATCGTGTTGAATTTCAGTTACGACATTCGCCTTTTGATTGTTTATCGAGATTGGAATGGCAATAGCACCAGCAATAACCGCCAAAGCTATAGCTCCCCAAACGGACGACCGCTTCGGTTTGACAGCCTTTATCAATTCCTCAACGCTCTGAAAGCGCTCTTTGGGATTTTCTTTCAGGCAGCGTCGCACAACGGCATCTTTCGCCAGATGAAACTGCTGCATGACTTTACCCAAGGCATAGATGTCGGTGGCCGGGCCGATGCAATCCGTGCGGTTTTCCAACTGCTCGGGTGCGCAGTAATCGCGGCTGAACCCTGCATCATACAAGTAGCTCTCCGACCAGGCGAACCCCAAATCAATCAACTTCACATGATAGCCTTTGTTGGTGATGAGAATGTTGCTGGGTTTCAAATCCAAATGCAGCATCTGCTTGTCGTGCAGATAGGCCAAGGCACTCAGCAATTCGTCAAGCAGACGCTCGCGGTTTTCCTTTTTGCTGAAGAAACCGGGGTGCTTTGCGGCAAACTGCTCCAGATTGTCGCCATCCACGAAATCCATACGGATGAAAGGGCCGCGCTCATCGTCGCCGTAAGCAAAATAGCGCACGATGTTGGGATGTTCCATATCAATGCCCAATTCAAATTCCTTGCGGAACAACGCCATATATTCCGGCGAATGGCACTTGTCGGGCTTCGGCCTCTTTATGCAATAGGCACGGTTGCCCATGATGAGTTTGTAGCAGTCGGAAGTACCGCCGCTATCGAAGAGCACTTCTCCCGCATCGTGAGAAGCCTTGTTGGTAAATTCAGAGTCTTCTATCATTTCTTTTTTTTTATATTGCTTTTGGCTTCTGGCTCTTTGCCTTTGGCACGTCTATCATTTGAACATACTATTTACTTTTTCTAATGAACCAATGTGCCAAAAGCCAAAGGCCAACTGCCAGTAGCTTATTCTCTTATTTTTAACATTCTCAATCCATTGCGTTTTCCTGCCACATAGCATTGCTCATTGCCATCGGCATCGCAAACGGTCTTGCCATCACGGACAATATGGCTGACATCCAAAGGATGTTCGAGACGGAAATAGTAAATAGTTATCTCATCGCCAGCCTGCAACTTCCCGTTCAGGCTTTCCGTAATGCGGAAACGGTTTTCGCCAATGCAAAGCAAGATCAGTTTCCGGTCGGGCAACCATTCCAACTCAATGGAAGAACCTGTCTTTATCTCGTCGGCACAGACGGCTTTTTCAGTCCATTCGCTGTCGTTTGGCGCCATTCCGTTGAGGCTTTCCCAAGAATTGCAACCCAGATAATGCGCCAAGGCGTCGAGGGTGGCCTTGCGTGGCGCAATAGGCGATTTGGCATAGCCGAAAAGCCTTTTCAAGGTGTTCACGCCCAATCTGTCGGCGGCGGAAAAAGCGCTGGAAAGCACTTCAAAATCCTTGGCATTGTCTAATGACAAGCCCGATTGTTGCTTAATCTTCTCTATGATGAAATTCGGTAACATGATTCGGCAAATATACGCAAATGGATGAAATGGATGACAACAAAGCGCTTTTGTTCAGATATTTTTGCCGCAAAATTCAGTCATGGAAAACTACGACAACAACATTCACATCGGACAAATCATCGAGGCACAGCTCAAGGCCGACAAGCGCAGTGTTTCGTGGTTGGCGGCACAGCTTCCATGCACCAGAAACCATATTTATAAAATCTTTAGAAAGAGTTCCTTAGATTGCGCCTTGCTGCTGCGCATCTCGCAAGTCATGAATTTCAATTTCTTCCGGTATTATGCGGCAGAGGTGAAGAAGAGTTCGGAGGAGAGGATGGGAGAGGGCTAAGTGGGGCCGCGATGAATCGCTTCTACATATTGAGAATCATACCTAAATCTATCACAAACTAAAAAACGCGGAAAGCCAAAGTCAGCCTTCCGCATTTTTCATTTTATTTAAAGACCCAAATCTTTAAATCTTAAATCATTGAATCCTTAAATCTTTAAATTTATCAATCCGCCATTTCAACAAGCTCAATGAGCGGGTTTAAATCCAAATTTATTTCGTCATTTTGCGATTTTTCATGTTTGGCAAATAAAAATTATTTATTTTTGCATCCAGTTGGTCGCGGAAACGGAAAGAAAAACCAGTGCATTATCAAGACGTAAGGGACGGCCTTTGTGGATGATACCCTCCTGCGATAACAAGGATTACCCCTCTATTTTGAGGGGTTTTTTGTTTCCCGTTTCCATAAGCTTTTGAAAGCAAGGCTTTTGTTCCTCTTTCTGATTTCTTCGACATAGAAGTACATATCACCGATTCTCTTCTTATAGACCAAAACCTGATTGTTATGCGAGTTTTCGGTTTTAGGTGATATTTCAACTGTATCACGGTATCGGATAATAATGGGAATCAAAAGATAATCTTCCAGCGAAAGTGCTATTCTGTCGTTGCTATTTTTCCCATGCCGTTTTTCGGCATGTTGTGTTCCTGAAGTTTCAATTATATGTTTATAACCGGTAAGGTCAATTCCGTGTTGTGCGGCCAATCCCTTTAGCTCATCATCCACTTCTTCATCGATGATGGAGAATTTGTAGTCACAACATGTCCCGATAAGCTGAAGAAGATGCTCAAATGAAATTTTTGTCGGGTTCTCTTTATTGAATGGCGGTTTGTTGTTCATCTCATATCATTTACAGTGCTGCAAAGGTGAGGATTCTGTCGCCATTAATTCGTTGATTAAACGTTTGTAATCGATAGTAATCGTTTGCTGTCGGATATAGTATTGAAAAACAGATAACTATATTCTTGTTTCATAACGACCAACAAATAAAAAATGCGGAAAGCCAAACAGCCTTCCGCATTTTTCATATCATCAAGGATTCGAATCCTTAAATCCAAACTTATTTCATTGCCTGCTCAACGGCGACGGCGACGGCGACGGTAGCGCCCACCATCGGGTTGTTGCCCATGCCGAGGAAGCCCATCATCTCGACGTGTGCCGGGACTGATGAAGAACCTGCAAACTGAGCATCGCTGTGCATACGGCCCATGGTGTCGG
>JAKSMV010000059.1 GCA_024400425.1 Bacteroidales bacterium
AAGAAGTACCATCGCTGCGAGACTCCCGAGGAGTTCGTCTGGACCATTGCAACAATAAACCGTCTTGCAAGGAACGCAATATATGTCGGGCAGCGCAGTTCCATCTTCCATGAGCCTGACCCGGCCAATCCGCTTCCGGCATACAAGAGAAATAATAGAAGGGTTTATCTTGAACTGAATGTCGAGCAGCCGGATCTGCGTATCATCGATGACGAGAAATTCCATCAGGTCGGAAAGATTATCGATGAGAGGATGTTCAACAAGAACGGCGGCATCCGTCACGACAATCTTCTGAAGCACCTTCTCCGCTGTGGAGAATGCGGAAGCCGGTTCACCTCCGCTATGTGCAGGTACGGCAGGTCGTACAAGTGCACCGGAAAGATGCCGACAAACAGGCGCCCGCGCATCTGCTTCCTCGGAGCGGATGTTTTGATGTACAAGTTGGACGGGCTGGTCATACAGCTCTGCATACGCAAGTTCACGGGTTATGACCTGCGCCGTAAGGCAATGGGAAAGGTCGTGGAACTCGAAGGTGAGATTGAGTCCAAGCGCGCTCTCCAGCAGTCATACCGCGACATCGCTCAAGGACTTCACGAGAATTATTCCGCCGTAATGAAAAGAATCATCAAGTTTGCAAAGGACGATGTCGAGGCGGAGAACTGGATTGCTGCGGAGAGGAGTGAATACGAACGCAAGTGTGAGGAAAACAGTAAGATCATCGACACGCTGAAGAATGAGATTGCCGGTCTCAACCGCAGGCGCACGAGCCTTCTCAAAGTGGAGGACAAGCCCGAATTCGCAGAGCGTCAGGCGGAGATTCTGATGGACCGGAGTCTTGTCAAGGAATACATCAACGAATACATCCAGGACATTGTGATGTACAACCCGTCAAATATGTGGATTCTGGTCATCGTTCACTTCGTGGACGGCAGCGAACGCTGGGGAACCATCAAGAAAGGCAAGTACGGCAGAAGCCAATCCGGGCAGGAAAAGATATACACCGGCTGGTTCATCGACAATGACGACCACCTGTTCTCATACGACCGGCAGACACACCACATCACCGAGAAGATAACCAGTCTTGTGCACAAGACCTACACCTTCGAAGAATTCAACGACATCGCCGCCGCCCGCGGCTGGATGGGAGAATTCAAGCCGTATGAATTTTAGGAGGAAAATCAATTAAGTTTTGATAATTCCAGACACAATGCTTATATTTGTGAGGATTTCACAAAAATTAAAGTTTAGGTATGCTTTTAGAGTTTTCATATGAGAATTTCCTGTCATTTAAGAATAAGGTGACTTTTTCTATGGTTGCCACAACATTGCGTGACAGAAAGGTCAAGGCGGAAGAATGCACATTCGCCGTTGGTGACGAGATCAAATTATCTCTATGTAAGGCGGCTGCCGTTTTCGGTGCAAATGCATCTGGAAAATCGAATTTTATCAAGGCGCTATCCTTTTACAAGTGGTTCATTCTCAATTCATCGAAAGATCTTCAATCCGGAGAAGCGATTCCTGTCAAGCCATTCGCTTTATCAACTGATACGAAAGGTGTACCCAGTATGTTTGAAGCTGTTATTTGCATCGAAGACAATTTCTATCGTTTCGGATTCGAGGTGGATGGCACGAATGTCGTATCTGAATGGCTGTATGTCCGATCCTCAAAGAAGCGTTCCAAAGAAATCGAGCTCTTCTATAGGAATGGTTTGAAATGTGAAATTCATCAGCGTTTCGGTATCGGCAAGGAGTTAACGGATAAGGGGATGCTCAGAAGCAATGCTCTCCTCCTGTCTCTTGCCGGTCAGTTCAATGAGCCGACAGCCGTTTCCATTATGAAATGGCTTGTAGACACTACGATAATTACCGGTTCATCAGAGAAAGAAGCTTGGGACTGGGCTGTGAGCAAACTTGACGATGAGAATGTCCGCAGGAAGATTGTGGCTTTTTCAAGATATGCCGACCTTGGAATGGAAGATATCACCAAGAGCGATGCCGGTGTCCTTTCTTCTCATACCTCGTATGACGAGAATGGTAATCCCACCGGTCACACAGTATTTCCTATGAAAGACGCGGAGTCGGATGGAACAATCAAGTATTTCTCTCTTGCTTTTCCAATAATAGATGCGTTGGAAAATGGAAAACGCCTGATAGTAGATGAATTCGGGGCCAAGTTGCACACATTGCTGATAGAAAGAATCGTATCACTGTTCAATTCTGAGAATGCAAACAGAAACAAGGCCCAGTTGGTTGTGACTCTGCACGACACGAATCTTCTCGGTTCCAATATCCTTCGCAGGGACCAGATATGGTTTACCAGGAAAGACGGTTATGGAGCCTGCTCGATGTATGCTCTATCAGATTATAAAGTTAGGAATGATGCCTCTTACGAGAAGGATTATCTCCTCGGGAAATATGGCGCTACTCCGATAATGGATGACCTTTCAAAAGTGTTAGAAAAAGATGAGCGCAAGATATAATCCAAGAAAAGAACATCCCATACGGAGACGAGCCGGGTTCAAGCCGGTGAAGAAGACTTTCCTCATTGTTTGTGAAGGAGTGAACACGGAGCCTGAATACTTCAATGCGTTCCGCCTTACATCCGCTACCGTCAAGGCAATAGGGAAAGGTTTGGGTACAATGTCTCTCGTACGTGAAGCGATTTCTGTCAGAGAACAAGAGAAACATAAGGGGAAAAGCTTCAACTTCTGTTGGGTGGTCTTTGACAAAGATGACTATCCGGATTTTGATGAAGCGATTGAGCTTGCAAAAAAGAACGGCTTTGAAGTCGCGTACAGCAACCAGGCGTTCGAACTTTGGTTTCTCCTGCATTTCAAGAAATATTCAGGCAAGTTGCATCGCAGGGAATATCCGAAACTGCTTGAAAAACATCTCGGCTTTCCTTACTCAAAACAGGAAGGGTTTGCCAAAATGTTGTTTCCGATTCTGCTTCCTTTTCAAAGCAAAGCTATCACCAATGCAGAGACAATCATTGCAGAGACTCAAGGAATTAAGCCTTCTCTCGCTGAATCATCCACGACGGTACATAATCTTGTGAAGAAACTGAACGAGTATTCTGACTAATATGCCAATCCGATAATTGACGGTCTGCTGAACTGTAAAAGCAGGCCGTCAATTTTATTGCGGAAGGATTCTCAGTATGTAAAAATCATATGT
>JAKSMV010000006.1 GCA_024400425.1 Bacteroidales bacterium
GATGTAGAAGATGTTGAATCCGAAGCCATGCTTGAGGTTGTTCCAAAGAATGCCTCCAAGATCACCTTGGGCCTTCGCGAAACGGAATTGGCTCTTGCCTTTCAGATAAAACGGAAGCTGTATGGCGATATTGATGAATCCGGAAGCCACAGTAGCCCACGCAGCACCCTTGATACCCCAATGGAAGAAGCCAATAAAGACAATATCAAGGATGACATTAGCGACACAGCCTGCCGCTACAGCCCGAGTGGTGAGTTGGGGGTTGCCCTCTTGGGTCATGAAATCGTTAAGTGTGCAATTGAACGGAACCACAAGAAAATATACAAGAATGACTTGCAAGTAATCCTTCACGTAAGCAGCGCATTCATCATTATGGGAGATAGACGAGGAAATGCTATCGATTCTTAAGAGTATTCCTATTATTACTGCAACCGCAGCAATAACAGCCGACGACAGCGCAACAGTAAAGATACGATTGGCCTTTAAGTGGTCTCCCTTGGTCAGTTGGCCAGCAGCCAACATGCTTCCACCACGACAACAAATCATGCATAGCACACTGACAGCATTGACAATAGGCAAAGTCACACTGACAGCAATGAAAGCATCTGCACCTAATATATGACTTGAGACAAGCCCATCAACGAGCGTAGCGATAAGAGGCGCCATGGCCGTGAGCGTGGTACTAATCACGGTCATCCTAAAGGCTTTGTCAATCAAATCGCTTTTTCTATATTTACTTAATTTCATGAGAATTGACGTTATTTATTCGCACACTGGAATCCTATGAAGATTTCTACAATCACCCTTTCCAATATCAGCGGCAAATATTGCAAAAAAAAAGGAACTAACCGCAGAAAAAGAAAACAATCATCTACTGTTTGTTTTTTGGTTATTTTTGCTGCAATAAAATCATCGCATGTACACATTCATCATCGCTTTAGTAGTCCTCGTTTTGGGTTACCTTATTTATGGAAGGTTTATCGCACGTTTGGTTGACATTGACCCTTTGAATCCTACACCCGCCATGACCAAAGCCGACGGCATCGACTTCGTTCCTATGCCGACTTGGAAAGTCTTTATGATTCAGTTCCTTAACATCGCCGGGCTAGGTCCCATCTTCGGAGCCATCATGGGTGCACAATTCGGAACGGCATCGTATCTTTGGATTGTGTTTGGAACCATTTTCGGAGGTGCCGTCCACGACTTCATTTCGGGCATCATGTCGTTGCGCAACGATGGCGAAAGTCTGCCTCAACTCATTGGCCGCTACCTTGGCGAGAACGTCAAGAAGGTGATGATTGTGTTTGTGTTGCTTTTCCTGACGCTTGCAGGTGCGGTCTTCGTCTCGCAACCCGCCAACATCATTGTCGGTTCGCTGAATACCCCAGAAGCAGCCATCGAAAACTCATCAGTTCCATTCTACATGAACGTCTATTTTTGGGTGGCCATCATATTCTGCTATTATCTTATTGCAACACTCTTCCCCATCGACAAAATCATCGGAAAGATTTACCCGATTTTCGCCATCTGCCTGTTTCTCATGGCCATCGTGATACTGGTGGCATTGTTTGTGAAATGGCCTACACTTCCTGAAATGTGGGAGAGTTTTGGCACGAAATACGACCCATCGCCCATCTTCCCGATGATGTTCGTGTCGATTGCGTGCGGCGCCGTCAGCGGTTCACACGCCACACAGTCGCCAATGATGGCTCGCTGTCTGAAAAACGAGAAAGACGCCAAGTTGGTATTCTACGGAGCCATGGTCGCCGAAGGCATCGTAGCACTCATCTGGGCTGCCGCCGCAACAGCTTTCTACCAAGACAATGGGACTTCGTTCACACAAGGCGAGGTGGTCAATTTCATCTGCCACAATTGGTTAGGCCTCTTTGGCGGTATCCTTGCCATCCTCGGTGTTGTGTTTGCTCCTATCACGACAGGCGACACCGTATTGCGTGCAGCACGTCTTATTGTGGCCGACACTTTCCATATTGAACAGAAAAGCGTCAGGAACCGACTCCTTATCTGCATTCCAATCTTTGCAGCCTGCGCCGGCTTCCTCATCTTCAGCTTGAGCGACACCAAGAATTTCAGCATCGTCTGGCGCTATTTCACATGGAGCAACCAAGTGATGGCTGCATTCACTTTCTGGGCCATTACGGTCTATCTCACACAAAGGCGCAAAAACTACTTTGTATCCATCATTCCGGCTATTTTTATGAGTTTCGTCACCATATCGTTCATCCTTGAAGCTCCAACCGGAGCCTACATTCCGGGCAAAGGCCTCACGCCTTGGATCGCCCAAACGATAGCCGCCGTGGCCACGATAGTCGTTACCATTTTGTTCTATCGTTGGAAAAAAGACAAGATGGATGGCACCTACCAAATCACAAACGAATAAGTTTCAGACCGAAGCAAAGCAAAATAACCCTATTTTTGCAGTTTCAAAACAAATATGCCATGCTCACATTCGTCATCTCGATAGTTGTCCTCATATTAGGCTACTTCATCTACGGAAAAATCGTTGAAAGAATATTTGGTGCCGACCCAAAACGCGCCACTCCCGCCACCACCATGGCCGATGGCATCGACTACGTGCCGATGAAGCCTTGGCGCATCTACCTCATTCAGTTTCTGAACATTGCAGGTGTCGGGCCCATCATCGGAGCTATCATGGGTGCCCAATTCGGCACGGCCTCGTTCCTATGGATTGTGCTCGGCAGTATCTTTGCCGGTGCTGTGCACGACTACCTCTCAGGCATGACTTCGTTGCGCAACAAGGGATGCAGCCTACCAGAAATTCACGGCGAATACTTAGGCAACGGCGTCAAGCAAGCCATGCGCGCTTTCACCATCATATTGATGATTCTGGTGGGTGTCGTCTTCGTCAACACGCCAGCCACGCTGCTCAACCAGAACTTCACTCCAGGTTGGAGTCCTTACATTTGGATCAGCATCATCATAGCTTACTATTTGATTGCCACTTTACTTCCTATCGATAAGCTCATTGGCAAGATTTACCCCATCTTCGGTTTGCTGCTTTTAGGCATGGCCGTGGCCATCGTTGTGGCTTTCATCATCTACAAGCCAGCCATCCCCGAAATGTGGAGTGGACTTCAAAACCGTCATCCCGATGCGCCCAACAACCCCATCTTCCCGATGATGTTCATCTCGATAGCTTGCGGAGCCATCTCAGGATTCCACGCTACGCAATCGCCGTTGATGGCACGTTGCATGACCAACGAGATGCAAGGCCGTCCCATTTTCTACGGCGCCATGATTACCGAAGGCATCGTCGCTCTCATTTGGGCTGCCGCTGCCGCTTATTTCTTTGGTCCTGAAAGCGAAGTGGATGTCACGGGAAAGAGCGGTGCCGCCATCGTTGGCATCATCGCCAACACTTGGTTCACGCCTGTCATTGCCACCATCACCATATTGGGTGTCATCAGTGCCGCCGTCACCTCGGGCGATACCGCCATGCGCTCGGCACGACTCATCATCGCCGACTTCTTGCATTACGACCAAAAGCCCATCAAAAACCGACTCATCATCGCCATTCCCATGTTTGCCATCACCATTGCCATATTAGTCTATAGCATTGCCGATGCGCATGGTTTTCAACTCATTTGGCGCTATTTTGCGTGGGCGAACCAACTGCTTGCCACGGTCACTTTGTGGACCATTGCCGTTTGTTTTGTCATCAAGAAAGGCGGGCACTGGTATCTCATCTCGCTGATTCCTGCCCTATTCATGACCATGGTAACCGGTTGTTTCCTCTTCGTGGCCAAAGGTGCCGACGGAGGCTTAGGCGACTGGATACCACGTTATTTGGGCTATATCATCGGAGCCGCCATCACCATTGCGAATTTGATTCTTTTCATAGTATGGAAAAAGAAGTTCGAACGTGGAGAGACGAAGTACGAAAAGGGAGAAGAATGGGGATTTGAAAAATGATATGGTTTAGAACCTAAACTCGGCGCAAATCGGGTAATGGTCTGAGATGTACGGTTTCCCGTAATCGCCATTAAGGGTGCGGAAACCAGTAACTTCTGCATTCTTGTAGAAGATATAATCGATGATACGGGTGCCATCGTAATCATTCCCCCAAGCGTTGTAGGTTTCACTCCATTGTTCCTCAGGAAGAAATTCGCGGGCATCGCCCATTTCGGCTTTCAGCGGGTCGAAGATAGGCCAACTGACATCAGAATTGAAATCGCCCGAAAGAAACACGGGCACATCAGCGTCTCCAACGATTTCCTTTATCTTATCTACAATCAGCAAGATAGACTGCTCGCGAGCCACCTTCCCGACATGGTCGAGATGCGTATTGAAAGCATAGAAACGCTTTCCCGTTTCCTTATCCTGCAAGCAAGCCCAAGTGACGATGCGAGTACAAGCAGCATCCCAGCCCAAGCCTGGCACATCGGGCATTTCGGAAAGCCAGAAATTGCCCGAATCAAGCAAGTCGTACAAGTCGTTGCGGTAAAGCAAAGCCGAAAATTCACCCGCCTCCTTGCCATCGTCACGTCCTACGCCTACCCTGCTGAATTGGGGGAAATTTTCATCAATGAAATCGAGTTGCATCGACAAGGCTTCCTGCAAACCAAGCACTGTAGGTTGCTCTGTCTCAATCATTTTCTTGGTAGCCGATTGGCGAAATTCCCAAGCATTGTCGCCATCATCGGCCGTGCCATAACGAATGTTATAAGAAATGTAACGCAATGTGGCATCTTTGCTTCCACATGCCGTCAGCAAGGAAGCGACCATCAGGGTCAGGAAAATTAAGGAAAGCTTTTTCATTTTTTTCGAGATTATTGCGGGCAAAAATAGTGTTTTCCTAACGCTTTTCATTACTTTTGCTGCATAAAAATCCATTCCTATGAAAAAACTACTTCTAATCATCCTCGTTTCATTAGTTTTCGGTTCCGAAATCACAGCCCAAAGCATCAAGCAGAAGGACAAATGGGGAACTTCAATCTATTTTGTTGAAGGACAAACCATTAGACAGAAGGACAAATGGGGTCAACAACTCTTTTTCTTGGACGGACAGACCATCAAAACCAAGGACAAATGGGGTGCTGCACTCTATTATCTCGACGGCAACGTAATAAAGCAAAAAGACAAATGGGGCACGCCGCTCATCTATTTCGACGGCAACACCATACGCCAAAAAGACAAGTGGGGACAAGCACTTTATTTTTTGGACGGCAACGTATTGAAAATCAAAGATAAATGGGGAACTCCGATTTATTATTTCGAGTGCATTCCAGAAAAATGGATTATTGCTTCCATCATCTTGTAAAATCACCTATCTTTGTCGTTTCAAACTTTTATTCGATTTTATTAAATCAACAAATAGCTATCGCAATGAATAAGCACTTACTAACAGTCATTCTCCTTCTAAATGCTGTTGCGCTCGTCGCAAATCCTATCAATCCCGAAAAGGCAAAATCCATCGGGCAGAAATTCGTCCAGGCCAACTTCAAGACCCCACATCAAGCCGACTTGCAGTTGGTTTATACTGGCAGTTCGGTTCGTGGCGAAACCTGTTTCTATGTTTTCAACCAAGATCAAAACGGTTTCGTCATCGTCTCGGCCGACGACCGTTTCCGTCCCATCGTAGGTTATTCTGACGAAGGTCCCTTCGCAACCGAAAACATGTCGCCCGAACTGGCTTTCTATCTCGACAAAATCATCGAGGCCCGCACAAGCCGCAACGCCGTCATGATTGATGGCACAGCGCAAGAGTGGCAGTCGATTGCTGCGACCGGCAAGATGAAGCCCCGCAACACGGACAAGGAAGCCGAATATCTCGTGCAAACCCAGTGGAACCAAGATTCGCCCTATAACCTTTACGCTCCTGAAGCCAGCGGAGGTCCTGGAGGCCGCTGCTATGCCGGATGCGTGGCCACCGCCATGTCGCAAGTGATGAAATATTGGGACCACCCACTGCAAGGCACAGGAAGCCACTCCTACTATTCGTGGGGCGGCTACGGCGGTCACCTCTCTGCCGACTTTGGTGCCACCACCTACGATTGGGACAACATGCCCAACAAAATCAACAGCGGATCGCCACAAGAACAAATCGAAGCTATCGCCACACTGATGTACCATTGCGCCATTTCCGTCGATATGGGCTTCTCACCATCGGGCAGCGGTGCCAACAGTTGGGACGTTCCAAGTGCCATCCGCCGCTATTTCTCCTACACAAATCACGCCAGCTTGGAAAGCCGCGACGAATACTCGCTGAAAGACTGGCAAGACCTACTGAAGGCCTCCATCGACTTAGGCTGGCCTTTGTATTATTCAGGCTATAGCGAAGATGGCGGGCACGCTTTCGTGTGCGACGGCTACGACGAAAACGACCTCTTCCACTACAACTGGGGTTGGGGCGGCTCAAGCGATGGCTGGTTCGTCGTCGATGAAATCGACTTCGCAGGCTGGGCCGAAGCAATCATCAACTATGTCCCTGCTGACGTTTACGACTACATGCCAAAACCCATCGAAGACCTTGCTGTCGAATCGCTGGGCGACGACCAATTCTCAGCCACAATGACTTGGAAAAACCCAACGCAAGATATTCACGGTGCCAGCCTCAGCTCCATCGACCAAATCGTCATCCTCCGCGATGGTCAAATCATTCACACCGAAGACAACCCTGCACCAGGTGCTACCATGACCTTCACCGACCATTACATGCCCACAGCCGTGAGATACGGAGTGTACGCCATCGTCCACTCAGCCAAAAGCCTCATCGTGAAGTCAGACATGGTCGTCCTTGGACCTTCCTGCCCTTGGTACCTCGTTTACAACGGCAGCGATTTCAAGGATTTCAGCATCTCGCTCATCAACTCAGCCGGAACAGAAATCAAGCAACTCGCTCCAACCGAATCCGGTGAAAGAATCTATTTCGACATGCCTCTCGGACATGCCTCCTTCTCATGGAATCCTGGAAGCGAATATACCGACGATTTCGGCTTCGCCATCTACGACCAGAACGACAACGAGAAGATTGCCTATCAGGGCAGTTCAAGAAACCTTCCTAAAGGAAAGTTCTTCGAAGCCTACAACGACTGCGACGGTGCCGGATACCACGAAGCACCCGAAAACCTGAGAGCCAACAAGAGTGGCAACAATGCCGTCCTGCATTGGGAGGCTATCAGCGTCACTCCTCTCACCTACTGCATCTACCGCGATGGAGAACTCTATGCAAACACCTCGGATACTGCCTACACTGACGAAAACGCATACCAAGCATTCCACAGCTATCACGTCACAGCATTGACCAGCGAAGGCGAATCAGGTCCATCCAACGAATGCAACATCCAACCACAAAGCACTTGCGATGCTCCAACCAACCTGAGATATGAATTTGTCAATGCCACCAAGGTAAAGTTGTCGTGGGACGCTCCCCAAGCCGAAGGCCTAACAGGATACATGGTCTATCGTCGCGCCAAAGGCGAAGAATTCAAACGCGTCAAGTTGCTCTCAAGCAACAGCTATACCGACAACAACAGCCTCGGTTGCGGATTGTATGACTATGCCGTGTGTGCTTATTATGCAGCCAACGAATGCACATCAAGCTACGCTACTTCTCAAGAAAACCCCGAATTGAACTACGTGACCGTCAACAAGGGCTTCGTCCCATTCAATCTGCGCTACCAAATCGAAGGCCAAAACGTCAGACTCTATTGGAACCAAGGCTCAATGGGCGACAGCTACAAGATTTACCGCGATGGTTCACAGCTAGCCGAAGACATCACTGAAGGCTATTATCTTGACGAAAGCGCCGACACCCAACAAATCTACTGCTACAAAGTAGTTTGCGTTTCGCAATACATGGAATCGCCATCCAACGAAGTCTGCATCAGATGGAGCTGGGATGCCCAAGAAAACACCATCAACAATGGCATCAGCATCTATCCAAGCCCAACCCAAAGCCAGATAATCGTCGAAGCTACCGAACTCACTCAAGTGGTCATCTACAACATGATGGGACAAGAAGTGATGCGCAAGAACACCAATGGCGACAGCCTTAGCATGGACCTTTCATCGCTGCCACAAGGCACCTATCTGCTGAAGGCTGTCACGAAAGATTCTACCGAAACACAAAAGATCATCAAACTCTAACGACAAATCAAACAACAATACGACATGAATAACACCTTAAAAATTACCGCCTTAGCCCTTTTGCTCGGCACAGGCGCCAACGTCTTTGCACAAGAGGCAAATGACGAAAAACCCGTGTATCAGATTACCGAGACCGTCAACGTGAAACACACACCTGTTGACAACCAAGGTCGCTCAGGCACCTGCTGGTGCTTTGCCGGCACTGGTTTCGTTGAAGCCGAAATCCTGCGTATCTACGGCAAGGAATTCAACCTTTCGGAAATGTTCACCGTGCGCAATGCCTGGACTGAAAAGGTCTCGAAATTTGTCAACATGCACGGCAACAACACTTTAAGCCAAGGCGGCGAAGTGTGCGACGTGCTTTACATGATTAATAAATACGGTATGATGCCCGAAGCCGACTACACGGGCAAAGTCATCGGCGAAGAACGCCACAACCATGGCGAAATGAACGATGCCATCAGTTCGTATGCGCGCGCCATCATCAAAAACAGCAACGGTCATTTAAGCCCAGTCTGGAAAAAGGTTTTGCCAGGCATGTTGGATGCCTACCTCGGCGAAGTGCCTGAAAACTTTACCGTTGACGGCAAGCAATACACGCCAAAATCGTTCGCCGAAGCCTATCCACTCGACCCAAACAACTACATCGAAATCGCTTCCTACACCAACCAGGAACTGAACAAGCCCTTCATGGTCGAAATCCCCGACAACTGGACTTGGACACCAGCCTACAACCTCACCCTCGACGACATGATGGCCGCCGTTGACCATGCGCTCGAAAACGGCTACACCGTCGGTTGGGCTCAGGATGTCAGCGACAAGGGCTTCTCGCGCAAGATGGGGTTGGGCATCGTTCCCGAAGATTTTGATGCAGGAAACCTTTGGGAAGAAATCGTCCCCGAAAAGACCATTACCGACGAAGACCACCAGAAAGCCATCGACAGCTGGGAAGTCGGCGACGACCACTCCATGCTCGTTGTCGGCCTCGCCAAAGACCAGAACGGCACCAAGTATTACAAAATCAAAAACTCTTGGGGCACTAAGGACATGGTTTATGACGGTTACTGGTACTGCTCGGAATCATACGTCCGTCTGCACACCATTTTCTTCACACTGCACAAGGATGCACTCTCGAAGGACATGAAAAAGAGCCTGAAATTATGATTCATTTCTCTTGAAAAGGTGATTTTTTGTTTTTGAGAGCAAAATCAATTCATTAAATTCCTACCTTTGCAAATTACATTTCATCAAAGCACAAACAACAATTAAACAAATCAACAAATAAACAATTCAACAAAATGAAATTCAAACACATTCTCACCGCAACAGCCCTGATGCTCAGCGTCGGCGCATTTGCCCAAACAGAAGCCAAAAACGAAGTCAAGGAAGACGAAGGCTTCAAGTTCACCACCATTAAGGAACTCCCTATCACCTCCGTTAAGGACCAGAACCAAGCCGGTACATGCTGGTGCTATTCCTCATTAGCATTCTTCGAATCGGAATTGCTCCGCATGGGCAAGCCTGAATACGATTTCTCGGAAATGTACATCGTCTATAAGACCTACATGGACCGCGCCGAAGCTTCAGTCCGTACCCATGGCGATGTTTCTTTCTCGCAAGGTGGCTCGTTTGGCGACGTCATGTATGCCATCCGTCACTACGGCCTCATTCCTGATTCAGAAATGCCAGCCGGCGCCATGCACAACGATTCATTGTCGAACTTCACCGAACTTTCAGCCGTGACCGACCCATACGTCAAGGCTATCGCAACAAGCAAGAAAATCCAAATGGATGCTGACGGCAACCCACTGTGGAAGAACGGCTTGGCCGGCATCTACAATGCTTACCTCGGCACTTGCCCAGAAGAATTCACCTACAACGGCAAGAAATACACTCCTATGAGCTTTGCCGAATCGACAGGCCTGAACATGGACGACTATGTCAACCTGACTTCTTTCACACATCATCCATTCTATGAAAAATTCGTCATCGAAGTGCAGGACAACTGGCGCTGGGGACAGGCTTGGAACCTTCCTATCGACGAACTCATGCAGGTGATGGACAACGCCATCGAAAACGGCTATCCGATTGCCTGGGGTTCTGACGTCAGCGAAAGCGGCTTCCTCCGTGGCAAGAACCTGGGCGTTGTGGTTTTGCCTGACCTCAAGTCAGATGGCAAAGACCTCACCGGCAGCGACATGGCTCACTGGACAGGCCTTTCGGCAGCCGACCGCAGAAAAGAAGCCCAAAATGGTCCTACCCCACAAAAATGGGTCAGCCAGAAAGAACGCCAGATGGCATACGACAACTTCGAGACTGGCGACGACCACGGCATGTTAATTTATGGTACTGCCAAGGACCAAATCGGCAACGAATACTTCCTCGTGAAGAACAGCTGGGGCGATGCCGGCAACTACAATGGCATTTGGTACGCATCGAAGGCTTTCGTGCGCTACAAGACCATGAACATCGTTGTCCACAAGGATGCACTTCCAAAGGACATTGCCAAGAAGCTTGGCATCAAATAAGCATAACGGACAATCATTGATAAAAACGGAGAAGCGCTTATTTTGGTGCTTCTCCGTTTTTATGTGAAATAATGTGTATTTTTGCATCCAATTCTCAAATCAATCAATTATGAAAATGAAGAAATTGTTTCTTGCCGCTTTCATGGCAGCGGCCTTAATGTGCGGCAACACTCTGTTTGCCCAATCGAGTTCGTATCTGAATTTAGGCCTTAACATTCCTCAAGGCACTTTCGGGAGCAAGACCAATTCTTGCGCATTGTTAGACCCTACAAGCACCCAAGGCGGTGCCAACCTCGGTGCCAACCTCGGATTTAAGTTCATCACCAACACCAAGGCAAAAGGCCTGGGCATCATGTTCACTGTCGATGGCATGTACAACGGACTGCAAAATGAAGTCAAAGTGGATGAATATATGCATACCGGAATCCCAGAAATTGCAGGTCTCGATACAAAAACAAAGAATCCAAGCTATATCAATGTGCCCATCCTGTTAGGTCTAAACTATACATTTAACTTTACCAACATGATTGGCCTCTATGTTGAAGGCGGTGCTGGTGTCAATGCCAGATTCATCCTCCCCTGCAAGTTTAGCGCCAATGGTTCAGTTTTAGGTATCACCACAGATTATTCTCTTGTGAACCACTATACTCCAAAAGCATCATTCGCTTTCGAATTTGGAGGCGGCATCCTGATCAGCAAGGCTATCACCCTCGGTGTGAATTACTATAATCTTGGAACCGCCACTGTCTCAGGACATACAGATAGCTATCTGAAAGTTTCCACAAGCAACCAATCCATTTCAAATTCAACAGATTTCGAGCTAAAGGACTTGTCAACCAGCATGTTGGTTGTGCGCTTAGGCATCCGCTTGATGTAAAACTCGGATATGTAAATGTTAAAAATGCAGGAGCAAGAAATTGTTCCTGCATTTTTTTGTTTCTTTGCGGAACCAACATCCAGCAAAATGGCACAAGAAATAGAGAGAAAGTTTCTGGTCAAAGGCGACTACAAGGCTGAAGCCTTCAGTTCGACACGCATCACGCAAGGTTATCTTTCGAGCGTTCCAGAGCGCATCGTTCGCATCAGAGTGAAGGGCGAGAAATCCTTCATCACCATCAAAGGGATTTGCGATGCTTCGGGCGTATCACGTTTTGAATGGGAAAAGGAAATCGACGTTGACGAAGCCAAATCATTGCTCGAAATTTGCGAGCCTGGCATCATCGACAAAACCCGCTATCTCCTCAAAAACACCGATGGAATACACACTTGGGAAGTTGACGAATTTTGCGGCGACAACGAAGGACTCGTCATCGCCGAAATTGAGCTTTCCGACGAAAACGAGCCTTTCGACAAGCCCGAATGGTTAGGCGAAGAGGTCACTGGCGACATGAAATACTACAATTCCATGCTGCTGAAAAACCCCTATAAGAGTTGGAAATGAATTAGGTTTAGACAAACCTTTCCATCATTTTCTAATCTGCTCGAAACCCTTTCCATAGGCTCCCATCACGGTGTTCATCGTCATGAAGGCCGCCGGATCCTCTTCTTTCACGATACGCATGATTTGCTGCGCCTCGCGCTTGTGCGTCACCACCATGAGGATGTCACCTTCGCGTTTCGTGTACCAACCCATACCTTTGACCGCAGTCACACCGCGGTGCATTTCGTTCGTGATACGGTCGGCAACTTCAGCAGGTTTCGATGTGAAGATAAAGGCCTGAACCGATTGCTTGTTACCCGTCAGTACCAAGTCGATGCAATAGCTGCACACGCCCAGCACGACAAAGCTATAGATGATGCTCTCGATGCTATGGAAGACGAAATAGGAGCAGCCGATGATGATGATATCGCAGAACAAGATGACACGACCTTGCGAAATGTTGCGGTACTTGTTGACAATCATGGCAATGATGTCGGTTCCGCCCGTGCTACCCCCTTGCGTGAAAGCCACGCCGATGCTCGCTCCAGCCAAGGCACCACCCAAGATGGCGGCAAGGAAATGGTCGGAGACAAAAAGGTCCATCGTGCCAGCCAACATCGGATCGGTGATGAAATGCTGCTGCAGCGACATGAAAACGGAAGCCATCACGATAGAATAGGCCGTCTTGATACCGAAGCCCGGCCCGATGACTTTCAGCGCAATCAGCAATAGAATCGTGTTGATGACGAAGATGGAGATACCAGTAGAAAGGCCTGTAGCCCAAAAGATTAAGGTAGCGATACCACTCACGCCACCGCCCATCAGATGATTGGGGATGAGGAACGCCGTCCAGCCGAAATCCATGACGAAGATGGCGATTGTAATGATGACATAGCGTTTGATTTCCTCTAAAATTGTCTTTTTGTCTGCTTTCATAACTCATTAAGAATTTAGTTTCAACATTGACCTTTCACAAGGCAAATATAAGGCTTTTTCCCTTTGGCAGAAAACAAATGACGAGAAATACTTGTTTATTTTGTCACCTATGGCAGTGACTCACGGGCACTGCTAAACCTCTACCGCCCTTACAGGGCTTCGCAAAGTCCCGTAGGGACGAAAGAGATTTAGCAGCCGGTGAAGCGCAGCGGAACCCCTGCCACTACCGGCAGGCTGACAGTCGCTTCGCGTCATCGCGAACGTAGTGAAGCGAACCTGGAATTTCCTCCATGTATCGCTCGTATCTTTATAAAAAAACAATACGATAGATACGCGTAATACGCGGAGGCAAACTCATCGTCTGGTTTGCTTCGTCGTGCCTCCTCGCAATGACGTTCCACGTCTTGGCGATTTTCACTCATTTGTTTCGAAAACAAGACGCGATGAATCGCGTCTCTACAAGTTTAACGGTTGTTGCATACATCGTGAATTCGTCAAACGACATCCGTTTGTAGAGACGCCGATTTATCGCGTCTCCTGCTTTTTAATCTGGATGGCTTCGTTCCTCGCCATGACGCAAAGCGTGCGTGGGGGCGAAGCCTTCAACAAATCGTGGAACGATAATGCGACGATACAATAGAAGAAACCCGTTGCTCAATCCTTGTGCCAAACTACGATAATGTGACGATTAATCCATTAATTCTGTGATTTTTGTGGGAAATCTGACAGTTCCAACTGCCTCGACCCACGACGCTCGTGGGAAACCTGACAGTTCCAAGTGCCAAAACCCTTGAGCATGCCAAAAACTGACAGTTCCAAGTCCTTTTACCCCACGAGCATGACAGAAACTGACAGTTCCAACTCATCAAACCCACCGATTTTGGGCAGAAACTGACAGTCGCAACCCATTTTGACGCATGATGCATGGAAAACCTGACAGTTCCAAGTGCCTCGACCCACGCCACTCGTGGGTATTCTGACAGTTCCAAGTCCATTTGACCCATGAGCATGACAAAACATGACAGTTCCAAGTCCTTCGACCCATCGATTCTGGCAAAACCTGACAGTTCCAACTCATCAAACCCATCGATTTAGCCAAAACCTGACAGTTCGAAGTCATTTTGGCACACGAAAGTGGCAAAAAATGCGGGTTTCAAGCCTCGTGCGCCCACGATTCGTGGGAAAACTGACAGTTCCAAGTCCTTCCGACCCACGGCCATGGGTTGACACGTCAGTTCCAAGTCCTTCGACCCATCGATTTGGGCAAAAGCTGACAGTCACAAGTCCTTCGGAGGCACGAGCGTGGGTAAACAGGTCAGTTGCAAGTGCTTTGACTCACCGATTCCGAAAAAGCATGACCTGTGCAAGACTTTTTTTCACCTTTTTTCTTGACTTTTGGTTTTTGACGATATAACTTTGCAGCGTCAAAACCAGGCAAGCATGGCAGCAGGCTTCACATACGGAACCATTCATCCCGACCTCCAAGGATGGGAATGCCAAACCTCGACCGGGGTGGGCGCGAGGGAATGGACGGGATACGGGGAAGCGCCCGCCATGTGTGTCGGGCCGGTTAGCCCGTCCTTGAACTTTTGTAACTTTTCTTTCAAGAGAAAAGTTAATGAAACCCGCATGTACGACCCTGTGATGTCGTCGTTCCTCTCTGTGGATGCCTATGTGCAAAGCCCCGACAATTCGCAGAACTTCAACCGCTACGCCTACTGCCTCAACAACCCGTTGCGTTACACCGACCCGAGCGGGTGGTTCTACCAAGGTGGGCATTCCGGCTCTTCTTTGCAAGGACCATACGAATGCCAATGGAACTCCCCGTTGGAGCCTAGGGACCTTGGCCTTCGCCAGCTGCCCGACGGCCCCAACCCCGACATCCTCTGGATGGAAGCCAATGAACAGAAAGGTGGAGGCGGCGGAGAAACCCAAAACGGCTTTTTCGATAGTTATGGTAAATATATAGGTTCTGACGGTAAATATGAAGGGAAAATTTATGTTGTATATAATGTTAAAAACGACAAAGAAAAAGTACCACGAGGTGAATCCTATAAAGATGCCGTTACTTTCATAAAACAAAACGATGGTAAATATGGAGGCAGCATCGAAAATCTTGATGTAGTTTATAAAAGTGCTGTTGGAAGTCCTATGAAAGAAGATATTATAATAGAACTTCCAGCCAATTGTTCAACATACCATAGCCATCCAAGTGGGACAATATACAAACAAATCGGAGGCAACGTTGGTGGAGCTGATGAATTTCATTGGTATAATCAATTTCCTTCAATTACAGACATATCAAATGCAGGTAACTTTAATCATTTTGTAATTGGTATGGGAGGACGGAATGTGCCATTTGGTGGATATGTTTATGGCTACAACGCTTCTGGAACTCATATTCAAATCAGTATTAAGACTTTTACTAACCCAAATCTTTTCAAATTGCCATGAAAAAAATAATATTGATAGCAATATTGTGTTTATCGATAAATAGATTGTCAGCTCAAGTTGAGAATCAGTTAAGCACAATGGTCACCGAAAGTGTCAACGAATTTGTTGAATTTCTTAACCTTGAAAAATCATCGACATTATATGTCAATGTGGATAATTTGCCAAAAGATTTTTGTTGTGACGATTTGGGTATCAATCCTATTTCTATTAAAGCGATTAAAAATTGTTCAAAAGAGACAAAAAGGCAATTGAGGAAAGATCACATTTCAGTTATTGAAGTAAATATCATACTTTTAGATGGGGAAATTCATGTTCTAGTTGAAAAGTTATTCGTCACATATGTAAAAAGGGGAACACTAGGTGTTGGGAAGGGAGAGAATTGCCGTTGTTCAATATATCGCTACTCTTGCGAAAAGCAGGAATGGGAGAAAATTGAATCATTATGGTTCAGCGACTACAAATCGAAAAGGGAAAGATAGACTTGTAGAGCAGAACAATTAAACAACAATCTTTTTTCATCTACAGATAGACGGAAAGCTGTTTACTACTTTCATTAACTATCAATATATCGTTATTTCCCCAACAAAGGTTGGCTCGCCACCACGAGCCAACCTTTTTCGCATTTTGCAGCGCATATTGACAAAAATAATCCTTCCATCCGCTTGACATTTTGCCACCATGTGCTTAACTTTGCAGCGCAAAAAAAGCACAAGAAACATGAAAGAGAGATTTATATGCAATTATCATTGTTGGAAGCACATTTATTTTGCCGTTCTGATTCTTGTTTTGTCGTCATGCGCAGTGAGGCAAGCAACAACGCAATCACAAATGCCTAACGAGAAGGGATGCGCTGAATTGTACGGTGAATTGGAAACGAAGGCCATTCCAATACGTCAAGATTTGGTAAGCTTCTTTTGTTATGAAGGTCCTACGTTTTTGCCGAAGAGCGACACTGTAGAAATAACCGTTCCGAGCAAACTTAATTCTAACATCTTAAATTTTGATCCAAACACAAAAGCGTTCTTTGCATACAACAATGGTGCTTCAATTTGGATTAATTACAAACAGTATAATTCTAAGCTTGAACAAAGAATATGGGATGCTGTTATGAGAATACAGTGTGGATTTGAAGGTGAAACTTTCTTCGTGCCAGAGACGACCATAACCGAAGGCATAGATGAAAACGGATTATGCTGGAGAACAGTGAATTTTGAATTCATGTCCTATGGTTACGGCTATGTCCCACCAGAACACAAGTGGTATTTCGACAAAATCCTTGAGAGTTTCCACAAAAAGACGCCGAGCTATCAAGAGGTGTTTGAGGAACTTTTAAAGACGCTGTAAAGCTGTGTTGCTTTTCAAAAGGTTGGCTCTGAAGGGTGAGCCAACCTTTTCCTCACTTTGCCGCGTATAATGGGCATGCGGTAAAGCATTAATGAGGGTGTTTCAGAGCAGTGACTCACGTGCACTGCTAAACCTCTGCTGCCCTTACAGGGCTTCGCAAAGTCCCGTAGGGACGACAGAGATTTAGCAGACGGTGAAGCGCAGCGGAACCCCTGCCCTAAAACGGACTGCCGCTTCATACCTCGCCATGACTTTTGGCCTTTTTCACATGCCATTACACATTCCGCATTGGCAATTCGGCATTATTCCGTATCTTCGCGCCCGTTTTCATAAAACCGTCAAACAATGACCCTTTTGAGCCTATTTAACGTCCCCGACCGGCTGTCGTGGTGGTTCATCGCCATCATCACCTTGATTTTCACCGCCGGCGCTTTTTACGGGGCTGACTATCTTAAAGCCTACAAACAACACCGCAAGGAACTCGGGCTACACGTTTTCTGGTACCTGCTGACCTTTGCATCGATGATTCTGCTGACACTGACCCAACATGCCGTCGCCTTTTTGGTGACCTGGGAACTGATGGCCCTCGGCAGTTTCTTCCTCATCATCTTCGAGAGTTGGAACAGCGATGTCATCAAGGCTGGTATCAATTTCTTCATCCAGTCGCACATCAGCGTGGTCTTCCTGACCATCGGATTCCTGATGATGTACAACAAGACCGGCTCCTTCCTTTGGACGGATTGGAGTGCCTATCAAGGTCCTTGCGGACTGCCGTTTGCCTTCGTGTGCTGCGGTTTCGCCATCAAGGCGGGCTTTGTGCCTTTCCACACATGGCTTCCCGTGGCGCATCCTGCCGCTCCGGCACACATCTCCGGCGTGATGTCGGGTGTCATCATCAAAATCGGCATCTACGGACTGCTGCGTTCCGTGATGATTTTCAATGTCGATTTGGTTCTTGCTGGTAAAATCATCCTTGCAGTCGCCGCCATCAGCGGACTCTACGGCGTGATGATGGCCATCGTGCAGCACAACCTGAAGCGACTCCTCGCCTATCACAGCATCGAAAACATCGGCATCATCGGCATGGGCATCGGATTGGGCTGCATTGCCAAAGGACTTGGAATGCAAGAGATTGCATCGTTGGCTTTCGGAGGTGCGCTGCTCCACACCCTAAACCACGCGCTGTTCAAATCGACGCTGTTTTTCACTGCCGGCAATGTCTATCAAGCCACACACACGCTCAACGTGGAACATCTCGGTGGCCTCCTGAAACGCCTCCCGCTGACAGGTTTTTTCTTCCTCGTTGCAGCAGTGGCCATCTGCGGATTGCCCCCGATGAACGGTTTCGTTTCCGAAATCATGATTTATCTTGGTCTGTTCGATTATCTCGGGCAAGCCTCTATCCTATCACAAGTCGGTGCTGTCGGCGCCATTTTGGCCTTAGTGATGATTGGCGGTTTGGCCATTCTCTGCTTCACAAAAGCCTTTGGCGTGGTTTTCCTTGGCGAAGCCCGCACCACATTGCCCGAGCATAAGGAATTCGGCGCATTACGCATCGTGCCGCTGGCCATTCTGTCGTTGGTCATGCTGTCGGTGGGCGTTTATCCGGAATTTTATGTTCAGCAAATCAACAACATAATGCCTTTGTTCGGTTGCCCGGAAATCGCGTTGAACGGCACCATCGCCTCCATCGGTAGGGTTTCGGCCATCGTCATCGCGGTGACTGCCTTGCTTTGGCTTGTGCGCCGTCTCGCCACACGCGGCAAGAGCCTTGAGACTGGCCCGACATGGGGCTGCGGCTACACGGTGGCCTCGCCCAAGCTGCAATACACAGCCACCTCGTTCGTCAAGACCTATTCGAAACTCTTTAACGGCGTGCTGAAAAGCGGCTTCCTTGAAAAAGCAGCCAACGCTTACGTCAGGTTCACCAGCAAGTTCGCCTTCCTGCAAAATGGCCGCTTGCAATCCTATATCTTATATGGTATCATTTTCATTGTCACCACTATCGTTTTAACCCTTGTGATATGCTAAGTTTCGCTTTAATCATATTGGCCTCGCTGTTTTTCAGCGGCCTCATCGTGCGCACCAAGAGCATCTGCGCAGGGCGCAAAGGTCCAGGCATCTTTCAGCCTCTCAAGGATGTGCGCCGCCTGTTCAAAAAAGGAACGGTCTATAGCACCAGCACGACCTTCGTCTTCCGCATCGCTCCGCTTATCTATGCAGCCTCGGTGCTGATGGCCTGTGCCTGCATTCCTTTTGGTGGCAAACCAGGACTTATTCACTTTGAAGGCGATTTCGTTTTCTTCGCATACGTCCTTTCTCTGGGCAAGTTCTTCTGCATTATCGCTGCCTTGGATGCCGCCTCGAGTTTCGAAGGCATGGGAGCATCGCGCGAAGCACTTTATTCCATGTTGGCCGAACCTGCGTTTTTCCTCATCATGGGCAGCATCTCGCTCATCAGCGGACACACGAGTTTCGTCGATATTTTCGCCAACTTGAACAGTTACGATGATGCTTTCCACATCGGCGCCACCATCGTGATGGCTGTCATCCTGTTGATTATCGCCATGGTTGAAAGCAGCCGTCTCCCCATCGACGACCCCAAGACACACCTTGAACTGACCATGATTCACGAAGTGATGATTCTCGACAACAGCGGCTTCGACTTGGGCCTGATTCTCTCGACGGGATATATGAAATTCGCCATGTACGGTGCCCTGATTGCCAACCTGTTTCTGGCTGGTCCATTGGCCATGTCGATAGGCATTTTCTTCCTCGTGCAAGCCGTTTGCGCCATTGCCATAGGCATCACCGAATCGTTTATGGCGAGATTCAGAATGAACCACAATCCCGAGTTCATCTTCAGCGTTGCCGCTGCGGCTTTGGTGTTAGTTTTTTCAATTATGCAATTCAGTTAAGCCATGAAAGAAATCATAATGATGCTGTTTATCATCACCATCTTTTTGATGGCTACAGCAAACCGACTGAGAAATTACGTGAAATTAGTGATGGTGCAAGGTTTCCTGCTCTTCGCTCTTGCCATTGTACAACTGAACGAGATTACGGTGTCCAACCTCGTTTGGATTGCCATCGAGACCTTGCTGTTCAAGTCCATTGCAGTGCCTGTTTTTCTGTTCCGACTCATCAACCGCAACAAGATTACCCGCGAAGCCGAGCCGTTCCTGCCGCATTTTGCCTCCTTGGCCATCACAGTGGTCATCGTTGCAGGAATGTATGTCCTGATTAGTGCCGTCAACGACGAGGGAATCGGAAAACTCTTCTTCGTCACATCCATGTCGGCCATCCTGTTCGGATTGTATTTCATCTGCTCGCGCCGCAAGCTCCTTTCGCACCTGATTGGCTACATGGTCATCGAAAACGGCGTTTTCATCCTGACTTTGGCCGTCGGCAATCACATGCCTTTCCTCGTCAATTTGGGCGTGCTGCTCGACATTTTCGCCAGCGTGTTGCTGTTGGGCTTCTTCGCGGGCAAGATTGGCGACGTGTTCAAATCGACAGATGTAGATTCATTAACAACCTTAAAAGACTGATGCCATGCAATATTTCACACTCGATTCACTCTCAATCCTGATGATGGCCGTGCTTGCCATCGTATTGTTGCCAGTCTTGATTCATTCCATCATCTATTTCCATGATTTCAAGGCTCCTAAGGGGCAAAAAGCCATTTATTACACCGCCTTGTTCGTCCTAACCGCTGCTTTGGCATTAGGCTACATGTCGAACCAAATCGCAATGACTTGGGTGCTCACCGAAGTCACGACATTGGCGGCAGGTATGCTGATTTACCATCATCGCGAAGAACTGGCACTCGAAGCCGTATGGAAATATGTGTTTGTCTGCGCCATCAGCGTTACGTTCATCTTTATCGGCATCCTGTTTTGGAGTCTCGCCCTCTATCGTTGCGGCTCATCCGATTTGAGTTATGCCAACTTGATGGCTTACAGCGACAAGATGGATCCTTTCTGGTTGAAGATGGGTTATATCTTCATCTTCTGCGGATATACCGCCAAGATGGGACTTTTCCCCATGTTCACCGCTGGCATCGATGCCAAGGACAACGCCCCAGGTCCAGCCGCCGCCATGCTTTCAAGCGTGCTGGTGAATCTCGGTTTCGTGGGCATTTTCCGCACTTACGCTGTCGTGGCAGGCAGTAGTTCGGCACAATGGGGACGTATTCTTATGATTGTCACCGCTGTTTTGACGCTATTCATCGCAACGACCTATATGGTGAAGATTTGCAACTACAAACGAATGCTGGCCTATTCGAGCATTGAGCACAGTGCCATCGTGATTCTCGGTCTGTGTTTCGGCAAAGTCGGCATCATCTTCGCCATCCTGCATTTGCTGATGCACACCCTCGTGAAAGGCGGTCTGTTCCTGCATTACAACCAATTGGTGAAAGTTTATGGCACCAAAATGATGGACAAAATGGGCGGTTATCTGCAACTCAATCCATTTGGCGCCATCGTCTTGTTGCTGGGACTTTTCTCCATCACCGCCATTCCGCCGTCGGGCATGTTCATGAGCGAACTCGGCATATTCAATGCCATGATAGAAAGCGGTTGCTGGTGGCTCGTTGTCATCGTTGCCTTGTTCCTCACCGTGCTGATTTGGGCCATCTGCAAGAGCATCATCCAAGTGATTTTCCTGCCCTTGAAACCCGAAGTCGCCGCCGAACTGAAGGCCCCGCACCTCAGCCCGTTGCGCAGCGTGTCGCAACTCATCCTGTTTGGTTTGGCCATTTATATCGGCTATGCTTGTCCTGATTGTATAACCCAATTGATAAACGACGTCGCTTCGTTGATTTACTGATATGAAAACCCTGACACTCTACAATAATGGCCGAAGCGTAGCCTTTGGCGATATTCCGCAGACCACCGATTATCATGAATTTACGCAATATGTTCATGAAGCGATGGCCAACGATGCATATCATTGCGTATCTTATTTCGGCTACCCGAATGCTGATGCGCTGCAACTGATAATGTGTCTTGCCAACGATACAAACGGTACAATAGAGGTTTTCTCTTTTGTTTTGAAAGAGAAAAATTGTCCTTCATTGAAAATCAGGGCGATTGACCGTTTTGAAAGAGAGATAGCCGAGAATTTCGGCATCGCGTTTGAAGGACATCAATGGCCAAAACCTGTTCGCACGGCACCCGACGACTATCCCTTCTATCGTGCCGATGATGAAGAACTGCACGAAGTAGGCGTTGGACCTATCCACGCAGGTGTCATTGAGCCGGGCCATTTCCGCTTCACTTGCGAAGGAGAAAAAATCCTCAATCTTGAGATTATGCTTGGCTATCAGCATCGCGGTGTCGAAAAACTGATGCTTGAGAAACCTCTGCTGAGTCAGAAAGCCATGCTAGCCGAATCGGTGGCGGGCGACAGTGCTGTGAGTCACGGCATCGCTTTTGCCACGAGCTATGAAGCCCTTTGCGACTATCAAATCAACGAGCGCGCCGCCGTAGAACGCATGATTGCGTGCGAGTTGGAGCGTATGGCCATCCATACCGGCGATCTCAGCGCCATTTGCGGCGATGTGGCCTATCAGCTTGGCAATGCCGTCTATGGCAGGTTGCGCACGCCTATCATCAATTTCATGCAAAAATGGTGCGGCAACCGTTTGGGCAAGACCATGGTTCGTCCTTTTGAGGCTCCATACGACCTGACTCCAGAACTTATCGCTGACTTACATGCTACGCTCAACGCCTACGAGAAGGATTTCACACAAATGAGCAACAAAATCAAGCGCTGTCCGTCAGTCCTGTCGCGACTCGAACGCACTGGCACGGTAACGCGCGAGCAAGCCGTAGAAATAGGCGCCGTTGGCATGGCCTCACGTGCATCAGGCATGTTGAGAGACATTCGCAGTACACATCCCTATCTGAAATATGAAGGTCAAGTAAAACTTGTCGTCAAGAAGCACGGCGACGTGTATTCACGCACTCAGGTCAGAATCGAGGAAGTATATGAATCGCTTGCACTCATCAGAAAATTAGTTGACAATCTTCCTGCTGCCCAAGCAAGCCATACAGCTGAGCCACAGTTGCAAGCCAACCGTTTCGCCTTGAGCCTTGTGGAAGGCTGGCGTGGCGAGATTTGCCATTGCGCCATCACCGACAACAGCGGAAAATTAGCATTGTACAAGATAAAAGACCCTTCGTTCCACAACTGGGACGCCCTTGAGCTGGCAGTCAGAAACAACGAGATTTCCGACTTCCCGATTTGCAACAAAAGTTTCAACCTCTCCTATTGCGGACACGATTTATAAAGCCATGAAACACATCAGTAACCTTTCCATATTAAAAGCACAGGGCAAGCAATACATCCCCGACCCGACAACAGCACAAGTGCCTGGCATTTTCAGAGGTCGCCCTGTCATCAGCACTACACCAGCCGACAACGAGAAAATCGCTGCAATATGTCCCATGCAGGCCATTGGCACCCAAGGCGGACTCAGCATCGATTTAGGCAAATGCGCATTTTGCGGTCTTTGTGCGCGTCAATTTCCTGACAAGATTACGTTCACCAAGGATTACAAGATGGCCACGACTGTCCGCGAAAACCTGATTGTGCGCGAAGGCATCGACAAGCCGATTGAATACGGTCCGAAACCCGAATGTGCCAAACTGTTCAAAGGCTCGCTGAAACTGCGTCAGGTGAGCGCTGGTGGCGACAATTCCTGCGAATGGGAATTGGGTGCAACGGGCAATGTCAACTTCGACATGGGACGCTACGGCATCGAGTTCGTGGCCTCACCGCGTCACGCCGACGGCATTGTCATCACGGGACCTATCACTGTCAATATGGCTCGTGCCACGCAAATCTGTTATGACGCTGTCCCTCAACCGCGGCTGCTCGTCCTTTGCGGCGTTGATGCCATTAGCGGAGGCTTGTATGCCGATTCCGACGCCATCGACCGTTCCTTCCTGAAAACGCATAAGGTAGATCTTTACCTCCCCGGCAATCCAGCGCATCCGCTCACGATATTGAATGGGTTGAGGGAGTTGACGGTGTGATAATAAAATAGCCCTAATAATCAAACGATTATAGGGCTATTTTTTTGTACCCGAGGCCGGGATCGAACCGGCACGGCTTTAAAGGCCAAGGGATTTTAAGTCCCTCGTGTCTACCAATTCCACCACTCAGGCACTGTTTTGATACAAAAAAACCCGACTTTGCATCGGGTTCGAGCGGAAAACGAGACTCGAACTCGCGACCCCGACCTTGGCAAGGTCGTGCTCTACCAACTGAGCTATTTCCGCAAAACTTGGAGCGGAAAACGAGACTCGAACTCGCGACCCCGACCTTGGCAAGGTCGTGCTCTACCAACTGAGCTATTTCCGCTTGTCGTTTTTGACGCGGCAAAAGTACAACTTTTTTGCTTTACGCAAGTACTTTTTTGCATTAATTTTTCTATTTCGCAATATCTCATTGAATATCAGTGCAATATTTTTACGCACAACAATCCAAAATCGAACTACATTATTTCAAACTATGACTTGTGACAATGACCATGACCGCGTCTGAATATAATGAAGCGGTCATAGTCATAGTCAATGGTCATAGTTGCACAACAAACCATTCTCCTATTTCAGCAGTTTCTTGATTTCGTTCAGCTTCATCAAGGCCTCAACCGGCGTCAAAGTGTCGATATTGGTGTTCAGGATGTCTTCCTTGATCTGCAAAAGCAACGGATCGTCAAGCTGGATGAAACTCAGCTGAACGCCATCGTCTTGTTTCTTGGTGGCGACTTTCTCCAAATCCTCGTTGGTATGCGACTTTTCCAACACCGAGAGCAGAGCGGTGGCACGTTCCAGCACCTTGCGCGGCATACCAGCCATCTCAGCCACATGGATACCGAAACTGTGGGCACTGCCACCTTTCTTCAACTTGCGCAAAAACACCACTTTGTTGCCGACTTCCTTCACCGAGACATGATAATTCTTAATGCGCGAGAACGAGGCTTCCATCTCATTAAGTTCGTGATAGTGAGTGGCAAACAGCACCTTGGCACGGCTTACCGGATGTTCGTGCAGGAACTCAGTGATGGCCCAGGCAATACTGATGCCATCGTAAGTGCTCGTACCACGACCAATTTCATCAAGCAATACCAAACTGCGCGACGACACATTATTCAAAATGCTGGCCGTTTCGTTCATCTCGACCATGAAAGTGGATTCGCCCGACGAGATATTATCGGAAGCTCCAACGCGAGTGAAAATCTTGTCAACCAGACCGATATGAGCCGAATCGGCAGGAACGAAACTACCCATTTGAGCCATCAGGACAATCAAGGCAGTTTGGCGCAACAAGGCCGACTTACCAGACATGTTAGGTCCCGTGATGATGATGATTTGCTGCTTGTCGCGGTCAAGATACACGTCATTGGCGATATAGCTTTCACCCACTGGCATCATCTGTTCGATGACGGGATGACGGCCTTCCTTGATGTCCAAAACGAAGCTGTCGTCAATCGTCGGGCGCACATATTTATTCTTGAGCGCAATGTCGGCGAAACTCACCAAGCAATCGAGGCGAGCCACCAGCGAAGCATCCAATTGGATAGGCTCGACAAACTCCGAAACGGCATTCACCAATTCGTTATACACACGCGCTTCGATGATGGAAATCTTCTCTTCGGCACCTAAAATCTTTTGTTCGTATTCCTTAAGTTCCTCAGTAATATAGCGTTCAGCATTGGTCAAGGTTTGTTTGCGAATCCATTCGGCCGGTACTTTGTCCTTGTGCGAATTGGTGACTTCGAGATAATAGCCGAATACATTGTTATAGCCCACTTTCAAGGAAGTGATACCTGTGGCTTCCATTTCACGACGTTGGATGCCCATCAGATATTCCTTGCCCGAACGCGAGAGATTGCGAAGGTCGTCAAGCTCGGCATCGACGCCTTCAGCGATATAGTTGCCTTTCGACACCAAAGCAGGTGCGTCCGGATTCAGTTCCTTCTTAATCCTTTCGCGAATGGTGACGCAAGGATTAAGTTGCTCGCCATAGCGTTGCAAAGCTACTTTTCCACTGCCCTCGCAAGCCTTTTTTAGGGTTTCAACCTGGTCCAACGCACGGCCCACTTGCAGCAATTCACGCGGATTGACTTTTGCCAACGAAACCTTTGAAATCAACCTTTCGAGGTCGCCAACCGCACGAATAGCATCCTGGAATCTTGAAATAAGGTCTCGATTATCCATGAAAATCTGCACCACCTCGTACCTTGACTCGATTTGCTCCTTGTTTTTCAGCGGCAAACTAAGCCAGCGGCGCATCAGGCGGCCACCCATAGGCGACACCGTCTTGTCGATGACATCAATCAGAGTCTTGGCATTTTGGTTGGCCGTGTGCAGCAATTCCAGATTGCGAATCGTGAACTTGTCGAGCCACACATACTGGCCCTGGTCGATACGCGACAAAGAAGTGATATGATTGATCTTGTCGTGTTGTGTTTCAAGAAGATAATGAATAGAAGCACCAGCAGCCACAATACCTTTCGGGAAATCGTCAACGCCAAAACCCTTCAGCGAAACCGTATTGAAATGCTTGTTCAGCACCTCGTTGGCATAATCGTCGGTAAAGACCCAATCGTCGAAAACGGTGAGGTAATATTTACCGCCAAACAAATCGATGAACTGCTTGCGTCTGTTTCGCTGCACAAGTACCTCTGAAGGATTGAAACTTTGCAACAGCTTATCAATGTAATCGTTAGCTCCTTGAGTGAGATAAAACTCTCCCGTCGAGACATCCAGAAAAGCCACACCGCTAATGTCGTCACAAAGATGGACCGAAGCCAAAAAATTGTTTTCCTTTTGCTCCAACACATTATCATTATAGGTGACGCCCGGCGTAACCAATTCAACGATACCACGTTTCACCAGTTTCTTGGCCAGTTTCGGGTCTTCGAGTTGTTCGCAGACAGCCACCTTCAGTCCAGCGCGGACCAACTTTGGCAGATAAGTGTCGAGCGAATGATAAGGAAAGCCTGCCAACTCAATGTCAGCTGCAGCGCCATTTGAACGTTTAGTCAGTACGATACCAAGAATCTCAGACGACTTGACCGCATCTTCGCCGTATGTCTCATAAAAGTCGCCAACACGAAACAGCAACATCGCATCAGGATATTTCGCCTTAAACGAGAAATACTGCTTCATCAACGGGGTTTCGCTTGCTTTTTCTGCCATTATGATGTCGTTTTAAAATCGCACAAAAATAGGAAAAAACACAACGTTTGGCGCCAACGGCAGAATAAAAACTGACCCCGATGCGACGGGTATAGGATTTTTCCGTTTATTTGCAAATTCAAATTTTCATCATCATGAGCAACACTACAATAAAACCTTTGAACAATTTCGTCCTTTGGGCCAATGCCACCCTGACATTTGTCGGTGCAGCCATTTGCCTTGCAATTGCCATCAAATCAGCTTTCATCCAGTTCAACTGGCAAAACCTTTTGGTCAGCGTCATTGGGTTGCTAGCTTTCGCTATGGCTTTCGTCATCGAGATCAGAAAAGAAAAACACACTTATTTCATGTTCCCCGTCATCGTTTGGTGCTATGCTTTGGCCATCTTGCTCAACAGCATCCTTTTCCCTTACACCAGCGCATTGGAAACAATCCAGCAAAGCGATGGTTCACGAGCCACAGCCTTGCTCGAATCAGTACTGGTGTTTGCAGGTTTGTTCACCTTTAACAGTTATTGGCGCGACTTCAAGCATGCTAAGAGACTCATTTCCATCATTTTCTTTGCCGAATTGATTACAGCCATACTGCTGTCAATCAATGGCCCAATGACGATAATCGCCGACAGCAGCAACAAGTTCCTCACCATTGCATCGCTTTATCTGCGTCCCATCATGGCTGGAGCTTTAGCCGTCACCTATATCACCCATGTCCAAGCAAAGGGCGGAATCCCGACTAGCGATGCGCAAGCTTAGTACAAACGAACTTCATAGAATGACAAAGGAGGAGTTTGACCAATCGGCCAAACTCCCTGTCATTATTATATTAGACAACATCCGCTCGCTCAGCAATGTCGGAGCCTTTTTCCGTTCAGCAGATGCTTTCCGGATCCAAGAACTCTATCTTTGCGGCATTACGGCATGCCCTCCGCATCGTGAGATACACAAGACTGCATTAGGAGCCGACGAAACTGTTTGCTGGAAATATTTCGAAACCACCAAAGAGGCTTGCGAGGAACTGAAAGCCAACGGATACAAGATTTTTGCCGTGGAACAAATCGAAGGCAGTACCATGTTGCAAGACTTCGATTTCCCAAGCAAATCAGCCTATATTCTTGGCAATGAAGTTGAAGGCGTAAGCGAAGAAGCCTTGCCCTATTGCGATGGCGCCATTGAGCTTCCGCAAGAAGGAACAAAGCACTCTCTCAACGTTTCGGTATGCGCCGGAATCATCATGTGGAAAGCCTTTGAATACCTTTATTTATCAAACAAATAGCATTTTTTGTTATTTTTTTTGTTCGTGTATTGAAAAAATATCTATTTTTGTTCGTTAAATATCGTGCATAAAAGGGGAAAAATGCCCAAAAAAGCGAGAAAATAGTTCATTTGAAAACAAGTAAATCATTATAAACTAATTAATTAAATCATCAACTTAACACATTACGTTATGAAGAGAAATTTGACTTTTTCAAAAGTGGTGTTGATTGCCTTGATGGCAATTCTCCCTCTGTCATTCTATGCACAGAGCAACCACAAGAAGCCCGTCGAAAAGTATTGGTACCTCTCATTGGATGGTGGTTTCTCCATCAACCATGGCGACTTGGCCAACTACACTGGTACTGTTTTTGGCGACTGGAACAACAGCAAGCAGTATTTCCTGCACAATTTCAACGGCCAATTCGGCGTTGGTTACCAATTCAATGGTGTCCTCGGTTTGAATGGTAAGTTCGGTTATGGTACCCTCAGCGGTGAAAAGCTCTACACCGAACAAGACCCTCAACTCTTAATCCCATGTGTCAACAACGACACCTATTACTATCAAGACCTTCAACTCGACCACACAAAGTACTTCGAAGGTAAGTTGAACTTGACCTTCAACCTCTTCAATATGTTCAAGTACAACCCAAGAAGAGTGATTAACCTCGTTCCTCACATTGGTGTTGGTGGTATCTACTACAAGGCCGGTGCTGTTAAACAATTGAACACTAATGAAGGTGGCAACGTTCTCGAACAAGCCGACGAATACGATCTCACCCTCACCGCTCCTGTTGGTGCAGAACTCACTTTCAACGTGGCTCCAAAACTCGACATCTATGTCGATTACACCTACCTCTTCGCTCACAAGGACAACCTCGACCAAGTCAGAAAGGCTCCAACGGATGAAATCCAATACGTCAACGATATGTACAGCCAACTCAACCTCGGTCTCCGCTTGAAGTTCAACAATCCTTGCGACATCGAAAAGATGGCTCGCGACGCTAAGGAAATCACCATGCGCGTCAACCCAGATCCATTGGTTGAAGACGAAAATGGTAAGGTTTGCTTCGACGTCATCGTCACCATCCCTGAAGAATACTTCGAAAAGCAAGCTGTCATGAACCTCACTCCTTACTTGACCTACAACGGTGGCCAAATCGACCTCGATCCTATCACCTTCGTTGGTGAAAAGGTTAAGGGCGAAGGCGACTTCCGCGTCAACTACAAGGAAGGTGGCGAATTCACCAAGCACTACTGCACCGATTACGTTCCTGAACTCGAAAACAGCGAACTCAAGGGCAACCCAATGTTCTATGTTTACGAAGGCACCATCTACCCAACTCAAGACGAAATCGTGAAGAACGCTTACTTCACTCAGGGTGGCGAAAGAAAGCTTGCTGACGGCGTTATCGTTAAGCCAGAACCGGAACCAGAACCGGAACCAGAACCGGAACCAGAACCGGAACCAGAAATCCTTCCTGATTTCATTTACTACTTCTCAAAAGACCAAGCTGTCATCAAGAACAACGACAAGAACAAGGCTGCAAGAGCTACCTTGAAAGAAATGCTCAACGGCGAATGCAAGAACTTCAGAATCGAAGCTTGGGCTTCTCCAGAAGGTGAACTCGACCACAACAATGGTCTTGCTGACGACCGTGCCAACGCTGCCGTTAAGGACATCAAGGCTCAGATGAAGAAGGCTAAGAAGGATGCCAAGAACTATGAATTCAACGCTAAGGGCAATGGTCCTGACTGGGATTTGTTCGTCGAACTCGTCCAAAATTCGAACCTCGCTGACAAAGACGCTATCGTCAACAACATCAACAAGTCAAGCGACAGAGAACAGACCATCAAGGAAATGATCGCTATCTATCCTGAACTGGAAAATGAAATCCTTCCTTTGATCCGTCGCGCTGAAGTCTATATCGACAAATAATCGATACCAGACAAATACTGAAAAAAGCCGCCAATTGGCGGCTTTTTTTATTTTTACAGAAACAAAAAATCAGAAAGAAATCCGATGAATGCCAATGTCGTATGGCCTATCGATAGCATCCAGGATCATCTGGTAATGCTTTTCGTTAGCAACGAAATCAAGCTCATTGGTATCCAAAATCAAGATGCGCATGTTGCCTTGCTGCTGCCGCAAGAATTCAAAATAACCTTGCTGAATGTTGTTCAGATAATCATTGCTGATTTCCTGTTCGTAGCTACGGCCACGTTTGCGGATGTTTTTCTGAAGCCTTTCCACATCCGAATACAAATAAACCAGCAATTCCGGTTTGGGCATATCCGAGAAAATGATGTTGAAGAAACGCGAGAACAGCTGATATTCCAAATCCTGCAAGTTATTGCGCGAAAAAATCAGTGACTTTGCCACATAGTAATCGGCAATGATGAAATCATGGAAGAGGTCGAGACTGCTTAATTTGTCTTTCAACTGCTGAAATCGCAAAGCCAAGAAGGTCATCTCCAACTGAAACGAATACTTATCTGGTTCCTTATAGAACAAAGGCAAAAACGGGTTCTTGTCACCCTCAAATTCCTCAAGGACAAGCTTCCCGTTGAAATCGTTTGCAATGCGAGTAGCCAAAGTAGTCTTTCCCGCACCTATTGTGCCTTCTATCGCGATATAATTATATTGCATGACTGCAAAAATAGGAAAATGTAGTTTGCAAACAGCATAAAACGAATCGTTTTTTTTACAGTTTATTGACCACCGAATCGTCAGTGCATCGCTCAAGCAATTCGGATTGAGTGAGTTGAAAGATTGGATGCACAAAATCAGGAATCAAATCACACAATGGCATCAATGCAAAACGCCGAAGATGCAGTCGCGGATGTGGCGCCACTACCCTTTCAGTATTTATCACTTGACTTCCGAAATACAGGATATCCAAATCGGCCGTACGCGAAGTGTAGCCTTTCATTTTGGGATGCCTGACACGCCCCAACTCGCTCTCGATTTGAAGCAGTTCTTCCATCAAGGCATCGGGCTGCAAACCGGTCTGAATTTCAATCAAGCGATTCAAGAACCATTCATCGGAATCGAAGCCCCAAGGTTCAGATTCATACGCCGACGAGATTCTTGTGATTTGGCCACACCTATTATTAATATATAGGCAAGCCTGTTCAAAGATGGCCGCTTTGTCGCCTTGATTCGACCCAAAAAGAATGTAGCACTTCTCCATGAATTATATTTTCCACAAAAGTAAAAAAAATTGGGATGCAAGGTTTCAACTTTCAGCGATAACAAATTAAATAGTAAATTTGCGGCTTGTTAACACACAATCTAATTCAAACAAAATGAAATTTTCAAAAGCATTACTTGCCGCATTCCTCGGCGCGCTTATCGCAATGGCAGCCATGTTCTTCGTCAAACTTGGCGTGTTCACCTCAATCATTTCATCATTATCGTCAACCAAAAGCGAAACGGCTACTACCGTAAAACCCAATTCGGTGCTTTACATGAAACTTGATTACGAAATTCCCGACAGAAGCAATGAAGATGATTTCAGCAGCATCGACTTTGCCACGATGGAAACCAAAGATGCCACAGGCCTAAACACAATCTTGCGCAACATCGAATATGCCATGACTGACCCTAACATCAAAGGCATCTATTTGGAACTGAGCAGCATACCGACATCAACAGCTACATTACAAGAGCTGCGCAATAAGTTGGTTGAATTCAAGTCATCAGGGAAATTCATCATCAGTTATGCCGAAAATTATTCACAATCTGCCTATTATATTGGAAGTGTTGCCGATAAGGTTTATCTGAATCCAGAAGGCATGCTCGACCTCCACGGCATGGCATCACAAGTCATGTTCTACAAGAATATGCTTGAAAAGTTGGACATTGAAATGCAAATCGTCCGTGGTCCGAACAACCGTTTCAAGAGTGCCGTCGAACCTTATTTCCTTGACAAGATGAGCGAAGCCAACCGCGAGCAGATGGACAAGCTCTTAAACAGTGTTTGGGGGCAGATTCTCATGAGCATAAGCCAAAGCCGCAACATAAGCGTTGAGGAACTCAACCAAATCGCCAACAACCTGGAAACCTACTTCGATGCAGACAAAGCTTTAGAACACAAACTTGTGGATGGCTTGTTCTACAAAGACCAAGTGCTCAACGAACTGAAAGGATTGACTGGCAGCAACAAGAAGGTGAATGCCATCGCCAATGCCGACTACGCCAAGTCGTATGATTTGAAGAGTTCAAGCAAAAACGAAGTTGCCATCATCTATGCCGAAGGACAAATCTATGACGGCAAAAGCAGCGACCAGACCAAAATCTATTCCGAGAACCTCTCGAAGACCATCCGCAAGGCTCGCGAAGACGAAGATGTGAAGGCTATCGTGCTTCGTGTCAATTCACCTGGCGGCAGCGCTTTGGCCTCAGCCGTCATCGGCCGTGAAGTGGAACTTGCAACCCAAGTGAAACCCGTCATCGTTTCGATGGGTGACTACGCAGCATCGGGTGGCTATTGGATTTCGGCCAATGCCGACTACATCTTTGCCAACCCAACTACACTCACTGGTTCCATCGGTGTGTTTGGCACTTTCCCGAACCTGAAAGGTTTCCTCAACAACAAGATCGGTTTGACTTTCGATGTTGCCAAAACCAACGAGAATGCTGACTTCGGCACACTCACCCAGCCACTCAGCGAGTTCCAATACGCTAAGCTTCAAGAGAATGTCGTGAAGACCTATGATGCCTTTACCAACCTGGTTGCCAATGGTCGTGGCCTGCGCCAAAGCTATGTTGACAGCATTGGCCAAGGCCGTGTTTGGGCTGGTATCGACGCCATCGAACTGGGCCTTGTTGACCAATTAGGCGACTTGGAAGATGCCATCGCCTTTGCAGTCCAAAAGGCTGAACTTGGCAGCGACTACAAGATTGTGGAGATGCCCGAACAAAAAGAATTCTTCACACGACTCATGGAACAATTAAATGGCACAGACGATCAAATCGACGCCGCCATGCGCCAGAAGATGGGCGTGTATTACCACTATTTTGAAGGCCTTGACAACCTCAAGGAAAACACTGGCATCCAAGCCCGCATACCTTTCGACATGGTTATCGAATAAAACTCGACAAAAGAAAAACGAATGCGGAGCAGCCATCAGGTTGCTCCGCATTGTTTTTGTCACGAATTGAACTCTTTCTCAAGTTCCTCCCGTTCCATCTGCTTTTCGCCCCAATCATCAAGCAAAGCTTGCATCTCCTCTTTCTTCTTTCCGTAAGCCCAATACCAATCGTTATCAACATTTACTTCGGGATGCTCATCAGGATGCGCCATGACATTATCCAAGTCGGCCAATTCCTTCTCCAGCTTTCCAATGGCATCTTCCAAACGCTGTATCTCCTTGTCGATCTTACGGAAACGAGCATCAAACTGCTTCTTACGTTCGTAGTTGATTTTATTTTGCGACTGCGGAGCCGTCTCCACAACCTTCGCCTTCTGCTTTGCCACTTCAAGTTCCTTCAGATGACTGAGGTTCTTCTGCTCCAAAAAGTCGTAAATATCGCCAATATATTCCTTGATATTCGGTTTGCGGAACTCATAGACCTTATTGGTGAGACCTTGCAAGAAATCACGGTCGTGCGAAACGATAATCAAAGTTCCGTCATATTGTATCAACGCATTCTTAAGGATATCCTTCGAAAGCATATCCAAATGGTTGGTAGGTTCGTCGAGGACAAGCAAATTGGTAGGAAACAGCAACATCTTAGCTAACGAAAGTCTTGCCTTTTCGCCGCCAGAAAGCACCTTGACCTTTTTGTCGATGTCATCGCCACGGAAAAGGAATGCACCGAGCAAAGCCTTCACTTTCAAGCGCATGTCGCCAACGGCCACATCATCCAAAGTCTCGAAAACGGTTTTGTTCATATCCAGCATATCCTGCTGGTTTTGTGCATAATATCCAATCTTGACTTCATGACCCAACTTCACCGTACCGCCATGATCAAGAACGCCAACGATGATTTTCGACAATGTGGATTTTCCTTCGCCATTGCGACCAACGAAAGCAATCTTCTCGCCACGCGGAATCAGCAAGTTGACGTTATTCAGAATCTGGTTGTCACCGTATGCCTTGGAGACATTCTCCAACTCAAGAGTTACCGTACCCGAATGAGGCGCCGGCGGAAACTTGAAATGGATAGCCGTCTTATCAATATCGTCAACCTCGATTTCTTCCATCCGCTCAAGTTGCTTCACACGGCTCTGGACCTGTTTGGCCTTCGTCGCCTTGTATCTGAAGCGTTCAATGAATGCCTCGATGTTCTTAATTTCGCGTTGCTGGTTCTCGTATGCCGAGCGTTGCATGTCAACTCGTTCTTCGCGCAAACCCACATAATCGGAATATGGGACCTTATAGTCGTAAATCTTTCCGTTAGAAATCTCAACCGTACGAATGGTGATATTGTCGAGGAAAGCCCTATCGTGCGAGACCATCAATATGGCGCCATAATACGACTTCAAGAAACCTTCGAGCCACTGGATTGACTCGATGTCGAGATGGTTGGTAGGTTCGTCGAGAAGAAGCAGGTTAGGCTTCTTCAACAGAATCTTTGCCAGTTCTACACGCATCTGCCAGCCATTGCTGAACTCGCGCATGGGACGCAACATATCATCATGGTCGAAACCCAAGCCCACCAAAATGCGCTCAGCTTCGCCTTCAATGGAATTTCCGCCCAACAAAGTCAGTCGGTCGGTGATATTCGTTAGCTTTACAATAAGTTTTTGATATTGAGCACTTTCATAGTCGGTTCGGTCAGCAAGTTCTTGCTGAAGCCGTTCCGAATCACGCTCCAACTGATGATATTCATCGAATGCCGACAATGCCTCGTCAATGACAGTTTTCGTGCTGTTCACATTCTTTTCTTGCGGCAGATAACCGATGGTAACACCTTGAGGTATGACAACCTCACCTTTCGAAGGCTGCTCAATACCGCAAATCAGTTTCAGCAAAGTGGTTTTGCCCGCTCCGTTCTTTCCAACCAAACCGATGCGGTCTTTTTCACGAATCAAAAAAGTTATGTCGGTGAACAGGTCATCACCGGTAAAATGCATGCTTAGATTCTGAACTGAAATCATTTCCTATCAATCTTCTTGTTCTTCAAGCGTTTGGGCAAAGAAAGTGAAATTCACTTTGCCATAGTGGCGCTGGTCCATGAAATGCGGGTGCTCCTCAAATTTGATGTGCTTGTCGTGTTCAAGCACAAACATTCCACCCTCCTTCAGCAGTTCGTTGTCGAAAACGAGTTGAACAAGCTGTTCATATTCTTGGCAATCATAAGGCGGATCGGCAAAGATGAGATCATATTTCATCTTATGTGTGCCAAGAAAACGATACACATCAGAACGGATGACCATCAGTTCCTTCATTTCCAACTTGTTGGCCGTTTCGCGAATAAACTTCACGCAACCAGCATCTTGGTCAACAGAGACCATTTTCTTGCACCCTCTCGAAACCAATTCGTATGAGATGTTGCCCGTTCCGGCAAACAAGTCCAAGGCTTCAAGTTCTTCAAAATCATAGTAGTTTTCCAAAATATTGAATAGGCTTTCCTTGGCCATATCCGTCGTAGGACGCACTGGCAAATTGTTGGGAGCAACAATCTGGCGTCTTTGATATCTTCCTCTTATGATTCGCATTTTAAAGCTTGATAATGAATGAAATAATAATGGAATGGAATTTCCTTGAGTGCTTCCGACACCTTTAATGACTGGTCATCTCCAATAAACCTGACTTCCTTGACATAACGGCCGCACAGAGTGGCAATCTCTGAATCTGGCATGACGAGTCCACAGAAAAGTACAACCGCCTCAGGACCTTGCAAATGACACTGTTCAAGGGCAAAAAGAAGGAAATAAACGAAATCGTCCTTTGTGTTGAACTTGAAATTGTTGAAGAACTGCAATTCCCCATCCTTTTTGACCAACAAGTCGAAATTGCGGTTTCTGACACAGACATATACACCCATGCGAGCCGGGTCGTCATGACCAAGCAAGCCATTCAGCAAAAGGGAACTTGAGTGGACAAATCGCGCCTTGGGCCATTTAGCAGTCAACTTCGAATGCAGTTCCTGCGGCAAGGCATAGACATTCACGCCTTCGGCCTTTTTCACTATATCGTTCAAGATTCGTGAATCTGACGGAAGCTGGAAGCCAAAATCAAGATATTGCAGAGCACGACTCTCGTCAAAAAGAGGCTTAGGCACCAAAGTGTTGACGCGGTCGTCAACAATGCAGGTTACTGTCTGGAAACTATTTTCCCCCAGTCTCTTCGAATCGAGAACACGCTCAATGGCGCAAAAGACATCGTTGCCACTTGTCAGTAAATCAGATTGGTAGAACTCGATTCCGACAATGGTATTCGAAGTGGTGTCGAAGAAGGCAAAAGAAAGACCACCCAAAGAAAATTGGATGGTCAGTCTATAATCTTTTGACTTTTCAACATCAAACCCTTCGTCAAACTTGGTGATATAAGGATTCAATGATGCCGTCATTCAAGCATTCATTAGAGTTTCTCCCAGTTACCATCGGTTGAGGCTTCTTCCATGGAGCCAACCTTCAGGCCTGCATATCTGTTGATGCTTTCCTTTTCAGCTTTCGCATTGGTGATACGCTGCTGATCCATGCCATTCAGATAAACTTCGTAAGGAGTTCTGACTTCAAACACAGGGACTTGGATGTTACCGCTACGGGTGATGGAACCAGCTTCAATTTCAAATTCCTGGGTAGGATTGCTGAATGGAACATTGCGCAAGTCGTTGATGTTGAAACCAGGACGCTTGGCTTGACCAAAGAGTGAGTCCATCACAGAAATCATACGGATAGTGTCGTTGATGGTTCTGGTGAAAGTGGTATCGGTTGGATCCGGAACGATTTTAACGACCGGTATTTCAGCCACTTGGCAGAACTGAATCAAACTATCGAAGTTTGCTGTGTATTGGTGGTTAGCCTGTTTGTATTGGATTTCGGCATCGCGGATATCCATAAGGCGTTGAACCACTTCCTTTTCGCGACTCTTCTGTTCGTTACCGAATTTGATAGGAGCCTGGATGCTTCGGATAACCATGATTGCGAGGACAACAACAACTGCAAACAATGCGATGTTGATAATGATAGATGTACTTTTCTTCATTTTTTTATGCTTTTCTAATTATTTATTATCTAATTTGGATTGGCTGCAAAGTTATGGTTTTTTCCTTTACGAAGGACAACTTTTTTTCATTGATTCAAAAATGTATTTTATGATAATCTAAATATTTGTCGTCCAAATATTTACGAATTTTATTCGCCACGACAACCAAGACTTCCAAATCGTTTTTCTCAAGCCAATTTAGGGCATTTTCGTCGTTATTGACGGCCTTTGCAAAGATGAAATTGATTTCGAAATGGTTCTTCAGCAGCCATTGCTGGGCTTTTTCCTCCTCATCGATGGCACTGTCGATGGCAGCCAACTGAGGGAATTTATTGTCGATTAGCCATTGCTTGGCTTCGTCATCGCCTTGGATGGCATGACTCAACGCGCCCAACTCGGGGAAACCATTACGCATGAGCCAATCGAAGAACTCATTTCCGCCGCCTTCGAAAGTACAACCGAAAGCCATCAATATTTTTACTGGATAGTGTGTCATCAGGCCGCAAAGATAACAAACATTTTTGGATTGGCGCTATCTCCATCTTGAACGACATTATTGTTTGTTTTTGGCCAATCAAAGCATATTCTTACTATTTTTGCGCAATAATTAGGAAAAAATGAAAACCAAACAAGAAATCGTCGAAAACTGGCTGCCACGCTACACGGGATTACCTTTAGAGAAATTCGGGCAATACATCTTGCTGACCAATTTCCAGAACTACGTGGAAAAGTTCGCCGAATGGCAAGGCGTTGAAGTGGTTGGCCGCGACCGTTCGATGCCATGCGCCACCGACGGCGACATCACCATAATCAACTTCAGCATGGGCAGCGCCAATGCGGCCACCATCATGGACCTGCTCAGCGCCATCAAGCCAAAAGCCGTGCTCTTCCTCGGCAAATGCGGAGGCGTGAAGGCCAAGAACAAGGTTGGCGACCTCATCTTGCCCATTGCGGCCATCAGAGGCGAAGGTACTTCGAACGACTACTTCCCGCCAGAAGTCCCAGCACTCCCCGCCTTCAACCTTGAAAAAGCCATCTCCACCACCATCCGCGAATACGGACGCGACTACTGGACCGGAACCGTCTATACCACCAACCGCCGCGTGTGGGAACATGATGACAGTTTCAAAAAATACCTATTAAAAATAAGATGCATGGCTGTGGATATGGAAACCGCGACCATCTTCTCAGTAGGTTTCTTCAACGAAATCCCCACAGGCGCGCTGCTGCTTGTTTCTGACAACCCCATGGTGCCCGAAGGCGTGAAGACCGAAGAAAGCGACAAGCAAGTAAGCAAGAACTATGTCGGCGAGCACCTTCGCATCGGCATCGATTCGCTCCGCCAATTAATTAATAATGGTATTACCGTGAAACACTTAAAGTTCTGATGGCACAGACTTACGAGCAAATATTGAGCGACATCAGGAAGAAAAAACTCGCCAACCTTTACTTCCTCACTGGCGAAGAACCGTATTTCATCGACATGATTTCGGACACCATTGAGAACGAAGCACTTGACGAAGCCGACAAAGCCTTCAACCAAATCGTGGTCTATGGTCGCGATGTGGATGTCGATACCATTGCCGAACACGCACGCAGTTTCCCGATGATGGGCGACAAGATGGTCGTCATCGTCAAAGAAGCACAGGATGTGAAGAACATCGAGAACTTCGAACCTTACATCGACACGATTCCCGAAACGACCATTCTCGTCTTCGTCTATAAATACAAGAAACTCGACAAACGCAAGACTTTCGCCAAGAAGATTGACAAGGCGGGCGTCTATTTCGAATCGAAGAAGCTTTACGAGAACAACATACCAGGCTGGATTTCCACCTACCTGAAAAACGAAGGTTATTCCATCACGCCGAAAGCCACCATGATGCTAGCCGACTATCTTGGCACCGACCTTCACAAGATTGCCAACGAGCTCGACAAATTGACCATCACGCTGCCGAAAAACCGTTCCATCAGCGACGAAGACATTGAGCGAAACATTGGCATCTCAAAAGACTTCAACGCCTTCGAACTGCAAGCCGCCATCGGCAGCCGCGATGTGATAAAAGCCAACCGCATAGTGAATTATTTTGCCGACAATGGAAAAGACAATCCCTTGCTGCTCACGGCAACCATCCTTTTCGGCTATTTCACCAAGCTAATTAAATATCACACGGCAACCGACAAGTCGCAAAGCAACCTGGCAAGCGTGTTGGGCGTAGGCCCATATTTCGTAAAAGACTATCAAATGGCTGCGCAAAACTACACGCTCACCAACTGTGTTAATGCCATCTCCATCCTGCGCGAGTTTGACCTGAAATCGAAGGGCTACAACAACGGCGAAGTGAGCGAGAAAGACCTCTATCGGGAGATGGTTTTCAAGATCATCCACAACTGCTAATTCATCACCATGCGAATTGTTGCCCAACGCGTTTCACACGCCTCAGTCACCATCGGAGAAAAGATAAAATCGGAAATCGGAACTGGGATGCTCATACTTCTCGGCATTGAAGACGCCGACACCGGCGAAGATGTGGATTGGCTTTGCAACAAGCTGACCAAAATGCGCATCTTCGGCGACGAAAACGACGCCATGAACCTCGACATCAACCAAGTGGGAGGCTCATTCTTGGTCGTGAGCCAATTCACACTCCACGCCTTGACCAAGAAAGGCAACCGTCCGAGCTTCATCCGTGCGGCACGACCCGAAAAAGCCATTCCGCTTTACGAACTGTTTTTGAGCCGTTTGGCAGAAATCTCAGGGCGCGAAGTGCAAAGCGGTGAGTTCGGTACCATGATGGAAGTTGAACTTACAAATGATGGACCTGTCACTATAATAATGGACTCCAAAAACAGAGAATAAGGCTTCTAACAGCAATTTTGGCTCAGTTTTTGCGTTAATGAATCAATTATTACAACATTTAAATAAACACAATTATGAAGAAGTATTTTGTCATCGCAATGTGCTGCATCACCATGATGTTCAGCGCATGCACCAAACCTGAAGAACCAGTCAACGAGCAATTCCTAGGCAACTATTCAGGAAAATTAGTTACCCGTTCAACCATTACATTTCCATGGAACGACAGCGAATCTGACATTAGCGACATGGACCTTACCATGAACATTGTTGCAGGCAACGAGAATAATACTATCGTTGCTAACTGCACGGCCTATGGCCAAAATTTCGCCATGAACGGCACTATTGACAATGGCACCATCACTTTTGCACCAGCTACCATTACAGCAGCCGCATCAGAGATTCTCAACGCCGCCTTGCTCAACATCATCCCCAACCTCTCCAATATTGCCGACGCCTCTGTTACCTTGACATTCGACTACACAGGCACTTTGTTGCACGACAACCTACTCAACAAGGACTACCTGCAACTCGACGGCAAGACCAATGGCAACCTTACGGTGAAAATCATCGGTGTTCCTGTTACCTGTCCAATCACAGGCACCAGCATTGGCCGTGTTAACAGACAATAATCTAACTCTAAAATCATACAACAATGAAAAAAGCATTAGCAATCATCCTTTGCGTCGTTGCAGTTTGCTTCGCATCATGCAACAAGGAACCGGAAGAAAAACCCAACCAGAAATTCATCGGCAGCTATCAAGGCAATTCTATCGTCAATCTTACTATCTCTGCCCTCGGACAGACATTGCCATTCGACAGCATTACGGCAAATGTAGCTATGGAAATCAACGCCGGAAGCGCCGACGACAAAGTTGTAGCCAACTTTACCATCGAAAATGAAACCCGCACCTTGAATGGGACTGTCAACAACGACGAAATCAGTTTCGAGCCACTAACTGTCAAAGAAAGCATTGAAGGATCACAAATCGACATCACTATCAATTTGAATGGCAACAAGGTCAATAACAGCACATTGAATCTCAACGGAAACATCACTGGCAGTGGCACTATTGTCATCGAAGATTTCCCCACACCTATTCCTGCCACTATCACTGGAACCATCAACGGCACCCTGAACAAACTACTTGCCGAATAAGGTCATAACCGACAATAAATCAAGAAGTCCTGCCATTCATGACAGGACTTCTTATTTTGTAGCGGGGGGAGGATTCGAACCTCCGACCTCCGGGTTATGAGCCCGACGAGCTGCCTCTGCTCTACCCCGCATCGTGCGAAAAAACTCGTTCAAGAAATTTCTTTCCTTCCGAATTCGGGTGCAAAGATAAATATTTTGTTTCTTTGCAAGGTCAAAAAAAGCAAATTTTTTTCAAAATGGATCATAAAGCAGGATATGTCAACATCATAGGACGCCCCAATGTGGGCAAGTCAACCCTTATGAATCAACTGGTTGGAGAGAAAATCTCCATAATCACCTCGAAAGCGCAAACCACACGCCATCGCATTTTGGGCATCGTCAACGGCGACGACTTCCAAATCGTGTTCTCCGACACGCCTGGCATCATCAAAGACCCAGCCTACAAGATGCACGAAGTGATGAACCAATTCGTCAACGTGGCCATGATTGACGCCGACCTCATCCTTTTCGTGGTCGATATCACCGACAAGAAAATCGAGGAAAAGACCGTAGAAAGACTGAAAAACAGCGAGATACCTATTTTTGTCCTCATCAATAAGATTGACCTTTCAACACAAGAGAATCTGGTCCAAGCCGTTGAGTTTTGGGAGAAAGAACTGCCCAACGCCACAATTTTCCCCATCTCAGCGCAACACAATGCCAATGTGAAGAACGTGTTCGAGCAGATTTTGGAGAAACTGCCCGTGTGTCCGCCCTATTTCCCAAAGGATGAACTCACCGACCGCTCGATGCGTTTCTTCATCACCGAAATCATACGCGAGAAAATCTTGCTCAACTATCAACAGGAAGTGCCTTATTGTGTGCAAGTGGATGTGGATTCATACGAAGAAAGTGAGAAACGCGTTGTCATCCGTGCCAGCATCTACGTCGCCCGCGATTCGCAGAAAGCCATCATCATCGGCAAAGGCGGCAGCGCCATCAAGAAATTGGGTATGCAAGCCCGTGCCGACATCGAGGAATTCACCGGCAAGAAGATTTTCCTCGAATTGTTCGTGAAAGTCGATAAGGATTGGCGCGACAACGAGGCAGAACTGAAGCGCTTTGGATACGAAGCATAATTAAAGGTGAAAGGTTTTTGGTGAAAGGTGAAAGGCTACCTTTCACCTAAAATTACTATTTTTGCAGCAAATTTAAACCGAACAAAGTATGTCAAATATTGTAGCAATTGTGGGGAGACCCAATGTGGGAAAATCGACGTTTTTCAACCGTCTGCTGAAGCAGCGCATGGCCATCGTGGAAGAAACAAGTGGCGTGACACGCGACAGGCATTACGGCAAGAGCGACTGGAACGGAAAGGAATTCACCGTCATCGACACGGGCGGTTATGTTGTTGGGTCGGACGACATCTTTGAAGAAGAAATCCGCAAGCAAGTAGATTTGGCTATCGAAGAAGCCGATGTCATCATCTTTGTAGTGGATTGCATCGCAGGCCTTCATGTGCTCGACGAAGACGTGGCACGCATCCTGCGCCAGCAGAAAAAGCCCGTCGTGTTGGCCGTCAACAAGGCTGACGAACCTAACAAAGCAGTGCTTGCCTCCGAGTTCTATGCTCTTGGCTTGGGCGAGCCTTTCGCTTTTTCGGCCATGACAGGCACCGGCACCGGCGAGCTGCTCGATAAAGTGTGCGAACTTTTGCCCAACGATACCACCGACTTCAACACCGACCTGCCCAAATTCACCGTGGTAGGCCGTCCAAATGTCGGCAAGTCGTCGCTCATCAACGCTTTCCTTGGCGTTGACCGTCACATCGTGACCAACATAGCAGGCACCACGCGCGACAGCAACTACACCCGTTACAATGCCTTCGGCATGGATTTCATGCTCGTTGACACCGCCGGCCTGCGCAAGAAGAGCAAGGTGGAAGAAGACATCGAGTTCTACTCGGTGCTGCGTTCCATCCGCGCCATCGAAGACTGCGATGTGGCCATCCTCATGATTGATGCCCAAAACGGTTTCGAGTCGCAAGACATGAACATCCTGCACCTCATCGAGAAGAACAAGAAAGGCCTCGTCGTCGTCGTCAACAAATGGGACACCATCGAGAAAGACTCGAACACCCACTTGGCTTACGAACAAGCCATCTATGCACAAACTGCACCTTTCACCGACTTCCCTATCATCTTCACCTCGGCCATCAACAAGCAACGCATCTACAAGGTGCTCGAGACCGCACACAAGGTATATGAAAACCGCGAGCGCCGCATTCCGGTGCGCGAGCTGAACGACAAGATGCTGGAAATCATCGGTTCGGTACCGCCACCAGCAGCTTCACGCGGCCGCTATGTGCGCATCAAATACATCACCATGCTGAAGAGCTATTGCCCACAGTTCGTCTTCTTCTGCAACCTGCCAAAGGATGTGAAAGAGGCCTACAAGCGTTTCCTGGAAAACAAGATTCGCGAAACTTGGGACTTCAACGGCGTGCCTATTCAGTTGATTTTCAAGGAAAAATAATTGCCTCGCTTTGCGTCATGGCGAGGAACGAAGCCATCCAGACAGGGGGTTTTCTTGACACTTTTTGTCTAGATTGCTTCACTACGTTCGCAATGACGCGAAGCGGCAGAAATTAACTACATGGAAAACGAAGAAAACATCGTCCGAATGGACAAATGGCTTTGGGCTGCACGACTGTTCAAGACACGTTCCATTGCTGCCGAAGCCATAAAAGGCGGCAAGGTGAAGATGAACGACACGGCCGTGAAACCTTCGCGCGAAGTGAAGGAAGGCGACATCATACAAGTGCAGATTGAGCAACTGCACAAGGTGGTGCAAGTGAAGACTGTCGTGAAGAACCGCGTCTCAGCCAAGCAAGTGCCAGAAGTCTATACCGACCTCACGCCAAAGGAAGAGTACGAACGCATCGAGTTCATGCACGCCTATAAGGCCGAATGGCGCGACCGCGGTGCTGGACGGCCTACCAAGAAAGAGCGACGGATGATTGAGAAGATGAAAGACGACCAATGACAACAACAAAGGCGACCCGCAAGCGAGTCGCCTTTGATTTTTTCTGACGGTTTCCGTGAATCAGATCATCAGTGCGCCGACGAGGCCCAAGATGGCGTAGAATTCAGGAAGAGCGGCATAAATCAGCGTGTTGGTGAACACGTCGTGACCTTGGCTCAAGCCAACGATACCATTGGCGCAAACCTGACCCTGACGCATGGCAGAAATCATGCAAACCAAACCAACGCAGAGGCCCACACCGAAGATCAACAGACCTTGTGTAGGATCAGCCTGCATCTTGCTCAGCAGCATGAAGAATGCCACGAAGCCGTAAATACCTTGTGTAGCAGGAAGAGCCGAAAGCACCATGAAACTACCTGATGCCTCGGGTTTCTTCTTCAGGCCGCCTTCAGCAGCATTACCTGCCGTGGTGGTACCGATCGAACTGCCAATACCTGCGAGGGCCAACACGAGGCCCAAACCGAGATAACCTAAAATTGTTGCTAACATACTATTGATAATTTAATTGTTAATTTGTTGATTCGTTGAATTGTTTATTTTGACTATGTGAGGGCGTGACTATGTGACTTATTGATTCGTATTGCTCAAAGGGTTATACTTACGTCCAGCACCTTCATAACCTGAATTCTTGAAGAACTCAAGGAAGTTGAGTCGCAAAGGATGGACGAAGGCACCCAACACGCACATCGCGAGGTTGAGGACATGGCCCACCACCACGATGAGGATGAAGAATATCCAATTCACACCACCATCGCCCAAGGCGAGAGTGCCAATGGCATTGAAGGCTTCACCCAACTTGGCTCCTGCCAAACCGAGGGCGTAGAGTCGCAAATAGCTGAGCACATCGCCCAACAAACCCGTCACCGTGTTGTAGGTTTCCCACAAACCGGAGCCCACATTGAGCAGCGGATTGCGGTGCAAGTCGTTGAGGAAGAAGATGCCCAAAGCCGAAAGGATGCCTAAAACGATGACAATCCACTTGGTAACCGTCTTGTCGATGACACCCATCAGGGCAAAGCCACCTACGATGACACCACCCACGATGAGCAAAGTCCAGCCCCAAGTGCCCAATGAATTGGCAAAACCTTTATGCTTGGTAGCTTGGCACGTCTTGATAATCATGGCGAGGCAAATGTGGACGATACCCACCAGCAAGGCGAGCACCATGGTTCCATCGAAGCCCGCAATCTGCGAAGGCAGCATGATTTTCTTCACACCATCGGGGATGCAGGTCCAAGTGAGCATATCCATGGAGAAGAATGTGTGGAAGAGGAAACCAACCACGGTCGTGGCGACACCTAAGGTAATTCCCAAAGGCGCAATCTTGCCCAATTTCTTCTTCAGGGCGAGGCTGCCAACGATGAGCATCAGGCCATAGCCCATATCGCCCATGCAGAAGGCAAAGAAGAGCATGAAGAAGATGGAAATCCATACTGTTGGGTCGAACTCATTGTATTTCGGGCGACCATACATGTCGGTCAGCATCTCGAACATCGACACGAACTTGTTGTTCTTCAGCTTAATGGGAGGATTGTCATCCACCACAGCTTTCTCAGCAATGTAGAGCACACTCTCTTCGTCGAGCATGGAGCGGAGCGCCTCTTCGCATTCAGCGGGAGCAAAGCCTTCGAACACCGTCAAGTAATCTTCCACTGCCTTTTCGCCCGATTTGTTGGCCAGATGCAAGTCGAGTTTCGACAAGGTCTGGGTCAACTCTTTCTGCAATGTCTGTTCATAACATTTCAGTTCGGCAAGGCGTTGGTCTTTTTCGGCCATTTCGCTTTGCAGCTGCAAAATCTCCTTCTTCACTTCAGCCGCATCGACTTCAGGAGCAGGGAGTTCCTTCAGCGGGAAATCGTAATCATCGGAATCGGAAACCACCACGAAATAGGTGTTCGTGCCGTCTTCAGAAATCTCGCTGAGTGCATATTGTTCTTTCCAAGCAGGGTCGAAGGCCGACGACTTTACCTTATAGAAATGCAAGTTAAGGCCAAGTTGTTTGATCTTGTGGAGCGACTTCTGATGGAAGGTTCCCCAAGGCTTAGCCTCTTCCATTTGCTTTTCGAGCAATGGCAGACGTGCCATCAGGATTTCCTTTTCGTTTTGGGTCTCCATCACCTCGGCAGCAACTTCCTTAGGCGCTTCACCTGACTTATCGGCAGGCTTCACGTTCTTTAAAGTCAGCTGGGCGCGACGCATGATGTCGGCCTGAAGCGAGAGTTTCTCCGAAGTCTCGTCGATGGGTTTCGTCGAGCGTGTGATATCGACCACGCCCACAGATTGCAACTTTTCGAGGAAGGATTCCATATCGCCACTGAGCAATATGAAGTCATATTTCGTCATTTCAGTTACCATTTTCTTCCTCCTCTTCTTCTGCTATGTGTTTGTTCTTCACGATTTTCTGCGAAGCCTTGGAGAGGTTCTCCTCGTCTTCCATATATCGCTTAATCTTACGTATGGCTTCGTTATAGCCAGGTATCTGCACTTTTTCGTAAAGATTCACCTTTTGCGTGGTCTTCTTCCTCTGATAGTCAAGGATGCGGCTCACTTCGGTATAGACCTCACTCTCGATGCCCAACTGGGCAAGGTTCTTCAAGATCTGCACGCCATCGGCATACCACATCGGCTTGGTGAAAAGGTTGATGTCCTTCACATCGAAGAGCACCTCTTCCAAGGCGGGCGTAGGCACACCGGCAATCTTTACGGTTTTCAGCTTCACATCTGTCACGGAAATCAAACCTGGCTCAAATTCATTCCAAAGCCTGGCCATATACTCGTATGATTTGAGTTCGGCCTCTAACTGGGCAACAAGACTCTCCGAACGCTGCTTGGCCTTCTTGACCTCCACACGCAATGCCGACTCCTTGCTCTTCAAGGTCGGGAGGGCGCGCACGCGGGTCTTCAGCTGCTTGTTCAGCTCGTTCAGCGAAGTCTTGTTATATTGGAACTTGATAGCCATGGCTTATTTTTCCTTCCAGTATTTTTCAATCAGTTTTTCCTTCAAGCCGGTCTCTGCCTTGGTGAAATACTTGCCGAAGAGTTCCCAAGCGGTGTCGAGCATTTCATTGATAGGAATGTTGACGTCGATGGCAAGCAGTCGGGTAGCATATTCCTTGGCATAGTCGAGGCAACGCAAGTCGTAGTCGCTCAGGTCGAAACCGTTTTCCAGCTTCGTCTTGGCGTTGGCGGCATCGGCATACAGACGGACTGAGGTGTTCATCACGGCACTGTGGTCTTCGCGGGTCTTCTTGTTCTGCACCAACTGCTTCAGACGCGACAGCGAGCGGAACGGGTCAACGATGACCTTGCCCGAATCGGCATCGGCACGCAGGAACAGCTGGCCTTCAGTGATATAACCCGTGTTATCAGGGATAGCGTGGGTGATATCGCCATCGTTCAAGGTGGTCACAGCGATAATGGTAATGGAACCGCCGTCAGGCAGTTGCACGGCCTTTTCGTAAATCTTTGCCAAATCGGAGTAAAGCGAACCAGGCATGGAGTCCTTCGAAGGAATCTGGTCCATACGGTTGCTCACGATACTCAGAGCATCGGCATAAAGGGTCATATCGGTCAACAAAACCAAAACCTTTTCGTTCTTATCGACAGCGAAATATTCGGCAGCCGTCAAAGCCATGTCAGGAATCAGCAGACGCTCGACAGGCGGTTGGTCGGTGGTGTTGACGAAAGAAATAATCTTATGCAAGGCACCAGCACTTTCAAACTGGTTCTTGAAATACAGGTAGTCGTCGTTGGTCAAGCCCATGCCGCCGAGGATAATCTTATCGACATCGGCACGCAAGGCCACCATGCTCATCACCTGGTTGTAAGGCTGGTCAGGGTCGGCGAAGAAAGGAATCTTCTGGCCGGAGACCAAAGTGTTGTTCAGGTCGATGCCGGCAATACCTGTCGGAATCAGTTGCGAAGGCTGTCTTCTCTTGTACGGGTTGACCGAAGGGCCGCCAATCTGACGCTTTTCGCCTTCCACGGCCGGGCCGCCGTCGATAGGTTCGCCGTAGGCATTGAAGAAACGGCCTGCCAAATCCTCACTCACATTCAGTGTTGGAGGTTCGCCGAAGAAAGTCACCTCGGCATCGGTCGGAATGTCTTCCGTTCCGCCGAACACCTGCAAGGTAACGTTCTTATCCTTGATTTTCACCACCTGAGCCAGACGGCCAGCCACGAGAGCCAGTTCATCGTTCGACACACCCTCGGCATCCAGTGAAACGGTTGCCTTGGTGATGGCAGTCAAATGGGTATAAATTCTTTGAAATGCTTTCTCACTCATGTTTCAATTCCTCCTTAAACTGATTGAGATATTTATTGAATTGTTCCGACTGATACTCCGAATAGTTCATCTGCTTGCAAATGTTAATCAACTCCTTGAAGTAGGTTGTACATTCTTCAAAATCATTGAACTTGAACGAGCGGTCGCAGACTTCGAGGAGCAGGTCGAGCATGAATTTCTGACGGTCGAGAGGCGTCGAAGCATCGATTTCATCGAAAGCATCCTGCTGCAAGATGACGAAGTCAAGCAATTCCGACTTCCAATACTGCTCGTGATACGACATCGGCACGCCATCATCACCCAGAATGTTGATTTGTTCATAAGCGTCTTTACCTCTGCGGATGATATATTTCATCTTGGTTACCTTGTCAACCCAGCCCTTTTCAATCTTATTATCCAGATATTCAATGATTTCAGGATATTCAAGATATTTCGAATAGGAATCGACAGGGTCAACGGCGGGATAACGCTTCTTATCGGCGCGGTTCTGCGAGAGGCCATAGAAACAACGTGCTGCCTTCTTTGTCGATTCGGTGACAGGCTCCTTCAGGTTACCGCCAGCAGGCGAAACCGTACCGATGAAGGTGATGGAACCCGTGGCGCCGTTGTTCAGTTTCACATAACCGGCGCGGGCGTAGAAGGAAGAAATGATAGCCGAAAGGTCAACTGGGAAACCATCCTGACCCGGCAATTCTTCCAAACGGTTACTCATCTCACGCAAAGCCTGAGCCCAGCGCGAAGTGGAGTCGGCCAGCAGCAGCACCTTCATGCCCATGGCGCGGTAATATTCGCCCAAGGTCATGGCCGTATAGACGGAAGCCTCACGGGCGGCGACAGGCATGTTGGATGTGTTGCAGATGATGATGGTACGTTCCATCAGGCTACGGCCCGTGTGCTTGTCTTTCAGTTCAGGGAACTCGGTGAAGATTTCCACGACCTCGTTAGCACGCTCACCGCAAGCCGCCATGATGATGACATCGGCATCGGCCTGCTCAGCCAAAGCGTGCTGCAAGACGGTCTTGCCGCAACCGAAAGGACCAGGAATGAAGCCCGTGCCGCCTTCGGCAATCGGGTTCAAGGTGTCGATGCAACGCACGCCGGTCTCCATGACCTTGAACGGACGTGGTTTCTCCACATAGCCGCCCACGGCCACCTTGACAGGCCATTTCTGCATCATCGTAACCTTTACCTCTTCGCCATCGGCATTGGTGAGGACGGCTATGGTATCGGTAATCTTGTATTGTCCGGCGGCAGCCACCGACTTCACGGTGTAAGTCCCTTCAAACGAGAACGGCACCATGATTTTGTGAGGCAGCCAGCCTTCTTTCACCTCGCCCAGCCAGTCGGCGGCCACGACCTGCTGACCAGCCTTGGCAAGCGGAGTGAAATCCCATTTCTTATTTTCATCGAGCGGCTTGGTGTATTCGCCTCTTTTGAGGAACACATCCGTCATGGTGGCCAGATTGTTCTGCAAGCCGTCGAAATTGCTTGATAGCAAACCAGGTCCCAAGGTCACTTCAAGCATGTAACCCTGAAATTCCACCGGGTTGCCGATTTTCAGGCCGCGGGTGCTTTCATACACCTGCACGGAGGCCTTGTTGCCGTTCACCTTAATGACTTCTGCCATCAGTTTGACACCGTCAAGGTCGATGAAGCAGATTTCATTCTGAGCGACAGGGCCGTCCACCTGAACGGTGACCAAGTTGGCAATGATACCTGTAACTTTACCTGTTGTTTTCATATTGTTGTGTTATTTCTTATTTTCGTCATATTTCACGCCCTCGAAAGTGCCGCGCACCTCGGAGACGAGTTTCTGGAACATCTCTTCGCCTTTCTTCTCATCGAGTTCGGCCCAACGCTGCACTGCCTTGGCCTTGACGAGGAAAGCGAGAATGGTGTTCATGTTGAAATAGTCCATGCGGGCGATGTCGTTGGCCTTTTCCCACTTCAGTTCGTCCATCTTGCGTTCACGCTCCACGAAGTCGGCATCGTTGAGGATGTCGCGGATTTGCGTTTCCTCCTCGAAGTCGGCCTCGGGCAGTTCCACGAGATAGTCCTCACCTTTCTTGCCCAAGCGTTTGGCCAAATAGTTCACCTTCATGTTGCGCAGGCGGGCGTCGAAGTCGAAATACTGCCTGATGAAGTCGTTCTTGCTCTCGGCAGCCTTTTCGTAGAACTCCTTGCCAAGTACATTCTCGTCGAAGCCTTCCTCCAAGAGTTCGACCAGTTGTTGGTCCTTCTCGGAGAGCAGTTCAACGATTGAGGCCTTGAGAGCGGCATAGTCGAAACTACCGCCATCATAGTTGGCAGTCAGTTCGGGCAAGCCGGCCACTATATAAACATAGTTATCCATTATCCGAAGAGGATTTTCTTGGTGGCAGGACGCAAGTAATTGGCAACGAGGTTCTGGAACTCTTCATCGGTGAATTGCAGCACATAGCCGCCATCCTTTGGAGCCACCTTGAAGCCGCCGTTCATCTTCTTGGAATAATCCACTTTCACCTCGCCCTTGAACTGGTTGGCGATTTCGTTTTTCACGAAAGGCTCAACTTCGGCTTTCAGCGATTCGGGCAAGATGAGGCTCAAATCGACGGGCGACGCATTCTGTGGGTTGAAGGCTTTCACCACGCTGAGGATAAGTTCCTTCACGAAAGCAGCGTTGCCCATGTTGGCTTTCACGCCTTCGGCAGCGGTGCGAGCGACCACCATCTTCTCGATTTCCTGCTTGGTGACAGCAATACTCTGCGTAGCAGCCATCTTCACGTCGGCCATCACCTTGGTGCGCAGTTCTTCGGCTTCCTTATTAGCCTGAGCCACGATGCGCTCGGCTTCGGCCTTGGCCTGGGCGATGATGCTTTCCGATTCGGCCTTAGCCTTCTGCAGCAGTTCTTCGCCATCCTGTTTTCCTTTCGACAAACCTTCGTTGTAAAGCTTGTCGGTCAATTCTTGCAACTTATTTTGCATAACTTGTTGATTATTTACTATTTATATTTTCCTATTCTCTTTATCAAAAATTTAGCGTGCAAAGATAAGCATTTCCATTTGTAATATCAAAGGAAAATAACCGTATTGGGGAAAATAACCATATTGAGAAAAAACTATAATGACTCTTTGTATTATGCTTTTCACCTATTCTTATGGAAAAGCAAGATACAATGAAATATATTGAGAAATTGTTTAAAAACAGCAACTATATACAATTAGGCCCTTTATCATTTGATTAGGATATGCAGTTGGGCCAAAAAGTATATTTTGCCAAAACTTTTTTGCGAATTCCAGTCGTATAACACAATTATGACAACCAAAATCAGCAAATCACAGCATGGCCAAGGCCGCACCAAGTTGCCTTCTCGGCCGCACCAAATAGTGAGTTTCTTCGCTGTTTCTTCGGGGTTTCTTCGGTGATTCTTCGGTGAATGACCGAAGAAGCTCCGAAAAAAGTGTGCGGAAACCACGAAGAAAGTGCGGCCTTGTCCCCTACTTGTCCCATAGATGACAGGACGATGGTGTATTGGTGACGGGGAACTGAAACTTCATTTCCAGCATCCAAACACCTTCAACAGCGGAGCCACCATCATGGCTTGGACGAATTCGCCTGCATCGAGCATCCGTTTCACCTCTTCTTTCGAATAGAGCATGACACGGATATCTTCCGTGGCATCGAGATGCTGCTGACCTTGCAAGGTGACACCTTCGGCGAGGAAACAATGGCAGCGGTTGTCTTGCGTGCTGGCATTGGGCGCAAGAGTCATCAACGGCGTCCAGGTGCCGCCACCGAAGCCCGTCTCTTCCATCAGTTCGCGCTGCGCTGCCTCCAAAGGCGCTTCACCAGGCTCCACACAACCTGCCACAATCTCAGTCGAAACCGATGCTATTCCGTGGCGATACTGCCGTTCGAGCACGACAAGGCCATCGTCGGTAATGGCAATGACATTCACCCAATCGGGATAGTGCAACACATAATAACTGTCATAAATGCGGCCATCAGGCAGTTGCACCTTGTCGCGGCGCGCATTGAGCCACAACTCGCCGAAGAGCGTCTCGCTCTCAAGCACTTTCCATTTCATATCGTCGTCTTGCTTCATAGCTTCATTTTTCGACAAAGATAGAGGAAAAAGACAACTTAAAACAAAAAATTTTTCTTGCGTCATTTATTTTTCTATATTTGCCGCTTTGTAAAACGAAGCAAGAAATACAAGAAAATTCATATACAATGTCAAAAGAAAACAAAGGACAAATCACACAAATCATCGGCCCCGTGGTTGACGTGTACTTTGAAGGCGGCGAAAATGCCTTGCCGAAGATTCACGATGCCTTGGAAGTCGTGCGCCCTAACGGCAAGAACCTGATTCTGGAATGCCAGCAGCACATCGGCGAAGACTCGGTGCGTACCATAGCCATGGACTCGACCGACGGCTTGATGCGCGGCATGGAAGTCATCCCGCTCAACAAACCTATCTCCATCCCGATTGGCGGACAAATCAAAGGGCGCTTGCTCAACGTCACCGGCGATGCCATCGACGGCATTGGCGAACTGAACCGCAGCTCTGAATATCCTATCCATCGCGAACCACCTAAGTACGAAGACCTTGCCACCTCGAAGGAAGTGCTTTTCACCGGCATCAAGGTCATCGACTTGCTTGAACCCTACTCGAAGGGCGGAAAGATTGGCTTGTTCGGCGGCGCTGGTGTGGGCAAGACCGTGCTTATCATGGAACTCATCAACAACATCGCAAAAGGTTACAATGGTTTCTCGGTGTTCACCGGCGTTGGCGAACGTACCCGTGAAGGCAACGACCTGCTGCGTGAAATGATTGAATCAGGCATCATCAAATACGGCGACGAATTCAAGGAAGCCATGGAAAAAGGCGACTGGGACCTCTCCAAGATTGACAAGAAAGCCCTCTCCACCTCGCAAGCCACTTTGGTGTTCGGCCAGATGAATGAACCTCCTGGGGCTCGTGTGAGCGTTGCCCTTTCAGGTCTGACCGTGGCTGAGTCGTTCCGCGACGACCCATCGAGCGACCAAAAAGACATCCTGCTCTTCATTGACAATATCTTCCGTTTCACCCAAGCAGGTTCCGAAGTGTCGGCTCTGCTCGGACGTATGCCTTCGGCTGTGGGTTACCAACCTACGCTGGCATCGGAGATGGGTCAGATGCAGGAACGCATCACCTCCACAAAGAGCGGTTCCATCACTTCGGTGCAAGCCATCTATGTGCCTGCCGACGACCTTACCGACCCGGCACCGGCTACCACCTTCTCGCACTTGGACGCTACCACCGTGTTGAGCCGTAAGATTTCGGAACTCGGTATCTATCCTGCCGTTGACCCGCTCGATTCCACCTCGCGTATCCTCGACCCAAATATCATCGGCGAAAAGCATTATAACACCGCACAACGCGTCATCCAACTGCTGCAACGCAATAAGGAGCTGCAAGACATCATCGCCATCCTTGGTATGGAAGAACTCTCCGAAGAAGACAAACTCGTGGTGCACCGCGCACGTCGTGTGCAACGTTTCCTGTCGCAGCCATTCACCGTGGCCGAGCAATTCACCGGCTTGAAGGGCGTGATGGTACCAATCGAAGAAACTATCCGCGGCTTCAACATGATCATGGACGGTGAAGTGGATCAATACCCCGAAGCTGCATTCAACCTCGTTGGCACCATCGACGACGCCATCGCCAAGGGTGAAGAGATGCTGAAAAACGCTACTAATAATTAATTAGGTGTCATGAAAGTCGAAATCATCACCCCCGATTCGAAGCTTTTCTCCGGTACGGCAAGTTCGGTGACGGTACCGAGCAAGCAAGGTCCATTCACCCTGCTTGAACATCACGCCGCCATCGTGGCCATCCTTGAAGCAGGCAAGATTTGCCTCAAGCAAGAAAACGGAGAAGAGCAAGAGTTTGCCATCAAGGGCGGCTTTTGTGAAAACCACGACAACACGCTGATAGTTTGCGCTGAGATATGAAAAAAGACCCGACAACGAAATATTTGGCCATCTTCCTCTTGGTCTGCCTCGTGCTCGACGGAATCCTGCTCTGCGGCTTTTCCGAAAAGGCATGGTGGAACAACTGGATGGCGATGATTCCGAATATCTACATGATTCTCGGTGCCTTCTATTGCCAGATGATGAAGAAAAACGTTGAAACCCCAACCTCTAAGCTAAATTGGCTTTTCATCTACAAGGGCATCAAGTTTTTGGTGAGCATCGTTGCCGTAGTGCTTTTCATCATCTTCGTCAAGCAAAGTGTCAAGCCGTTCATCATCATCACCGCAATATCCTACCTTGTTGCGCTGACTATCGAGACTTGCGTCTATACCCACTACATAAAGAACCTCAACAAAGAGAGCAAACATGAATAATGTTTTCAAATCCATATCGCTCATTCTACTCGTCGCCATGATGGCCTTCGTGCCCTTGCGCGGCTTTGCTCAAGCCGAGGAAGCCGAAATGCAAGCCGAAGAGACCATCAGCGAAGAGGCCGAAGCCAAACCTGAGAAGTTCGATGCCAAATCGTTCATTTTCGGTCACACGGGCGACAGCTATTGTTACCACATCACTGAGATTCACGAGAAGCCTATTTGCGTTTGGCTTCCCGTCATCGTCAAGAGCAAGGAAACGGGCTGGCACTGCTTCTCGTCGAAACACGTCTGCGAACTGAAAGAGGGCGAAACATTCAACCACAAAGGCTCCAACTTCTACATCTCACCCATCAATGCGGACAAATATCCAGGCAAATTGGTGGAAGTGAGCAGCACAGGCGAACTGAAACGGCCTTTCGACATCTCGTTCACCAAGAATGCCTTTGGCATCATCCTCGTGAGCATTTTCCTCTTGGCCTTTTTCCTGCCTGCTGCCTACAAATACAAGAAAGACCCGATGGCCAAGCCTACCAAATATCAAGGTTTGGTGGAATGGCTCACTTATATGGTACTCGATGGTATCATCGCGCCAAACATTCCGGAAAAGAAAGTGAAGAAATTTGCGCCTTATCTTCTGACGGCATTCTTCTTCATCTTCTTCGCCAACCTGTTCGGCCTGATTCCTATCTTCCCATTCAGTGCCAACGTGACGGGTAACCTCAGTATCACGGTCGTGCTTGCCCTGATGACCTATTTCATCGTCAACATCTTCGGCAACAAGCACTACTGGAAAGACATCCTTTGGCCCGATGTGCCTATCTTCCTGAAGGCCTTCCCGCTGATGCCTATCATCGAGCTCATCTCCACCATCACCAAGCCTTTCGCTTTGATGGTCCGTCTGTTTGCCAACATCTTGGCTGGCCACATCGTCATCATGGTGCTCATGGCGCTGATTTTCATCATCGGTGGCATGTATGGCGCAGGCATGGGTGGTGTGATTTCGATTGTATCTATCTTCATGACCATCTTCATGACCGCCCTTGAGTTGTTGGTAGCCTACATCCAAGCATACGTGTTCACTATCTTGTCGTCGCTCTTCATCGGAATGGCGCAACATGAACCGGAAGAAGAGTAAATTTTGAATTAAGAATGCAGAATTAAGAATTAAGAATATGGTGCTTCGGATCTGCTCAGCAGCCAAACAACTCAACGATTCAACGAACAAACAAATAAACAAACATAATCCATTAACAAACTAAATTCAATCAATCATGTTATTATCAATCCTTCTCGATGCAGCTTCATTCGCTCCAGGTTTGGCAGCCATCGCTGCATCAATTGCCGTCATCGGCGCAGCCCTTGGTATCGGTAAAATCGGTCAATCAGCCATGGAAGCCATGGCACGTCAGCCTGAAGCAGCAAGCAAAATCCAATCAGGCATGATCATCGCTGGTGCTCTCGTCGAAGGTGCAACTCTGTTTGCCATCGTCGTCTGCCTGTTGGCTGTTCTCGGCTAATCACCTTAAATTCGTCGGGGGCTTGCCACGACAAGCCTCCGGCATTTTAACCCTTTAAAAGACAACAAAATGGATTTATTTCTCCCTGAAAGTGGTTTAGTTATATGGATGCTGATAGCATTCCTCATCGTGTTTGCCATCCTCGCCAAGGTGGGTTGGCCAATGATTATGGGTGCTGTCGAAAAGCGCAACGCCTACATCGCCGACTCATTGCAGGCTGCCGATGAAGCCAACAACGCATTGGCAGGCATTGAGCAACGCAAGAAGGAAGCCTTGGCCGAATCGCAGGCCGAGCAACTTCGCATCATGAAAGAAAGCCAAGAGCTGAAGGCACAACTCATCGAAGAAGCCAAGCAGCAAGCACGCCAAGAGGCCGAAAAGATCGTAGCCGACGCACGTCTGCGCATCGAAAAGGAACAGGCCGAAGCCATGGCTGAAATCAAGAGCCAAGTCATCACCCTCTCGGTTGACATCGCCGAAAAACTGCTGCAAAGCGAACTGCAAGAGCAGAACAAACAGAGCGACTATATCGAAAAACTGCTTCGCAGCAGCCAACAGATTGAAGCATAATGACTATGGACAACGGAAAGATATCGGTCAGATACGCACGTGCCCTGCTTAACCTCGCACGACAAGAACACTGTGAGGAAGAAGTGTATGAAGGCTTGATGCGTCTCACCCAGAATTACGACCTCGCCATGGCGCAATTCAATGAGATTCTCACCAACCCCATCATTGCGATGGAAGACAAAGTGAACCTCGTGAAATCGGCTGTGGGCGAGCCGCTTCACCCTTGTCTGGCTCATTTCATTGAGTTTCTGGCCGACCAGAAACGCGAGAGTAGCATCTACCGCATCGCCCTGAAATATCAGGAGATGTACCGCGAGTCGAAAGACATACTGCTCACTCATGTGACCACTGCCGCCGACCTCCCCGATGAAACCCTCCGCAAACTGAAAGGCTTTGTGGAACAAAACTTCGACTGCCATGCCGAAATGCACATCTCAGTCGATCCAAGTCTCATCGGTGGTTTCATCCTCGACATTGAAAACGACCGCATGGATGCCTCGGTAGCCGGGCAACTCGAAGCGCTGAAGAAAAAACTGAAGTAAAAGAATAAAATACAGATATATGTCAAACATCAAACCAAGTGAAATATCAAGCATTCTGCAGCAACAGCTCCAGAACCTGAGCAGCCGCATCCAGTTTGAGGAAATCGGCAAGGTGCTGCAAGTGAGCGACGGCGTGGCCCACGTCTATGGACTTGACAACGTGCAAGCCAACGAACTGGTGCAGTTCGAAAACGGCACCATGGGCGTCGTGCTCAACTTAGAAGAAGACAACGTCGGTGTCGTGCTCCTTGGCCCTACCGAAGGCATCAAGGAAGGCGAAACCGTGAAGCGTACCCAACGCATCGCCTCCGTATTGGCTGGCGAGGGCATGTTGGGCCGTGTGGTGGATGGCTTGGGCTTGCCTATCGATGGTAAAGGTCCCATCACGGGCAAGACCTACGAGATGCCATTGGAACGCAAGGCTCCAGGCGTCATTTACCGTCAACCCGTCAACGAGCCACTGCAAACCGGTCTGAAAGCCGTCGATGCCATGATTCCTATCGGCCGCGGACAACGTGAGCTTATCATCGGTGACCGCCAAACCGGTAAGACCGCTATCGCCATCGACACCATCATCAACCAGAAGGAAAACTTCAAGAACGGCAATCCCGTTTATTGCATCTATGTGGCAGTAGGTCAAAAAGGCTCAACCGTAGCCAATTTGGTGAAGATTTTGGAAGAAAACGGTGCCATGGACTACACCATTGTGGTCTCAGCCACCGCTTCCGACCCTGCCGCCATGCAGTTCTATGCACCTTACGCTGGTGCCGCCATCGCCGAATATTTCCGCGACTCAGGCCGCCATGCCTTGGTCATCTACGATGACCTCTCGAAGCAAGCCGTGGCTTATCGTGAAGTATCACTGATTCTTCGTCGTCCCCCAGGGCGTGAAGCTTATCCAGGCGATATCTTCTACCTCCACAGCCGTCTGCTCGAACGTGCCGCCAAAATCATCAAGAACGACGACGTGGCCCGCAAAATGAACGACCTACCTGAGTCGATGAAAGACATTGTGAAAGGTGGCGGTTCAATGACTGCACTGCCAATCATCGAGACCCAAGCTGGCGACGTGTCGGCCTACATTCCTACCAACGTCATCTCCATCACCGATGGCCAGATTTTCTTGGAAACCAGCCTCTTCAATGCCGGTATCCGTCCAGCCATCAACGTTGGTATTTCGGTATCGCGTGTGGGTGGTAATGCTCAAATCAAGTCGATGAAGAAAGTGGCTGGTACCTTGAAACTCGACCAAGCACAATTCCGCGAGATGGAAGCCTTCTCGAAGTTTGGTGCTGAACTCGACGCTGCCACCATGGCCATCCTCGACAAGGGCCGCAAGAACGTGGAACTGCTGAAGCAGCCACAATACTCGCCAATGCCTGTCGAAAAACAAGTAGCCATCATCTTCTGCGGCACCAACGGATTGCTCGCCAAAGTGCCCGGCAACCGCGTGCTCGAATTCGAAAAGCAATACCTCGACATGATGGAACTGAAGCACAAAGACGTGCTCAACCAACTGAAATCAGGCAAGATTGACGACGACATCAAGGCCGTGCTGAAAGAAGAAGCCCTTCTGTTAGCAGAACAATTCGCATAACTTTCATATTTCCACTCTCAACTCTAATAACTCTCAACAAAAAAATGGCATCACTGAAAGAAATACGGGCAAGAATCGTTTCAGTTAGCTCCACGCAGAAAATCACTTCCGCGATGAAGATGGTTTCGGCAGCCAAGCTGAAGAAAGCCGAGAGCACAACGGTACGTTTTCTGCCTTACAAGAACAAACTCAGCGAAGCACTGACCAACTACCTCAGTTCGTTGGAAGGCGAAGTCAACATCCCGTTGGCCGAGCACCGCGAAGTGAAGAAAGTGGCTTTGATGGCTTTCTCGTCAAGCAGCGGATTGTGTGGCGTATATAATTCGAGCGTCAGCAAGCTTTTCAAGCAGGCTTACGATGAATATGCAGAAAGCCTCGGTGCAGAAAATGTCATCGTCTATTTAGTGGGCAAGAAAATCAGCGACTACGCCAAGAAGTTCAACATCCCCGTAGAGAAATACTACGAGCCGATGAGCGAAAAGCCCAACTTCGATTCCGCTGCCGAAATCAGCGACATGATGGTGGAGCTTTTCCTCAGCCATAAAGTTGACCGCGTAGAGCTGATTTACAACCACTTCAAGAATGCAGGCGTACAAACTCCTCAGCGCGAAGTCATCTTGCCCCTGAAGGCCGAAGCCGCTTCGGAAGAACAAGCCTTCGACTACATCGTAGAACCTAACAAGGAAGAGTTCATCAACGACTTGGTCCCGAAGGTAGTGCGCACCAACTTCTACTCCATCATGCTCGACACCTTCACCGCCGAGCACGGAGCTCGCATGACCGCCATGCACATCGCCTCTGACAATGCCAACGAGTTGCTGCAAGAGCTGAAGATACAGTACAACAAGGCACGTCAAAACGTCATCACCAACGAGTTGATCGACATCGTTGGCGGAGCCGAAGCACTGAACGGATAAGGCATCGCAAAGCGACAGCTACGAAAAAGCGTTGCAAGCCACAAGGTTTGCAACGCTTTTTGTTTTATCAAGTCAGACTGATATCAGAAACGGTAAGTCACCGTAGCATCGATGCGGTTGGCATGAGCACGGTCAAGTTCCATTTCTTCAGCATAAATGGTCTTGAAGCCATGAAGATATTCCACACCAACAAAGAGATATTGCGAGACATACCAGAACAGATTGGTAGCATAATATTGGGAAGTCTTTAAGTCGCTGAACAGGACCATATCCTTCTGCTTATTGACAGCCGTAAAACCATAGAGGAGAGTGCTGCGCAAAGCATCGTTCCAACGAATAGTAGCTGATGCATAACCGGCTTCAACAGGCACACCTTTCAATTGGCGGTATCCTTCAGCATCAGTATCCTTGAGAAGGCCAAAGTTGATGTTCATGTCATCAAGGTCATTGATATAGGCACTGATACCCGTTCCACCAGTAATCTGAGCCGAAAGACTCAACCATGGTGTAGCATTGATTTTCCCACTCAGCGAAAGTCCATAGCCTGGCGTATAAAAAGTCTTTGAATCTTCTAGATGGACAATCTCTCCTTTTGCTGAATAATAAGCCATTAGACGCAGCAATCCACCCAATTGGACATGCCCGATATCACCTTTATACTTGATGTGCATCGCCACATCGGGAGCAGGCTGGAAATCGACACCAATTCCATGTGGTTCAGTGGAGACAATATTGAACGATGGCTCTTCGGCAGCCACTGCAAAAGTCCACTTGTCACGGAATGGAAGCGTGTAGCCTACCAAGCAGTGAGTACGGCCGACTTCGCCATTGGCGCCTTGCATATCGACCGTCATGGCACCAGCCTCCAAATCCATGAAGAACGAATAAGTACGGCCCACCGAAAAATTGTTCCAAGAGATGTAAGCCTGGGTAAGGCGCATTTCATTGTTGCCCCATTCCTGAGCCTTGTTGTTGACTTGCAGAAAAGCTATCAACCTATGCCGTCCCAAAAAGCTCTTTGCCTTAATGTGAAATTCGGTGTTCGACATGGTGAATCCCAAATGTTTGGAATCGTCGGTCGGGACAGAAATCAAACTAGGCTTAAATGTATAATCATCAATGGCACCTGCAAAATCGTAATATCCAGTCATGTGAAACGTGGCACCCACGCCAAACACGAACTTACCCGTGTTGTCGGTGAACATGAAACGCGGATCGCCCAAATCGGTCTCGGCTTTCTGGAAATAACCAAGTTCAGGATTATAGTCTGAAGCGCTCTCTTTTTTCTCCGTGAGAGATTGGCCTTGCACGAAGCTGAAAGCCAGGCAAGCGATAACGGATAGGAAAAACTTTTTCATAATTTCAAAGGTTTATTCTGCAAAAATAGGAAAACAATTTGAATCCAATGTCTGTTTTGATTTTTCAAAAAAAGCCTATGTCATACCGACAAAGGAAGATATCTATAGACTTTTTTGAGTGAAACAAATAACAATAGATTTCTTCCCTACGGTCGAAATGACATTGTTATTTGTCTCACCTAAATCAAAACAGGCTCTAAGAAATTTTCAGAAAATCACTCTTGGTAATACACACGCTTCACACGCTGCGACACGCGCGTCATGATTTCGTAAGGAATGGTCATGCAAGCCTTGGCAATGTCATTTATGCTGTGTTCTCCATCAAAAACCACTACCGTATCGCCTTCGTGAGCCTCGATGTCAGTGAGGTCGAGCATGCACATATCCATACAGATATCACCAATGATAGACACTTGGTTTCCATTGACATAGAACTTTCCATTGCCGTTGCCCAGCAAACGCGAAAGACCATCGGCATAGCCAATCGGGACGATACCGATGCGCATATCGCGGTCGGCATGGCCATGACGATTATAGCCAATGCTATCGCCTGCCGGAATGTTCTTTATCTGGTTGATGGTCGTCTTCAACGAGACCACCGTCTGCAAGTTGCCTTTGTCGGCATCGCAAGTGGGCACACCATACAAGCCAATGCCAAGCCGCACCATGTCGAACTGATATTTCGTGAAGCGCGTGATGCCGGCAGTATTGAGGATGTGGCGCAACACCTTGTGCGGGAAAGCGTCAACAATCATCTGGCTGCCTTCCTCGAACAATTTGATTTGGCTCATCGTGAACGCGTCTTCGGCGGGATTGTCGGCCGTGGCCAAATGAGAGAACACACTCGTCACATGCAGCATCGGATTGGCCTGCAAGCGCTTGATGAGTTCGGGGAGCTCGCTCTTGGCGAAGCCCAAACGGTGCATGCCCGTATCAAGCTTGATATGCACATTGAGCGGATGAGCCTCCGGCAAGGCGAGATTCTCCATAGCCTTCTCGATAAGGTCCAGATTACGGAAACTGAACACTTCAGGTTCAAGATGATACTTGATGATATTGTCATAGCTGTTCACCTCCGGGCTCATCACCATAATTGGCAAATTGATGCCAGCCTTGCGCAGTTCGACACCTTCGTCAGCAAAGGCAACCGTCAGATAGTCAGCATTATGGAATTGCAGGACATTGGAGACTTCCAAATTTCCACTGCCATAGCCGAAAGCCTTCACCATCACCATCAGCTTAGTCTCAGGCTTGATTTTCGAACGATAATAGTTCAGGTTGCTCACCAAATGGTTGAAATTGATTTCGAGCACCGTCTCGTGAGCCTTTTCTTGCAGTTCCATGCCGATTTGCTCAAACTCGAAAGCACGAGCACCCTTCAGCAAAATCGCCTGATTGTTGAACTTTGAGAAAGGGAACTGAACCAAAAAATCGGCAACTGTCGGGAAGAAATAACTCTCCATCTTGAATTGCTTGGCTTGGTTTGAAATGGCGGTTCCAATGCCAATCAGCATATCAACGTTCTTTTTTTCAAGAAGTTGCGAAATCTCTCCATATAAATCATATTCGTTTCGGCCACTTTGGAGGATATCCGACAAGATGACCGTGTGGCTCTTATGCTGGCGCTGCTGGTTCATGGCATCCAAGGCAATCGCCAAAGAGTTGACATCCGAATTGTAATAGTCATTGATAATCGTGCAATTGTTGATGCCAGCCTTTATCTCGAGACGCATAGCCACCGAATTAAGATGCAGAAGCCGCTCAGCAATGGTTTCTGGCTGCATCTTCATCAACAAGCCAACAGCATAACAATGCAGCGCATTTTCGATGGAAGCCTCATCGGCAAAAGGAATCGAAAACTTCAACGACGAACCTTGATAACGGCAAACCATCTCGGCAGTATTCTCGTTTTTCGTCACCGACTCCACAAACAAATCAGCCTCAGTAAACTTGCGGCTCCAAGTGAATAGCTTCACTTTTTGAGCGATGCCCGATTTTAACACAACTTGCTGTATTTCAGGATAATCCATACAACAAACTAGATTCCCAGCTCGGGTAAAGAGATTGAGTTTCTCCCCTGCCTTCTGAACTCGGCTAATGAAATTCTCATCATGCGCCTGACCGATATTCGTGAAAACGCCTATCGTCGGCTTGATGACTTCTTGCAAAGCCGTCATTTCATCTGGTTCGGAAATACCCGCCTCAAAGATTGCAAACTGGTTTTGGCCATTCATCTGCCATACCGACAACGGCACACCTACTTGCGAATTATAGCTTTTCGGACTGCGGACAATATTGTAATCGGGACTAAGCAATTGCGTAAGCCATTCTTTCACAATGGTTTTTCCGTTACTTCCGGTGATACCCACCACGGGAATATCAAACTGCAGACGATGGTAGGCTGCCAAAGTCTGCAACGCTTTCAGAGTATCATCAACGACAAGGAACGTCGCTTCAGGAAATGATTCATCAGGAAGATGGTCAACCACGAAGGCACGCACACCTTTTTCATATAAGCTCTTGATGTATTTATGTCCGTCGTTGCGCGAACTGACGAGAGCAAAGAACAAAGCCTGGTCGGCAGCAACAAGTTGTCGGCTATCAATCAATAAATCACAGACTTTCTTTTCAACGACATTTCCAGCGAGTTGTCCACCGACAACCTCCAAAATCTGGCTCAAAGAATAAAATTGATGCTGCATAATAATCAGTATTTAGCAGAGACTGCAGTCCCTACGAAATCACATTTTTCCATTTATAACCCAAACGATGCAATTCGATGGCAGCTCCGATCTCGAACATCACCTTCACCGAGCGGGCATAGATGTAGAAAGCACGGATGCTTTGAGGCTCAATGTTTTCGTGACGGATAAAACCGATAGTAGTAGTGGCGCATTGCCTCATGATTTCTTCCAACTGATTGGCCTCGTCGCTTTCCAACTTGATGCCCAAAATATCGTTGACAATATGCTCATCCATATCGTCGAAGCCGTGCTTACCCAACAATCTGGCATATGGATATTGGCTGAAGGTAGCCCAATCCTGGTCCCACCATTTGGCGATGGCCATGCCCATATAGCCAGCCCATGCCACCGAAACCATCGGATAATCGGTGATGACTTTCATGGCATCAGCCATATAATCAGGAGCCAACTCCGTCCACTTGGCATCGATATCGTCAGAGCGCAACAAGTTGCCACTCAACGCCTTGAGCATACCACACACACGAACCAGTTCATCGCGCAAGTTCGATTCAAAGACATTGTAATAGACCGAATCATCCATCGTAAAATAATTTGCTGCAAAAATAAGGTTTTTCGTACTTTTGTGGAATCAAAATCGCAACAAACATGAACATCAAGCGACATATTCCGAACGCCATCACGTGCTGCAACCTGCTTTCGGGTTGCCTTTCCATTCTATTTCTCACCTGTGGCATGCCCGTCAAGGCTGCCCTTATGATTTTCGTAGCCGGCATCTTCGACTTCTTCGATGGTTTTGCGGCACGTTTGCTGAACGCCCACTCGCCCATCGGTGCCGATTTGGACTCGCTTTCTGACGTGGTTTCGTTTGGCGTCGCACCAGGTTTCATCATGTATTGGCTGATGATCAAGGCGATAAGCAAACCCATCGTCCCTGTTGGTTCATTCGAGCTTTTGACTTTCATTGCCTTTTTGCTGCCCGTTTTTTCGGCCATCCGCTTGGCAAAATTCAATATCGACGACACGCAGAAGACTTCATTCCGCGGCATTCCTGCTCCTGGCATGGCCATTTTCGTGGCATCGTTGCCTTTGGCTTTGGCACAAGTCGGACGCCTCAGCGACGGCAGCCTTCGACTGGGCTACTGCATCGGCATCGTGCTCGTTTTCTCCTTTATGATGGTGTGTAACTTGAGGTTCTTCTCCTTCAAGATGAAAAACCTGAAATGGAAAGGCAACGAAGTGCGCTTCATTTTCATCGCACTGGCCGTCATCAGCTTCGCCATCTTCCGTTTCGTGGCGCTGCCATTCATCATGATAGCCTACATCCTCTTGTCGATTTTCTTCGAGGGGAAGGCCATAGAATAAAAAAACTACAGTTCTTTCTTGTGAAGCACGAAATTCTGGCCGAGATACACCTCCCTGACATGGGCATCGGCAGCAAGCTGTTCGGGTGCTCCCGACATCAGGACTGAGCCATCGAAAAGCAAATAGGCGCGGTCGGTAATCGAAAGCGTTTCGTGCACATTGTGGTCGGTGATGAGCACACCGATGTTTTTCTTCTTCAGTTTGAAGATGATACGCTGTATGTCTTCCACGGCAATCGGGTCAACACCAGCGAAAGGTTCATCAAGGAGAATGAATTTAGGATCGACAGCCAAGGCGCGGGCAATCTCGGTGCGTCGGCGCTCACCGCCCGAAAGTTGGATGCCTTTGTTCTTGCGCACATGCTGCAAGCCAAACTCGTCGAGCAAGTCTTCAAGTTTCTCTTGTCGTTGCACCTTGGTCATGCCTTTCTTGAACTGCATGACGGAAGCGATGTTGTCCTCAACGCTCATCTGGCGAAACACCGAAGCCTCTTGTGCCAGATAGCCAATGCCCATCTGCGAGCGCTTGTACATAGGCTGGTCCGAAATGTCTTCATCGTCAAGGAAAACCTTTCCGGAAAAAGGTTTGATAAGGCCGACTACCATATAGAATGTCGTGGTCTTTCCGGCTCCATTGGGACCTAACAAACCCACGATTTCGCCTTGATTCACATTTATGCTAACGCCTTTTACCACAGTACGTTGCTTGTATTTCTTTATCAGATCTTCAGTCCAAAGTTTCATATTCGCTCAATGTTGAAAAGCAGAATTAAAAAATACCTTCCTTTAATATATCATGCAAATGAATTACACCAACATAACGCCCATTGGCAGTGACAGGCAACTGCGTAATGCTGTTATGACGCATCCGGTGCAAGGCATTCACAACGAGATCGTCTTCGTCGATTGTCTTAGGGTTAGGTGTCATTATCTCGGCCGCCTTCACGCGTTCAATGTCGGGGTGGCGCATCAGCATACGCCGCAAGTCGCCATCAGTGATGATGCCCAAAATCTGTTCGCCATCGGTGACTACGGCAGCTCCGAGGCGCTTGCGGGTCATCTCGATAATCACCTGCGTGAGGTTGTCGTTGACACCGACTTCAGGTTTTTCGTTGCTAGGATACAAATCCTTCACCTTTAAATACAGTTGCTTGCCGAGGGCGCCACCTGGGTGGAACTTGGCAAAATCGTCAGCCGAAAAACCACGGCAATACATCAGCGTGAGTGCCAAGGCATCGCCCATGACGAGTTGCGCGGTGGTGCTGCAAGTAGGAGCAAGGCTGTTGGGAATGGCTTCGTCGGGGACAGTAACATCGAGCACAAAGTCGGCTTGCGAAGCAAGGAACGACTGCCTTTTGCCTACGATGGCCACAATCTTGTTGCCACGCAACTTGATGAGCGGCACCAGCACTTTCACCTCGGGTGTCTCGCCGCTTTTCGACAAAATGACGACAATATCTTCATCGCGGACGATGCCCAAATCACCATGGATGGCGTCGGCAGCGTGCATGAAAACCGATGTCGTGCCTGTCGAATTCATCGTGGCAGCAATTTTCTGGGCGATGATAGCACTCTTTCCGATGCCCGAAAAGATGAGATTTCCTTTGTTTTCAAGTATCATCTCAACAGTTTTCTTGAAATTCTCATCGATAAGAGGCTTTAATCCGATTATTGCATTTGCCTCATTATCAATTATTTGAGACACAATATCAAAAATATCATCACTTTTTTTCATTTTTTTGCAGATTTTTCTTGCTCCGTTTGATTTAAATGCCCTAACTTTGTCTTCCGCTGACAATGGGCAACGGTTGCCCTAACAACGAAAGATTTAAATAGAGATTGCAAAAATAACACAAAAGTTTGGATAAAACCAATAGGAGGATATATGGCTAAAAAAGAAGATTTGGCGATTCACAAGTTACTGAAAGAAGTATTCGGTTTTGACCAATTCAAAGGGAACCAAGAGGAGATCATCAAAAGTATCCTTGCCGGAAACAACACTTTCGTACTCATGCCCACAGGCGGCGGCAAGTCGTTGTGCTACCAGCTTCCCGCCTTGATGTCGGAAGGCACTGCCATTGTAGTTTCGCCGCTGATTGCCCTCATGAAGAACCAAGTTGACATGATTCGCAATTTCGGCACCGACACAGGCATCGCTCACGTGATGAACTCGTCGCTCTCGAAAGCCGAACTCCTTGAAGTGAAAGAAGACCTGAAGAGCGGCAAGACCAAACTGCTTTATGTCGCTCCCGAATCGCTCACCAAGGAAGAAACCGTTGACTTCTTGCGTGGACTGAAGATTTCGTTCGTAGCCATCGACGAAGCCCACTGCATCTCCGAATGGGGCCACGATTTCCGCCCTGAATATCGCCGTCTCCGTCCTATCATCAATGCCATTGGCGACAACCTCCCCATCATAACGCTCACCGCCACGGCTACCGTGAAAGTGCAGCAAGACATCATGAAGAACCTTGAAATCACCGATGCCAAGGTGTTCAAGTCGTCATTCGACCGTCCAAACTTATATTATGAAGTAAGACCCAAGACGAAAGATGTCGTCAAGGACATCATCAAATACATCAAGCAGAATCCCGGAAAATCAGGTATCGTGTATTGCCTGAGCCGCAAGAAAGTGGAAGAGTTGGCCGAGACACTGGCCATCAACGGAATCCGCGCCTTGCCTTATCATGCCGGACTCGACAGCCAGACCCGCAAGGACAACCAAGACAAATTCCTCATGGAAGAAGTTGACGTCATCGTAGCCACCATCGCCTTCGGTATGGGTATCGACAAGCCTGACGTGCGTTTCGTCATCCACCACGACATCCCAAAGAGCCTTGAAGGTTACTATCAAGAGACCGGTCGTGCAGGTCGCGACGGCGGCGAAGGCAACTGCATCGCATTCTACGACTACGAAGACATCCACAAACTCGAAAAGTTCAACAAGGGAAAGAACGTGGCCGAACAGGAAATCGCCCGCGAGTTGCTGAACGAAACCGTGACTTACGCCGAATCGGCCGTTTGCCGCCACCGCTTGCTGCTCCACTACTTCGGCGAAGAATACAATAAGGAAAACTGCGGCTCATGCGACAACTGCCGTTCACCTAAGGAGAAATTCGACGGTAAGGAAGACCTCAAACTCGTCATCGAAGCCATCGAAGACACCAAGCAACTCTTCAAGACCAAGCACATCGCTGAACTGCTGGCTGGAAAACTGACAGGCGACATCAAAGCCGCAAAGCAAGAAAACAACGAATTCTTCGGTGCTGGCGACGAACACGACGAAAAGTTCTGGACTGCCGTCATCCGTCAAGCCCTGGTCAACAAACTGCTCGTCAAGGACATCGAAAACTACGGTATCCTGAAGATCACCAAGGAAGGCAAGAACTTTGTCAAGAAGCCTTACACCATCATGCTCGTCAAAGACCACGACTATGAAAATTCCGACGACGAAGAAGCTGAAGCACTGGCCATGGGCATGAGCAAGGATGGCGGCGCCGACAAGACCTTGTTCGGATTGCTCAAGGACCTCCGCAAGACCATCGCCAAACAGAACAACTTGCCTCCTTTCGTCATCTTCCAAGACCCATCGCTGGAAGACATGGCCATCCAATATCCTATCACCAAGGAAGAGATGACCCAGATTTCGGGTGTCGGTGCTGGCAAGGCAGAAAAGTTCGGCGCTCCTTTCATCAAGTTGATTAAGGAATATGTCGAAGAAAACGAAATCACCAGACCTAACGACATGGTGGTGAAATCGTCTGTCAACAACTCAGCCCTCAAGATTAGCATCATCACCAATATCGACAAAAAGATTCCGCTCGACGACATCGCTTACGGCAAAGGCTTGGAATTCGACGAACTGCTGACGGAAATCGAAAGCATCGTCTCGTCAGGCACGCACTTGGACATCAACTATTACATTGAAGACAACGTCGATGTCTATCACCGCGAAGACATCCTCGACTATTTCCGCGAAGCCGAATCGGACGACGTCAAGTTGGCCCTCGAAGAATTAGGTGAAGACGAATACGAAGAAGAAGAAGTGCGCCTCATGCGCATCAAGTTCCTATCCGACGAAGGCAACTGATATTCAAACAAATAGAGCAATCATGAAGTGGAAAGCCATCATAGGTATGATAGCTGTGTTGTCGGTGTTGTCGTGCAACCGGCAAAAAAACGTTACGCCTGATTACGTCCTTTCCGAAAGCCAGATGATTGACATCATGACAGATGTGCAAATCATTGAAGCCGACATCAATAACCGCAGGACAAAAGGTTTGGGCACCGATTCCATTTCCATTATCTTCTACGACCAACTATTTGAGCATTACGGCATTACGGATAGCATTTTCGACCTCAACCTGAAATACTACACCTACAATCCCACAGTGCTGGAAAATATCATGGATTCGGTAACCAACCGACTGCTGAAAGCGCAGATGGAGTCCAGAAAGGACGACAGCCAATAGGCGAATGATGTAAACCTTCGCCATCCACAATCCAAAAGTATATCACCCCTTCGGGGTTTCATTACCTTCTCAACTCAGCAGCGACTAAACCGTTTAGTTTTTTTGCCGCATCGAGCAACAAGCTCTCGTCGGTCGGGAAAGGCAAGGTCGGATTCTCCAATTTGGACAATGTCTCTTGCGAGCAAGCCTCGCGGTCGCCTTCCATTGTGGTATATTGGTAATTGAAGTCGGAAGTCACCTCGAAAGGATAAGAGAAGCGCACACGTTTCAGCGAATTGTCGTAAAACTCAACCACGCCCGAAATTGTGGCACTCTTTGTCATCGTATAGTCACTCACTTGCGCCTTCTTGCCATTATTGGTCTCGCTGAAACTCACCTTGTCGAGATGATCTGGTTTGCACACGGCATCTTTCAGCACGACATAAACGCACACATCATAACGCTTGCCTCTTTCCTCGAAATTGCTGATGTTAGCAGGCAAGGTATTGGCCTCAAAAGCAAGCAGTTCGCCAGCAAAACCACGCGGCAAAGACAACTCCTTGTCGTTATCGAAACTCACCAACACCTTTTCGGCCTGGCGAAGCATGGCCGCACGCCTATATTCCATGATATGCGAATTTGAAGGAACGGTATGGCGCAGTTGCGAGATATACGATTCCGCCTCAGCAGCATCGTCGGGGTTACGTGTAACCAACAACTGGTTGATTTTCGCCATCAAGTAGGTTTCTGCCTTGTTGCGAGCCATCATCACCTCCTCGTCTAGGTCGAGAGGGGCATAATTGATGTCTTTCTTCAATTGCGTTGGCAAACACGACAAAGCCTCGTAACGGCCTGCCATGCTGACATAACGCTGATAAATTTCAGGCCAAGCATCAGGCTGTCCCGTAGCCTTCAGTTCTTGGATGCGATTGTGGTCGGCTTGGTTGGCCTTATGGTATGACGCCGCCACCCAGTTGATATGCTTAGGATTCAGGTCGCCATCACAAATCTTGGGCGACAAGTTCTGTATCAACTGGTCATATTCCTGTGCTTCATAGAGTTTCTGATAGGAATTGCACGAAGCTGCCATGCCACAAAGCAATAAGGCGGGGATGAATTTCAGGTATCTCATAGTCTGAATAAAGGTTAAAAACTATGAAATACTAACAAATTTCGCACCAAATAGGATAGATTGGCGATAATTCTTTACTTTTGTGCAACAAAATATCATTTTATCATGGAAAGAATAAAGCAATTGCAGCAACGTTTCGCTGATTTTCTGGCCCAAAGCGACCTTGACGGCCAACCGACCGAATTATACGCACCTATTTCATATACACTCATGCAGCCCGGAAAACGCCTTCGTCCGATGCTCTGCCTCTTGGCCAACGACCTGTTTGGCGGGAAAGAAGAGGATGCCCTCTGGCCAGCCTTGGCTTTGGAGACCTTCCACAACTTCACCTTGATACACGACGACATCATGGACAAGGCTCCCATGCGTCGCGGCCTGCCTACGGTATATCAGAAATGGAACTCTGACATCGCCATCCTTTCGGGTGATAACATGCTTGCGATGGCTTTCGAATTTGCACTGAAAGCACCTAAAGGCGCAGAAGCTGCCCGATTGCTCGGCAAGGTGGCTCGCGAAGTGTGCGAAGGCCAACAATACGACCTCAACTACGAAACCCAAGGCAACGTCAGCATCAACGAATACTTGGAAATGATTCGACTCAAGACTGCCGTGCTGCTTGCCACGAGTCTGCAAATGGGTGCCATGCTGGCAGGTGCCGACCCGAAAAACCAGCAAGCCATGTATGATTTCGGCATTGCCCTCGGCATCAGCTTCCAACTGCAAGACGACATTCTCGACCTTTACAGCGATGTGGAAGTGTTCGGCAAACGCCATGGCGGCGACATAGCCGACAACAAGAAGACCTACCTTTATCTCAAGGCCTTGGAACTGGCTACCGAGCGTGACCGCAAGCGTCTCACCGACCTATTCAAGATGCACATCGACCACGACGAAGACGAAAAGATTGCCGAAGTGAAAACCATCTACGACCGGTTGCATGTGAAGGAAGCTGTCGAAGAGGTGATGGCAGAATACGACAAAAAGGCCTTCGCGGCACTCGATTCCATCGACCTACCCGAAGAAAAGAAAGCTCACTTAAGGAGCTATGCCGAAAAACTTGCCGGCAGGAAGAAGTAAAGACTATCCGATAAAAAAACACTGAAGGGGAAGATGCTCACATCCTCCCCTTCATCGTTTGAATCAAAAAACTAATTGCTTACTTTTCTGTTTTTTCAGCCTTCTTAGCATCAGCTTTCTTTGCTTCAGGCTTCACGGCCTTTTCAGCCTTTGCCTTTTTCTCGGCTTCACAGCACGATTTTGGTTCTGCCTTCTTGGCACTGCACTTGTGGCCTTCAGCACATTTCTTGCCTTCACAAGCTTTTGGAGTAGCTTCCTTGCTTTGCTCATTCGATGTTACGACTGGCTTGTCTTGTTTCTTAGCGGTAGCAGTCGTTACGGCTGGCTTTTTCTTAGTGTTGTCTTGAGCCTGAACATTTTGTACACTCATTGCGCTGATGGCGAAGAATGCCAAAGCTCCAAAAAGAATGGATTTCTTCATGATGATTTGATTTTTAATGTATTAATGTTTATTTATGCTTCCAAAGTTTGAAAGGACTGATTCAGATTATTGCAAATACTATACCAAAATCCTAAAAATGTATTCCCGTATAAATCGGATCGGTTTGTATGGCATTGCTTTCGTGGAGGGCGCGGTCGAGGATACGGACCTCAAACTTCACCGTATCTGTGGGCGAAAACGGATTCTGCACCTGCATCTTATACTCAATCGTGCCAGAAATGGGCTTTACTTCATCGTTGGAAATCAAGCGTTTGAACCTTGAATTAAACGAAACCGTGTCGTATTGCTGCGTTTGCTGGTTCCAAAACACCAAAGGCATCTTCACAAACTGCCCGTTCACCGACTTGAAATAATCGACCACCATATTATAATAATGCGGATCGTTAGGGCCAAAAGGATAAATCGAGTCGGCATCGTCAAGACCCAAGTCGCCATCGCCATCGGTGTAGCTGAACGAGAGTATGCCTTCGCCGCTGAAAGTGCTGTCGGCATTGAAGATATAAGTGAACCCACTGTAGGTGATATGCGGCTCGACAGGATATTCCACCTCCTGACGGCACGAAACCATCATCATGAGCATCGTCAATGTCACCATCAAAGCTATCCTTTTCATTGCATCAGAATTGAGCGGTAAAAGTACAATATTTCTTCAAGATGAAGGCATAGGGCAGAAAGTTTTATCTTTGCGGCGCAATCACGACAAAAAGACAGACAGAAAATGAAACATCACGTCCTACCTCTTTTGCTAATTATGGCGATAATGCCACAGCTCAACGCACAAACCGACCAACAGCCCGAAACCGACCCCGTCATCACCAACCGCATCAGCCAATGGCAAGACCTCAAGTTCGGCTTTATGATGCACTGGGGCATCTATTCGCAATGGGGTGTTGTAGAGTCGTGGTCGATCTGCAACGAGCCATGGATCAACCGCAACGGCGCCGATTACTACGAATACAAGCACGCCTACCAAAACTTGAACACCACCTTCAATCCCGTCAACTTCAACCCCGAACTTTGGGCCGACCTGGCCAAGGAAGCCGGCATGAGATACGTCGTGTTCACCACCAAGCACCACGATGGCTTCTGCATGTTCGACACAAAGGAGACCACCTACTCCATCACCGACCAGAGCTGTCCATTCTCAAACAACGAGCGAGCCGACATCACAGGCGAAATCGTGAAAGCTTTCCGCGAAAAAGGCTTTTGGACCGGCCTCTATTTCTCGAAACCCGACTGGCACTGCGACGACTATTGGGCACACGAATGGGCTACCCCCGACCGTAATGTCAACTACGACCCACAAGAATATCCCGAGCGTTTCCAGAAATACAAAGACTTTACCTACAATCAGATACGCGAACTCACCCACAATTATGGCGACATTGACATCTTGTGGCTCGACGGCGGATGGGTGCGACCCGAGTGGAGCGTCAACGAGGAAACCCGTCCGTGGTTAGGTTGCCAAGGCTGGATTCAGGACATAGATATGCCCAAGATAGCCACCATGGCACGCGCCGACAATCCCGACCTCATCATCGTCGATCGTTCGGTAGGCGGAAAATACGAAAACTACCAGACCCCTGAACAACAAGTGCCCGACACACTTCTCCCCTATCCTTGGGAAACCTGCATGTCGATGGGTAATTCATGGTCGTATGTCGAGACCGACGAATACAAGAGCACCAACCGCATCATCCACCTCTTGTGCGACATCGTGGCCAAAGGCGGCAACTACCTGCTGAATGTCGGTCCAAGCCCCGATGGAAGTCTGCCCCCAACTGCCGTGGAACGCATGCACGAAATCGGCGAGTGGATGAAGGTGAACGGCGATGCCATTTACGGCACACGACCCGTTTATCCCTACGCCTATGGTCGCTTCCGCTTCACGCAAAAAGACGGAAAAATCTACGGCATCTATCTGTTAGATGAAACCGAGACACCTGTTCCAAACGAGTACTACATCGATGCCCCGCTGATACAGCTTAAGACAGGAAAAATCAATGTATTAGGAACAAAAGCAAAGGCACGTCTCACCGAAAAAGACGGACAATACACCATCACGATGGATGCGCCAGTGCAACTGCCACACGCCATCGTTTTCGAAATGAAAGGCAAGTAAGAATCAGTTCGTCTTGAACTTATACTTCACTTCTTTCAACTCGGCATTGGCTTTCGTAATCTTGTTTTTCAGGCCTTCCTTATAGTTTTCCACCTTGGCAGCCACAGCGGCATCACCTAAAGCGAGCATCTCGGCAGCAAGGATGGCAGCATTGAGCGAAGCATTCACGCCCACGGTGGCGACAGGAATTCCAGGAGGCATTTGTATGATGCTCAGCATGGCATCCATGCCATCCAGCATACCCTTCACCGGCACACCGATGACAGGCAATGTTGTGTTGGCGGCAATGACGCCAGGCAAGGCAGCAGCCATTCCCGCAGCAGCGATGATGACCTTAATGCCACGGCCTTTGGCCTCGTGGGCAAACTGTTCCACCTCATGAGGCGTACGGTGCGCACTCAAGGCGTTCATTTCGAAAGGAATCTCAAGGTCGTCGAAAAATTGGGCAGCTTTCTCAAGAACAGGAAGGTCGGATGTGCTTCCCATGATTATGCTTACTATTGGAGTCATTTTTTCTCGTTTAGAATTTAAGGGTTAGTTGTAGAGACGTCGAACTATCGCATCTCATAGGGTTTAATGAGGCAAAAATAGTTTTTTTTCTTTTTCGGGTCAATCAGTGTTTTCAATTTGTATCTTTGTAACGTGATGACAACCTATCGCAAAAGCATATAAACATCTGACAATGAAAACGGTAAAGGTATTAGACAAGGAATTTTCCATTTACATTCCACAAGAAGAAATAGAAAAAAAGATACAACCCATCGCTGAGCAGATCAGCAACGACATGAGAGGGAAGAACCCGCTGTTTCTCGTGATACTCAACGGGGCCTTCATGTTTGCTTCCGAATTGTTCAAGAAAATAACCATTCCTTGCGAGATTTCCTTCGTGAAACTGTCGTCGTATAGCGGCACGACCTCGACCAACGTAGTCAGGGAACTCATCGGATTGGACCATTCCTTGGAAGGACGCAACGTGATTATCGTTGAAGACATCATCGAAACTGGCCAAACCATCAACTACACCATTCACAAACTCAGCGATTTAGGAGCTGCTGACGTGCGTGTTGCCACACTATTCTTCAAGCCACAGCTGTTCACTTGCGATTTCCCGATACAATACAAAGCGATGGATATCGACAATGAGTTCATCGTTGGCTTCGGCCTCGACTACAACCAACAGGGACGCAATCTGCCCGACATCTATAAAATAATTGAGAATTAAGAATTGAGAAACGGTATAAATTAAAAAAGTCCAAAAATCAATGCTTCGGCTCCGCTCAGCATCCCACAAAGTCCCACAGTCACAAAGTCAAATCGTCCACAAGTCAATGCTTCGGCTCCGCTCAGCATCCCAATATCCCAAAGTCAAATAGTCTATTCGTCCCAAAGTCCAATAAACAATTCAAGGAATCAACAACAAACAACTCAACATATTATGCTTAACATCATTCTTTTTGGCCCTCCAGGAGCCGGCAAGGGAACACAATCGCAGTTCCTTCGCGAAAAATACCAGCTCACCTACATCTCGACAGGCGAAATCCTGCGTGAGGAGATTGCAGCCGAAACTGAACTCGGACTGCAGGTGAAGGAAATTATCAGCCAAGGCAACCTCGTCAGCGACGAAATCGTGGCTAAGATCATCGAGAAGCGTCTCTCCGAAAACCTGACTTCGGCTGGTTTCCTCTTCGATGGCTATCCACGCACCGTGAAACAAGCCGAGATTCTCGATGAGATGATGAAGAAATACAACATGAACCTCACAGGTGTTTTGAGTCTTGAAGTGCCTGAGAACCTGCTTATCGAGCGTATGCTTGAACGTGGCAAGACCAGTGGCCGTGCCGACGACAACATCGACTCCATCAAGCACCGCTTTGTGGAATACGAAGCCAAGACCCGTCCTGTGCTCGACTACTATGTCGGCAAAGGCAACCTGCACCCAGTGAATGGTGTCGGCGAGATTCCACAGATTTTCGAAAACCTCTGCAAGGTCATCGACGGAATCAGATAATGCAGAGAGCGCATGCCGCTCTGATTAAACGAATTGTCTCCACGTATCGCGCGTATCTTTTTCTCAAGATACAAGTAATACGTGGAGACTTTTTTTTGCGTTTATATCAAGCTAACTCGCTTTCCAGAAGCGCCTTGCAACCTTCCTCGACATCTTGCCATGTGGCTTCGAAATCGCCCGTGTACCAAGGGTCGGCCACATCGCCTGGACGATGGGTAAAATCCATCAACAGACTGATTTTATGCTCGATATCATCCCCAAACATCCGTTTCAGGTTACGGAGGTTGTTGTGGTCCATGGCAACGATTCGGTCGTAATAATCGTAATCCTGCCGCGTCATTTGTCGGGCAGTCTTGCCGGCACAGCCTATGCCATGTTCGGCAAGTTTGCGACGCGCTGGCGGATAGACCGGGTTGCCGATTTCCTCAGTCGAAGTGGCTGCCGAGGCAATCTCGAACTGCGATTCAAGGCCAGCATCGCTCACCATTTGCTTCATCACAAATTCAGCCATTGGACTGCGGCAGATGTTGCCGTGACAAACAAAAAGTATCTTGTGCATCTTAAGGCAGCTTCATTTGATTTTCGTCCAATAAGCCTTTTCGCTGATGCCAAGCACACTGCCTCTCAGCATCAATTTACCATCGGGTTGGAACTCACAGGTGACTTTGGCACGGATGCCACGCTGCGGGTCGTAGATTTTCGTTCCATCCCACACTTTCTTTTCGGCATTGTACTTCAATCCATCGAACAGCACGATTTGGGTGCAAGGCAGTTTGCGCAGGCTCTTGTCGGGGTTCTTTTCATCTAGCAGCACCTTACCATTTTCGTCCTTGTCAATCTCCATCCAGAAAATCTGGCCTTTGAAAGAACCATCGCGGTTTTGAGTAACATGGACTTTAAAGTGGTCCTTTCCCTTAATCGATTCATAATCTCCTATAATACTGTTTCCTAATGAATTATCTCCTTTTGTCTGAGCAAAAGAAATGACAGCCAAAACAAGGGCCAAAACTGTGAAAAGTGCTTTTTTCATTTACATTGATTTTAAAATACGCTGCAAAAATATAAGATTTTTGGCAGTTTTGCCAAAAATCTTATCTATTGTCAAATTCGTAAACCGAACCAGAAGTATCGCCTATTTATGCATTTTTGCCGTTATTGTTTTCAGCTTCATCGTCAAAATACTTGGTCTCGGCGTTTTTCCTTGAACGGAACAGTTTGCGCTCTTTTGCGGTCATGAATTGCGTGGCTGCAAAATCAGCGCTCATCGATCTGAAGCACCTGCCTTTGGCTTCTCTTTCAAGTCGCCAAGCTTCTCTCATGCCCGCCTCATCATCAACGAAAGCCATGCTGTTGCGAATGGACAAGTCTTCCGAAACCTTGTCAACATCCTGGTTTGTACCGATGTAGGCGAAAGTCCAGCCTTCATTGTTGGTCAAATCCTCCACCAAAGCCTTGACGTCTTTCAAGCGGTATTCCTTCGATGCGTTTTCCAGACCGTCAGTAATGATCGTGACGACAGCCGTAGCATCGTTCTTGTCCTTGATGTCGTTGCGCAAAGCCGAAAGCGAAATGCCCATGGCATCGTAAAGCGGTGTGCCGCAGCACGGACGGTAATCTTTTGAAGTCAGTTCTGGAATTTTGCCAACTGGCACCTTGTCGTAAACAAGACGCTTCTCACAATTGCAGAAAACCATCAGCGAGACGAAATGTTCCTGCGTATCCTTGAATTCTTCCTGTGCAGCACGGATGCTGCCGATGGTGTCGTTGAAGCCCGAAATGGCAGCACGGGCTATTGAACTCATCGAACCACTCTTGTCGAGGATGATGAGGTTATAGACCTGAGTCTTGTTTGAGGTTTCGTTAGTTTTTTGTTCGTTTTGATTTTTGTTGAAGATACTCATAATACTTGTTTTATTTTGAATGTTAATGTGTTGTTCCGGTTTCGGTTTCTGGCAGTCAGCCCCAAACTGACTGCCAGAGTCATAATCTTTGTATTGCTTAATTATTTGTTTTTCAGAATTCTATGCGGAAAGTTCCCTTCTTTTTCATCTCATCGTATTTTTCCTTGTTGAAATGGAATTTACGACCTTTGCGTCCCATAGTCTGTTGGTCCTCAGAATCGTCTGTTGGACGTGACATTTGAAGAAAAGACGTCGGTTCGCGAAACAGTACACCTATGTCATACGATTTCATTTCGGAATGTGCGCCATAGTAACGCGGTTGTTCTTCTTCAACAGGCTCAATCAGACCGAGTTGCATCATCTTTTTCTGGAAATTGCGACGGTCGAACTGAACGCCCAAAATGGTTTCGTACAAACGCTGCAACTGCGGCATGGTGAAGCTTTCGCCCAGAAGGTCGAAGCCAATCGGATTGAAATGTATGGCTTGCCTCAGTTTTTTCATCGCCTCGCGCAAAATGTAATCGTGGTCGAAAGCCAGCTGCGGCACCTTATCGACCGAAAACCACTGTGCCTGAGCCGCATCGTCGCCGCCATTCACCTCCGAACTTTTCACCAAGGCGTAAAATGCAATGGAGACGACACGCTCGCGCGGATCGCGATAGACACCTGAAAATGCCCCAAGCTGCTCCATATAAGTCAGTTTCAGGCCTGTTTCCTCCACCAGTTCGCGCATGGCACACTGCTCGGCACTTTCATCGATGCGCATGAAACCACCCGGGAAAGCCCACATACCTTTATATGGTTCGCAGCCTCGCTCAATGAGCAAGACCTTCAACTCGTAGCCGTCGAAACCAAACACCACGCAATCGGTGGCAATCGCCGGATGAGGATATTTGTAAGTGTATTCCATCGCCTTTCCTTATTTGTGTAAATTTTACGCAAAAGTACAACAAATTTCTATTCCTTCCGCAAATTTTGTGTATTTTTTACACAATAAGTTATTAAATAAATGATTTACTGTAATTTAATTAGTGTAATTTATACACAATCTAAAGAAGAGGGATTTAACAAGCAGAAGTCAAGAGAAAGATGAAAGTTACATCGGATAGCGAAAAAGTCCTATTTTTGCAGCCCAATTGAAAACAATGTACGAAGAGAAATACAACGAAGCCGTGTTGCCCAATGGCATCAGGCTGATACACAAGCAGAAGGCGGGTGAGATAGCCCACCTCGTCCTCATGGTTGAGACCGGTTCGCGCGACGAACTGGAACACCAAAACGGCATGGCTCACTTCATCGAGCATACCATCTTCAAAGGCACGCAGAACCGCAAGGCCTACCATATCCTGAGTTGCCTCGACAATGTAGGTGGCGACCTTAACGCCTTCACCACCAAAGAAGAGACTTGCCTTCAGGCTTCGTTCCTGAAGCAGCACTACCGCCGCGCCATGGACCTCTTCTCCGACCTCGCCTTCCGCGCCACCTTCCCCGAAAACGAGCTCACCAAAGAGAAGGAAGTCATCTTGGACGAAATCAACTCTTATCTCGATGCACCATCAGAGGAGATTTATGACGTGTTCGAAGAAATGATGTTCAAAGGCCATCCGCTCAGCAGGAACATATTGGGAACCTGCGATTTGGTGAAAGGATTTACGCCAAACGACGTGCGCGAATTCATGGCCCAGAACTACGACACCTCCAACATCATTGTAGCCACCATCGGCGACATCAGCTTCCACGAGTTCGAGAAACTCGCCATGGCCTATTTCGGCGAACATCCAAGTCACTCGCCCAACCATGTCCGCCAGCCCTTCGTCAACTATCAACCTCAAGAGCAAACCGCAGAGCGCCGCAACCACCTCAGCCATTGCATGATAGGTGGAATCGCACCTCATTTCAACAGTCCGCAGAAGATGCCTATCGTGCTGCTGAACAACATTCTAGGCGGTCCGGCCATGAGTTCGAGACTCAACCTGAACATCCGCGAGAAATATGGCTTCGCCTACACCATCGAGTCGCAATACAACGCCTACTCCGACACGGGCCTCATCAGCGTGTATATGGGTGTTGACCCCGACTCGCTAGAAAAAGCCATCGCATTGGTGTATAAGGAATTAGACAAGCTCTGCACACAAAGTCTCGGCACCTTGCAACTCAACCACGCCAAACAGCAAATCATCGGACAACTCGCCTTGAGCTACGAATCGGGAATGAACGAGCTGCTCTCCATCACCCGTTCAGTCCTTCTCGACGAACCTCTCGAATACATGCCCGAAATCATCAGGAAGGTAGAAGCCGTGAGTGCCAACGACATTCTCGACATCGCCAACCAAGTATTCGACCGCAACAAGCTCAGTTGCCTGATTTTCAAAGGAACAGAATAAACCATGACCAGTGACTATGACCAGGACCGCTTTATTGTTGGTAGAAACAGGCAAAAAGCGGTCATAGTCACTGGTCATAGTCATAGTTAAAAAATATGAATAACGAACAACACCTTCTCGACGAATACATCGAAGCCCACACCACGAATGACGATGCTGTGCTAGCGGAGCTTTACCGCACGACGCACCTTCATGTGATGAATCCGCGCATGGCTTCGGGACCCGTTCAAGGCCAGTTCTTGCAGTTCATCGTGCAGATGCTGAAGCCCAAACGCATTTTGGAGATTGGCACCTTCACGGGCTATTCATCCATCTGCCTTGCCAAAGCCTTGCCCGAGGGCGGCCTGCTGACCACCATCGAAGCCAATGTGGAATACGAAGAAATCATCCAAAAGTACTTTGATAAGGCACAAGTAACCAACAAGATAGACTTGATTTTTGGCGACGCCAAGCAAGTGATTCCGAACTTGCCCGATGGATTCGACCTCGTCTTCATCGATGCCGACAAGGTCAGTTATCCCACTTACTATGATTTGGTTATCGACAAAGTCAACGCCGGAGGCTTCATCTTGGCCGACAATGTGATTTGGGAAGGCAAGGTCTTGAATGCCAATACCAAAGAACGCGACACGCAGGCCATCATTACCTTTAATAATAAGGTGCAGGACGACCCGCGTGTCGAGAATGTATTGCTGCCCATCCGCGACGGGCTGATGATGGTGCGGAAAATCCGTTAAGGCTTATCCGACCACGATATTCACGATTTTCTTCGGAACATAGATCACTTTACGAATCTGCTTGCCTTCAAGCCATTTGGCCGATTCGGGAGCAGCCTGAACAGCAGCCTGAACCTCGTCGGCAGTCAAGCCAATAGGCAATTCCATGCTGAAACGCATCTTTCCGTTGAACGAAATCGGATAATTGAAGCTGTTTTCCACCGTCTTCGACTCGTCGTAAACCGGGAACGAGGCTTCGACCACCGAATTGTAGTGACCTAAAAGGTGCCAGAGTTCTTCAGCGATGTGTGGTGCGTAAGGCGAAATCATAATGCACAATGGGTCAAGGATTTCGCGCTTGTTGCACTTCAGGTCGGAGAGTTCGTTCACGCAAATCATGAAGGCCGAAACCACCGTGTTGAACGAAATGCTTTCGATGGCATCTTCTTCCTTCTTAATCAGTTTGTGGAGGCATTTCAGTTCCGCGGCAGTGGCTGGTTCGTCCGACACGCTAAATTGGTTGAATTCATCGTGATACAAACGCCAGAACTTGCGCACGAAACGGAATGTGCCTTCGATGCCTTGCGTGTCCCAAGGCTTCGACTGTTCAAGCGGTCCCAAGAACATCTCGTAGAGGCGCAACGTATCGGCACCATATTTTTCGACAAGGTCGTCAGGATTCTGCACATTGTATTTCGATTTCGACATCTTTTCGACTTCCGAGCCGCACACGAAAATGTTGTTGCCGTCCTTATCCTTCTCATAAATGAAGATGGCATCCTTCAGGTCGTCTCTCCATTCGCGGAAAGCATCGACATCGAGAATGTCGTTGTGGACCATGTTGATATCGACGTGAATCGGGTCGCTATATTCGTCGCGGCCAGCATAATTCTTGGAGACGAAAATCGGGATTTTCTTGTGGGCAGGTCTGTCAACGAAAGCAGGAACATCCTTGCCAGCAATCATATCCTTAATCCTTTGCTCAGCGAAATTGGTACCGTTGATGCAGTCGTCCATGATTTCGCCATTCGGAATCATCAAGATTTTCAGGCCTTTACTTGCGGCGTATTCTTCCCAAGGTTCGGCAAGCTTCTCAAGGTTTCCAATACGTTTCACTTCCAAAATAATGCCTTTTTCGGGGCAGAAGAAATCGAATTGGCGGCGACCATCCTTATAGTTCTTGACAAATTCGACACCCATTTTCTTGTCCTTAATCATGTTCCAAACGGCATATTCGCACAACTTTTCGATGTTGACGCGATAGGCGAAACTCGAACGGCCCTGAATCATGCCTTGGTTAATCATGCGTTGGAAAGGCTCAGCCTTGCACGACAAACCCAAATCGTAGAGGAATTTGCACCAGAAACGGCTGTAAATCAAGTGACCGGTTGCATGTTCGGCACCACCGATGTAAAGGTCAACGTTCTGCCAGTAGTCGTTGGCTTCGCGGCTGAAATATTCCTTGTCGTTGTGCGGATCTTGATAGCGCAGGTAGTAACCGCTTGAACCGGCAAAACCAGGCATGGTGTTGGTTTCAATCGGATAGCCTTCCTCGGTGACCCAGTTCTTGGCGCGTGCCAATGGCGGTTCGCCGTTTTCGGTCGGCTTGTATTCGTCGATAGGAGGCAACATCAAAGGCAGCTTCGACTCGTCCATGGCGTAAGGCATGCCGTCCTTATAATAAATCGGGAATGGCTCGCCCCAATAACGCTGGCGGCTGAAGATGGCATCGCGCAGACGGTAGTTGGTCTTGCCTGTGCCCACGCCCTTCTTTTCCAGTTCCTCAATCATGCGGAGAATGGCTTTCTTGACAGGCATTCCATCGAGGAAACCTGAATTGACCAGTTCGCCGTCCTTGGCATCGAAACTCTCTTCCCATGTGGCTGGGTCGGTGGTCTCTGCGCCTGGCTTCTTCACCACTTGGATGATAGGCAGGTTGAAATGACGGGCGAAGGCGAAGTCGCGGCTGTCGTGAGCCGGAACAGCCATGATGGCGCCTGTGCCGTAACCCATCAGCACGTAGTCGGCAATCCAGATGGGCAGTTTGGCACCCGTAATCGGGTTGATGCCGTAGGCACCTGTGAAAGCGCCGCTGACCTTGCGGACTTCGGCCATACGCTCACGCTCTGAGCGGTTCTTGGTGCGGGTGATGTATTCTTCCACTTCGGCGCGTTGCTCGTCGGTGGTGATTTGCATGACCAATTCATGTTCGGGAGCCAAAACCATGAAGGTGGTTCCAAACAGGGTGTCGGCGCGTGTGGTGAACACTTCCAAGTCGATGTCCTTGCCTTCAACGCCGAAATGCACCGAAGCACCCATCGACTTGCCAATCCAGTTGCGCTGCACGTCCTTGACGGAATCACTCCAGTTGACCGTTTCGAGGTCTTCTAAGAGACGATCGGCGTAGGCCGTGATACGCAGCAGCCATTGTTTCATCGACTTGCGGACGACAGGATAACCGCCGCGCACGGAAAGACCGTCGGCGACTTCGTCGTTGGCCAGCACGGTGCCCAATTCGGCGCACCAGTTCACCATCGTTTCGGCCTGATAAGCCAAGCGGTAGTTCATCAGGATTTCCTGTTGCTGTTTCTCGCTCATGGCATTCCATTCGTCAGCCGTGAAATGCAGCGGCTTGCTTTGTGCCACATTCAGGTTTTCAGCGCCGTGCTTTTCGAAATACTGAATCAGGTTGGCGATAGGCTTAGCTTTCTTGCAATTGTTGCAATAATAGGAGTTAAACAGCTGGATGAAAGTCCATTGCGTCCATTTGTAATATTGCGGATCGCTGGTACGGACTTCGCGGTCCCAGTCGTAGCAGAACCCGATTTTGTCCATCTGCTCGCGGTAGCGGTTGATGTTTTTTTCGGTCGTAACGGCAGGATGAGTGCCTGTCTGAATGGCGTATTGTTCGGCTGGCAGACCGTAGGCATCGTAGCCCATGGGGTGCAGCACGTTGAAGCCTTTCAGACGCTTGTAGCGGGCATAGATATCGGAAGCGATGTAACCCAGCGGGTGACCCACATGCAGGCCTGCGCCCGAAGGATAAGGAAACATGTCAAGGACGTAGAATTTCGGCTTGTTCTTGTCGATTTCCACTTGATAAATCTTGTTGTCGCGCCAGTATTCCTGCCACTTCTTTTCGATTTCGGAAAAATTGTAATCCATATAGTTAGTGTTTGTTTTGCATCAAAAAACGATGAAATCACGCCACGCAAGGCATGACCACGAAAAAATCGTGCAAAGTAACGAAAAAACGGGCAATTTTCGTCAATAAATCCCGAAATTGTTCATGACAGAAACAATTGTGAAATTGAAACAATTGACAAAAATAGTTTTTTCGCACACAAGATGAATGAAATTTGATATAAAACACACATTTTTCTTGGACAAAAAAATCTTCAAACTCCCGAACAGAATTTCTTCAAACTCCCGAATAAAATTTTATTATAATGTTGTATGTCAAATATATACAATGATTTTATGGCGCATAAATAAATGAACAAAATCATGATGAACAACTGTTCATTTTATCATGCAAATCCGTATATTGTATGACAAATAATCTCAACCAAACAAATCCAATTCCCCAGTCTTGGCGATGCGTGTCTTTCCCAAGTGCTTGTATGCCAAATCGGTGCATTCGCGACCACGTGGCGTACGCATGATGAAACCTTCCTGGATGAGGAATGGCTCGCACACTTCCTCGATGGTGCCCGGGTCTTCGCCCACGGCGGTGGCAATGGTGTTCACACCCACCGGTCCACCCTTGAACTTGTCGATGATGGTGGAGAGGATGCGGTTGTCCATGTCGTCGAGGCCGTGCTCATCGACATTGAGGGCCGAAAGGCCGATGCGGGCAATCTCGAGGTCGATGTGACCATCACCTTGAATCTGTGCGAAGTCGCGCACGCGGCGCAAGAGCAGGTTGGCAATACGCGGTGTGCCACGGCTACGGCGGGCAATCTCGAAAGCAGCAGCGTCTTCGATGGGCACATTGAGGATGCCCGCCGAACGCTTCACAATCTTCGAAAGCGTTTGCGCATCGTAATACTCCAAGCGCAAGTTGATGCCGAAACGCGAGCGCAACGGTGCGGTAAGCAAGCCGCTGCGTGTGGTGGCACCAATCAAAGTGAAAGGATTGAGCGTAATCTGTATGCTTCGCGCACTCGGACCCGTTTCGAGCATGATGTCGATGCGGTAGTCTTCCATAGCGGAATAAAGGTACTCTTCCACCACCGGACTGAGGCGATGAATCTCGTCGATGAAGAGCACATCGTTAGGCTCAAGGCTGGTGAGCAAGCCGGCGAGGTTGCCCGGCTTATCCAACACCGGACCCGAGGTCATCTTCATGCCAACGCCGAGTTCGTGGGCGATGATGTGCGACAATGTTGTCTTGCCCAATCCGGGCGGGCCGTGCAGTAGGGTGTGGTCGAGAGCCTCGCCACGTTGCGCGGCGGCCTTCACGAAAACGCGCAGGTTGTCAACCACTTGCTTCTGACCCGCGAAGCTGCTGAAAGCATCGGGGCGCAAGGCGTTTTCAAGGTCTTTCTCAGCCTTCGAGAGGTGTGATCCGTTTGCGTCTAAATTGCTATTCATGTCAAAATAATGTGGGGCAAAATTACAATTTTCGGCCGATATTTGCCAATCATTAAAAAAATGTAATTTTGCAGCGTTAAAGTTCCTAAAAATGAAACGTTTCCTTTTTCTATATCTTTTTTTGGTAATAGCCTCTTTGGCATTTTCGCAAAATAATGGTTCACTGAATGTTAACCAAGATACGCGCATCGCGACACTGATACAGAAGCAGCGGCAGATTCATGCCCTCGACAGCACTTTCAGCGGCTATCGCATCCATATTTTCATGGAAATCGGCAACGAAGCGCTGGCCCATGCCGAAAAGGTGAAGAAGCAATTCGAGGAAGCCTTCCCCGACATCCCGATCTATCTCTCCTATTCCGAGCCTTATTTCCGCCTTCGCGCCGGCGATTTCCGCAACCGCGTGGAAGCCGAGAAATGCCTTCACCGCATCAAACCACAATTCCGCGAAGCCTTCGTGACAGCCGATATGGTGTTTGAGCCAAAAATCGTGGCAGGAAACGGCAAATCCAATTAGCCGTAAATCTCTTTGAAATAAGCACTTAGGAAGGAACTGACCGAGTCGTTGGTTCCAAACACTTGCTGCAACCGACGATGCTTCTGGTTGATGCCGCTTTGCGAGATGCCCATCAAGGCGGCCACCTCTTTTTGCTTCAGATTCAGGAAAAACAGGCAGCAATAGCGTATGTCGTTGCTGGTAAGACGAGGATAATTCTTCACCAAGATGGTCGTCAGGTCGTCGAAGCTGTCGTTCACTGCCTTCACGAGTTCAACCAAGTCTCTCTCTTTCAGCAAAGGCGTCGAGCCACCTTTCAGGTTCTTGGTCATCACATCTTCTTTCTCAACCAACGACTTGATTTTAAGTACAATATGCGACTGCTCAAGCTGTTGCATACGGCCAGCATAATCGCCCGGCTTTTCCTCGAACGAGAGTTTCTTCTTGGTCATCTCCAGTTCGAGTTCCTTGTGCTTCAGCTCGTTTTCCTTCTCCTTCATCGATTGCTGATGCATCGTCTTGTTGCTGAGCAACAATTTCTTCAAACGCTTGTAGAACAACAGCATGACAATCACGATGGCAGCAAAGACCACGAACATGATGCCCGCGTTCTTCAGGTTGTGTTGCACCGAGATTTGATGCTGCGACTGCAACTCAACGTCCTTGACATGGTTCTCATAGTGCTGCACAAGTGCCAACTTCGTTTTTGAGCGTTCCACCTCTTCGCCGAGGAAGGTGGCATAATAGGCTGCCTTTTCGTAATCGCCCATCTCGTTGCACAGCGAAATCATATTATTGAGCAGGCGCGTGCGCTCGTACGGGTCGAAGGGGAAGCTCTTCTCGTAATAATGCAAGGCGCTATCGCTGAGATGGTCCATGAAGTAAAGCTCGGCCAAAAGACCATAATGCGGCTTGCGTTCCACCTCTTCCGTCTGCGCGGCAATCGCTTCATAAAGCATCGCGTAGGCACGCTCCTTTTCGCCAACGCTGAACAAGGTACGAGCCTGGTTGTTGACCAAAGTCTGACGGTTCCTTGAACCGATTTCAACATCCGAAAGACTTGAGATGGCGGCATCGGCTTCACGGAAATAGACCAAGGCACTATCCTGATTTCCAGCTTGATAGAATATCTCACCAATGGTTTCAAGATTAAAGGCCGTGCCGATGTCGATATGGTTGCGGTCGAAATAGGTGTTGGCTTTCTTGAGGTTGTCGATGGCAATGCTCCACGACTCGTTGTTGTAATAGATGACACCTATCTTATTATAGGCAAGCGCCAAAAACTCATTCACCAGAGGAAAACGCTCAGCGTTCACCTTCTCGGCCAAACTCAACGCCTTGAAATAGCTGTCGCATGCCGCAATGGGACGGTCGCTCTTTTCCTCATAGTTGGCAATGCAATAATACGACTTAGCCAGCAAGAAATCAACCATTTCCGACGAAGGATACTCATGGTGCAAACTGTCGTAGAAATGGTTGACACGTTGATTCTGGGTCATCAGGAAAGAATCGACAGGACCTTTGGTGCTGATTTCGGTTGCCAAAAGCATGAATTCGAAATAGTCGGGCCGCTTGAGCGAGCGAATATCCACCGAATCATGAAACGCCATAAGGATTCGCATGGCGCTATCGGGCTGCAAAGTCATGAAGGTATTGGCTTTGGCGAAAACGGAATAATGGAACGGAGCTTCCACGTTATCAAACGGATAGGAGACCTCGTCGCGCCTTTGACATGCCACCACAGCAAGCACCAAAGCCATAAAAACAAACCTAAAAAAAGCCCTGCCCACTAAAAATGCTGATTTTGAGGGTGTAAAATTAGGAAAAACTTCTTTTAATTCCGCAAAATGATGGAAAAAATGGCTTGAAATAAAGAAATTATCTACAAAACTAATTTTTTAGTTACAACATTAAATAATAAATTGTATATTTGCAGCGCTAAACGAGAAAAACTGTCGAGACGTCGATTCATCGCGTCTCGGCGGAAGTCTAAAAGTCAATGCTTCAGCTCCCCTTCGACTTGCTTCGGCTCCGCTCAGCAGTCACCGCTCAGGGAGCAACTCAGCATCCCACAAAGTCCTTAAGTCAAAAAAGTCCACAAGTCTAAAAGTCCACAAGTCTAAAAGTCACACAATCATGAAAGAACTAACGAAAGCAGAAGAGCAAATCATGCAAGTCATCTGGAAAATCGGGCAAGGATTTGCAAACGAAATCATGGCGGCATTTCCCGAGCCGAAACCTGCCTACAACACCGTCCTGACCGTGGTGAGAATATTGGAAAAGAAAGGCTTTGTCGGTCACGAGACCTTCTGCAAGGCCAACCGCTACTACCCTATCGTCAGCAAGGAAGAGTATTCACAAAACTCGCTCAAAGGATTGGTTTCCAACTATTTCAATGGTTCATACACCGAACTCGTTTCCGCCTTTGCGAAGAAGGAAAACCTCAGCATAGAGCAGTTGGAAGAACTCAAGAAAATGATTGAAGAGGCCATAAACAACTAAAGCCATGATTACCAACATCATCATCACATTCATCGCGACCGCTGTCCTTTGGCTGACCTATCGGCTGCTTTTCAGCAGCAGCAACCAGTTCCAATTCAACAGGTTCATGTTGCTTTCAATGACGGCATTCACCTTCATCCTGCCCTTCATTCACATCAGATTTCCACAGCAAATGACTGACAACGTTGCCATTGCGCAAAATATCACGAACTATTACATGCTTCGCGAAATCGCTGTCAAATCGCAAAACGCGGTTCCTCAAGGTTTCGATTGGCTGCAACTTATTGCCTATATTTATATGATAGGTGTCGTCGTGTTTTTAGTCAAAATGACGTTTAACATTTTGAGAATCTATGTGATAGCCAAGAAAAACGAGACAGAAAACATCGATGGGATGAAGGTGGTGAAGACCAAAGAAGAACACATCCCCTACTCTTTCCTCAATTACATCTTCATGCCGGAAGGTGAAATCGACCCGCAGATTTTGCGACACGAAATGAGCCACGTCAGGCATCATCATTCGCTCGACATCCTTTTCATTGAAATCGCAACTGCATTCCAGTGGTTTAATCCATTCATGCGTTTGATTAAGAAAGACTTACAGAACATACACGAATATACCGCCGACCGTGACGTCATCGACAACGGTGCGGACAAGACCGACTATATGATGTTGATCCTGCAGCAGTGCACGGCTATGGGAACAAGCGCTCGGCCAAGCGCCTCGACACAAATAGCAAACAACTTCAGTTTTTCACTCACTAAAAAAAGAATTAAAATGATTACAAAAAAAAGTAAAACAAAAGGCCTGCTTTGGCGCACATTAGGTGTCTTGCCAGTGGCAGCCGTGCTGCTTGTCGCCAATGCGAAGGTGACGGCACAGGAAAAATCAGAAATTCCTCCGACCGAGAAAAAGGGATTTTTGGACACTTACAAATTATCAGTTAATTTTGGTGGTTTTGATGGTGCAGCGGTTGATTACGATGACCATGTATTGACCATCGATACCGAGCAACTTAATTTTGACGGTTTTGAAGTAGGCGATACGGTTTCAATTTCAGGTTATCAGGTTACGCAAATCGAAAAACCAGACCCAATTTCGGGCGAAATGAAAAAAGTGCTGAAAATCATCAATGCTCCAACGGGCGATGTGCATTTCACTGAATTGGGCGACAACAAGTTCGAAGTGACTATGCAGAACAACGACACCATATTCCAGATGTGCGAACAGATGCCTGAATTTCCGGGTGGAATCGAAGGCCTGATGGAATTCGTTTCGACGAATCTGAACTATCCCGAACAAGCCAAAGACAATTCCATCGAAGGCAGATGCTTTGTCGGCTTCATTGTCGAGCCTGACGGCAGCGTGAGCAATGTCGAGATTGTGAGAGGCGTAGCCAGTGCTTACGAGGAAGAAAAGCCAAAGGCACTCGCCCAGCAATGTGACGAAGAAGCGATGCGCGTCGTGAAGTCGATGCCGAAATGGAAGCCCGGAATGAACGAAGGCAAGCCCGTCAGGGTCCATTACGTCCTCCCCATCAATTTCAAACTGAAATGAGCTGACACATTGATGAAAGCAAAAAAAAGTCTGGCGCAAACGCCAGACTTTTTTTGTGGGTGAATGGTGACGGGTGAATGGTGATGGGTGAATGGTGATGGGTGAATGGTGATAACTAACTAATAACCATTAACTCATAACCCATAACCATCATGTCGTTTATTATTGGCCACCCACTTACATGTAAATAACATCCTATCACCGAGTTACCACAAAGCGAGTCACCAAAGCGGGTCGGTTTTTGCCGCTCACCGAGAGGAGATAGACACCACTTTCAAGACTTGAGACATCAAGACGCATGGAGGCATTTGTGGCAGCCATTTCAAGCACGCACTGGCCTATGACATCGTAAACGGCAATGCCCGTCGCACCCTCGCATTCAACCACAAGAACGTCGTTGGCTGGATTTGGATAGATGCGCAAAACAGCAGTCAACGATTCATCAACAGCAGCATGATTGTTTTCCAAAACTGGGAAACCCTGATTATCGAAGGTTTCGTCGAAGCCCCAAACATGGGTTCCAGCATTCAAGACATCGACAAACGACCGCTCACGCATTTCATCAGCCGATTTTGGCGTACCCAATCCCATTGCACCGCAAGTGTTCAGGAAATAAGAATTGCGTATCGTATCAAGACCCATATGAGAACCCACTAATCCACCGACAACCAAACTGTCGCACGAAACGCCTCCAACATTGTAACAATTCTCAATCTTTGGTTGCATCGAACGGGCCACACATCCCCCTGCCGACATCACACCATTCACATCGCCAACATTATAGCAGTTAATGACAGTTGCCTTTTGTGAATTTGCAACAATACCACCCGCATGTTTTCCATTCACCATTCCTTCGTTATAGCATTCCTCAATCACACTCGATTCCGCTACACCGACAATGCCACCCGCATCACCGGTTTCACAAATGACATCTGCCTTATTGACACAACGGCAAACCGTAGCTCCACTAACCTTTTTAGCAATGCCACCCGAAACTACCGAGCCACTCATAATCTTGATGTTTTCAATAACGACTGGATTTTGATTGCTTCCAATAACATCACCAAACAAACCGCCTAATGAGTTTGGACGAGTATATAGATTATAGATACAGTGACCACCACCATCAAAAGAGCCTCGAAACACACGATACATTTGATAACCTGTCGTACATCCTGTTTGGTAGTCATTATACAAATACACGCCAATCGGATTCCAGAGCCGATCTTCACTGCAATTAAGGTCAATATCCGTTGTAAGTCGGAAATGAAGGCCATAGGTATCATAACCCGCAGCACACATATAAGACAGAAAAGCAAGATTTTCAGCCGATTCAATCAAATAGGGCGACTCTGCTGTGCCTTCGCCGCGAGTCCACAGCTCACATTTTCCATTCCAAACGCTACGGTTGCCCTGAGCCATAGCGCCAATAGCTACCATGACCAAAACGAGAAGTGTAAATATCTTTTTCATAACGATTCGATTTTAATAGTTTAACAATAAATCATTTAGCATATTGATTATGGAAAAATTCGCGGATATGATCGATGAAATCGCCTTTACGTTCCATCTGTGCATGTTCCTCATTGCCGAACACTGTAATTTGGGCGAAATCAAGTTCTTGCATCTGGCCCGCAGCAAGTTGGAAAGGACCGCACGAGCCAATGACTCGTCTATCGCTAGGCCGATGACCCGTATCTTCCTCGGTAGCGTAGAAATCGCTTGGCGGTGTATTGCAACCCGTTCCCCAGTTGCACGGATCACTATCTGCAGGGAAGTAGAATCTCAAATCCATACCCTGAAGGCTCATCCACGCATAATACTCTTCTGGCGAATTAGGAGTACCATTGGTTGCCGCCGTGTTATCATGATAAATTGAATAGCACATTCCCAATCGCTCGTCATCAACGATGCCATTTCCAAAGCCATATCCGTTGTAGGCATATTGGTCGAGTGGATGCTCGGGGTCTTGAAGCATAGCGCAGTCACCATTGAATGCCGGATTGTCGCGACCATCGGCATCCATATATGGACCTGCCAAAATGGTGCAGACTTGCACCGGCCAGTCGCTGCCATAACCAAGATCCTCATCACTGCCTTCATCAAAATCGTCGCCATTATAAGTGAAGAAAGAACTGCGAAGCACATCGCAACCAACGAAATCATCCCAACCATAGCCTATGTCCATATCGTTCCACATCGCAATGTAACTATCATGATAATCTTTATGAGAACGATTGAAAATCTTGTAATTAAAGAAAACCGTGTTATTCAAGGCTTCATCATCAGGAGCATCAAACGCATAAACCATTCCATGGATTTCAAGACCCATTCCAGGCTCACCGCCACTCGATTCGGTATGACGACTATAATTATCATTAAAGATGTAGAAAAGGCATTGGTCACCCTTGATGTCGGGATAGTCGCCATCCATAGGATTGTAGCGGCCATCGCCATTCACATCCACGAAAGGAGCGAGATTTTCGGCAAAACCCTCCTCACCATGGGCAGGCCACGTGAGGATGTCATCGGGAATTTCGTAGTTGACCTCGCCATAATGCAATCTGAAATCATCAATCTCCTTGCGTGTGAGATTCCAGACATGATGGTATTTCAGCACCGTCATCAAATCAACGGAAGCATCAGCCAAGCGCAAAGGGCCTGACCAAAAATCGTTGCCTAACTGATGATGACACATGGCCGAAACAAAAAGGCTGTCGGCGGCATCAAGGCCTCCAATCCATAGCGAATGGGCAAAGATAGTGCTCTTGTCACTTCCAGCAGGGACTTCATGCGCCTTACACGAATTTTCCATGAACGAAGCATCGAAATTAGAACCATCGCCCATGACACGCATGCTCACATTGTTGATGTCAATGTATGAATACGGTGGTGTGATTTGGCTTTGTGCCCAAAAGGCAACAAGACAAAGAGCAATTGTAAGGTAAATCTTTTTCATATGCATAATTTTAAATGTTTATCAGGCTACAAAATTAGCAACAATTACTTTTACAAAACAAAGGAATTTTTTAGGCGGGCATGACGAACGGGTCACCGAGTTACCACAAAGCGAGTCACCAAAGCGGGTCGGTTTTTGCCGCTCACCGAGAGGAGATAGACACCACTTTCAAGACTTGAGACATCAAGACGCATGGAGGCATTTGTGGCAGCCATTTCAAGCACGCACTGGCCTATGACATCGTAAACGGCAATGCCCGTCGCACCCTCGCATTCAACCACAAGAACGTCGTTGGCTGGATTTGGATAGATAAACAAACCGTTTTCCAAAATCTCGCCGAGTTCGGTAGGGTTGGATTTCAGGATTGGGAAACCTTGATTTTCAAAGGCATCGTCGAATCCCCAGACATCGGTTTCGTTGTTCAGCACACCAACAAAAGCCCTGTCGCACATCTCATCTTCCGTTTTTGACGTGCCAACGCCCGATGCGCCGCAAGTGTTGAGATAATAGGCATTGCTGACCACATCAGCATTGGCTGGCTTGCCAATCAAGCCACCAATATTCGCACTTACGCAAGCGACGGTTCCAACATTATAGCAATTCTTCAGTTCAATCGCATTGGATTGCCCAACGCAGCCACCTGCTATCTCAGCACCTTCCACCTCACCTACATTGTAGCAATTCACTATGGTAGAACTTGTTACGAATCCACCCAAACCTCCAGCGACTTTTCCATTCACGTTGCCTTCGTTGAAGCACTCCTTAATCACACTCGATTGTGACACTTCGGCAGCAATGCCTCCCACACGGCCGTTTTCGTTGACGATATCCGCCTTGTTGACACAGCGGCTCGCCGTAGCTTTAACCAACTTTTGGGCAATGCCTCCACCCGAAGCCAAGCCGCTCATCACCTTCACATCACTAACGACGGCACGATTGCCATTCATCCCAGAGACAACTCCAAACAAGCCACCGTCCGATTCGGAATACAGATTGAAGATGCTATGTTCACCACCATTAAAATGACCACGGAAATAATTATATGAGATGTTAGAGATGAGGCATCCCGATTGATAATCATAATAACTCTGCGTTCCGATTGGGTTCCAGGGCATGGTCTCACTGCCATTGAGGTCAATGTCTGTGGTCAACTCGAAATAGAGGCCTTCAGTTTCAAAGCCATACGCGCAAATATACGACAAGAAAGCCAGGTTCTCGGCCGATTCAATCAGGATGGGCGATTCTTGGGTGCCTTCGCCCCGTGTCCACATCGTGCATTTCCCGTTCCAAACGCTGACTTCGTCCTGTGCCATCGCACCTACAGCCACCAAGACCATTACGATAAGTGTATATATCTTTTTCATGACAATTCGATTTTAATTGTTTGACGATAAGTTATTTGAAAGTTATTTGGCAACCTGGTTAGCGAAAAAGCTACGGATATAGTCGATGAAATCGCCTTTGCGTTCCATTTGACTCTGTTCCTCGTCGCTGAACACGGTGATCTGTGCAAAATCGAGTTCCTGCATCTGGCCCGCATTTAAATTGAAAGGTCCGCATGAACCCACAACGCGTCGGTCGCTGGGTTGGTTACCTTCTTCTTCCTCCGTATAGTAGAATGAGTATTGCGGAACTTCGAAGCCCGTTCCCCACATGCACGGATCGCTATCGCCCGGATAGAAGAACCTGAAGTCGAAGCCCATGAGGCACATCATCCTATAATAATCTTCTGGAGTGGTCTGCATACCGAAATAAGGGTTGTTGTGATAGATGCAATAACACATGCCGTAACGTTCATCGTCAGCCACGCCATTGCCGAAGCCATAGCCGTTGTAGGCATACTGGTCAAGCGGATGCTCAGGGTCTTGAAGCATAGCGCAGTCGCCATTGAAAGCTGGATTGTCGCGGCCATCGGCATCCATGTAAGGACCTGCCAAGATGGTACCGACCTGCACTGGCCAATCATAGCCATAACCTAACTGTTCATTGCCATCTTCGTCAAAGTCGTCGCCATTATAGGTGAAGAACGAACTGCGCTGCACATCGCAACCCACATAGTCGTCATTAGCATAACCAAGATCCATGTCGTCCCAAACGGTGAGATAGCAATCGTGATAATCATTTGCCGAACGGTTGAAGAACTTGTAATTGAAGAAGATAGTGTTGTTCAAGGTATCATTCTTGTAGTCGGAAAAAGCGTAAACCATGCCGTGGACTTCAATTCCCAAAGGGTCACCACCCGACTCGGTGTGCGCAACAGAATTATCATTGAAGATGTAGAAAAGGCACTGGTCGCCCTTGATGTCAGGATAGTCGCCATCCAATGGGTTGTAGCGGCCATCGCCATTCACATCGACGAAAGGAGCGAGATTTTCGGCAAAACCCTCCTCGCCATGAGCAGGCCAAGTGAGTATGTCGTCAGGAATCTCATAGTTTTCATCGCCATGATGTGCAATGAAATCATCAATCTCCTCGCGCGTGAGGTTCCAAACGTGATGATACTTCATCTGAGTCATCATATCGGTGGAAGCGTCAGCCAAACGCAACGGGCCCGACCAATAATCAGTACCATACTGTCCATGAGTCATGGCTGCAAGATGGAGATTATCGGAAGCATCATAGCCGCCAAGCCACAGAGCTTGCTGGAAAATCGTTGCCTTGCCGCTGCCAACAGGAACTTCCTGCGGCTTGCAGGAATTGTAATCGAATGCGGGCGTAAAAAAGGAGCCGTCGCCCAAAACGCGCATTCTCACGTTGTTTGCTTCGATATGCGATAACGGAGCAACCATCTGGCTTTGTGCCCAAAAGGCAACAAGACAAAGAGCGATTGTAAGGTAAATCTTTTTCATAAGCACAAATATTAAATCGAGTGACTACAAAATTATGAATTATTTATTGATTAGATTTCAAATTACAAAAAAAGCCCAGCGCAATCACTGCGCCAGGCTTACAATCATAACACTAACTAAAAACACTACTTTTAACTAAATCAAACACATTATATGAAAAAGCATTCTTATATGATTTGCAAAGCAAAGGCAATAGAGTCACCGTGCAATGCAATAGAGTTTCGGAAAGAGGTAGAGGTGAGTCTTGCGGCGCACCTCTACGGAAATATATAGAGTTTCGCGAAATGGAGGCGTTGTGATATTTCAATGTGGCTTTCATGACTGAAACTTTTTGTTCGTTGTTTGTGCTGCAAAAGTATATCCGCACAAAAATTTTGTCAAGCGTTTTTGCCTTGTTTTTTCATAAGTAATAATAAGTAAATCCTCGCAACCAAATGATTACGAGGATTTTAGGTTAAAATAACAATTTTAATAAGCAATAATAAGAATTTTCTTGTAACAGATTGATTCTTATTTATTTACAATTACAGAAACGTAGCACGCTACGTCTCTACATCAGGCCAACCATTTTTCGATATTCCCGACCACAATGCCCAAACGCAGTTCGAAAGCTTCTTCGGTAGCAAAGCCGATATGAGGCAACATGACGAGATTTGGCGCATCGAACAATGGATTTTCCTTTTTCAAAGGCGGCTCGGTTCCATAGACATCGGTGGCGGCACCGGCGATGACACCGTTCTTCAAGGCATTGGCCAAGGCCAACTCGTTGACGACAGGACCACGGGCTGTGTTCACCAGGATGGCAGACGGTTTCATCAAGGCGAAATCCTTCTCGGTAATGAAATCGCGCGTGTCGGCGTTCAAGGCGATGTGCAGCGTGACGATGTCGGCTTCCTTCAGCAAGGTCGCCTTATCGACGAAGGTCACGCCCTCGACGGTCTTAGGCGTACGATTCCAAGCCAACACCTTGCAGCCGAAAGCATTGGCCAACTTTGCCACACGCTGACCGATGTTGCCCATGCCGATGATACCGATGGTCTTGCCACCGATTTCGCGTCCGGGCATGATGCCCTTGCGGTTACATTCGCGCGTAATGATGTCGTTTTCACGCACTTTGCGATAGACGTCAATCATCAAGGCAAGAGCCAATTCGGCGACGGCTTCGGTGGAGTAGCCAGCGGCATTCTTCACCACGATGCCACGACGTTGGCATTCTTCCATGTCGATATGGTCCAAGCCCGTAAAGGCGATGGAGAGCATCTTCAGGTTGGGGCATGCGTCGAGGAAATCCTTACGCAAAGGGATATTGCTTTCCACAATCACGTCGGCACCTTCGGCGCGGCGTTTCAGTTCGGCAGGGTCTTCGTTGCGGTTAGGGAAAACCACCACTTCGTGGCCCATCGACTTCAGACCAGCGCAAGCATTTTCGACCACTGCGGGATTCAGTCCAAGCGGTTCAAGAAAAACGATTTTCATGGTTTAACTTACTTTGCGGCAATCATTTCGATTTCCACCAAGGCTTTCTTGGGCAGTTCCTTCACGGCGAAGGCGGCGCGAGCCGGGCAGTCGCCAGTGAAATACTTGGCGTAGACGGTGTTCATCTCGCCGAAATAGCTCATGTCGGCCAGATAGCAGGTCGATTTCACCACGTTGTCGAAAGTGCAGCCAGCCGCTTCGAGGATGGCTTGCAGGTTCTTCATGCTCTGTTCGGTCTGTTCGCTCACCGTTTCAGGCATGAGACCCGTTTCAGGATTGATTGGAAGTTGACCGGAAATAAAAACCATGCCGTTGGCTTCGACGGCCTGGCTGTAAGGTCCAATGGCACCCGGAGCCTTTGTCGTTGCTATTGCTTTTTTCATTTTTATGTAGATTTAGTTTGTTTCGGTGTGCAAAGATAGAAAATAAAAGATTGGCACAATTCGTGTAAGCCAACCTTTTTCAGAATAACACTTAAAAAAATTACCATTGGCACCTTCCCTACAATCCCAATTTATCATTACTTTTGCAGCGGTAAATTTCAAAAAAACACGCTGTGACCATTAAAGATATACTTAAAAAGCTCAACAACCGCTACGTTTACGTTGTTTTGATTTTCCTCATTGTGATTTTATTCATCGACCCATTCAACCTGTTTGAACAGCACAGGTTACGCATGACCTTGGAAGACAACAAGCAGCAAATCGAATACTACAAGCAAGAAATCGCAAATGAGAAGCAACTTCTTGATGGCTTGCAAAACGACACAGCAGTCATGGAAAGGTTTGCTCGCGAGAACTATATGATGAAGCGCGACAACGAAGTGATTTACCTCATTGAGACGCAAAAATGAAACGTCAGGCCTTACAGCGGTTTTTATTCCTCATTCTTTGTCTATTTTGTTTTTCAGCATTCTCGTTTTCACAAGATCATACCATTTCCGGAAAAGTCACTGACGCGCAAAACAGGCAAGCCTTGGCCTTCGTCAACATCGTCGTCAACGATGGCCCTTATGGTGGCATGAGCGACATCGATGGCCGTTACAGCATCACCGCACCCGAAGCCATCAGGAGCATTCGGTTTTCGTATATCGGCTACGAGACCAAGATGATTGACAGCCTCAGCCAAAGCAAGCTGAATGTCAGTCTCACGCCCATCAGCATCGAGTTGCAAGAAGCCACCGTCGAGGCTGGCGAGAATCCCGCACACCGCATCATCGACAGCGTGATGGCGCACCGCAAGCAAAACAATCCTTCTAGCCTGCATTCCTATTCCTACCACATTTACGACAAGATGGTATTCACCATCGACAGCAGCCGGTTCGAAGCCGCTAAAGTCACCGACACGATTCCTCAATCGGACATCAGCATGTTCGACAGCATACTGAGAAAGAACGACTTGATGGTGATGGAGACCGCTTCGGAAGTAAAGTTCCTCGGTCCCGACCGTCGGCGCCAAAACGTGCTCGGCACCAAGATTTCGGGCATGAGAGACCCTACCTTCTTTTATATGGTCAACGAGATGCAGACCGTGAGTTTCTACGAAGACCTTGTGGAAATCATGGGCACAAGCTACGTCAACCCACTCAGCCGAGGCTCAAAGAGCAAATATTTCTTCAACATCGAGTCGGCCACACCTACCCACGAAGGCGACACGCTTTTCACCATCAGTTTCCATCCTTACTTAGGCACCATTTTCGATGCCCTCACCGGTGTGCTCAACATCAGTTCCGACCAATGGGCCGTGCAGAGCGTGAAAGCCGAACCTACCGAGAAAAAGGGGTTCTTCGCGCCAAACATCCTGCAACTTTACCAGAAAATCGACGGGCATTGGTTCCCGAAGCAATTCAACATCAACCTTGTGGCAACATCGGCTTTTGTCGTATTAGACGGGATCGATTTCCCCTTGGTTGCCGTAGGTAAGAGCTATCTTACCGACATACAAATCAATAACGAAATCAGCAAACGCGAGTTCTCGGAGATGGAAGTCGTCGTTGACAAAGACGCCGCCTATCGCGATGAGCTGTTCTGGTCGCAGCAGCGCATCGACTCGCTCAGCCAACGCACACAAGCCACCTACACCTTCATGGACTCGGTCACCGAAGGCACCGACATCTTCGACCGCGTGCTTGGTTCCACAACCGAGATGATACAAGACGGCACCTTGCCCATCGGTAAAATCAGCATCGACTTGGGACGAATCACGCGCTACTCGCAACAGAAAGGTTGGTATCTCGGCTTAGGCCTTTCCACCAACGAGCGCTTCTCGCGCACCATCAGCTTCAACGCCTTCGGAGGCTATTGGTTCAGGCTGAAAGGATGGGACTTCGGAGCAGGCTCGCGCATCAAGCTCAACCCACAGCGGCAGATGGAACTTGGTCTCAAAGCCAACTTCACCTCGGAGGCAGCAGGTGAGTTCCACGGCATGGACGACGACAACTCGCTTCTCGGCGAGTCGAACTACAAATACACTTTTTACGAGAACATTGACGTGCGGCAAAGCCTCTACGAGGTGCAGTTCGCAAGCCGTTTCGCCCGTTATTTCAAAGGCTTCGTCAACTTCGACTACGTCAAGAAACACTATCTGCGGCAATTCTATTGCCAACCCGACGAAGCCCTCACCGATGCCAGTTATTGCATTGCCGAAGCCAAACTACGCTTTGCCTATAAGGAAAAATTCATCAGCGACACCAAGGGCATCAGATCTTTAGGCACAAGCTGGCCTATCGTCTGGCTTTCGTATGCCCATTCCTTCAAAGGCATCTTCGACTGTCCCTACGAATACGACAGGGTGAAATTCCAAGTCAGCAAGAACATATACACCAAATATTGGGGCATCTCACAAATTCTCTTCCAAACGGGCTATGCCTCCGAAGGCGCTCCCGTGATGGAGACCTTCAGCATCCTCGGGGCGTATGTACCCATTGGCATTTATTCGCCCGGATGTTTCAACACCATGCGCGAAGATGAGTTCTTCTGCGACCGTTTCGTAGCACTCTATCTCAGCCATAACTTCAGCGGCATGATTTGGCAACCTAACTCGTGGTGGTTCCACCCCAACCTCGTGCTTGTCACCAACCTTGGATGGGGCGACATGCCTAAATCCCACAACTGTCCAGAGCACAACTTCAAAACCATGGAGAAAGGCTATTTCGAAAGCGGCATCTGCGTGAAAGGCATCATCAGCACCAGCATCACTGAAATCGGTGCGGGCGTGTTTTATCGCTATGGACCATATTCACTCCCAAAAGTTTGGGACAACTTCGCCTGGAAACTCACAGCCTCATTCAGCCTGTAACATGAAAAAAGCACTCTTTCCCCTCTTGCTCATCGCGATGGTCTCATGCCAGCCAAAAATGCAAAAAACCGTCATCCAAGGCCTTGCACAAGGGTCGTATTACGCCATCAGCTACTACGACAGCCTGAACCGCAATTTCCAACACGAAATCGACTCCATCTTCGATGCCGTTGACCGCTCAGTTTCACTTTGGAACGACAGCTCCACCATCTCGAAAGTCAACCGCAACGAAGACGTGGAACTCGATGCGATTTTCATCGACAACTTCAACATCGCCCAGCAAGCCGCCGAACTTTCAAACGGTTATTTCGACCCAACCATCTCACCCTTGGTGGCCGCTTGGGGCTTCAGCTACAAGAACGGCGACAGCATCACGCCGCAGCTCACCGACAGCCTCAAGGCCTTGGTCAATTATAGGAAAATCAAGATTGAAGACGGCAAGGTGGTGAAGGAAAATCCGCTGATGTCGTTAGATTTCAACGCCATAGCGCAAGGCTACACTTCCGACCTCATTGCAAGTTTTCTCAGTTCTAAAGGCATTCACAATTTCCTCATTGACACGGGAGGCGAAATCATGGGACGAGGAGGCAAGCCCGATGGCTCGGATTGGATTGTAGGCATTGAGAAACCCGCAGCCAACTGGGACTCGGAACGCGTAGTGCAGGAACGCCTCTTTCTGCGCGACAAAGGTTTGGTGACTTCTGGCAGCACCCGAAAATATGTGGAACGCAACGGCAAACGCTATTCGCACTGCATCGACCCGACGACAGGCTATCCCGTCGAGCACAACGTGCTGAGCGTCACCGTCATCGCCGAGAACTCCGTCTGGGCCGATGCCTTGGCCAGCATCTGCATGGTGATGGGCATGGAGAAATCGCTCGAAATCATCAACGCCCGCGAAGACACCGAAGCCTACTACATCTTCGTTAACGACAAAGGCGAATTGGAAACTTTTGCGACGAAAGAATTTCAACGACTAATCTTGGAATAAGGTTAATAAACAAAAAAAGCCAAATCATCACGACTTGGCTTTTTTGTACTCCCGCAGGGGGTCGAACCCTGGACACCCTGATTAAGAGTCAGGTGCTCTACCAACTGAGCTACGGAAGCATCTCATTTGTTTGCATCGAATCTTTCGATTTGCGGGTGCAAAAGTACAACCTTTTTTGATACTGACAATGATTTTTTTTGATTTTTTTGATTTTTATCATTAAACAACAATTAATCAACCAATTAAGATACGCTGAGATATTCCCGATAATCGTTCACCTTGTAGAGACGTGCCATGGCGCGTCTCTACATGGAAAACCAATTCTTGAATTCTGACACGCGGGCCTTGCTGATGATGATCTTTTCGGGAACATCGACGACGACATTCAGCGACAGCTTATTGCCAAACCAAATGGAAATATCCTTGATGGCTTGCCGCGACACGATGAACTGGCGGTTGGCACGAAAGAAAATTTCTGGGTCAAGTTGGTTCATCAGGTCATCTAAGGTTTGACTCATATAATAAGTACGCTTGTCCATGGAGATGGCCTTCACCGTCTTCAAGTCGATGAAAATACAAGCGATGTTGTTGGTTGCCAAAGGAATGAGCTTGTCGCGCTCAGGAATCAAGAAACACGACTTGTATTTCTTCTTGCCACCCAACTGGGTCATCAAAGCATCAATATGCTCCTTATTATCAACAGACGTGGTCAGCGCGTTGTATTTGTTGAGCGCGCGTTGAAGGTCGTCCTTGTTGATGGGCTTCAGCAGATAGTCGATGCTGTTCACCTCAAAGGCCTTGAACGCATATTCGTCGTAGGCAGTGGTGAACACGATGGGACAAGTGATGTCAACCTGCTCGAAGATGGCAAACGACGAGCCGTCGGCAAGGTGTATGTCCATGAAGAGCAAATCAGGCATGGGATGCGTTTCAAACCAATCCACACTGTCTTCGATGGACTCGAGTATGGCGATGATTTCCGTTTCGAGACTAACTTCGCCAATCAGTTTCTGCAATGCCTGTGCGGCCAAATTTTCGTCTTCAATGATTACTGCTTTCATGATTTATCCTTTCAGTGGCAAAACTACTTCAAAAACCTTTTCGTCATCAAAAATCTTCACTTCTTCGTTCCACATCAGGCGATAACGCTCCGCCAGATTGGCCAAGCCGATACCACTACCCGTTTCGTCCATTATCTTGGGCTGGATAGGGTTACTCACCTTGAGATGAGCTTCATCATCAGTGATAATGATAACTGTGAGCGGCTGTTTGGCCGAAATCACATTGTGCTTGATGGCATTCTCTATCAGGCCTTGTATCGACAAAGGCAACACCTTGTAATCGTGATATTTGGAATCGATCTGGAAGTCAAAATTCAAATTGTCGCCATAACGTATTTGCATCATCGAGCAATAGGCTTGTACACACTTCAGCTCTTCCGAAAGCGCGATGACTTCCTTGTTTTGCAAGGTATAGCGCAACACGAACGACAACTGTTGGATATAACTCTCCGCCTTGTCTTTGTCGGTCTCAATCAGCGACTGCAAGGTGTTAAGCGAGTTGAAGAGAAAATGAGGGTCCATTTGGCTTTTCAAAGCCTCGAAGCGCGATTGGATGTTTTCCGTACGAAGCATTTCGTTTTCAACAGCTATCGTCTTTTGCTTATACAGCGACCGCGCAAGTTGTGCCGCCATGATGACGATGACCATCAGCGAGAGGTCGCGCACCAAGCCATCGCGGATGATACGGAACAGAAAATCGGGGCGATGAGGCCGATGCGGATTGTCAAACAGTGTCGGCAGCCAAGTCATGCAAAGACTTAACGCACTCGTAATCAATATGGAGCCAAGGATGATGAAAAACAATTCATGGTATTTTTTCTTGAATTCGATACCCATCATACGACGGTTATAGAGGAACAATAGGAATACCAAAATGAAGTTGAGCGTGGTGAACATCAAGGTGCGGACAATGTCGAAATGATGACGCGGTCCATGGACTTCGGAAGCGAAAAACGTTTCGCCGAAAAACATGGAAAGGTTGAATATCAACTGGAAACCAACGCTGATAGCTAGCGAGAGCCACAAGATGGTTTTCAGCGAAAGAAACTCCGTATTTTTCTTACGCTTATTCATACCTCAAGGCATTAATCGGGTCGGTTTGCGAAGCTTTCAAAGCTGGGAAGAATCCCGAAATGAGTCCGAGGACGGCGCACGAGACGAACGAGATAATCATCCAGACGCCATTGACGGCGAAAGGAAGACTCATCACCATGGCAACGATATACGACAAGCCCACACCGAGTATCATACCCAAAATGCCGCCTATCAAGCTCAAGATGATACTCTCGGTTAAGAACTGCATGAGGATGGCCGAGTTCTTGGCACCTATCGACATGCGCAGACCGATTTCCTTGGTGCGCTCAGTGACTGTGACGTACATGATGTTCATGATGCCGATGCAACCCACGAGCAACGAAATCAAGGCGATAGCGATAAGAACCGTCGTGATGGTTCCCGTCAGCGAATTCATCATCTCGAGCATCTCCTGCTGAGTACGCACATCAAAATCGTCAGTGCCACCCACGGGAATCTTATGCATGTCACGCAAGATGACCTCGATTTCAGCGACAGCAGCCTCAGCCACATCTTCCGAAGCAGCCGAGCAAACGATTTGTTGGATGAAGTCTTGGCCTAACATACGTTTCTGCACCGTCGAGAACGGCATGATGATGATGTCGTCTTGGTCCATACCCATGTTGTTTTCACCCTTCTCCTTCAGCGTTCCTATGACCTTGATAGGCATCGAGCCGAGACGGATGGTCTTGCCGATTGGGTCTTCGTCTTCATCGAAAAGCTCCTCGACGATGGTTTGACCTATCAGACCCACCTTGGCGTATTTTCTCACGTCTTCATCGGTGAAGTTCACACCCGTAGCGATTTCGTATTTCTTGATGGCCAAATAATCAGGCGAGCCACCATAGGCCGTACCCGACCAGTTTTTAGAGCCATTGACCAATTGTCCGGAGGCACTGACCACCGGGCTGACCATAGTGACGTTTTTGGCGCAATCAGCGATGGCGTCGCAGTCCTTGACTTTCAGTGACTGCACGTTGCTGCTGCCCATGCTAACGCCGCCTCGCCTTTGGTTCGACCGCATCACCATGATGAGGTTGGTGCCCATGTCCGACAGCTGGTTAGCCGTGCTTTGCTTGAGGCCTTCACCGAGGTTTACCACAGCGATAACCGCCGCGATACCTATCACGATACCAAGCATGGAAAGCGCCGAACGCGTCTTGTTGCGCAGGAGCGCCTTTCCCGATATTCTTATAAGATTCAGTATATCCATATCAATAATCGTTGTCAACAGGTAATGCTTTTAAGGCTTCGAGAGCCGATTTCGTTTCAACAGGATCGTCGCGGAGCACACGGCCGTCGCGAAGGAAGATGGTGCGCGTAGTGAACACAGCGATATCCGTTTCGTGAGTGACGAAAGCGATAGTTTTGCCTTGTTCGTGCAAGTTCTGGAACAAGCTCATGATTTCGTAGGAAGTACGTGTGTCGAGATTACCCGTGGCTTCGTCGGCCAACACGATGACCGGGTCGTTGACCAAAGCCCGCGCGATGGCAACACGTTGCTGCTGACCGCCCGAGAGTTGGTTAGGCATGTGCTCCATACGGTCTTTCAAGCCCACCATTTCCAAAGCGTATTGCGCCTTTTCGCGACGTTCGCTGTGCGACACATCAGGGTTATAGACCAAGGGCAATTCCACGTTTTCCAATGCCGAAGTGCGTGGCAGAAGATTATACGACTGAAACACGAAGCCAATCTTCCGGTTACGGATTTCTGACAATTCGTTTTTCGAGCGCTCACGCACCGCAATGCCATCGATATAATACTCACCCGAAGTGGGTTGGTCGAGGCAGCCGAGGATGTTCAGCAAGGTAGATTTGCCGCTACCCGACGAGCCCATAATACTCACAAACTCACCTTTGTAGATGTCGAAAGAAAGTCCTTTTAGGGCATGGACCTCCTCGCTACCCACAACGAAGGTACGCTTCAGATTCTCGACCTTGATGATAGAATTCTGATCTGACATGATTTCTTGTCCTTTCATTACATTGGAGGCGGACCACTCGGAGCTCCGTTATTCTTGTTGTTGTTTTTGTTCTTTCCTGGAGGGCCTGGCATGAAAGGATTATCGCCTGTCTTCTTAGCCTTCTCCTTCACCACATACTGAGCCGAAAGCACGACCGAGTCACCAGCCTGCAAGCCTTGTTCCACAATCTTGTAAGCGCCATCACTCATACCCACCTTCACGGGGCGAGGCATCATGTTGCCGCCATTCTTCACCCATACCATGGTTGGAGCACCTTGTGCCTGGCCTTGCTGCATCTGAGGCATTCCCTCGGGCATACCTTCAGGACGTGGTGGGCGCTGGCTTTCATCGGGTTTGTCCATATTCTTACGCATGGCTTTCAGTACCTGCTCATCGGGGTTGAAGCTGAAAGCTTCAGCGGGAACGCCCAAACCATCTTGCTCTTCGGTGATGATAGTCACACTGGCGGTCATGCCGGGAAAGAGCTTCATGCCGTCGTTAGGTGCACTAATGATGACGGTGTAGGTCACCACATTGCTGGTAGTAGTGGGCTGCATTCTGATTTGGTTCACCGTACCTTCAAAGACTTCATCCATATAGGCATCGACGGTGAAAGTGACACGTTGGTCAAGTTTCACCTGCCCGATGTCGGCTTCATCTACATTGGCTTCCACCTGCATCTTGGTCAGGTCGTTGGCCAAGGTGAAGAGCGTAGGCGTGCTGAACGAGGCAGCCACCGTTTGTCCGACTTCGACGGCGCGGTCGAGCACAATGCCATCGATAGGCGAATAGATTTCGGCATAGGCCAAGTCAACCAAAGCTTGGTCGTAGGAGGCTTGCGCGTTCTTCTTGCTCATCTGCGCCTGCGTATAGCTGTTTTGCGCTTCTTGATAAGAGGCAAGCGTGGCCGCATTCGACTCGTAGAGTTGCTTGGTACGCTCAAAGGTGAGTTTTGCGTACTGCAACTGGCTTTCGGCAGAAGTCAAACTCGCCTTTGCCCTACTGACACTCTGATTCAACGTCTGTTTATCCAACTCAGCCAGCAAATCGCCTTTCTTCACCTCCGAGTTGAAATCGACTAAGATACGCTCCACTTTACCGGAGACTTGCGTACCAACCTCAACCGTTTCCACCGGCTCGAGGGTACCCGTTGCCGTCACCGTGTTTTCAACCGTGTAGTCGCCGACCACATGAGTGCGGATGGCTAATTCTTTGCCCGATGCCTTGGCACCTCTGACGATGAAGAAAACAACCGCCGCCACGATAAGGATGCCCAAGATTACAATCCATTTGATGCTTTTCTTTTTCATTATGATTTCAATTTTTTGTCGAATTATAAATTACAAAGTAACAGACTTCCCAGTATAGACATCCAGCACCTTACGCTTCATCAGCAAGGAATATTTGTTTTGGATGTAACTATTGAGTGCATTCAGGTAATTGTTTTGCTGCTGAAGAAGCTCCACTGTAGTGATGGTACCAAACTGATACTGAATGTTATAGGCAGCAAAATTCTTTCTATAAGCCTCTTCCTTGATACCCGAAACCTTATAGGCATTGTAGGCCGATACCACATCGCGATAAGCCTGGACAACGGTCTGACGCACCGTAAGTTCCGACTGCTGATAATCGAGTTCGGCTTGTTGAAGGCTGATTTCGCTTTTCTTCAAGTTCGACCTGAGTTGGCCGCGACTATAAATCGGAACACTCACCGACACGCCCACCGAGCCACTTGGCGTGCTGTACCACTGCGACATGCCGCTTGAGCTCATCGGGAGCAAGCCCATACCCACATTGGCCGATGCGCCAATGGAAGGAAGATAATTGCCCTTAGCCATACCCACGCTGTTTTGCGCAATTTGGATGTCGAAATCGCTCATTTTCAGGTCAGGAAGGTAATCCATAGCCAGATCGATGGCTTCCGTTTCGGTGGGCAGCGAGGTAAAGAGCTCGTCAAGATTCTCAGTGTCGGGCACCACGATTTCGAGCACATCGGTAGGTTCCATCGAGAGCAAGATCTTCAAGTCCAAGATATTGTTTTCGATATTGATGCGCGAATCCACCACGTTGTTTGAATCGCTGTAGTATTGCGCCTCGAGCATCAGATAATCGCTCTCGAGGATGGAACCCGCTTTGTAGCGAGCTTCGCCCTGCTTGAGTTGCTCGCGGCTGGTGTTCATCACCTCAAGTTGATATTTCAGCATCTCTTGGTTGCCGAGGATGGTGAGAAAACTCTGCAAGATTTGGGTAGTAAGCTGGTTGTCGTAGCGTTCGACCTGAGCTTCAGAGCGTTCCACATTCAAGCGATTTTGTTCGATGGTGCGACGCACGTTACCACCTTGATAAATAGTCGCCGATGAGCCAACGCTGAGGTTTCCTTGGGCCGACCAGCCATCTGAACGGAGAGATAGATTCTCGCCTACTGAAGCACTAAGGTTGGGCACAGCCTGCAGTTTCGACTGTTCGTAGGTCACTTGCTGCGATTCGGTAGAAAGTTCCATCGATTGGCGCTCGTAACTGTTGGCGAAAGCGAAATGCAAGCAATCCTCAAGCGAGAACTGATACGACTTGCTTTCCTGAGCCGAAACCGAGAAACCCATAAAAACCAATAAGATGAAAAACAACTGTTTCTTCATTATTTTAAGATTTTTTGACTACAAATATGACTACAAAAATAAAGCCTAACACCAAAACAATTGCACATGATTTCCCGAAATGGGAAAATTAGGCTTTGAATTCGTTTTTAGCTTTGTTAGGACAACGTTGGCAAGCCTCGCCGCCTTTTCCACCGCAGAGACAATGTGCCGAGCCTTCGTTTTCGCAATGCCGCTCAAACTTTCCATCCTTCTTCACAAACATCTTGATACCGATGCCGATAAAAGCAATGGCTAACATAAACAAGGTAAAGAAGAATATAGGCCAAAACATAACTCAAACTTTTTCGGCAAAAATAGCTTTTTCTTGCATATCCAATTGGAGCGTGACATTTATTTTGTACATTTGCATGGTCATTAACAATAAGTTTATCAAACTGGCAATAGAAAAAGCAAAAACAATTCAATAATTAACTAACTTAAAATTAAACAGTTATGAAGACTTGTAACAAATTCTTCGCCGAACTTTTCGGCACATTCGTTCTGGTTCTCGGCGGTTGCGGCACAGCTTTGTTTGGCCATGCCGGCTTCGTCGGCGTTTCAATCGCTTTCGGTCTGACCGTTGTCGCTATGGCTTACGGTATCGGCCACATCTCAGGTGCTCACCTTAATCCTGCTGTCAGCTTTGGCGTTTTCGTCAATGGCCGCATGAGCTTCAAGGAAATGCTCACCTACTGGGTTGCCCAATTCGTTGGCGCTATCATCGCTGGCGCTATCCTGCTTTGCATCTGGAATGCTACTGGCGCTGGTGCTACTGGCGTTTTCGCTTCTAACGGTTTTGGCAAAGACTTCCAAGCTGCTTGCGGTGGCGACTATCAAGCCATCAGCTGCGGTGGTGCTTTCTTGGTTGAAGCCCTCCTGACCTTCGTCTTCTTGATGGTCATCCTTGGCGTTACCGACAGCCGTCACGAAAACGGCAAGTTCGCTGGCCTCGCCATCGGTCTCACCCTTACCCTCATCCACCTCGTCAGCATCCCATTGACCAACACTTCGGTCAATCCTGCCCGTTCACTCGGCGTTGCTCTCTTCTCGAACCAAGAAGGTTGGAGCGCTATGGGTCAAGTGTGGCTCTTCATCGTGGCTCCTCTCGTAGGTGCTGCCCTCGCTGGCCTTGCTTACAAGTGCATCAGCGGCTGCAAAAAGTGCGAAAAGTAATTTCAACACTTAAAATAAACGAAAGCCTCGTATCGAAAGATGCGGGGCTTTTTTCTATCTTTGCGGCATGGCAGGCATCTACATCCATATTCCTTTCTGCAACTCGAAATGTGCCTATTGCGGATTCTATTCCATCGCTTCGCAAAAGCAGAAATCCGCCTTTTTGGAGGCATTGCACAGCGAAATCGCACAACGCACCGATTACTTGAAAGGCGAAGAAATCGACACCATTTACTTCGGTGGCGGCACTCCTTCCATTCTCTCAATTGAGGAAATAAAAGGCATTTTGGAATGCGTTTCCCGTCATAATAAGGTGAATCCTGCCGCCGAAATCACTCTGGAAGCCAATCCCGACACGCTAAATCCCGAATACCTTCAAGGCTTGCGGAAACTGGGCATCAACAAGCTGAGCATCGGCATCCAGAGTTTCTTTGACGACGATTTGAAATATCTGAGCCGCCGTCACGATGCCAACCATGCCCGGCAATGTATCGGTTGGGCAAAACAGGCTGGTTTCGACAACCTTACCCTCGATTTGATTTACGGCCTGCCAACGGCCACTTCCGAAAAATGGAGCCAAAACCTCGACTTGTTTTTTGAAACTGGTGCACAACATCTTTCAGCATACGCCCTCACCGTTGAACCTAACACTATCATGGCCAAGCAAATCACCGCAGGCAAGCTGCAGCCTGTGAACGAAGACGATGCCGTGCGCGAATACGAGATCCTTTGCCAACGCGCCAAGGAAAACGGTTTCCTGCATTACGAGATTTCCAATTTTGCCAAGCCTGGCTTCCGCTCAAAGCACAATTGCTCCTATTGGAACCGCACCCCCTACGCAGGTTTCGGTCCTTCGGCCCATTCTTTCGATGGCACATCACGCCAATGGAATGTTGACAATATCAGTCAATACATTGAATACGAAATCAACCCATCACCCAACACCACCAACCCATCACCTATCACTAAGGAGATTCTCATGCCAGAGCAAGCCTACGACGAATATGTGATGCTGAAATTACGCACCGCTTGGGGCATCGACCTGAAATACATGGAACGCGAGATGGGCAAACGTTTTTCCGATTATTGTCTCAAGCAAGCACAAATTCTGATAGCACAAGGCAAAGTCACACAGACACGCGAATTTCTTCACCTCACCGATGCCCAAATGCTCTTTGCCGACGGCATAGCCGAGACCTTGTTTTGGGAATAAAAACTACATTTGTTCATAAAATGTGTGAATCAATCTAGGCCTCGCCTTTAACAGTTTTTTCCTTCGCCGTCAGTTCCTTCACGATGTGGATGGCAAACGGCAAGGCGATGATGAACGAAAGCAGGTCGGCGATAGCTTGTGCGGCTTCCAAGCCTGTCAAGCCCCAAAACATTGGTGCGATGAAGACTGCAGGCAAGAAGCAGATGCCTTGGCGACACATCGAAAGCAGTGTAGCTTGCCAAGTATAGCCTATGTTTTGGAACAGCATATTCGTCATCGTGCAAAGACCCATAAGCGGGAAAGCGACACACTGCCAACGCATGGCATGACTACCTACACGAATCAAGTCGGGATCTTCGCTGCGGAACAACGCGATGATTTCGGGAGCAAACAAGAAACCCGCCACTCCCATCAGCGTCAGACAGATAAAGCCCAACTTGATGCAGAAGAGATAACTCTGCTTCACCCGACCATAGAGTCTCGCCCCGTAGTTGAAGCCACACACAGGCTGAAATCCCTGGCCGATACCCAACGCGATGGAGAAGCACACCCACATGATACGGTTGACGATGGAAAAGGCCGCCACCACCGAAGCCTCTTCGCCTAGCGTTGCATAACGCACCGCCATACGGTTGAGGCAAATCGTGGCAACTACCGACAAGGCCTGACGCATCAGCGAAGGCAAGCCGCCCTTGACGATTTGTTTATAGTATTCGAAAGTAGGAGTAAAGTTCTTGAAACGGATATGCACATTGCCATCGCGTGAAGTACCTTCCAACAGCAGGCACCACCCGAAAAGCTGACTGACGGCCGTAGCCAACGACGCGCCACTCACCCCCATCTTGAGGACGAAGATAAAGATTGGGTCGAGGATGATGTTGAGGATGGCACCCGAAGCGATGCCAATCATACCAAAACGGGCGTTGCCTTGCAGACGCAACTGGTTGTTCAAGGTCAACGACGACATCATGAACGGCGTGGCAATCAGGATGTAACGCAGATAATCATTTGAGAACGGCACAATGGCTTCGGTAGCCCCCAAGGCCCGCGAGAGTGGCGAGAGGAAAATCAAGCCAAACATTCCCGCTATCGAGCCAATGATTATGGGGCTGAAGAAACCCGTCGCAGCCATGCGCCCGGCCTTCTCCACACGTCGTGCTCCCAAGGCACGCGAGATGTAGTTACCCGACCCGTGGCCAAAGAAGAATCCACACGCATTGATGAAAGCCATGTAAGCGAAAGCCACACCCACGCCAGCCACCGCCTCGGTGCTGAGGTGACCCACGAAAAACGAGTCGGCCAAATTGTAAATGCTCGTCACCAACATACTGATGATGGTAGGCACCGCCATCTTCAAGATGAGACGACGGACTGGCGTTTGGGTCATCATCACATATTTCTCGTTCAGTTTTTGTTCGTCGGTAAGGCTATTCATGCCGCAAAATTACGTCATTTATGCGTTCGAAAGAAGAAAAAGCAATACCTTTGCACATCAAATCATAAAAGCTATGACATCAAAAGTATATTTCACCAATCTACGGACAACTCCAAAAAGCAACCAACTGAAGAAACTTGAACGCCTCGTAGAAGCCGCAGGCATTGAGAACATCGATTTCAAGGACAAGTTCACTGCCATCAAGATGCACTTTGGCGAGCCAGGCAACATGGCCTACCTGCGTCCGAACTATGCCGCTACCATCGTGAAAATCGTCGAGCAATTAGGCGGCAAGCCCTTCCTCACCGACTGCAATACGCTCTACTCGGGCGGTCGTTCCAACGCCATCGACCATCTCGACAGCGCCATGCACAACGGCTATTTCCCGATGAGCACCGGAGCGCAAATCATCATTGGTGACGGTCTGAAAGGATTGGATTACAAAGAAATAGCTATCGACGGAGAATATTGCAAGGCACCAAAAATCGGCAGTGCCATTACCGAAGCCGATGTCATCATCTCCATTTCGCACGTCAAGGGCCACGAGATGACCGGTTTTGGCGGTGCCCTAAAAAACATCGGCATGGGCTGTGGCAGCGTGGCTGGCAAGAAAGAGATGCACAGCTGCTCGAAACCCAAAATCAACCAGGAAAACTGCGTCGGCTGTGGCATCTGCGTGAGCAACTGCGCCCACGATGCCGTCCATCTCAACGCCGAGCGCAAGGCCTTCATCGACACTGACCATTGCATGGGCTGCGGACAATGCGTAGCTGCTTGCCAACACGAAGCCGCCGTTGCCGACAACGACGAGCAACTCGACATCCTCAACTGCAAGATTGCCGAATATGCCAAAGCCGTGTTGCAAGGCAAGCCTCATTTCCATATCGGCATCATCGTCGATGTGTCGCCCGAATGCGACTGCTGGAACTACAACGACGCACCTATCGTGCCCAACATCGGCATGTTGGCCTCGTTTGACCCCGTCGCCTTGGATTGCGCCGCCGCCGACCTCGTCAACCACACCCCAATACTGAGCAGCGAAAATGCCCTCACCGCCAAGCACACGCACGAAGAATGCGAGCATGACCACGACCATTGGGACCTGCTCCACCCCGACACCAACTGGAAGTCGTGTGTGGCCCACGCCGAAAAGATTGGCATTGGCAGCAGGAAGTATGAATTGGTGAGGATGTAAGAAATCGGGAGTAGCGACAGACGATGCCAATAAAACAATAAAACCCGCTGAAAATCAGCGGGTTTTTTGTTTGTGGAGCATAACGGAATCGAACCGATGACCTCTTGACTGCCAGTCAAACGCTCTAGCCAACTGAGCTAATGCCCCATTGCAGATTTGCGCTGCAAAAGTAGAACATTTTTCGATACAAAAACCGACTTGCGAAAAAAAAATTCATCAAGCTTCAAAAACGGCCTATTTTTCTCGATTTTACACTAAATTTGCCGCCGTAATCGTCATCCACCACGATGGCAAGGTTATTATTCTTAAATGTTGTAAAACAAACAATTGAGACGCGATGAATCGCGTCTCTACAAGGGAGGAACAAAATGAAACAAACATTACTCATTCTTCTTCTGGCATTGGGTTGCATCTCTGACTATGCCCAAAACATCATCAATCTGGGACGTTCGGGCAACACCATCAACCTGATTGAAGACAATGCCGAGACCCTTCAAATGAAACTCGATTACGCCTCGATGGAAATCAGAACCATGAGCAACGAGCGCGGCCAATTCGCCGAACTGCTGCTCGAAGGCGGTTACACCGACGGCATCATAGGCGAACCTAAACTTCCCGTCACACAACGGCTAATAGAAATTCCATTTGGTGCTGATGTTGAAGTCAAAGTATTGAATCACAGCACTCAAGAAATCGACTTGGCTGATTATGGCATCGAGCGCATCGCGCCCGCACAAGCTCCTATCTCGAAGGCTGACATGCCCGAAGATATGCCTTTCGCCATCAACGAAGCCACCTATCGCCAAGATGCCTATCTCGGCCAGCCTTTGGCCAACATCGAAATCATCGGCACCTTGCGCGGCTACCGCATCGCCAAGCTGACCGTGTCTCCCGTAAGCTACAACCCCGTGAAAAACAAGATTCTTGTCAGCAACGACATTGAACTGGAAATCAACTTCAAGCATGCCGACATGGCCCTGACCCGCGACATCAAAGCCAAGACCCGCTCGCCTTATTTCGACATCGTTGAGAAGCAACTCGTCAACAGTGGCGTCAGAGATTACCCCGACCATCCCGACATGACACGATATCCCATCAAATACGTCATCGTGGCCGACCGCATGTTTGAGCCTTATCTCGGCGAGTTCATCGAATGGAAAACCATGAAAGGCTTCCACGTCATCACCGCCTATACCGACGAAATCGGCTCGACTTACGACGAGATTCAAGCCTATCTCCACGGCCTCTACAACGCTGCCACCCCCGACGACCCAGCTCCGAGTTTCATCCTCTTCGTTGGCGACACGCCACAGATTCCTGCTTCGACAGGTTTCTCGTCGGGCAAAGTCACCGACGTGTATTATGCCAGTGTTGATGGCGACTACCTGCCCGAAATGTATTACGGTCGTTTCTCGGCTCGCACGCCCGAGCAGCTCATCCCACAAATCGAAAAGACACTTTACTACGAACAATACCATTTTGCCGACCCTTCCTACCTCAACAACGTCACCCTCATCGCAGGATGGGACGACTGGGGCGCACCTGCTTGTGGCTGGCCTACAGTACATTACGGAGTCGAAAATTGGTTCAATACCGAACATGGCTACAATGACGTAGCCACCTATTTCGGTCCCAACGACTACGACGGCTGCTATGCTGACGAGCGCATCGCCGTGAGCGTCATCAACTACACTGCACACTGCAATGAGACCGTGTGGGGCACTCCTTCGCTCTCTGCCGGTGGCATCAACCGCATGAAAAACGAAGGCCTCTACCCTATTGCCATCGGCAACTGCTGCGAATCATCACAGTTCGGCTACGCTGAATGCATCGGTGAATCGTGGGTGCGTGCCGACAAGAAAGGTGCCGTGTGCTACATCGGCTCCGCCCCAAGCACCTATTGGTATGAAGACGAGTGGTGGTCGGTAGGCGCCTACCATATCACCGGAGGCAACGAAGGCCAAACACCAAGCTACGGCGAGACCACCATGGGCAGCTTCGATGCCATGCACGAAAGCAGCTATGTCTCAACGGGTGCCCTCGTCTATTGCGGCAACTTATCCGTGTTGGAAGCCGTCAACCACGGCTGGAGCGATATGGCACGCTATTATTGGGAAGCCTACAACGTGCTCGGCGACCCATCGTTGATAGGTTACCACACCGAAGGTGAGCCAAACTCCGTTTCGCACGAACCCATCATCACCATCGGCGCGACACACTTCACCCTTGAAGCACAGCCTGGCTCGTTTGTAGCCATCTCGAAAGACGGCATCCTGCACGGCTCCGGACTTATCGGTGACGACGGCATCATCGACATCGAAATCACTCCTATGGAAGAAAACGGACTGGCCAAACTGGTCGTTACAAAGCCACAAGGCATACCTTATATAGAAACCTTACCCGTAGGCCAAGCCAACCAGCCTTTTCCGATGGTAATCGGACACAGCGGTGACCCCGTCAATATCGGCGAAGCCACTTCGAACGCCATCCATATCAAGAATGTGGGAACCGACATGAGCGAAACGGCAAGCATCACCATCACATCGGAAGACGAGAATATGATGGTTCTGCAAGGCACAGCTACGATTCCCGCTCTCGCCCACGATGAAGAATACACCATCGAACCTGGCCAGATCATTGTGCAGACCACCAACGACATCGACGACCAGCAAGACTTCCGCCTTTTCGCCACCGCCGACTGTGGTGGCGGAGCCATCAGCGACTTCTATCTCACAGCCTTCAAGCCCGTCTTCGAATATCAAGACTTCCAATGGTCCGATGGCTTCACGGCAGGCTATTCCTTCGACCTCACCGTCAACTTCACAAATCTCGGCCATGCCGATGCCGAAGACGCGATTGCCTATCTCAGCACCGAAAACCCGCTCGTCACCATCGAGAATGAGCATTATTACTATGGTCATGTCGGTGTTTATGGCACAGCCAACTTCGTCTTCCACATTATGGTTTCGGAAGACATCGACGAGAATGAACCCATCGACTTCCATGTTTTGGTGAACGCCAAACACGAAATCGAAGCCGAAACCAACCTCACGCTCCGCAACCAATGCGAACTGGTGTTCGACCTTCGCGACTCGGGCGGCAACGGCTGGGACGGCGCTTACATAAAAATGGCTTTCGAAGAAAATAACCAAGAACGAGACATCACTCTTGAAGATGGTTCGGAAGGACGAGTAAGCGTCCTATGCAGCAAAGGCACACGTTTCATGCTGATTTGGCGCAAAGGAAATCACGACGAAGAATGCTCATTCACAGTTTCATACGCCGACGGCGATGTGATTTACGAATCGGAAAGCAATCCACATGGCACCTTGCTGCTTACCACCGCCGATTGCACAATTCGTCCCGATGCCGTCGAGGAAACCAGCCAATCGAATTTCAACCTCTACCCTAACCCAACTTCAGGCCGACTCCATATCGAATCTGACGAAACCATTCACGGATATAAGGTAGTCAACATCATGGGACAAAGCGTCGCCTCAGGAAACATCAACGGAACCCAGGGTGAAATCGGACTTAATGGACTTGTTCCTGGACTTTATTTCATCCAACTCACCACCGAATCAGGCCGAACAACCCAGAAATTCATCATCAGATAAAGTATAATTGATAGAATAACAAATCATTACATAACTATGAAAAGATTATCACTCGTTGCCATCATGGTGCTTTGCAGCATCGTTGCCATGGCCCAAAACGGTCGCATCCAACTCCGTTCGGAATCGCGTGCCGAAATCACCAAAAGCGAATTCAAGACCCTACGTGCCGTGTTCAGTTACGGCTCGGTAGAAAGTGTCGAAGTGACCACCGAACAAGGTACCTTCTCCGAGATTGCCCTTCCTGGCACGTACGCCTCAGGCGAAATAGGCACTCCTGAACTGCCTGCCACCCACGAACTCCTTGCGGTGCCTTTTGGCGCTACGCCAACGGTTTCCGTTGTCAGTTTCACAACAACTGATTACAGACTTTCGGAATACGGCATCAACACCATCATCCCTCATCAGCCTTCCGTCCGCAAAGACCAACAACCTGAAGATGTTGAATTTGTCTATAACCAAGCCGCCTACCAAACACGCAGCCTCGCCACAACTCCAGAAGCCACTATCGAAGTGCAAGGCACCATGCGCGGTATCCGCATCGGCTCGTTGCTCGTCAACCCGTTGAGCTACAATGCCGCCACCAACACCTTGCGCGTGTTCAACGACATCGAAGTAGAAATCAATTTCGAAGGCGCCGACTATGCCGAAACCGAGCGTATGTTGGTCAACACCTACAGCCCTTATTTCGACATCGTCTATAAGCAGATGTTCAACTACCGTCAAATCAACGACGTCTATACCGACCACCCCGACTTGATGGCTTATCCCGTTCACATGATAGTCATTACACCTGAAAACTACGTCAGTACCTTGCAGCCTTGGACCAATTGGAAAATCCAGAAAGGTTTTGACGTCGAGGTTTACACCACGTCACAAACTGGCTCGAACTACAATGCCATCCGCTCATTTGTGCAGAACAAATACAACACGGGAGTCAGTTCAGGCGAGACTCCTACCTTCCTGATTCTCGTCGGCGATGTTGCGCAAGTGCCGAATACCACTGGTAACGAGTCGGGAAAAGTTACTGACCTCTATTATGGTTCCGTCGATAACGATGACTTCCCGGATATGTTCTACAGCCGCATGTCGGCCGAAAACACCAACCAGCTGACAGCCATCATCAACAAGATATTGATGTACGAACAATACACCATGCCCGACCCAAGCTACCTCAACAACGTCACCCTGATTGCAGGTTGGGACAGTTATTGGAACCCACGCGTTGGCCAGCCAACCATCAATTATGCGACCAACTACTATTACAATACCGCCCACGGTTTCAGCCAAGTCAATGCACACCTGAACCAAAGCCAATATAGCGGCTGCTACAATGCCTTGAGCACAGGTGTCGGTTTCGTCAACTATACGGCTCACGGTGACAATCAGGAATGGTATCAACCTAATTTCACCAACAACAGCGTGAACCAACTGACCAACAACAACAAGTATTTCCTGGCCATGGGCAACTGCTGCCTGGCTGCCAACTTTGGCTATTACCAGCCATGTTTTGGCGAAGCCATGATACGTGCCGAAAACAAAGGCGCCTTCTCCTATATCGGTTCGTGCCCAAGCACTTATTGGTATGAAGACTATTATTTCGGTGTTGGTGCCACCAACACTTTCAGCACCATGCCTAACATCAACAACACCTCCACGGGCTGCTATGATGGCATCTGGATGGACGATACATACAACACCGTTTCATCAATCGTATTCTTGGGCAACCTCGCTGTATGCTATGCCCATGCCGGCAACTACCAATACAGTGTGAACAACAAATATTACTGGCAGTCGTATCACGTCCTCGGCGACGGCTCCATCATGCCTTACCGCGTGCAGCCTACGGCCAACAGCGTAAGCCATGCCCAGACTTTCCCAACCAACGCTACTTCGTTCACCGTCAATGCCCAGGCAGGTTCGTATGTCGGCATTTCAAAAGACAATGTGCTTCTCGGTGCCGCTTTGGTTCCAGCTTCGGGTTCGGTCAGCGTTCCAGTCACACCTGTCAGTTCGGGCAACGTGAAGATTGTCGTCACGAAGCCACAGCGCCAGCCTTACAGCGTCACTATCCCAGTGCAAAGCGGCGGCACGCAATACACCATCACCACCACGGCAAGTCCAAGCAACGGCGGCACCGTCAGCGGTAGCGGCACTTACACAGAGGGCCAATCATGCACCGTGGTTGCCACAGCCAATGCCAACTACAACTTCAGCAACTGGACCGAGAACGGCAACGTGGTCTCCAACAGCGCCAGCTATACCTTTAACGTCACAAGCAACCGCAACCTCGTAGCTAATTTCACCGTCATCCCGACCTACACAGTTCAAACCTCATCGAACCCTACCATCGGAGGCACCACTTCGGGAGGCGGCAACTTCCAGCAAGGCCAAAGCTGCACCGTGCACGCCACGGCTAACGCCAACTACAACTTCAGCAACTGGACCGAAAATGGTAGCGTGGTCTCCAACAACGCCAACTACACTTTCACCGTCAACGGCAACCGCAACCTAGTGGCCAACTTCAATGCCGTGACTTACAACATCACTACCACGGCAAGCCCGAGCAACGGTGGCATCGTCAGCGGTGGTGGCTCCTACGAAGCCGGCGCCACTTGCACCGTCAATGCGACGGCCAACCCAGGATATGATTTCGTGAAGTGGACCTCAGGCGGCACCGTGCTCAGCACCGAACCCACCTATTCCTTCACCGTGACCGGCAGCCTCAGCCTTGTGGCACATTTCACCGTCGCACAGTACACCATCAGCGTTGATGCCGACCCAACCATGGGCACCGCCACCGGTGGTGGCACTTTCACCTACGGCCAAACCTGCGCTGTTTCGGCCAGTGCAAATCCTCACTACATCTTCGAGTCGTGGACCGAAAACGGCAATGTCGTCTCCACCGAGAGCTTCTACATGTTTGACGTCACAGCAAGCCGCAACTTGTTCGCCAACTTCACCGCTGAAATGTATGACATCAACGTCACAATCAACCCTGCCGAAGGCGGAACCGTAACGGGTGCAGGCTCATACGCCTATGGCGAAACCGTCACTTTGGTCGCCGAAGCTAATGAAGACCTGACGTATGATTTCGTCCGATGGACTGAAAATGGCAACGAAGTTTCGACCGATGCCGAATATTCATTCATCGCTGAAGCCTCGCGCAACCTGGTGGCTGAATTCGAAAATGCTGATGCAGTTAGCGAAAACGCTGTGGTTTCACGCATCTATCCTAACCCAGCTTCCGACAAACTGAACGTGACTTGCAGCACCAACATCAGCGAATTGAAGGTCTATAACATGGTTGGTGCCTTGGTCTATAGCCTCGCCGATTGCGGCAACAATGCCGTCGTTTCATTGGCCGATATGCCAAATGGCGTGTATTTCATACAACTCACAACAAACAACACCACTGAAACACAAAGATTAATAAAAGAATAGACTAAGAGACTAAGAGACTAAGGGACTAAGAGACTGAGGGACTATGGGACTAAGAGACTGAGAGACTATGTCCAAACGTCCACAAGTCTAATTGTCCACAAGTCTAAACGTCTAATTGTCCACAAGTCTAAACGTCTAATTGTCCACAAGTCTAAACATCCACAAATCCAAAACATCATGAAGAAGTTTGCAGTAATCCTTGCCGGTTGCGGTCGTAAAGACGGCACCGAAATCAACGAAGCCATCACTTTGTTGCTCTCCATCGAGCAGCATCATTGCGAATACCAATGCTTTGCCCCCGACCGCCAGCAGACCGAGGTCATCGACCACACAAACAACAAGAAAGTATGCAACGCCAAACGCAACATCATGACCGAGGCGGCACGCATCGCTCGAGGCAACATCAAACCTATCGAGGAATTCAAGGCCGACGATTATGACGCCCTGCTCTTCTCGGGAGGCTATGGCGTAGCCAAGAACCTCTGCGACTATGCCTACAAAGGCGCCAATATGGAAGTGCAACCCGACGTGGCCCGCGTCATCCTTGAGATGCACGCTGCCAAGAAACCCATCGGAGGCATGTGCATTGCTCCCGTTCTGTTCGCCAAGCTCATCCCCGAAGTGTGCGTGACCCTTGGCAACGATGGAACCCAAGATGCCGAAAACATTTTCAAAATGGGTGCCGAACACGTGCAGACCGAAGCCGGCGACGTGCTAGCCGACAACGCCGAAATGGTGTTCACCACACCTGCCTACATGCTCGACTCGTCGCTGAAAGATGTCTATGATGGTGCATTCAATCTCATTGAGACCATCATAGACACCTTGGACGACAAACGATGATAATTGGAAAACGCAATGTAGTAGAGACGTAACGCTACGTCTCTTTTTTTTATGTTATTGGGAATGTGATGGGACAGAGACGCGCCATGGCACGTCTCTACAAACCCACCATGAAACATAAAATCAAATTTTTCAATAATTATTCAAAAACGACTAAGGGTAAAACAGAAGTTGTTAGTCATTATGACGTATTACATGTAAAACTCTAGAGATTTAATTCATGGTAAATCTTACAAATCGCGGAAATCACGTGGCGATGTGCCTTAATGGTGCGTCGGCTTTTGCGTTGTGTGGGCTTCCCCTGCCTCTTTATTTCCCGAATATGTCATACGAAAACCAACCTTTATCACACCTTAATTATTATACTAATGAATCACCACGAAATGAGGCAACCTATGAAACGAACCAAACTTGTTACCCACGATTGACTTCCGGATGGCGAAATGTCCGCTCGCGTATATCTAACCAGCTGGTTTTCAATAAAAAGTACTTTTTTATTTATTTTATTAATCATTTTATTCATTAACTAATTTTCAAATCATTATGAAAAGAAAAGTTTTTTCTTTGATGATGGGTCTTATCCTAGCCTTCACGGGCTTGGCAAAGGCTCAAACAGGTGATTTCCAGGCCATTGTTAATGGTGAGCCTGTCGATGTCATCAACGTGGGCTCTCGCCCATCAGGCGCTTGGATGCGTCCTTTCCAATTCACCATGGCTTATCAAGGTGAAGTTCCTGTAGCTATCAGCGTGCTCGACTTCACTCCTAACGATGGTTACTTCACCATGGTTGATGTGGAATATCCTATCAATTTCAGCAACGGCGACGAAGTTGAACTCGCCATCGCTACTGGCGAAAGCAACGAAGATCTCGTCGAGAGACAATTCGTGGCTATCTACGAAGGCACCCGCGAAGCTGCCGTTTGGGACATCACCGCTGAAGCTTACACTCCAGTGGAACCCGACGTTTGGGAAATGGCTCGCGAAATCACCGATGCTTACCCATTCGAATACAGAAACACCGCAACAGAAGGTGTTACCCTGTATGACAACTACCTGCTTCCTGGCGATGCCGAAGACGGCCCAGACGCAGTGTATAAAGTGACCTTCAACCAAGACGTCATGCTCAATGGTACTGTTACCACTGTCGGCACCGACGAAATGGCTGAAAACGCCAAGATGGCTGTCTATACCCAAGCCGGTATCGACGAAGTTGGCGGTCCTGACCTCGCTAACTTCTACGTTGGCCCAGCAATTGGTGGCGGTGCAGAACCTTACGACATCGTCATCGGTGATGAAACCAGCACTACCACTTCCAGCTACCAACCATACTACCCATACTTCAATAACTCCTTGAGCCAACAGCTCTACCAAGCCAGCTTGCTGCAAGAAGCAGGTATGGGTGCCGGTGTCATCAACACCATCGGCTATTATGCTACAGTTGACTTCAGCAACAACAATGTCGGCAATCTGAAAATCTACATGGCCAACGTGAGTGATGCTGTAGTTCCTGCAACTTCGATGCCTGCCTCAGCCATGACCCTCGTCTATGAAGGCAGCAACGAACATCCTGCTATGGGTTGGAACGATTTCGCCCTGAATGGCAACTTCGAATGGGACGGCACCAGCAACCTGCTCGTCATGTTCCAGAGAAACAACACCTCTTATTTCAGTGGTATGCAATGGCAGTACACAGCCCAAAGTTACAATGCTGGCGCTTATGTCTACAGCGATGCCACCTCATTCGATCCTTCGACTTCTACCTATGCCCTGACAACCACTGTCAATCTGCCTAACACCCACTTCGTTGGCGGCGGCAGACAGGCTGCTAACCGCGCTGATGAATACATCATCGATGGCATGACCATGGTTCCTGGCACCTACTACATTGCTGCT
>JAKSMV010000060.1 GCA_024400425.1 Bacteroidales bacterium
TCCGTACCAAGTCCGTACCAAGTCCACTCGGCTTATCGCCGATTCCGGCCTTGAAAAACCGCCTTCAGGACTGCAAACTTCGCCATCGGCTCGCTGAGCCTGTCGAAGCGAAAAATCACTAAGTCATTAACCGTCATTCCTGCGCAGGCAGGAATCTAAATCCACCGCATCATGGGCGTAATCAAATTAGGCATCCTTGGAGGTTTCTCTGGAAAAGTCGGTTCTGTCGTCGGATGCATCGTCAACGGCGAAGCAGTCATCAAGGCATTGCCGACCGAAAAAGGCAGAAGCTCAACGCCTCAGCAGGAGGCGCAAAGGAAAAGGCTCATCACCATCTGCAAATTCCTCAAACCATTGCTGCCATACATCCAAGCCAGCTTCCAGCACGATGCCGTTTTCCAAAGCGAATACAACGCCGCTTTTGCGGCCAACATCAAGAACGCCATTCTCACCGATGGCGACAACCCTAAAATCGACTACACCCGTGCCATCGTCGCACACGGCAGTCTGCCGCCCGAAGTCCACAGCGTCAACGCAGCCGTCTCCGACGGCCTTGTTGAAATAACCTGGACCAACAACAGCATCGTCGAGCAAGCCGATGACGACGACATCATCCTGCCGTTGCTCTACAACATGGCAAAGGCAGAAACCGTCTTCGACCTCGACACTTTCCGCCGCATCGATGAACGGCTCACCCTGCAAACGCCGCCCCATTGGGCTGGCGATTCCTTCGCAATCTACTTCGCCATCTCTAAGGCAAGCAGAAAGCGAGTCTCCAACTCTTTCTATCTCGGCACTTTCCGTGCCTAAACAACCATTTAACAACCAAAATCCATTAAACTATGGGAACAATCAAACAAGGAATCCTTGGAGGATTCAACGGAAAAGTCGGCACCGTCGTAGGTGCTTCATGGAAGGGCATCAGCTACATGCGTGGCATCGCCCAGTCAGTCAGAAACCCAAAGACCGAAGCACAGGTCAAGCAGCGCAATTTCTTCATTGAAATCAGCGGCCTCGTCTCTCAATTCACGGAAGACCAGCTGAAGACTTTTTTCCCAAAGTCGGTCAGAGGCAAGACCCGCCGAAACCTGCTGTTCCAACAGTTGGCCGAAGCATGTACCGTCACCGACGATGCCAAGCACTTTGACGCCTCACTGCTGTCAACCATCGGCAACGCCTCAACCATCAACTTTGGCGAAGTCAACATCATGACGCTTGTCGGAATCGACCCTGTAACCATGGCGCAATCGCTCAACGCCTTGAACGTCATGTTTGACGGCGACAAATCGGCAGAAGCCTTCAACAATTACGGTGCTTTCATCGTCATCAACGCAACCAAGGGAACAATCCACTGCTTTAACTCCACACTGAAGATGAACGCGGACGCACATGAAATCCCTGCACAACCAGGATGGGAGAAAAACGACAGCTTTGTCGTCATTCCGTTCATCTACAAATCTGCCATCGCCATCCACGGCTTCGGCACAATGGGCATTGCGGAAAGACCGCCAAGGAAATAAGGTCTTCCGTAACAAAATCATTAAATCATTAACCATCATTCCCGCCGTCATCCTCGCGGAGGCGGGGACGGGAACCTAAATCAAAAACCACATGGGAACAATTAAACAAGGAATCCTTGGAGGATTCAACGGAAAAGTCGGCACCGTCGTAGGTGCTTCATGGAAAGGCATCGCCTACATGCGTGGGCAAGCCCAGTCAGTCAGAAACCCAAAGACCGCCGCACAGGTCATGCAGCGCAATTTCTTTGCGCAACTCACCTCGTTGGCAAGCCAACTCAGTGACGACCAGTTGCGTTCGCTCTTTCCGCAAAGCGTCAAGGGCAAAACGCGCCGAAACTTGCTGCAACGCCAGTTGTCGGCTTGCGCCGTCACCGCTGATGGCGTGAAGTCCATCGACCTCACACAGCTTGAAGGAATCGGCAACGGCGAGAAAATCAACTCCCCGATGCTCACGACTGAAATTGCGGAAATGGGTCCACCGACAGCACCAACAATCGGCATCCTCATCGAGTATGACACCCTTCGCACCATCGAAAAACCCGCCGACGCCAATTATATTGTCGTCGCCTACAACATCACCAAAGGCCGTATCGGCGTTTTCCAAACGCCTTACACAGGCACTGACTTCAACATCGATGTCGATGTGAAAGGCTGGGGCGATATCGGTGACACCGTGCGTTTCTACATCACCTATGCCGCCTCCGGCGAAAATGTCTCGATGCGCGGCTTCGGCAGCTTCATCATCAAGACACGCGCTGAAAAGAAAGGCCGCAACATCAACAAGAACACCGCCATCACCTCAAACGGCGACGGCGATGGCGATGGCGAAGACAACGGTGGCGGCACCACACCGCCAAGAAACGATGAAAGACCTGCTTCGGGTGACGGCGACGGTGGCAACGACGACATCCCGACACCATCTTTCCACACTGACGAATTAGACTACTAATGCCATGAACGCCTACGAATGGACAACCACGCTGCTCGTCCCCATTACTGGGGTCGTCTCTTGGCTCGCCGCTACGCGGCTACGCCAAAACGCCACCATCAGGGAAATGCAGCAAACCATCTTCAACCTCGTTGAAGAAAACAAGCGCGTCTATTCCGAACTGACGGAAGCCCGGCGGGAAATCGTCGGGCTTTCCGCCCAGCTCGCACAGCTCACCGCCGAAAATGGCGAACTGAAGCAGATGATTGAGAACTTAACCGAACTCTCCTAAAACGATTGAAGCATGAAAAGACTTGCATTTTTCACCTTGGCCATCCTGTTCGCCTGTTGTTCTTGCAACTCGCAACGCCACGCCGCACGCCGCATCGCGCGAATCGCTGAGCGGCATCCCGAACTGGTAACGCTTGAAGCGCATCCCATCGACACGCTGCTTGCGCTCCCTTCGGTCGCCGACAGCGCAGTCTTTTCCATCGTCCCGCTGCTGATGGGCGACACCATCACCATCCCGACGGCCAAAGGCAGCTTCAAAATCGGCAGGGA
>JAKSMV010000061.1 GCA_024400425.1 Bacteroidales bacterium
TCGCTTTCAGGTTTGTAAGCCCAATAAGGCTCGTTTACCTTAACCCAAAGTAGGTTATAGTGGGCGAGTTCCTTTTCCGAAAGCACCGAAACATTCAGCGTGTCAAGAATCTGCAAGGCACTGTCGGGATTCTGCTGATAGAAGCACTCCACGCGATAAAGCATGTCTTCTTCGGGCAATGGAGCATCTGTCCTTGTGCAGGAAAACAAAGCCGCAAACACGGCGAAAGACAATATGAGATGTTTCAGTTTCATCGCTGCAAAGATAGGGAAAAACTTGGATATGCTTTTTTTAAACATCAATTGCCGCAAATGAGTCGTCAATGGACTTTATTCCCGGCAAAAAATCAAAAAATTTGGTAGAGGGATGGCACACCTCGCGTTCCTGCAAGGCGATTTTGTCATTAAATGCCGTTGCTCCGATGTGACTTCAACGGGCAATCTGCATTGCTGCATCCTGAACAAGAACTGCTTCCGCTATTTGTGCATCCTCCTTTGGCTTTGTTTTTCCGCATGAAAATCACGGCGAATATGGCCAATGCAAAGATGATGATGAGTATGACGAGGGTAGGGGTGTTCATAAAAAGATTCCTGCAATTGAGTAAGCAATCCAAGCGACAATCCAAGCCACGAGGCATTGGAATATCACCACGAAGAAGGCCCATTTGCCACCTAATTCGCGACGGATGGCGGCAATGGCGGCCACGCAAGGCGTGTAGAGCAGGCAGAAAACGAGCATCGAGACGGCAGAAACGGTGGTGAGCAGACTCATGCCACCAAGCATCTCAATGGAGGCGATGACGCTTTCCTTAGCGATGACGCCACTAATCAAGGCCGTGACGATCTGCCATTCCCCCAAACCGAGTGGCTTGAAAATAGGAGCAATCCAACCTGCAATGGAAGCAAGGATGCAACCATTTCCGTTTTCGACCATGTGGAAATGGAAGTCGAAAGTGCGCAGGAACCAGATGATTAGCGAGGCAATGAAGATGACGGTGAAGGCATTCTTCAGGAAATCCTTGGTCTTGTCCCAAAGTAAGTGCCCCACATTCCTGACGTGAGGCAAACGGTAGTTCGGCATCTCCATGACGAAAGGTGCCGCTTGACCTTCTTTGTTGACCCATTTTGTGATAAGGGCTGTGAGCAATCCAACACCGATACCCAAGAGGTAAAGTCCGATGAGGACGAGGGCGGCGTGATTGGGGAAAAATACAGCGGAAAACAGGGCATAGACGGGTATCTTGGCCGAACAACTCATGAACGGGATGAGGAGGATGGTGCGCCAACGGTCGTGGGCCGATGGCAAGGTGCGTGTCGCCATGACGGCAGGAACTGAGCAACCGAAACCTGTGAGCATGGGGACGATGCTGTGGCCAGTGAGGCCCAAACGACGCAAAAACGTGTCGCAGACAAAAGCCACGCGCGACATGTATCCGCTGTCTTCCAAGATGCTGAGAAAGAAAAACAAGGTGATGATGATGGGCACGAAACTGAGTACCGATCCTACACCGCAAAACACACCATCGACAACGAGCGACTGCACCGCAGGATGAACGCCCCAGCGTGCCATCGCATCGCCACAAGTCGCGCCGAGCCATCCGATGCCTTGGCTGAGCAGTTCTTGCAAAGGCGAACCAATCACGTCGATGGAGAGCCAGATGACCATCACCATGACGAGCATGAAAATCGGGATGGCGGTGAACCGTCCGGTCAGTATCTTGTCGATGCGGTGGCTGCGTTGGTATTCCTTGCTCTCGTTGGGCTTTACCACGGTTTGCCGGCAGAGTTTGTTGATGAAGGTGAAGCGCATCTCGGCCATGGCTGCTGCACGGTCTAAGCCGCGTTCCTCTTCCATTTGGACGATGAGGTGCTCGAGCGTCTCCTTCTCGTTTTGCGAGAGTTGCAATGCGTTCAGTATGGTCTCGTCGCCTTCAACCAATTTCGATGCAGCAAAGCGCAGAGGAAGGCCAGTGCGTTGGGCATGGTCTTCGATAAGGTGCATGATGCTGTGAAGACAACGGTGAACGGCGCCTTTGTGGTCGTCTTTGCCGCAGAAGTCCTGACGTACAGGGCATTCTTGGTATTTTGCCACGTGGATGGCGTGTTCCACGAGCTCTGCAATGCCTTCGCCTTTGACCGCTGAAATGGGCACGACAGGAATGCCCAAGATTTTTTCCATCTCGTTCACGCGAATGCTCCCGCGATTGTTGCGGACTTCGTCCATCATGTTGAGCGCCAACACCATAGGAATGTTCAATTCCATGAGTTGCATGGTAAGATACAAGTTGCGCTCGAAGTTGTTGGCATCCACAATGTTGATGATGGCCTTGGGCTTTTCGTCAAGGATGAATTGCCGCGACATCATCTCTTCTTCCGTATAGGGCGAGAGTGAATAGATGCCTGGCAAATCGGTGACCATGGTGTCGGGATGTCCTTTTATTTCTCCGTCGCAGCGTTCGACGGTAAGGCCAGGGAAATTGCCGACGTGTTGCTTTGAACCTGTCAGTTGGTTGAAGAGGGTGGTCTTCCCGCTGTTCTGTTGTCCGACCAGGGCGAAGGTCAGCGAAGTGCCTTTGGGAAGTGGATTTTCGTCTTCGTGGTTGTGGTATTTTCCCGCTTCACCCAAGCCAGGGTGTGCGGTTTCGTCAAGGTTTGGTCTGCTTGCTTGTGGCTTTTCCTGTCTTTCTTCGCAAGGTTCGACTTCGATTAGGGCGGCATCAGCTTTGCGCAAGGTGAGCGAATAGCCATGAATGAGCACTTCCATCGGGTCGCCCATAGGGGCGTATTTCACTATTTTTATCACTGCATCGGGAATGACGCCCATGTCGAGGAAATGCTGGCGGTTTGAACCTTCGCCTCCCACGGCCTTAATCGTAGCGCATTGTCCGATGTTGAGTTTGTCTAAAGTCATGTCTGTCCTAATCCTTCGTTTAGGCTGCAAAAATAAATAATTCAATCCAAACGGAAAT
>JAKSMV010000062.1 GCA_024400425.1 Bacteroidales bacterium
CTTTTATCAGTAATAATTTATTAATCCGAGTCAACCTAAATCAGGAAAGCACAGAGTGGAGAGTGGAGAGTGGAAAGTGGAGAGTTGAGAGTGAAAAGTTGAGTGTGAAAAGTTGAAAGGTGGCGGGTTATGGGTTGTGGGTGATGCTTCGACAGGCTCAGCAACCGAGGCTCTGAGACCGAAGCTCAGGAACCGAGGCTCAGCAACCGTGGTGAGAGATGGGGTTTTGATTGTTTTTGATAATTTTTGCGACGATGAAATTTAGATGGCTCATATTGTTTTTGGTGGTTGTGATGACTGCGTGTACCCCTTCCGCAGAAACGCGTCATGGTGCGTCTCTGTCTGATGACGCGATTCAGGAGACGCACCATGGCACGTCTCTACCCAACGATGGGGTGCGGGAGACGCAAAATCTTGCGTCTTTACAGGCCATTGACAGCCTCATGTGGCGGCAGCCGGATAGTGCCTTGGTGGTGATGCAGGGGTTTGCCGGCAGCACCGAGGCTGATAGCCTCGATGTGTTTGAGGGGCATTACTGCCAGGTGCTGATTTCGGAGCTGCTGTATAAGAATGATTGCGGGCAGAGCAACCGCGCCGAATTGCTGCAGGCGGTTGGGTATTTCGATTCGATTGTGGGGACGGATGGAGCGGACGCACGCGGTGCGTCCCCACAAAGAGGTGCGTCCCTACGGGAACGCGATGCGTTTTTGGATGCGCGGGCACATTATATTAATGGTGTGGGATTTTATGAGCAGGGGGATGTGATTGATGCCTGTGCGGAATACCTGAAGGCATTGGAGGTGATGGAGGGACGGTTTGAAGAGAAGGAGTTGGTGAAAAACAAGGCAAAGTTTATGGCATATACCTACAATCGTCTTGGAGATATGTTTTCTGGGCAGTTTATGATGGAGAATGCCATTTCATGCTATGAAAAATCTCTCGTTTTTTGTAAAATAGAACCGATTTCGTCACAAAGTGTTTCCAATATGTTTTTTCTGATAGGAAAGCAGTATGATAAAATGAATGAAATAGACAAGGCGAGATTATGCTATGAGCAAGCATTGGGGGAAATGAAAAACTGCGATAATCTTCTATATAGAGATGTGTTTTTTTGCAAGACGGTATGCGATTATCAAGTTGGAATGGGCCTGGATGAGACGATGGATGAGTTAAGGCAAGTTGTCGTTCAGGCAGATGATGAAAAAGAAAGATTAAACCGTTTCTTGACTATCGGTGCAATATTTAATGAAGAAGGCATTTATGATTCAGCTTTATACTATTTCGATTTTGTATTTCAATACGAAAAGGATATGATTGCTAAAATGCGAGCGGCAGAAAGTATGCGCTCAATCTATGACAAACTGGGAGATAAAGAAAAGTATGATGAATGTTTGCATTTTTTAGCTTCACAAAAGAAAACGGATGGGGAAAACAAAGCTTTGGTTTCGAAACTTGACAATCTGTTTCAGGATTACTTGAAGCAAAAGCAGGAAAAACTGACTGAGGCTGAACACACAAAGCACATCAGAAAAATTGTCGGAATCATTGTGCCGATTGCGGTGTTGATGGTTTTGGCAATTATTGTTGTGGCGAAACTGAGAAGTAGGAAATTGCTGCAACAGCAACAGGAAGATGCTGACAGGGTGCTTGGCGAGACGGAGCAGGCGCATGAGGAGGAATTGAGGCGGCTGCAAGCCGAAACCAAGCAAAGGCTGGAGGAGGCAGAAAAGAAGCATCAGCAGAAAGTGGCAGAGATGGGGAGGCAGTATGCAGAGGAACTGAGATTGCAGAAAGACCACACGGAAAAAGAGATAGAGCAGATTAGGCAAAGGCATGAAGCGGAATTGGAGGCGGAGCGTCTGGCCTACGAGAAGGAACAGGAAACATTGCGGCAAAGCCTCGGGCAGCAAGAAGACCAGATGAAGGCTTTGGAAAAGAGTTTGGCCCAGCAGCAGGACAAGGAAGCTGAATGGCGTCGGGACTTTCTGAAAGAACCAATCTGCAAGCGCATCAATGAGTTGCTGCGTGGCAAACGTATCACTACACGCGACACCTCCTTCAAACATGGAGACATCCTGTTGCAGGAAGAAGATTACAAGCAACTTGGGGAGGCTGTGGAGCGGCATTTCGAGGGTTTCGATGCCGTTCTGTTAAGCCGCTGCCCAGGTTTGCGGCATGACGACTTGACGCTTTGCCATCTGCATTTGATGGGATTAGGCGAAGGAGAGATCGCCGCACTGAAAAGCAGGACCTATTCGGGAATCAAGAAGCAGGACGAGAGTGTCAAGAGAAAACTCTTGTTGGAAGAAAGCGTTTCGGAGTATGTTTCGAGAGTGGCAAAAGAGCTTGCAAACCACCCGAAAAAAAACTTTGAAGGAAGCATTATGAATGAGGCGCAGGGAATTTCACAGAAAAATTCACAGAAAAATTCACAGAAAATTGTGGAGCTGATTAAAAAAAGACCAGAAATAACTACGACAGAAATGGCCGAGTTAATTGGCGTTTCCAGACGCACTATTGTGAATATCACGAATAAGTTACAAGACGAAGGCATCGTTCGTCGTGTTGGGCCGGATAAGGGCGGACATTGGGAAGTGATTGAATGATAGGTGGTTTGTTGTGTTTTGCGTTCTAACGTCCTGACGTTATACGTTTTTACGATTTTTTTTGCAAATTTTTATACTGCTTTTCCCTAAGGTTGTTGAAAAGTTCTGCGTTGGTTACAAGTTTGACCATGATTTTAGAGAGAATAGGTTTCTTTATAGTCTTTTGCAGAGATGGAATGTTGGAAAAATTTTGGAAAAACATGGCGTTTTAGCTGTTGGTTTGTAGTGTAACTTGTTGATTATCAGAATACCTCCCCTGATACTAAAAAATTCCAACATTTTTCCAGCAGTGTTTTTTGCTTTATGTTTTTGCGATGTTCTACTTTT
>JAKSMV010000063.1 GCA_024400425.1 Bacteroidales bacterium
ACCACAGCGAGAACCCTGACACTGACAAGCGTCGGGGTTTTTTGTTTGTATCTTATCCCTTTTCCTTTCTTACCTATTGAAATTTATACTAAATTTGCGGTTTAAATTTTCAAAAGTCTATATCTATGATTGACATTAAGTTTTTAGTCAAGAATCCTGACATTGTCAGGGAAAACATCAAAAAGAAATTCCAAGACAGCAAGTTGCCTTTGGTTGACCAGGCAATTGATTTGTATCAGCAATATTGTGATTGTCAGCAACGTGCTGATGATTTGCGTTCGCAGCGCAATTCTATTTCCAAACAAATTGGTATTTTGTTCAAAAATGGGAAACAGGATGAGGCGAATGAGTTGAAAAAGCAAGTTGAAGCTAATGCTCAAGAACTTGAAATGCTTGCTAAGAAACAAACTGAGTTGTTGGATGATCTTACGAAAGTGATGTATGCCATCCCGAATATCGTCGCTCCATCTGTCCCAGTCGGTCCTGATGATACGCATAATGTTGAGATTGAGAAATTTGGTGAACCTGTCGTTCCTGATTTTGAAGTGCCTTATCATGCCGACATCATGGCTAAGTTCAACGGTCTTGACTTGGATGCCGCTCATCGTGTTGCCGGTAATGGCTTCTATTATCTCATGGGTGATATCGCCCGTTTGCATTCTGCTGTCATCACTTACGCCCGCGATTTCATGATTGAAAGAGGTTTCACCTATTGCATTCCTCCTTTCATGGTCAGAAGCGAAATCGTTTCAGGCGTGATGAGTTTCGCCGAAATGGATGCCATGATGTATAAGATTGAAGGCGAAGATCTTTATCTGATTGGCACCAGCGAACACTCCATGATTGGCAAGTTCATCGACCAGATGATTCCTGAAGACCAGCTTCCGTTGACTATGACGAGTTATTCTCCATGCTTCAGAAAGGAAAAGGGTGCCCATGGTATTGAGGAACGTGGCGTTTATCGTATCCACCAGTTCGAGAAACAGGAAATGGTTGTTATTTGTAAGGAAGAAGAAGCCGATATGTGGTACGAAAAGATGTGGCGCAATACCGTAGAACTGTTCCGCTCGATGGATATTCCGGTCCGTACTCTGGAATGCTGCACTGGCGATTTGGCTGATTTGAAAGTCAAGTCGTTGGATGTCGAAGCATGGTCGCCGCGTCAGAAGAAGTATTTCGAAGTGGGTAGCTGCTCTTATCTCGGTGATGCTCAGGCTCGTCGTTTGAAGATTAGGATTAAAGGCAAGAATGGAAACTATTTTGCTCATACTCTGAACAATACAGTAGTCGCACCTCCGCGTATGTTAATCGCCTTCTTGGAAAATAACCTTCGTGCTGATGGTTCTGTCGCAATCCCTGAAGCATTGCGTCCATATATGGGTGGAAAGACTGAAATCAGATGAATGGTGATGGGGTGATGGATTATTGGTTATCGGTTTTCAGTTTTTGATAGTTCAAAATTGTCAAATCTTTTAATCTTTCCCCATAGAAGTCCCCAAGTCCCTAAGTCAAATAGTCTCCAAGTCTCAAAGTCAAATAGTCCCTAAGTCCCCAAGTCCAATTGTCAAATAGTCTAAAAGTCAAACAGTCAATAAGTAATGGATCTTTCAATAGTCATACCTTTATTAAATGAAGCGGAGTCGCTGCCTGAATTGGAGGCATGGATTCGCCGTGTCGTGGAAAAGGAAGGTTATTCCTACGAAATCGTTTTCGTTGATGATGGTTCTACCGACAATTCGTGGCACATCATTCAGGAACTTTCGAAGCAGAATCCGAATGTGAAGGCCATTCGTTTCCGAAGGAATTATGGCAAGTCGCCGGCTTTGAATGAAGGCTTCAAACTCGTCCAAGGCGATGTAGTCATCACTATGGATGCCGATTTGCAGGATAGTCCTGACGAAATTCCGGAACTATATAAGATGATTAAGGAGGATGGCTATGACTTGGTATCGGGCTGGAAGAAAGTTCGTTATGATTCCAAGCTGATGAAAAACATACCTTCGAAGTTCTTTAATTGGACGACGCGGCGGATGTCGGGCATTAAGTTGCACGACTTCAACTGCGGCTTGAAGGCCTATCGCCTGGATTTGGTGAAAAGCATTCAGGTGTATGGCGAGATGCACCGTTACATTCCTGTCATTGCCAAGATGAACGGCTTCGGCAACATAGGGGAGAAGGTCGTACATCATCAGAAGCGCAAGTATGGCACAAGCAAGTTCGGCATGAGTCGTTTCGTGCGTGGCTATTTGGATTTGCTGACCATCAATTTCATCTCGAAGTTCAGCAACCGTCCGATGCATTTCTTCGGTTTGGCAGGTTCGCTCACTTTTTTGGTAGGTTTCATCATCGCCATCTATCTGGCATGTTCGCGCATCTTTGCCCATGTCTATCACATGACCGACCGCCCATTGTTCTATTTCTGTCTCTTGGCTATGGTGATTGGCGTGCAGCTGTTCTCCACTGGTTTCCTGGCAGAGATGATTACTTCAACGCAACGCGACAAACGAGTGTATTCCATTTCGGAACGCATTAACGCTTGACTGTAGAGACGCGCTTCATCGCGTCTCATATAATAATTTGATACAGCGAAGACGCGATAAATCGCGTCTCTACAAGAAAAAATCCACCAAATCGGTGGATTTTTTGTCGTTTATCATATTGAAAGATAAATCAATACATGTCGTCGATGCCGCCGTCGAAACCTTCGTCGAAGCTGTCGCCGAATTCGTCGGTGAAGTCTTCTT
>JAKSMV010000064.1 GCA_024400425.1 Bacteroidales bacterium
GCAAGCGGCGGTAAGGCCTTCGTCGTTATCGAAGGGAAGGTCCGGAATGATGCAAGCGCTAACGCCTGCGTCCTTGCACATCTTCACGAAGTTCTCGACGCCCGGAGTAAATGCCAGGGAGCCGTAGGTCATGATGTAGATGGGGGTATCCGGGTGCATGTCGTGAATCTTCTTCACGATTTCAAGACCCTGCTTGGTGGAGTAGCCCTTTTCCAAAGCGACGGTAGAAGCAGTCTGGATCGCGGGACCGTCGGCGCTGGGGTCGCTGAAGGCCAACTGGATTTCGAGAATGGATGCGCCGCCCTTTACGAGAGCGTCTGCAATTGCCACGGAAGTTTCGCCATCAGGGAAACCGGCAATCAAATGGGACATTAAACGGATAGGTGCGTTCATATAAAAATAGTGGTTAGTGGTTAGTGATTAGTGGTTAGTGGCTTGTGGTTAGTGGTTTGTTTTATAATCGCGGCGCAGCCGCCTTATTTTCACTGCTTACTAACCACTGTTTACTAATCACTATTTATTCATAATCTCTGCGTCGTGGATGTCTTCATTGTTGTTCAGACGCTTCAGTTCTGCTGCCAGGAATTCCTTCCACTTTTCGGGGCGGAACACGGGGCTGGTGATGAAGATGTCCTTGTCGCCGCGGCCACTCATGTTGATGATGATGGCCTTGTCCTTGGGGAATTCCTTGGCAATCTTCATGGCGGCGGCACCGGCGTGGGAACTTTCAAGAGCAAAGAGGATACCTTCGTTCTTGGCGAAGAAGTTTACGGCTTCCAAAGCTTCCTTGTCCAGGATGCTGGTGAATTCCACGCGGCCACATTCGCCGAGGGCTGCAAGCTGCGGGCCAATGCCCATGTAGTCGAGACCTGCGGAAATGGAGCGGGTGGGCTGGGACTGACCGTCGTCATCTACCAGGAACTTGCTCTTGTAACCCTGAACGATGCCCACCTTGGCGGCATTGCCCACCATGCGGGCTGCGTTTTCGCCCAGCTTCGGGCCTACGCCACCGGCTTCTGCGCCGATAAGACGAACGTTCGGATTTTCGATAAACGGAGTGAACACGCCGATGGAGTTGGAACCACCGCCTACGCAAGCCACGATGGCTGCAATGTCGATGTTGCGTTCTGCAGCCTGGCGCTTTACTTCTTCACCGATGATGCTCTGGAAAGTACGGACGATATCGGGGAACGGTGCGGGGCCGAGAGCGGAACCCAGAACGTAGTGGGTGGTTGCAAAGTTGGTTGCCCAGTCGCGCATGGCTTCGTTCACCGCATCCTTCAAGGTGCGGCTACCGCTGGTCACAGGCACCACCTTGGCGCCGTAAAGTTCCATGGTGGCAACGTTGGGCTGCTGACGACGAACGTCCACTTCGCCCATGTAAACGATACATTCAAGACCAAGCTTTGCGCAAGCAGCTGCAGTGGCAAGACCGTGCTGACCAGCGCCGGTTTCTGCGATAATGCGGGTCTTGCCCATCTTCTTTGCCAAGAGGCACTGACCGATGGCGTTGTTAATCTTGTGGGCACCTGTGTTGGCAAGACCTTCCAGCTTGATGTAGATCTGTGCGCCGCCCAGAAGTTCTGTTGCGGTAGGGGCATAGTACAGCGGAGTTTCGCGGCCGATGTAGTCGCGCTGGATAATGCGCAATTCTTCCAGGAATTCCGGATCCTTGATGTACTTGTTGAAGGCTTCTTCAAGATCGTCCAGAGGGCGACGGATGATTTCGGCTACATACTTGCCGCCGAACTTGTCGAAAAAGCCGTTATCTGATTCTACCAGAGATTTTGCCATATGTGGTCCTTTTGTCTCTTGTTCGTCACCCTGAGTGGAACTGTTGAAGTTCATTCCTCAGAGTGTCATCCTGAGTGGAGGCGAAGCCGTAGCGAAGGATCTAGAATCATCAACCTCGCGGGCACGCTGCGCTCAAAATGAATTTTTTTACGTCTAAAAAATAGCTTTTTTAGGCGTAGGCCCTGGATTACCTGGAGGATTCTAAATGTCTTTTGGGAAAAATAAAAGCCTCCAGGGAGTCTGGAAGCCTTTTGCCTTGATCAACTAAACTTGCAAAAACCAGACTCTATGTTAGAGCCCGCGCCACCATCGGCCGTCAAAGTTTTCGCAAAGCACGTTAATCATCTTCATGTGCCAAAATTTATGAATATCCCTAAAAATTGGCAAGGGA
>JAKSMV010000065.1 GCA_024400425.1 Bacteroidales bacterium
CCGTCAGTTACCGCCAATTTACCGCCAGTTACCGCCAATTTACCGCCAATCATATCAATTACCGCTTGTTTATCGACGGCACAGGTGCTAATCTCCGCTTGTGTCTCTTTGGAGCGCTGGAAGACAATAGTTATTGTGCCATTTTTTGCTATCCATTTAGGTTCTGGAATGCCTTGGTTGTTGCACAAATCAATTATGCGTTGCGCTCCCGAACCCCATTTTTCAAGATAGTTGCAGAGATAAAGCAGCTGTGCCAACTTCTTATTGTATGGGTATGACTCGTGAGGCTGTTTGATGTTCTCTGGGGAAATCTCTGGAGGGAACTTGCCTGGGTTGACGATTTCAAGCCTGTCATCGTAAATGGCCAAGCTAACCGAGCCATTGGTGCGCTCATATTGACGGTGACAAAGGGCATTAATCAATGCTTCGCGCAACGCTTCAATTGGTATCTCAAGCTTTTCCTCGCGTTGTAGCCCGATGATTTCTCCACCAAGTTTCAGGTTCCTGAAACAGAAGGCAATACCTGCATCTAATAAGTGGAAGATGTTTCCGGTTTCACTTTTATTGTCGATGAAGATGTTTTTGTCAATGCCTTTGAAACAGGCCATGCGAAGTTCGATTTGCGGGATTTGGTCGGTGTCTTTGGCAAAGAGTACAACGGCGGCATTGGTAGGTTTGCCACTTTTCAACAGTTTCATTTTGCCTAACAATGATACCAAAGGTTCGTTGTCGGCAGAACCGGAGAGGCGACCGTTTGCAATGCCCATTCTTACGGCGTTACGGATAAGTTTTTCGTCCAAATCGGCTATGGAGAAGTCTTCGGCGACGAGCGAATCCCAACGGAAGGTTTCGGCATCACGATGCCGAAGCATTTGTTCATACATGGTTTGGGGCATGGGCATGGTTGTGCTTTCCGATTTGTAGAAAGGTCTGCCGTCGAAAACATACGGTGCTTCGGAATACAAGTGCTTATCGGCTTCAATGACAATCAGTTGCTTTCCTTTTCCATCAGGCACATCTATATATTCGACTGGAATGTTGACGAAAGGTTCTATCTTTCTCATCTCAATGGCTATCTCTTGACGGGTTTTGTCGCTCACGATTTGTCCTTCAATTTTCAATGAATTAGGTGCGACACCAAAAATCAATATGCCGCCATCGGTGTTAAGGAAGGCGCATAGAGAGTGCAAACCGTCTTTTAGCTCGCCAGATGTTTTCTTTAGTTCAAGAGTTCGGGTCTCGCCTTTTGAGATAAGTTCTTTGATGAAATCAATGGTCATATTCTATATCGAGATGTTTTCAAGGCGCAAAGATAGCGAAAGTTTTATTTGTGCTAACGGGATTTCGGGATTTCGTGCTAACGAAGGGGAGAGGGGATAGTGGAAAAGTGGAGAGTGGAGAGTGGAAAGTTTTTTTTGTGCTAACGGGATTTCGGGATTTCGTGCTAACGAAGGGGTGTGTGATGGGTGAATGGGTTACAGGGTTTTGAGGTATTGGGAAGAGTAGTCTTTGATGTATTGGATGAGTTCTTGGGATTCGATGATTTGGATGTCGTCGGCGAGGCCGATGACGAAACGCGCGACGCCGCGGAAGTCGGCGACTGGGGTGTCGAGGAGCCAATGCTCATCATCGTCGAGGTAGATATGCTTTTCGGCCAATGGGTATTCTTCCAATAGCAGGTTGTGGGCTCGGATGCCTAAGCGGAGGCGAATGGGATGCTCGGCGAAGCCGTGCATACGGAAGACATCGACGAAGCCCCGGCGGTGGCTGTTGCCGAAGTGCCAGGGTTCAGACGAGACCATGACGGACTGGATGCGTTGGATTTTAAAGAGTTTGTTGGCTTGTGCCTCGACATCGTAGCACCAGACATCGATATAGTTTGGGGTGAAAGCAAACGGCTCGACGAGACGGTTGCGGATGGTGTCGGAGTTGGCGGAGGCGTAGCCGACGAGGGTGGCTTGCCTGTGGGACTTGATGGCGCGTGTGATGGCTTCGACATTGCTGGTTGTCTGTGGGTCGGATGAGCACTCGGCTTGGGGTATGGTGGATTTGGTGACGAGTTTTTTCAGCAGGGTTTGTTTGAGTGGGTTGGTGTTGCT
>JAKSMV010000066.1 GCA_024400425.1 Bacteroidales bacterium
CCATTGGTCATCATCGACGTTCAGCGCGGCGGTCCTTCAACAGGCCTGCCAACCAAGACAGAACAGAGCGACCTCTTGCAGGCACTCTATGGCCGTAATGGTGATGCTCCGTTGGTAGTGATGGCTGCAAGAAGCTCCGCTGGTTGCTTCTATTCAGCATTCGAGGCTTCGAGAATCGCTCTCGAACACATGACTCCAGTCATTCTGCTGAGCGATGGCGCTCTCGGCAATGGTTCTGAAGTGTTCCGCATCCCTCGCATGGCTGATATGCCTACAATTACTCCACGCCTCGCTAAGGCTAACGACCCTGACTATCGTCCATATCGCCGCGACGAAAAGACTTTGGCTCGCGAATGGGCTATCCCGGGAACCGAAGGCCTCCGTCACCGCGTTGGTGGTCTGGAAAAGGAAAATGTGGTTGGTAACCTCTCCACAAATCCTGAAAACCACCAGATTATGACCGAACTGCGTGAAGAAAAAATCAATCGTGTTGCTGATGATATTCCGTTGCAGGAAATCTACGGCGACAAGAACGCTGACCTCCTCGTCGTCAGCTGGGGCGGCACTTTCGGTGTTGTCCGTACCGCTGTCGAAAAGATGATGGAAGAAGGCAAGTCGGTGGCTCACGCTCATTTCGATTACATCATGCCTCTGCCAAAGAACACTGCTGAAGTGCTCGCTGGTCATAAGAAGATCGTGGTGTGCGAAATCAACCGTGGTCAGTTTGCCAAGTATCTGAGAATGAACTTCCCGGAATACAAGACCGAACAATATAATAAGGTTCAAGGTTTGCCATTCACCCTTGGCGAACTGGAAGACAAGTTTAACGACCTTTTAAAATAATACGACTATGGAAAATATAGATAATCAAGTTCTTACCAAGGCAGATTTTGCCAGCGACCAAGTCGTTAAATGGTGCCCAGGCTGCGGCGACCATGCTATCTTGAAAGCCGTTCAGGACATTTTCCCACAATTGGGCGTTAAGAAGGAAGACATCGTAGTCGTTTCAGGTATCGGCTGCTCTTCACGTTTCCCATACTACATGAACACTTACGGTTTCCATAGTGTTCACGGCCGCGCTGCTGCCGCTGCAACAGGCGTCAAGTTGGCCAATCCGAATCTCTCAGTTTGGATGATTACCGGTGACGGTGACTGCACCGCAATCGGTGGTAACCACTTCATTCACGCTTGCCGTCGTAACATCGACATCAACCTGCTGCTCTTCAACAACCGTATCTATGGCATGACCAAGGGTCAGTTCTCACCTTGCACATTCCGTGGCACGAAGACCAAGACCAGCCCGCAAGGCACTTACGAAGATCCATTCAATCCTGGCGAACTCGCCATCGGTGCAAAGGCTACTTTCTTCGCCCGCGCCGTTGATGTGAATCCAAAGGAAATGAGCGAAATCTTCATGGAAGCCTATAAGCACAAAGGCATGTCAGTGACCGAAATCCTCCAGAACTGCATGATTTTCTCGAACGGTGTTCACGAAAACATCACTGGTAAGGATGTCCGCGACAATATGCAGGTGAAGTGCGTTCACGGCCAGCCGCTGATTTTCGGTAAAGACCGCAACAAGGGTATCGTTTTGAGAAACAACCGTCTCGAAGTCGTTACCATTGGCGAAAACGGCATTACCGAAAAGGATATTCTCGTTCACGACAAGACCACACAAGACACTGGCATTCACATGATGCTGGCTCACATGATGCCACCTGAGTACCCAGTTGCCATTGGCGTTATCCGCGATGTGGTTGCTCCAACCTTCAACGACAGCCTCGACGAAATCATCGTCAACGAAAAGGCCAACTCGAAGGTGAAGAACATGGACGACCTGCTGAACAGCGGTTC
>JAKSMV010000067.1 GCA_024400425.1 Bacteroidales bacterium
AGTTGAAAATCATCGTAAAAAAGGTGTCGTAAAAGTTGCGTACATCAGATATTTTTTGTACCTTTGTAGCGTAAAAGAAAACGATATGGTACAGCAACAGCAGACATTAAACCTCAGTCCATACAGCCAGTTATACGACTTGCTGGTAAAAAAGGACAGCGATTTGCGGCGCATTCACGACGAGATAGACCTGAGTTTCGTCTATACGGAGCTGATTCGGAACTATTGCGAGGACAACGGCCGTACGGCTATAGACCCGATACGCATGTTCCGCTACCTCCTGCTCAAGGTGATATACGACCTGTCAGATGTGGCAGTCGTCGAACGTTCGCTGACAGACCTATCGTTCAAGTATTTCCTTGACATGGCTCCAGAAGATACGGAGATGATCGACCCAAGCAGTCTTGCAAAATTCCGCAAGTTCCGTCTCAAGAGCGTTGACCTGCTGACTCTTCTCATAGGCAGGACAATATCGATAGCCAAGGAAAAGAAACTCATCAAGAGGGGTACGGTCATCGTAGATGCCACACACTCGTCGGCAAGAGCCATTGTCTATAAGCCTGCTGATTACCTTCTGATGAGAATCAGCCGTCTATCCAAGTCTCTTGAGACGCTATGCCATGGCCTTGTAGCTTCTTTTCCAAAGGTTTCCAAAGGCGCAACTGTTGAAGAGTTGCTGGAAGTCAGCAGGGACATCGTTGGTTCGGTACGCAGGGACAAGACTGCAATGAACATCCCTGCGGCAAAGAACTGCCTGGAACTTCTCGAAGAGGCAATTGATGAGGCCGAGACCCGCGGTTTTTGTTCCAGGGACAAGGACGCACATGGAGGCTACAAGTCAGCAAACAAGTCTTTTTTCGGGACAAAAGAGCATCTCGCGATAGAATCAGAGACTGGTCTCGTCACGGCTGCCGTGGTGACTTCGGGAGAGAAGGTGGATGGTGCGTATGTAAAGGAACTCGTGGAACAGAGCCGAGAGAATGGCATTGATGTTGATGAGGTCATCGGAGACAAGGCGTACAGCTCGACCGAGAACCTTGAACTGGCCGACCAAGAAGTCATGGATGGGAATGGAAATCCGGTACTCAACGAAGACGGCTCTGTAAAAAGGAACTTTACCCTATACTCGCAGATACACAAAAACATAAGCAATGTATTGAATCCCAAGAATGACGGGTTCACGTTCAACAAGGATGCGGACACCATGGCATGTCCCGCAGGCCATTTGGCTATACACAAGATGTATAACCAGAGAAAGTCGGAAAAGCACAATAATCCTTGCTACGAATACCATTTCAATGTGGAGAAATGCAAGCAGTGTCCATTGCGGGATGGCTGTTACAAACCTGGAGCAAAGACTAAAACCTACCGTCAGACTATCCTTCCGAAGCTCCACAAAGACCACATCGAGTTTGAGAAAACGAATGCCTTCAGGGACAAGATGCGAGAGCGATACAAGATAGAAGCCAAGAATGCGGATCTGAAACACAACTACGGCTTGGATAGGGCAACATCTTACGGACTTGAGAATATGACAATGCAGACAGCATTGTCAATATTCGCATGCAATATAAAACGCATTCTGCGTCTCACGGCAGGTAAAACCTCCAAATGAGACATAAAGTCCGCCATTTGCACGTTTAAAAACCGTCAATATGGCCAAAAAAATGGCCATATACGACCTGTTTTCAACTAAATTCAAAATTTCGAAGTTCGATTTGTATTTTGTCAGCAACTGGTGATGAACCTCGAAAATTCGA
>JAKSMV010000068.1 GCA_024400425.1 Bacteroidales bacterium
CCACTTTAACACTCACCTCCACGCATCCCGTTCCCACTTGCTCATCTTCCTCCATTTCCAAGGCTCGATGGCGTCGCCATCAGACCACAGACCTCGCCCAGCCATCTTCGCATCAGACTGGAGGCGCGAATACGCAGGATTTTGGCCGTACTCCTCGCGATACCACGCCAAGCCCTCCTTCAACATCTCGCCGCCCACATCGCGCCCATCGCTCCACACCACCGCAACCCATCGGCCGTAGGCATCCACCTTCGACATCTCCAAACCCACCTTCCGACCCTCCACAAGCCATTTCAGGTGACAGGTAGCCACATCCCCGAAGAACTGACCGCGCTCAGGCGCGTCGATGCCGCTAATGCGTATCCGCGACAGCGTCATCTGCTGCACCCACATTTCGCCTCCGCCCTGGCTTTGGCCAGTGCGCTCCGGCTCAACCCTGTAAAACAGATGTCCCTCAAAGGTGTCGCCGTCAATGACGCGCGTCACCTGCATACAGACATCAAAACTCCGTTGGCTGAACGATGCCGCACGGCATCCAGCCAGCAGCATCAACAAGAAAATCATTCGTTTCATCTCTGATTTTGGTTTTAGTTATTACTTTGGTTCTTGAAAATCACCGCAAAATTAGCAATTTCAATCTATTTTATCTATAAAATCTATTATTTCTATAGATAATATCTATCATATTTCAAAATAATCACTATTTTTGCAGCACCAAACCCAAAAACCAAAAGCTGCCATGATAGCCACAACATCCATTTCATTCCGCTAACCGCGCACCTCATTGGCCTTGGGCAAGGTACAAGAGTACTCTTTCTTTCGGCCTGAAAGCCTACAGCCTGCGGCTTATTGCTTACAGCTTACGGCTTACAGCCTCTAAACAAACTAATTTACTAACCAAACTAATTTACCACTATGGGTACAATCAAACAAGGAATCCTCGGAGGATTCAGCGGAAAAGTCGGTACTGTCATCGGCTCTTCTTGGAAAGGCATCGCCTACATGCGTGGGCAAGCCCAGTCAATCAAAAATCCTAAGACCGAAGGTCAGACAAACCAGCGAAACAAGTTCACCCTTGTCCTCGCTTTCCTTCAGTCAATCATGTCATTCATCAAGGTCGGCTACAAGAGCCACGCACAGAAGCAGAGCGCTTTCAACGCCGCCATGAGCTACATCCTTAAGAACGCCGTCACTGGCACCGCTCCAGACTATGCCATCAACTATGCCAATGTGCTGGTCTCGCGCGGCAGCCTCACGGCCCCCGAAGGTGCCGCAGCCTTGGCCGCTTCTGGCAAAGTGACCATCACTTGGAACGACAACAGCGGCAGCGGCCTGGCCGCTTCCACCGACAAGGCAATGGTCGTCCTTTTCGACGAAGACAAGGGTGAAGCCGTCACCACCACCGAAGGTGCAGCGCGTAACGCCGAAACCTTAGACCAGGCAGTCCCCGCCGCTTGGGAAGGCGACACCGTTCACGCCTACATCGCTTTCATCGCCGCCGACGGCTCTATCGTTTCCGATTCCGTCTACGCCGGAAGCGTAACCGCCGCCTAAATCCATCCCAGCAGTCCGAAGAAAAAGCCGCCCAACGGCGGCTTTTTTTAGACACCCTCGCCCCATGGGAGAGGGTCAGGGTGAGGCCAAGTTCAAGTCCGTACCAACTCCGTACCAAGTCCGTACCAAGTCC
>JAKSMV010000069.1 GCA_024400425.1 Bacteroidales bacterium
ACGAAAAATGCCTGAAATCGAAAGGCTCTGGAATAACGGTCGCTTCGCTTTTCTATCTCGCCAAGCAGCACGGCATCAGCTATTTGCCAAAAGGCATCGGCACAGAACCCGACTACAAAACGCATCTTTCACCCCTCGTTTCCTCACAAAAAGCAGTTGAGGAAAATGAGGAAAATGAGGAAACCAGGCATCCCGATGAGCCGCTGCCTACATTTTCCCCATTGGTCAAAGACTACCTGCCACCCATCATGCAGCGTGTCGTTTCCGACTCGGCATCCGCCGCCGATGCCGACCTGCTCATCCTTGGTGCGCTCACCACATTCTCCGCCTGTATGCCCAATGTCTACGGCATCTATGATAAGCGTGAAGTCTTCGCCAATCTCTTTCTTTTCGTCACTGCCCGGGCATCGGCTGGCAAAGGGCGGCTCTCCTTGTGCCGCCATCTCGCTGCGCCGATTCACAAGACACTCCGCGACAAGTACAAGAAGCAGATGGAGAAATTCAAGGCTGCTCAGGCGGCTTTCGCCGTCAGCCGCAAAAGCGGATTGGAAACCCAACCCAAGGAACCGCCGTTCCTCACTCTGTTCGTCCCAGCCAACAGCACCGCCACCGTCGTCTATCAGACTTTGGCGGAAAACAACGGCATCGGCCTACTCTTTGAGACCGAGGGCGACACCTTGGCCAACGCTTTCAACTCCGACCTCGGCAACTACTCCGATGGCTTCCGAAAGGCTTTCCATCACGAAACCATTTCCTACCTCCGCAAGAAAGACCATGAATTTGTGGAAATCCTTCGCCCCAAGTTTTCCGCCATCCTTTCAGGCACACCCCAGCAGGTGCTCAACCTCATTCCCGACACCGAAAACGGACTTTTCAGCCGTTTCGTGTTCTACTCTATGCCCACGCAACTCGTCTGGCACGACATCTTTGCCGCCTCCGTCGGCAAGACCGCCGACGAGCATTTCCAAAAGATAGGGCAGGACTTCTATAGTTTTTACAAGCTGCTTTCAAAGAAGCATTACATCCAGTTCACCCTCAGCCGGACACAGCAGCAGAAGTTCAACGACTTCTTTGCCGCCACTCAAATCCAGTACGCACAGCTTTATGGCGATGAGATTGTCGCCTCCGTCCGTCGGCTCGGTCTCATCCTCTTTCGCTTCGCGATGATCCTTTCAGTCCTTCGCCTTGCCGACCCGCTTCCAGCATCCTTTCCGTCGGCCATCGTCTGCACCGATGCCGACTTCCACACCGCACTTGAAACCGTCAAAGTCCTGCTGGTTCACACGGCATCCGTCTTTCAGACCTTGCCCGATAAACCCCAGTCCATCCGCAAAGGCGGCAGGCAACTCGCCGCTGCTCTTCGGCAGCGTTTCTTCGCAACCTTACCGCCATCATTCAACCGCTCCGCTTACATCGATGTTGCCGCTTCGCTCAACATCTCCGCCAAGACCGCCGAGCGGTACATCAACGAGCTTTGTACTTCCGGCCAACTCATTCACCCTTCGCAAGGCTCATATCAAAAACCTTAACCGTCACCTCCGCGAAAGCGTCGTCATTCCCGCGAAGGCCGTCATCCCCGCGAAGGCGGGGACCTCATCATTAACAAACTAAATCTTAAACAAA
>JAKSMV010000007.1 GCA_024400425.1 Bacteroidales bacterium
GTGCGGCTCTCTTTTTGTCCCTTTGGCGCGGTCTCGCTGCCGCCAGTGCGCCATCCATGCCGCCCCGCGTTATCCTCCGCGCTGGCGGCAGCTACTTTTCCGCCCCGATGGATAGCGCAGAAAGACGCTGCCATTTTACAAGATGGCTACCGCTATCCATCGAGCCGGAAAAGTTTTGTATTTGGTTTTCCCCTTCGCCGTCCCGTCCGTCTTTCGCCTGTCTGCCAAAGGTGCGTGCCGCCCCTTCGTCAGTCCGTCGCTCTCCCGATGGGGCAAAGCCCCAAGACAGAACACCCCGCGCAGGTTTTCAACCAGGCACAAATTTATCGTTGCCAAAAGAAAGAAAAAGTGTATTTTTGCAATGGATAAATCCATTTGGATTATCACTTTTGCGATTTTTGCCGCTCTTCGGAGCGGCATTTTTTTTCAAAACATAAAAAACGGCCTCTGTATTTTTATATATGTTTTTGGAATCCAATGGGCAAATGATGGGCAAATACAAAAAGCAAATGAGGAAGTCACTTTCGTAACTTCCTCATTTTCAGCGTGGGAACTGTTGGATTCGAACCAGCGACCCCCTGCTTGTAAGGCAGGTGCTCTGAACCAACTGAGCTAAGCTCCCTTTTGCGGCTGCAAAAATAGGCATTTTTCCCTTCACTCCAACACATTTTTGCGCATTTGCGAAAATTTTAATAAATTTGCCTTCTGAATACGACATCAACAATGCCAAGCATCAATACAAAACACATTGATTACAAGTAAATTGACATTATCAACCCACAAAATAAAAAGGCAGCCTTTCAGCCGCCTTCCCCTTGAAAAAATCAAGTCCCATGAGCGAATAACGGGGCTCGAACCCGCGACCCTCAGCTTGGGAAGCTGATGTTCTACCAACTGAACTACATTCGCCTGTTGTGGCTGCAAAAATACAGAATTTTCAAATATCAAAACAAAATATTTTCGCCATGCAAATCACAAAAAGAGATGAAGAAATCATCAGGAAGAGTTTCCAACCCAAGACCTGGAACGATGTGAAGACCCACGACTCGTGGTCGGTATTCAAAATCATGTCGGAATTTGTCGAGGGCATGGACCGTTTGTCGAACATCGGCCCTTGCGTTGCCATTTTCGGCTCGGCACGTACAAAACCCGATGATCCCTATTACATACTCGCCACCGAAATCGCTGAAGAACTGACCAAATTAGGCTTCGGCATCATCACGGGCGGCGGCCCCGGCATCATGGAAGCAGGCAACAAAGGCGCTCATCAAGGGAAAGCCACCAGTGTCGGCCTCACCATCAGACTGCCTTTCGAGCCTCACGGCAACCAATACATCGACCCCGACAAGGAAATCGCCTTCGACTATTTCTTCGCACGCAAGACCTTGTTCATGCGCTATGCCCAAGGCTATATCGCCATGCCAGGCGGCTTCGGCACCTTGGATGAACTCTTCGAGGCCTTGACCTTGATTCAAACCGACAAAATGGTCAGTTTCCCAGTTGTCCTCGTCGGAAAAGAATATTGGAACGGACTGATTCAATGGATGAGAGACAGACTGATATCTCACCAGATGATCAGCGAAAAGGATTTCGAAATGTTCCACCTCGTCGATACCAAAGAAGAGGCCGTGGCCATCATCAAGGATTTCTACGAGAGATATGCCATCAAGCCGAATTTCTGATGCGACGCTATCACGAAATCCCTTTCCAACTGCTCGACATCGAAGGAGATGGCTTCCATATCATGATTCAAGGACGAATCAATGGTAAGGAAGCCAACTTCTTGATTGACACGGGCGCATCACGTTCGGTGTTCGACTTCGCCACCATGAGCGAGTTCATCGACGACCCTCAATTCCAGAAGAAAGAAGGCATCACCGCAGGCGTGGGCAGCTCTGATCTGGAAAGTTCGACTTTCGACATTGAATCAATAGCTTTAGGGAACCTGGAAATCAAACACTACCAAGCTGTTGCGTTAGACTTGGAGAACATACACGAGACATACGAGAAAATCAACCTGCCGAAGATTCACGGCATCATCGGCGGCGACGTCTTGGCAACCCACAAGGCCGTCATCAACTATCGGTTGAAGAAAATCAGGATTTGGGGGTAAATTGAAATTTGGTTTTTCGATTCACATCCATGAGACGCGATGAATCGCGTCTCTACAAGGTTTGGGCCAAGGCCTTGAACTTGCGGCCTCGCTCCTCGAAATTCTTGTATTGGTCGTAACTGGCTGCCGCTGGCGACAACAAGCACACATCACCTTGTTTCGCATTTGCCTTCACCACTGCAAACGCTTCCTCCATCGAGGAATAGGTGTGCATTTGAGAAGCCACTCCCCTATCAATCAGCAACTTCATCATGCGCTCACCCGCCTTTCCGGTAAACAAGAGATGCGGCACATGATTCACGGCCAAGAAATCGACCAATGGCGTGTAATCGATATCGCGGTCGAAGCCACCAAGAAGCAGGAAATCGACTTTCTTCAAGGTCTGGCAAGCAGCAATGGCAGCTTGCGGGATGGTAGAAATGCTATCGTTGAAGAAACTCACCCCACCAAATGTACCGACACGCTCCAAGCGATGCTCAAGCGGAGTGAAGGTATAGAGATAAGGCATCAAGCCCTCTGCCGAGAATCCGTATGCTTCGCACGCACAAAGCGCCGCCTTGGCATTCAAGATATTGTGCTGGCCCAAAATAGGCAGACTCTTTGGAGCATCGAAGAATGTCGTGATGCTTTGGGCACTTCGGCTCCGCTCAGCGTCCAAAGTATCACACTGACTATCCTCAAATCCAAACTGCATCGTAGAGAACACCGCCGCGTTGACGAACAAAGGTAGCACATCATCCATCAAGGAATCATGGACGACAGCTGTATCAGTTTCCTGCATGAAACGCAAGAGATTGAGTTTCGCGTTCTTATACCTTTCGAAGGTGCCAAAATGGTCGAGATGTTCCTCAAACACATTAAGCAGTACACCCACACGAGGACTGTTGTGGACATATTCCAATTGGTGCGCCGAGAGTTCATAGACGACAATACTATCAGGACGAATCTGCTCCATCACATCGAAACACGGGATGCCGATGTTACCCGTAAGGATAGCATCATGCCCAGACGAATTCAGCAGATGATATATCAGGCTTGTGGTCGTGCTTTTGCCTTTCGTGCCGCTGATGCCGATGGTCTGGTTATGAAACTGACTCAAAAACAAGTCGGTCTGCGAAGTAATCTCAACCGTTTTCGTGTCGAAGTCTTTCAGCGAAATACCCGGCGTCTTGATGACCACGTCAAAAGCGTAAATCGAATTCAAATAATCATTGCCTGAGATGGTCTCAACGCCAGTCAAATCCAGATTTGCGAAGGCCGAGGCATTTTTGTCGGCGATAGCCAATGGCGAGTCGGACAAATACTTTTTCAGGAATGAGAAGGTGGAACGACCTTCACGTCCAAAGCCAAGGATAAGGATGCGTTTTCCGCGCAAACGATTGAGTATCAAATCAAACATGGGGTCTTGATTTTAAGATGGTTGCAAACTTTTCGGGCAAGAAATTCTCCTCGTTGAAGCGATGCAGGATTTCAGCCACAGAAGCATCACCTTTAGGCGACGATTCGGCAATGGTTCCGACTTTATCGGTCATGAAATCTGCGCAAGCCCTCACCTCTTCCACCGTACCGACACACTCGAATGGCTTCACTGCCGAAGTGCCGTTCAGTTCGTCGAAGATTGGTTTCAGTTCATCGTCAGCCATCATATCGCGACCGAAAATCCCGGTGAGTTGTGTGCGCGAAAGGAAGGGCGAAAGGATAATCCAAGTGAACAAGCATTTCGGGCACTTGCAGCACCACGAGTCGGTCTTGCTGCCAGCATTGCAGCTGCGGAAGACGGGGTGATAGTTCTTGAATTGGGCAAAGAAATAGGCAATCTGCAATTCGCTCAACGGACGCAAGAAGCTGAAATACTCTATCTTATCGTTGATATTTTGGGCCACATAATTTCTGAAGTCACGTTCAAACTCGATGGACTTGCTGTATTGGTGGTTGATATTTGTCCCTGGCACCGTCGATTCGTTCGCGCTCGATTCGTTCGACAAGGCGATATAACGTGAGCCACTTCCAAAGCCCACCAAAATGCCGATGAAAGCCAGCAAGGCAGAGAAAGGCGTGTGCCCATTCAGGAAGCCCTGTTTGTTCATTTCAAGCATGGTCGGGTCGAGAGTACGTTTCACGACCATGAATTCATTGTCGGCAAAACCAGCGGTCTCGGCGCAGCCCAACGTGGCGCCGCGTGGATTGACAATCAACGGAGTGCAAGGCAAATCGTCACGCAGCAATTCAAGAGTGACTACCGAATCCTTTCCACCGCCAACGGGAATAATGACTTTCTCTTGCAGAGATTGGTCAACCCTAGCAAAAGGCTGTGCCGAAGGTGTTTCGATGGTCATGAAATCAGCCTCAGAACACGTAATGCCATTGAGGTAGAAGAATTCACCCAAGCCATTGTAATACAATTTTTTCCACCATTGTTTCTGTGCTTCAGTGAGCGAGAAAGGCAACACTACTACCCTTTTCGGACAAGCCATCTTCCAATAGCTCACCAGTTCGACCATACCGACATGGAAAGCCAGGGTCTGCAGCTGTGCTTCTGGAATTGAATTCCATTCGAAAAACGAGCGAGAAGGAATGGTCAACGTGGGCGCGAAATGATATTTCCCATCAAGATTAAAGGAAAAAACGAGTCGCAAATCGCCATTTTCCACATTAACTTCCTGTCTTTCAAATGTAAAAGTGGAAAACTCATCGCGTAAGGCATCGAATTTATGCTGATTTTCTGTGCGTTTCAAAACCGTTTTATATTAAGGATAAACAATTATCGAATTATGTATTTTTGCCCAGTCAAAAAGACCAGAATCCGTAAACAAATCTGCAAGCAAATAAGTCGTTTCGGATTTTTTATCTCCATCAACTCAAGACTATATTGAACATGCTTTGCTCAACTCATTATTTTTGCAAAGATAGCAATCATTTTGCATTCTGTAGCAAAAAAGCATATTTTTGCCGCATGATTAACGCCAAACAATTTCAGATACATAGCAATTCACTCGACCCGAAGCAAGGCGACGTATTGATTTCCGAGCCATTGATGAACGATTTCCACTTTGGCCGTTCCGTAGTGCTTCTTATCGACCACAGCGAATCAGAAGGCTCGTTCGGCATCATCCTGAACAAGAAGTTAGACATCAATGTGTGCGACATAGTTGACGAATTTCCCGACTTTGAGGCTCCCGTTTATCTGGGCGGTCCAGTAGGCGAAACCCAGCTGTTTTTCATCCACACGTTGGGTGAGATGATTCCCGATGCTTGCGAAATTATCGAAGGCCTGTATTGGGGTGGCGACAGCAAAACGCTCCAAAAACTCATCTCGATGGGCATTGCCAACGAGAGCAACACCCGATTCTTCCTCGGCTATTCAGGTTGGGATGCTGGTCAACTCGTGACCGAATTAGTGCGTAACTCATGGTTGGTCAGCAAGATAAATGCCGAACAAGTGTTTGATACACCATCCTCGATGATGTGGCAAACCCTTGTCGATAACATGGGCGACGACTATGCCCTTTGGAAACGCTTTCCGAAAGACTTCGAGAGCAACTGATTACTTTTTCACCGCTTCATAAAGAATATCGTGCAGTGCGGTACGGATACCGAATTTCACCAGTTTATTAGGCTCGGCATCAGGATAGACGCGATTCGACAGGAACACGAAGACCAAGTCGTTCTCAGGGTCAGCCCAAGCAAAAGTTCCGGTGAAACCAGTATGTCCGAAGCTAGCCATTGAAGCTGATTTCGAAGCAGTTGCAGCACCCTTCTTCCCGATTGGCAGTTTGTCGAAACCTATGCCACGGCGGTTATCATTCGAGGTGAAAGGTGCAGTGGTGAAATACTTAATCGTTTCCGATTTCAGATAACGGCGACCTTGATAGACACCATCATCGACGAGCATCTGCATGATACAAGCCAAATCATGGGCATTCGAGAACAATCCAGCGTGACCCGCCACGCCACCCATCATGGCTGCAGATTGGTCGTGCACATCGCCCCAAACCAGTTGCTTACGGAAAATCGTGTCGTTCTCCGTGGGCGCAATCTGGTCGCGAGTGAAACGGTTCAAAGGCTTGTAACAGATATAGTTCAGTTGCATCGGAATGTAGAAATTCTCCTGTAGGAATGATTCTATATCCTTGTTGGTCAATAATTTGACAAGTTTCGGCATGTAATAGAAGCCAAAATCGCTATACAGATATTTCTTTTTTCCCAGCGCGGTCTTCGAAATGGAATCAAACATCTTGTCTTCATAGTTATTGACGAGATAAAGATTCTCAGCCACTCTAACCGTGTGACTTTCATCGATTTGATTACTGAAATAGTCACTCTTGGGACCATTAGCATCAATAATGTCTTTATAGAAAGGAATCCACGCCTTCAAGCCAGCCTGATGCGTCATCAACTCGATGATTTTCAGTTTGCCGTGAGGTGAATCTTTCAGATAGGGGAAAAAATCCGCCAGTGTCTTGTTCAGGTCAATCTTGCCTTCGTCATAAAGTTTCATGATAGCCAAAGTGGAAGCGAAGATTTTGGTACATGAGGCGATATCGTAAATGTCGTAAGGTTTCACCTCGTGGCCGCCGCCGTAAGTGAAATGGCCGAAACACTTGTCATACACCACTTTACCGTCCTTCATCGCAACAATCTGGCAACCAGGATATGCGCCTTTGGTAATACCAAGTCGTGCCACCGAGTCCAACTTTCTGACATACTTTGGATTCAGTTCCGAAGTCGGAAAAGAAGCACTTTCAGTAGCCTTGACTTTTGCTGGCTGACTTTGAATAGAAGGTTGATAATGAGGAATTTCCGTAACGATTCCATCACCGCAACTGAATTTTGCCGTAGATACCGGCAGTGTGCCTTTGGCTTTCAGGTTGTCCGTAAGGATGTCAGCCACTGCATTCACGGCAGGCACTTCGTCTTGATAAGCCACCAGCAAGCCTTTCACGCTGTTGTTGATGCGGAACATGTCCAAAGCATACGGGCAGGCAAACAAGTTGAGAATCACATCGTTTTGCGCGACCAAGCGATTGAAGAAATTTACCGTTTCATCGTTGATGCCATAGTTTTTTGCAGCAAACATATTGGTCTTTTCGATGTTCACTACCACCAAGTCATAACTCTCAAGCGATTTCAGCCATGCTGCCGACTTGGAAGCGATGTCATCCTTAGCCACTACAAACGAGGTCGCCTTGATGCCACGGACTGCCAATGCTTCATTCACATCGTTTTTGGTGTTGCCAATGGTAACGACTGCGATTTTCTTGTTGTTGTCGAGTGGAATCACGTCACCATCATTACGGAGCATCGTAATAGCCTCATCATAAAGCCGTTGGCGCAATGCCTTGTATTCTTCCTTCTTCAGATCGGCCATCAAGTTGGCCGTCTTCGAAGGCTTGTAATGATTGAGGCCAGCGCGGTATTTGTAGTGCAAAATCTTCCTGCAACTCTCTTCAACGCGAGCTGCCACAGCCTCATCGCTTTCGGCAGCCCTCTTAATCGACCTGATGGCGTAAGGCACATCGACAGGGAGAATCAGCACATCGTTGCCGGCCATGAGAGCCTCAAAGGGAACATCTTTTGGATCAATGATTTTCGACACTCCTTTCATATCAAGGCCATCAGTAAAAATCAAGCCTTCAAAACCCATCTGTTCTTTCAGCAGATTGGTGACCACGCCATGTGATAGCGACGAAGAGGTGTTAGGCACCTTCTCGATGGCAGGGAAATAAAGGTGTCCGACCATGGCGCCATTCACACCGTTTTCAATCATATAACGGAAAGGAGCCAACTCGATGTCGCGAACCTCGTCCATCGTGCGGTTCACCGTTGGCAAAGTAGCGTGTGAATCGGTAGCCGTGTTACCATGACCGGGGAAGTGCTTCATCGAGGTTATCAAGCCTTTGCTCTGCATACCTTGCGCGTAGGCGACGCCCTTCTCTCCCACCCTCTGAGGAATCTCGCCAAAGCTACGCATACCGATAATAGGGTTGGCGGGATTGGAGTTGACATCAACCACGGGAGCGAAGTTCACGTGGATGCCCATGCGCTGGCATTGCTCTGCCACCTGCTGACCCATCTGATAAATCAGCTGGTCATCAGAAATGGCACCCAACGTCATCTGATATGGATATGATAATGTGTTCTTTACACGCATTCCCAAGCCCCATTCTGCATCAATGGAAACCATCAAAGGCGTTTGTGCAAGTGCCTGCCATTCATTGGTTTTCTCAACCTGAGCCGTAGCATCGGCACGGAAGAAACACACGCCACCGATATTATATTTCGTGATGTATTTCCCGACATTCTCGTCGAAAGGCTTGTCGGGATTGTTGGCGCGCATGCAAATGAGCTGCGCCACGCGTTGTTCAAGCGTCAGACTGTTATAAACCGAATCCACCCAGCGTGACTCTGCATCTTGGGCAAACACTTGTGACACCGACAAGGCCAGTGCCAAACACATAACTGATACACAATGTTTTAAACTCATATCCTTTTATTTTTCTAATTTCTAAACTTAATCAAATTGTTCATTCACCGACGCTATTCGCGACTCTATTTTTCAATCACAGACGCGATGAATCGCGTCTCTACAGAACTCCGTCCAATCATACGGCTTAAGAACGATATTATTATCTGCATCCAAAACAAAAACTGTCGGCGTCGAAAAAACATGATAATTCTTGATGGTTTCACCTTCCCAACGTTCCTCCTCATAGAAATGATGTCCGAGCAGCTTCATCTTCTTCACCGCTTTTTCCACCTCTTTCTTACTCTCGGCAAGGGCAATCGTGACCAGTTCATAATCGTTTTCCAAATCAAGGTTCTTGCGGATGGCGGTCAGGAAATCGTGACAATACTCACACTCCGTTGACCAGAAAAAGACAATTTTGCGCTTGGCTTGCGAATCATAGAGACGATAAGGATCTCCGTTAATCGTAAGGCCAGAAATATCAGGCGCTTTCACACCGACACGAACCTTTTGATAAGGCGCCGAAATGGAATCAAGCATCATTCCATCTTCCACAGTGATGTCGCCCTCGCCCAACTGTGGATAGTTCAACAGATAATCGGTCACGGCATCCATTCCCAAAGCCGTAAATCCTTTCAGCATATACTCCAGCACGAAGCCATACATTTTCGTATTGACTTTGGCCTTTTCAAGAATCTTTCCCAAACCGATAGCGAAAGCCACATTAGGGTCATTCACCCCTTCAAATCCTTGAAACAAAGAAAGATAGTCTATCATTTTTGTCGTAAGCACATTGGTCGGAATCAACGACAAATCGTTGAAATCAACCTCATCCAAAAAATGATCAATCAGTATTTGACGCTGTTCTGCGCCCGAACTTTTGGGATCGATAGCCATTTCGCGGTCAGCCTTGATGAGACGAGCTGCAAACGAATCAGGAGCATCACTTATAAGTTGTTCGGTGACTTCGTGGAACGACTGCTGACGACGGACAAATTCCTGAGAAGCATTCTGATAGAAAGGCGATTGCGGGTCGTACTGACGCAACACCGTCTTCAAAGCCTCAATCTCTTGACGGTAGGAAGTCCGTTCATGCAAATAAGCCGACCATTGCCGATTGGCATCATCGAACCATTCTCCTTCGGTCAAACTTGCCGTTGCAACATATTGAACAGGCTTGCCTTCCGAGAGAAATTCCAAAGTTTCGCCATCAACTTCGAGCTGATACATACCTTGTGGCAATGTAAATTCATACGAAAGATGATTTTCTTTATCAAAATACAATGTATCAATGATTTGCAACTCGAGACCAGTATAACCCGAAAAAAGTGCCCACGAGGCTACATGCTTGTTGATGCTAAACGAAAGCCCCAACTGAGCCTTCAGCGGCAAAAACGAGAGGCATATTAACGCTATGAAAACCAGTCTTTTCAAACTCAACGAATCAAATAGTTAAACAATGAATTATCGACACCCGTCAGCAGATTGATTTCGTTGTTGCCATGCAAACTGCCAACGGCAAAAGGTGTTTCACCTACCAAGCCCGCGTTTTTGATCATATTCCCCTTGCTGTCAATCAGATAAATCTCACGAGCCTTTTCAGAAACGACACCCAACAGGCGTTTGTTGCGCGAAATGTCGAAAAACACAGGTTTCGTCTGGATTCCAGCCTCGAATTCATGAGAATAAAGCACCTTTTGGAACCTGTCAAAGATCTGCAACTCCTTGCCATCCAGATAGATGAAATCAGGGTCGTTATCACCATTGAAATCTTCATACAGGAAATAATGGTTGGCTGAATACTCACCGAAATCCGTACGCGCCAAAGTGCCATCGAAAGCGATGTAAAGCAGATTTCCAGTTTCGTCGGAAGTCAGGATAATGCCTTTATGGTTGGTCTTATTTTCATAGAAATCAGCGGCTTGTGACTTCCGCAAGTCGGAAACCAAAGGAATACGGATGCGGCCTTGACGGTCGAGAATGCGTACCGTTCCTTCTTCATCGGTAACGATTATGAAATCCTTGTTGTCGGCCACCAAATGCTGAACGGGTTTGGTCACCAACGCATCGGTGCGATGACGATTCCAGCCCTCTACTTCACCGGCACGCAAGTCGTAATTATACACAAAACGATCTGTGCCACAAATCATTACGCGATAATTCTTTGTGCCATCGTAATCGAAAACCGAAAGTCCATTCGAGGCTTCGGCCAACAAGCGTTTCGGGAAACCTTCCACAAACTCACCATTTCTATCGACAAGCATCAGGTAGTTAGCCGTGTTAAACAAGAACTGACGCCGCCCATCATTGAAATAATCCACCTCCTTGACCTCGCTCATCGGTGCCTCGGAGATTTCCTTGTTCCAAATAATATGTCCGTCACTATCAATGAAATACATATTGTTTTGAGCATCGAAGACCACCACATTACCCATTTGCGAAGTGAGGCCTGAAACGATGCAAGGTTTCCCCTTCAAAGGCGCCGCAAGATTGGCTTTCCATTGCACATTCGACTCTTCCTTGACCGCAGAAACCTTGCGCAAACTCAAGCAAGAATACACCAAGTCCTTGTCGGAAGCGAACTGCATTGAGAATAACTTTTCAGCCGAACAAGCGAAATATAGCGACACATTAGCTGACTCTAACATGTTGTTTTGGAAGGTCTTGAAGTTGTCGGTCAAATCAAGCGTACGGCCCGAACGATAACACGAAATGATTTCCTGAAGTGCAGAGAAATCGTTCGCCATCACAAGGTATTGATCGACGATGGCATAACTGCAATTGCGGATGGGGGCAAAATCATTGCCAAAGATATTTGGAACGAAATCCTTTATCGTCAATCTTTTCAGCGTATAACCCTGGACATCAGCACTTTCGATTACGCCACTCTTAGAAGAAATCTTGTCCATAAACTGCATCACCGCAGCAGGATTGTCCATTCGCGCCACGAAAACCGGAATCGCCGACTTGCCAATCATGCAAAACGCCACTTCCGAAAAATGACTCACAAATTGCTCTTCAACATTACATTTGAAGTTTTTATTGAGTTCATCAACTGTTTGTTTATCAGCAAATTCTTCCCAATACGAAGCATAATCCGACATGCCGTAGTGCAGCATCAACCTCGTATTGTAAGGCAACACATTGACCACCGAATTGGATATCGGGCGCTGATATTTCAGTGGCCGCAAAACCGATGAATCGGCTGCAACCGTATAGCCATTCAGCACGAGAACATCAGGTTTCGTAAGCACATCAAAAGCAGATAAGCCTTTGACTCCCAATACAAAACGCTGCAATGTCGGGAGAAATTCCTTCGGAAAATCAGGGATGTCATTTGCATTTAGCAAGCTGAAATTCAGATAGAGATGCGTGCCGACAGAACTACCCAAAGTAGATTGAACCCGCATGAAATCAGGATTATCACTAATCTTTATTGGATTATTCAACTGATTCTCAACTTCTTCCACAAGTCCATTATCGGAATCGGTCGTAATCTTGCCTTCTTTCTTCATCAGCCAACCAGATGCCTGATTCGTGCATAGATAGGCACTTTGCGAGCCAACAAAGCAGCAACTGTCAACACTATAAAGACCATGTTCCAACAATCCTTGAAGCAACTCACTCTCAGGAAAATAGCCTTTTGCGGCGGCGATGAGGCTATCCATATCATTCGTTTCAACCATCATCACCATGTCGGACGGAACGGCATCCAAGAGTGAGGTTTCCTTTTTCTCCTTACATGCTGACAAGAAGAGCGAAAGGAGCAATACAAGTGAAAGCAATTTCAATATTTTCATAATCTACTATTTTTCTGTGTTTTACAAATCCAATTTAAGTTGAATCGCCATATTGAAAGTCATACGATGCAAAGGCGTTGTTCCATGATCGGCGATGGCTTGCTTATGCTCAGGCGTTGGATAGCCTTTGTTCTTATCCCAATGATATTCAGGATATTGCATTGCATACTCGGCCATCAGCATATCACGCGTCGTCTTGGCCAAAATAGAAGCAGCGGCAATGGCTTGATACTTGGCATCGCCACCCACAATGCACACATGCTTCAGGTCGCGATAAGGATTAAAGCGATTGCCATCGACAAGCAAAAACTCAGGACGCACAACCAGTTGGTCGAGAGCACGATGCATCGCCAAAAACGAGGCATTCAATATGTTGATTTCATCGATTTCCTGTGCGGTTACGATACCGATTCCATAAGCCTCAGCCTCGTTCATAATCAGATCGCGCAGTTGCATTCGCTTCCTCTCCGTAAGTTTCTTCGAATCATTGAGTTCAGGGTAATCAGCACCTTTCTTCAGGATGACTGCACCAGCCACCACCGGACCCGCCAAGCAGCCTCTTCCCGCTTCGTCGCATCCCGCTTCAATCCATTCAGAATAGTGTGTCAAGAGGCTCATAATCAGACGATTTGGAAATAGAACTTATTGGCGAAGACCAGAAGAAGAACGAAAGCAAGAGCCAAATCGGCCCAACCCGTATTTCCGATATAGGAAAACTCGTAGGAAAGAATCACCGATAACGCAATGAAAAACAATCCATTAAGCAGAACTGAATCGCCTGTAAAAAGCATGATGACGCCAAAGAAAATCAGCACGATGGTCATCGCGACTTTCATTCGCACCGCAACGGTCTTTTCATAGTTGGACGTTCCGCCTCCCCAAACGAGAAAAATTGCCGATAAGGCGACCACACCAAGCACAACCAAATCCCACATTTTGAAGCCTTTAACAGTAAAAGCAAACACCGAAAGACAATCCGCATATCCACCCCAAACTTCAAGAAAATCGCCACGGAAATAAGCTATCACGAAATAGATGAAATAAGGAACCAAAAAACCAATCAGCGGTATCAGTTGATAGCGAAGCGAGCCTTTCTTGGAAATTATCAAGGCGATTATCACCCAAACAATCAATACGATAGACTGGAAATAGCACATCGTTGCCAAACCCAAGAAGATGCCCGCATTCAGCAGATAAATCTCAACATTAGGCGTCAGATAAACCAGAAACAGCGAGTTCATCAAAGCCAAAATAAATAAGGTAGCGAGGGCGAACGGACTGAAAACAGTCTGCGTCATGGTAAGGTTCATCAGCAACAAGAACACAAAGGCTCCCATCACACTGACTTTCGTAACGATTTGGTTTCCAACCAATATGGAGTTAAAAAACAAGGTTTCGAACACCATCAGCAAGAAAGCGAAAGTCAACTTTGCGTAAGGCGAAAAACCGAGAATGCGGTTAAAGAAATTGAAGAGCGGCGTGACGGGAGAAGTCATGTCAACGTCAGTAGGTGTTGCCACAAACGAAGGAATCCAAAGTGCCAAAGCTAGGAGCGCAAGCACAATGTATTGGATGATGTAACTCTGTCGGAAAAACTTAATCATCTGTAATTCATCAAGTCAATGCCAATGTCGTGGCGGAAGTTCATACCCTCAAAATGGATTTTCTCGACATTCTGGTAAGCCAAGTCACGAGCTTCTTCAATCGAATTGCCATGAGCCGTGACAGCAATCACGCGGCCACCCGATGTAACCACATCATTTTCAGCATCGAAAGCGGTTCCAGCATGAAACGCGACACAATCCTTCACGTTTTCGAAACCCGTCATCTTCATGCCTTTCTTATAGGATTCCGGATAACCGCCCGAAACCATCATCACGGTCACGGCAGTCTTTGGATTCTTGGCATAGGCCACTTCGTTCAGACGGCCTTCAGCGCAAGCACTCAGCATCAAAGCGAAATCGCCATCGATGCGCGTCATCACGGCTTCCGTTTCGGGGTCACCCATACGGACATTGTATTCAATCACATACGGATTGCCACCATCGTTCATCAAACCCAAGAAAATGAAACCTTTATAATCGATTCCCTCTTCTTTCAGGCCTTTTAAGGTCGGTTTCACGATGCGGTCTTCCACTTTTTTCAGGAAGTCATCGGTGCAGAAAGGCACAGGCGAAACGGCACCCATACCGCCCGTATTCAGGCCTTTGTCGCCATCACCGATACGTTTGTAATCCTTGGCTTCTGGCAGAATGACATAATGTTCGCCATCGCTCAAGACAAAAACGGAAACCTCGATACCTTTCAAGAATTCCTCAATCACGACGGTAGCCGAAGCCGAACCGAATTTTCCGCCAAGCATGTTGTTCAATTCAGCCTTGGCCTCATCGAGCGAATCGAGAATCAAGACGCCTTTTCCTGCGGCCAAGCCATCGGCTTTCAATACATACGGAGCCTTGACGGTTTCAAGAAAAGCCAAGCCTTCATTCAGGTTTTCAGCCGTCACCGTGCAGCATTTTGCTGTCGGGACGCCATGTTTCTCCATGAAGACCTTCGCAAAAGCCTTACTGCCTTCCAACTGGGCACCGATTTTATCTGGACCAATGATTTTCACCGATTTAAGTGCTTCGTCATGCTTGAAGAAATCGACGATGCCATCCACCAAAGGCTGTTCAGGACCGACAACGACCAATTTGATGCCCTGTTCGATACAAAACTGCTTTATGGCCTCAAAATCACCGACTTTAATGTTCACATTAGTGCCAACTTGTGCGGTGCCGGCATTGCCTGGAGCGATGAACAAGTTTCTGCAATACGAACTTTGGGCGATTTTCCATGCCAAGGCATGTTCGCGGCCACCCGAACCGAGAACCAAGATATTCATTTCATCAAGTGCCGTAACATTCTGTCCTTGAACATCTTTCCAATTTACGGCCTCTTTTCCATTATCACCAGGATACATTACTATTTTTGCCATATTTTATTCATTTTTTGACTATGACCATGACCATTGACTATGACCGCTCATGATTATTTTGAGCGACATTCTTCAATAATTCACAGGTCGAATTGTATTTATTAAACTAGTTAAACGTTTTTCTAAGGATTGGACTTTTTCAATAGCTTCTGAAAACTGCGTTTTTGAAATGTACTTCAACCGAACTGCAATTTCCAACTGAGTTTCAACTTCATAGCAAGAACCTAACGAGATTTCAAGATAATGAGCAAATTCATTGGCTGACCTTCTTGAGCAACCTTCTGCGATATTCGATGGAACCGAAACTGATGCCCTTTGCAGTTGGTCACATAAAGCATACGTCTCTTTCTTTGGAAATTCATTAGTCATTTCATAAACAGAAACAGAAAAATCCACACCATCAACCCAAACGTCATAATTTCTAAAATCTCTCATAGTTTTGTATTTAATTTATCATTTACACATTTAAAATCAATCAGTTATCTAAGAACAAAAAGTAATCTAACATCACCCAGCGGTCATAGTCATAGTCACCAGTCATAGTCCACAACCCTCATCAAACACTTCCAAATTGCCTCAGCCGCCTTGTCCCACGAGAAATCATTAGCGCGTTCCCTACCCTTCTCGATCAATTCCTGCCGTCTTGTCTCGTCAAGCATTTCGGTCATCGCCTCTGCAATGGAAGCCTCGCTGAACGGATCGGCGAGCAAAGCCGCATCATCGGCCACCTCAGGCATGGACGTCACATTTGATGTAATGACAGGCGTATCGCACCTGAAAGCCTCCAAAATCGGAATACCAAAACCTTCAAAATAAGACACATAGACCGATGCCAAAGCCGAAGCAGTCACCTTGTGCAAGTCCTCGGCGCTCAAACGTCCTGCGAAAATCACATCGCTTTGGAAACGCATTTTCTCGTAAGCCTGTTGAATCGGTCCCGACCACCAGCGTTTTTCGCCGACAATCAGCAACTTGACATCGGAAGGTGTTTGCGACTTGAACAAATCGAAAGCGGTGAAAAGACGTGCCAGGTTCTTCCGCGGATGCAGCGAACCGACAAACATGAAATACGGACTGCCCTCCGTGTAACGATTGCGGATTTCAGTTTGTTCTTTATCCGAAATTGGAGCGAAAATCTCGTTCACACCATTATAGGCCACATCAATCTTATCAGGATTCACATGATAGCAGTCAACGATGTCTTGCTTCGAGAATTCCGAAACCGTCACAATCCGCTTCGCTTTCTTGGCAAATCTCGGGAAGAACGTCTTGTAATGCCAAAGGTGAATCTTCGGCATGTCTTTCGGGAAATGCTCAAAATTCAAGTCGTGGAACTGAATGACGGAAGGAGTTTTCGTTCTCAGGCTCATGTAGCCATCAGGCGAAAAGAACAAATCAGGGTTTATTTTTCGCAAAGCCCTCGTCACCGACAGTTCAAAATACCAAATGTAGAGAAACGGGTGTCTTGCCTGCGGGAAAAGCACTATCGGCTTGACATTGTCGGCAAAGATGAATTTCGCATCGGGTTCCCTATCGAAAAAGAAATAGAAATCCACTTCAGGATGGGCTGTCACCATGCGGCGCAAGGTTTCGCAAGCCACCCAACCGATGCCTTCCAGCCTGTCTTTCAGCAACAAACGCGTATTGACTGCAACTTTCATAAAACGGAGCAATAAAACGCAAAAATATAAAAAAAGCGGAAAAGTTTTATTTTTTCCGCTTCTTTCATAAAAGTTTATGAGTCTGTTTTGATTTAGGTGAAATAAATGGCAATGTCATTTCGACCGAAGGGAAGAAATCTATTGCTATTTGTTTCACTCAAAAAAAGCCTATAGATACCTTCCTTCGTCGGTATGACATAGGCTTTTTTTGAAAAATCAAAACAGACACTAAAAAAATCAATACTTGTAAATCTCTGACTTGTATGGTCCTTCAATCGGAACGCCGATGTAGTCGGCTTGCTTTTGGGTGAGTTTGGTCAGCTTCACGCCAATCTTTTCGAGGTGCAAACGTGCGACTTCCTCGTCGAGATATTTTGGCAAGCAATACACATTGACCTCATACTGACCGCGTTTCTCCCACAAATCCATCTGAGCGAGGGTCTGGTTGGTGAACGAGTTGCTCATCACGAAGCTGGCATGACCTGTAGCGCAACCCAAATTGACCAGACGGCCCGAAGCCAGCAAGAAGATGCAGTGACCATCTTCGAAGACATATTTATCGACTTGTGGCTTAATGTTGATCTTTTCCTTCAGTTGTCCAGCCTTTTCCAAACGGTCAACCTGGATTTCGTTGTCGAAGTGGCCGATGTTGCACACGATGGCTTGGTCCTTCATCTGGAGCATGTGCTCGAGGGTGATAATGTCGCAATTACCTGTCGTGGTGACGAAGATATTACCTTCCTTGACGGCTTCTTCCATCGTGGTCACCTCGAAGCCTTCCATAGCGGCTTGCAGAGCGCAGATAGGGTCGATTTCGGTGACGAGAACGCGAGCGCCGTAGCTCTTCATGGAGTGAGAGCAACCTTTACCCACATCGCCGTAACCGCAAACCACGACCACCTTACCAGCAATCATCACGTCGGTAGCGCGCTTAATGCCGTCGGCCAACGACTCGCGGCAGCCATACAAATTGTCGAACTTCGATTTTGTGACCGAGTCGTTCACGTTGATGGCAGGCACGAGCAATTCGCCACGTTCCTTCATCTGATACAAGCGGTGGACGCCAGTGGTGGTTTCTTCCGAAACGCCTTTCCAGCCAGCCACTACGGTATGCCAGAAAGTAGGATTTTCCTTATAGGTAGCGCGGATGACGCTCATCAAAGCCGATTCTTCGGCATTGGTAGTTACCACATCCAACAGTTTGGGGTCGTTTTCGCAAGCGTAGCCCTTATGGATTAATAAGGTAGCATCGCCACCATCGTCAACGATAAGGTCTGGACCAGTGCCGTCGGGGAAAGTGATGGCGCGCTTGGTGCACCACCAATAGTCCTCAAGCGTCTCGCCCTTCCATGCAAACACAGCCGTGCCCGTAGCAGCGATGGCGGCGGCAGCATTGTCTTGCGTCGAAAAGATGTTGCAGCTGCACCAACGCACTGTAGCACCCAATTCCACCAAAGTCTCAATCAAGCAAGCCGTCTGGATGGTCATGTGGAGTGAACCCATGATTTTGGCACCCTTCAGCGGCTTGGTGTCGCCATATTTCTTGCGCAGAGCCATCAGACCTGGCATTTCGTGTTCTGATACTTCAATCTCTTTTCTTCCCCATGCAGCCAAATCCATGTCGGCTACCAGATATGGGAGTTTGTTATCTAACAATTTCTCGTTCATTACTTTTCATTTGTTTTAAACGTGCAAAAGTACAACAAATCTCCATTCAATCGGTAAAAAACGTAATTTTGCAGCCCAAAACGAAGTAAAATGAGCATCACAGATGTCATCAGAAAAGCCCAATCGGAAGGTTCGACACGCATTTCGTATGAAATGCTGCCTCCTTTGAAAGGTGCGGGACTCGCCCCTGCTTTCGAAGCCGTGGAGAACCTCATGCCTTACGACCCCGCTTTTGTTTCCATCACCTGCCACCGTTATGTGACCAAAGCCAGCATCAACGAACGCGGCGAGACAGAATACCACTCGCTCCGCACACGTCCTGCCACCATCGGCATGGCTTCGGCCTTGCGCCAACGCTTTGGCATCGAGGTCATTCCCCACCTGATTTGCAGCGGCATGTCGAAATACGACATCGAAGACTCGCTCATCGACATGGACTTCCTTGGCCTTGAAAACGTCTTGGCCCTTCGTGGCGACAAGGAGAAGGAAGCCGACAGCTACGTTGCCCACCCACAAGGTCACGAACACGCCATTGATTTGGTCAGGCAAATCCGCGAAATGAACCAAGGTCATTTCGTTGATGCTCAAGTCGATGACTGCCACCATTCGCGCTTCACCGTTGGCGTTGCCGGCTATCCAGAGAAACACGCCGATGCCGAAAGCATCGAAGCCGACATCAAAGCCCTGAAGGCCAAAGTCGATGCCGGAGCAGATTTTGTCATCACACAGCTTTTCTTCGACAACCGCGTGTTTTTCGAATACATGAAGCAATGCCGCGAAGCAGGAATCAACGTGCCCATCATTCCTGGTGTGAAGCCTCTTTCTACAATCAAGCACCTCAGCCTGTTGCCCCAAACCTTCGGTACATTCATTCCCGAAGCACTTACGGATGAAGTGAAACGGCACGCCGATAATCCTGCCGCCATCCAGCAGATTGGTGCCGAATGGTGCATCAGCCAAATCAAGGAACTGAAAGAAGCAGGCCTACCCATTGTGCACATCTACACGATGGGGCGCACCGAAAGCATTGCCAAAATCGTAAGCCAAATATAAACCCAGCAAGGCTTCTCATGAGGAACATGGAAAGACCAACGCAAGGTATCCGCCGACAGCTTTTCAACTATGCCGTCCCCAGCATCGTTGGCATGTTGATTGTCGGCATCCAGACTTTCGTTGACGGCATCTTCGTCAGCAAGGGCGTGGGGGCCTTGGGACTTGCAGGCATCAACCTCTCCATGCCGCTCATCAGCACCGTTCTCAGCGTCGCCATCATGATCATTTCGGGTGGCGTTGTCATTGCAGGCGTAGCCAAAGGCAGCGGCGACGAAGAGAAAGCAAAGGGCTACACCACGCTCACTTTCGTAGTCTTGTTCGCCACAATACTGTTTATCTCACTTCTCATTGCATTATTTCTCAAACCTTTATGTTACTTCCTTGGCGCTAACGACGAAGTCTATCCTTATGTACGGCAATATCTTGGCGTTATCGGGTGTGGTTTCATTTTCTATTGCATTCCCAACATCACCGAAGCCTTCACCCGATTTGCAGGCAAGCCCAATTGGGTATTCGTCAGCGGCGTGATTTGCTGCGTCGTCAACATCGTCCTCGACTATTTCTTCGTCCTGAAATTCGATTGGGGCGTTACAGGAGCCGCCATCGCCACCTGCATTGCCAATACCTCAGCAGCCTTGGTCCTTTTGCACAATGTGCGCTTTGGCAAGCTCATGGGCGGATGGAAGGAAATCGGGAAGATGTTCTACAACGGCTCGTCAGAAATGTTCACTTCGGTGTCGGCAGCCGTCACGACCTACATTTTCAACCTCGTACTGATGAGCGAGATAGGCCCCAAAGGCGTTGCCGCACTCACCATCGTCTGCTATCTGAATTTCATCGTCAACATGTCGATTTTCGGCCTATCGCAAGCCCTATATCCTTTAGCATCCATCAACTTAGGTGCTCGCAACTATAAGCGTATCAAGTCGCTGCTGTTCAACTCCATGCTTTTTGGAGGCTGCATTGGCATCGGGGTTTTCTTTTGCGTGCTCCTCTTCAAGCAACCCATCGTAAACGCATTCACCGAAGGCGATGCCGAACTTCATGCCTTGGCTCTCACCGCCGTGACATACGTCACGCTGCATTACCTCATTTCTTTCATCAACATTGTCGCGTGCAGTTTTCACACAGCCATCGAAAGGCCTGTCGAATCGGTGGTTATCGCGCTCTGCCGAAGCATCATCTTCGTGTTGCTTCCTTTGTTTGCGCTCACGCCACTCATCGGTCAGTTAGGCATTTGGCTCAGTATGCCTATCGCCGAAGCACTGACGCTAGCCGTTAGTTTGCCTCTCACCGCACGATCGCTAAGAAAATTGAAAGAGGTATTGCAATAATTTAATATCTTTGCAGCCATTAAAATCTAATCATTATGGCACTCAATTGCGGAATCATTGGCTTGTCAAGCACAGGCAAAACCACCATATTTAATTGCATTTCAAACACTAAGGCAGAAATCGGATTTGCCTCGAAGTCGAACATCGGCATGTGCGAAGTCGTTGACGACCGTCTGAAACTCATCGACAACATCTCGCACTCAAAGCGCATCGTCCCCGCCACCGTCGAAATCGTTGACCTTCCTGGTCTGAGCAAAGGCGGACAAGGCGTTGGCAACAAGCTCTTGGCCGAAGTCCAGACCATGGATGCACTCATCCACGTTTTGCGTTGCTTCGACGACCCAAACATCCCTCACAGCGAAGGCAGCATCGACCCCGTGCGCGACATGGAACTCGTTGACCTCGAACTTCAAGTGCGCGACCTCGACCTCGTCACCCGCAAGCTGCAACGCGTTGAAAAACTCCTGAAAAACGGCGAAAAAGACAATAAGAAAGCCTTCGAAGTGCTCACCGTCTATAAGGAAGTGCTCGAAAACCTGGGCAATGCGCGCGATGCCAAAGTAGCCGAAGAGGACAAGAAATATGTGCAAGATATTCAACTGCTTACCGCAAAGCCAATCATCTATGTCTGCAACGTTGACGACGCTTCTGCCACAACGGGCAACAAGTATTCAGATGCAGTGAAAGCCGCCTTGAAAGAGGGCCAAGACATGCTGATTATCGCTGGCAAGCTGGAAGCCGAAATCGCCGAACTCGATGCCGACGACCGCGCCCTATTCATGGAAGACGCCGGGCTGACAGAACCTGGCGTAAACAAGCTGGTTCGCACAGCTTACCACACCCTGAACCTGCATTCGTTCTTCACCACAGGTCCTGACGAGACACGCGCTTGGACCATCCACGTTGGCGACACCGCCCCTATCGCTGCCGGCGCCATCCACTCCGATTTACAACGCGGTTTCATTCGCGCCGAAGTGATGAGCACGGAAGACTTCCTGCAATACAAGTCGGAAGCAGGTGTCAAGGAAGCCGGAAAGTTCCGCGTCGAGGGCAAGACTTATGTTGTGCAGGACGGGGATATCCTGAATATTAGATTTAATGTATAAAACTACAGATTTAACTGATTAAACAGATTGCTAGCGCAAATGAATTGATGCGCAAGCGCGAAAATTAAAACTACAGATTTCACCGATTAAACAGATTTTTGTCAGTCCAAATGATTTGATGCCCAAGCGCATTATTTATACAGATTTAAAGCTCAAAATGCAGGAACAGACTTTTATATATTCAAAAGAAACCTATGCAATCAACGGTGCTGCCATGGAAGTTCACTCAACTCTTGGCCCCGGTTTTTTGGAGTCTGTATATCAAGAAGCGTTGGAAATTGAATTAGCGAAACGAAATATTCCATTTGTGTCGCAGCAAAAACTTCAAATTCAATATAAAGGAATACAACTTCATCAGTATTTCATTGCAGATTTGGTTTGCTACGACAAAATTATTGTAGAACTAAAAGCTGTTTCATCTATTCTTCCAGAACATCAAGCTCAAATAATCAATTACCTTCATGCGACGAACCTAAAGATGGGAATACTTTTCAATTTCGGAGAAGATAGTCTCTATTTTAAAAGATTTCCCAATTATTTACCATTAAGCCACAATCTGTAACAATTTCAGCGAAGCTGGCCAAATTTTATCTGTACAAATCTGTAAAATCTGTAGTTTAATCCAAAAGCAATCCAAACATGGAGCAAGTAATCCTCGTTGACGAATATGACAATCCCATCGGACTGATGGAAAAGATGCAGGCGCACATCACGCCGCATCTCCATCGCGCTTTTTCCATTTTCGTTTTCAACAGCAAAGGCGAACTGCTCATGCAGCAACGCGCCTTCTCGAAATACCACTCCCCTGGCCTTTGGACCAACACCTGTTGCAGCCATCCACGCGAAAACGAAACCATCGAAGAAGCCACAAGCAGAAGGCTGATGGAAGAAATGGGCATGAAATGCGACATGAAAGAGGCCTATACCTTTATCTATCAGGCACCTGTCGGGCAAGGTCTCACCGAGCATGAACTCGACCATGTCGTCATCGGCCACAGCGACGACACACCTATTATAAATAAAGACGAAGTCGCGTCATGGAAATACATGAACCTTGCTGACCTTGAAAACGACATCCGACTGCATCCGGAATGTTACACCGAATGGTTCAAGATCACTTTCCAGGATTTGTTGAGGCACATCTAATATTCAATTGATTTTCAACCGATAAAGACTTCTCTTGTCGCCATTCTGTTTTCTTGAATCCAAGAAGAGATAATAAACGTAGCCATCGTAAACCTGAATCTTTGTCGGGAAATAATGCCGGTCTAATTTGTAAGACTCGCCAACATTACCATTTTTCAGATTGATTTCTTTCAGCGTCACCATTCCATCTGTGATAAATTGTCCGTAGCATTTGCCTTGTGCGGCATCAACAATGACGTTTTTATTCCAAGGATTATTGGATTCCAAGTTTTTGGCATAACCCGTTTTCTTATGAAAGACGATGACGCTTTTCGACACAAATTCTCCTAAATTGTTATAGGCATACATATAATCATTCTCAAAATCAAACAGATAAAGCCTGTTATTGATTGAAACAACTGGGCTGTAAACCGCAGGAAGCATCACGCGCATTCTTGGATCACGGCGATAATCGTAACTCTTCGCTTTTTCTTCTTGGGTAATCGGGTCCATCACTTCAGCATATTCGTAAAAAGGTATTCGCTCACCAGAATTCGCATAAACCACACCCGACCTAATCGCCTTTTGTTCGGCAGCAATAGCATCTTTCAATCTTGAACCCATTCCCATTTCCAACGAACTACCTTCCAATGCTTTCGCCTTACGCGAATTATCTGACTCCCAATTCATTAACATTTCAAATTGTTCGCTCTCAATAGTTTGAAGAATCTCTTGTTTTTTCGTATTTTTGTTTGCCACGACATAAACAAGATATTGGTCGAGCATCAGATAGTTTTGCTGCACAATGACGCTATCGGTCGCGGCCACAATCGGTTTCAACACCTTATTATATTTGTCGATGCCGTTTCCGTAAAGCAGATGCAAATCCTTTCCGTCGCAATAAACCTGATAAATCGAGTCGGCACTCAAGACCTGCACATTGCCGAACGCATCGCGATACAGTTCCTCGTATTTCCGCGCCAAAGGGCATTGCGAAATGGTGTCCTGCTCGAAACTCAGATGCAGCAAATTCGACTTGGTGCCCGTACTCGTAATGGCATAAATGCCGTCGGCTCCTACTATATAGTCAATCACCCAAACGATTTCATTGTCGTAAGCCAATTGTGGCGCGTTGGCCGTAACTGTCACCTCATGAAGCGATTCCACTTTTTCTTTCAAGGTGACGATGGTCTTGTAAGTCCCATTCTCATCGGCCTGCATCTGCTGTCGGTCCATTTGCACAGTTTCCCTATTGTAACCTACATGCGAGAACACAAGCGTTGCCGCCGATTGCAAATTGACTCGGAAAATGCCGTTTGCATCAGTTATGGAAAGCAACCTGTTCTGTGAATCGTAAACGCCAACGCCTTCAACACTTTCGTTTTTTCCGTTGACTACCAAACCTTCCACCTTGAAGGCAACATTCTTTTGGGCAAAAGCAGAAATGCCTGCAAAGCCTAGTAAAAACAGCATAAAAAGCATCTTTTTCATAGCAATAAGTTTAAGGATTAACAACTTATTTGCTACAAAAATTGCGCCAAGAATCAATACTTTAGCCCAGGAAAATCACCGGTTTTCTTCCTTGGAAAACTCAGGATGCAATTCCGCGAACTTCCGCTCATATTGGCGGATGCGTCCCAAGGATTGTCGCGTCCATTCCAACAGAATCTGCTGACGGTCGTCTTCTTTGAGATGCCACGGGATGGTTTCCGAAGCATGAAGCCGGTTGGTCAGCGAATAAAGCAACAATGCAGCCGAAACGCTGATATTGTAACTTTCTGTAAATCCAAACATTGGAATGCGGACGTGCATGTCGGCATGTTCAACGGCATAATCTGAAAGACCTAACTTTTCGGTACCAAACACCAAGGCAATCGGCTCATCAAGCGGCAATGTGTCGGGAGTGAAGTCGTCGCGATGCGGACAAGTTGCCACAATCTTGTAACCTTCAGCATGAAGCTTGTCGAAAACCGTCGGCGTATTGAATTCCTTTTCGTTATAATGATGTAAATCAATCCATTTCGTACTTCCCAACACGACATCAGGGTTGACATCATATTGGTAGTTGTTCTCAATGACATGGACATCTTGGATGCCTCTCAACTCACAGCTGCGCATCACGGCACTAGCATTGTGGGCTTGGAAAATATCTTCGAGCACCACAGTAAGATGCTTCGTGCGGTATTGAAGCACTTCATCAAAACGCTGTTTGCGCTCATCTGTAAGGAATTGAGTCAAAAAATCAAGGTATGCTTTATCGCGTGTTGTCATCATTTCTTTCTTTTTGGGCTGCAAAATTACAACATAATACAATATCAATCAAGTCATTACAACATAAAATAAAATTATGGGACCAAAAAAGCACAATTTTGAGTTTTGTATGATAAAAAATCGTACTTTTGCCACTCGAAAAATTTTGAATTGATATGGCAACAAAACAGAATGTAAATCAAGGAGACGAAAGACTCGAAAACGTAGAAGAAGCTTTAAGCAAAACCGAACTTTGGATTGAAAACAATCAGAAGACCTTGTGGATCATTTTCATCGCAGTATTAGTCATTGCCTTTGGCATCTATGGCGTCAGCAGATACAACAAGAAACGCAACGAAAATGCCAGTGCACAAATCTTCAAGGCACAACAATATTTTGAGAGCGAACAATTCGAAAACGCACTCAATGGCGATGGTAACAATGTCGGATTCTTGGACATCATCGACGACTACGGTTCAACAAAGACTGGCAAACTCGCAGCTTACTATGCAGGCATCAGCTACATGAAGTTAGGTAACTACGAAGAAGCCCTCAACTACCTGAAGAAGTACAACAACAACGACCAAGTGCTCAGCGCCATGGCTCTCGGTGCAATGGGCGACTGCTACATGGAGCTCAACGACCTTCAGAACGCCGCCACATATTATGGCAAGGCCGCTGCCAAAAACGCTAACGACTTCACCTCACCAATGTTCCTGATGAAGCAAGGTCTGACCTACGAAATCCTCAACGACTATGCAAAGGCTCTCAATGTTTACCAGACCTTAAAGAATGACTACCCGAGCAGCAGCGAAGCTTTCGAAGTCAGCAAGAACATTGCTAACATGCAAGAAAAAATGAAGTAATTCACCTTATATCAAATAGAAAAGCCTGGCTCGATGAGTCAGGCTTTTTTGTTTTAATGCTTTCCCGCTCAGTTCAATCCTTTTTGCCTAACTACCTCGAAGCACACGATACCCGTTGCCACACTCACGTTGAGCGAGTCGATGTCGCCAGGCATCGGGATCATCAGATGTTGGTCGAGACGTTTCATATAAGCAGGGCTGATGCCGTCTTCTTCCGACCCCATCATTATGCAAAGTGGTCCAGTTAGGTCAGCCTTCCAGAGACTTTCGGTAGCCTTCTCCGTAAATCCAACCACGCGCAAACCACTGGCTTTCAGGAAATCCATGGCGTCCTTCATGTTCTCCACACGACACACGTTGATAAGCGAAAGCGCGCCTGCCGAAGTCTTCATGGCATCGCCATTGATAAGAGCCGAACCACGAAAAGGAATCACGATGGCATCGACACCAGCAGCGTAGGCCGTACGGGCTATGGCTCCGAAGTTACGCACATCGGTAACACGGTCGAGCATCAAGAACAGAGGATCGCGTCCCTCTTCGAAGACCATCTGCACGACCTTCTCAAGAGGCTGATATTCAATCGGGCAGATGAAGGCGATTACTCCTTGGTGGTTTTTGCGCGTCAAGCGATTCATCTTCTCCATCGGCACATATTGCACCGGGATTTCGTTAGCGCGGCAATAATTCGCAATCTCAGATATTTCAGGCGAACGCGTTCCAGCCTGGATGAAAACTTTCTCGATTTCCTTCTGCGAGCGAATCAATTCCGACACTGGATGCACGCCGAATATCATGTTATTTTTGTAGTTGTCTTCCATTTTGAAAAATTTGTGCAAAATTACATTATTTTCCATATTTTAGCAAACGCTTAAAGCAAGGCAATGTCAAATTAACAACACACTCATTATGAACATCTTAAAAAACACAAAACTCATAATAGCAGCCATTTTTGCCTTTATTGGGCTATCATCGGCAGCCCAAACCATAGCCCCACAACCCGTTTCGGGGAAAAATGCGACCAAGGACTACATTCAGGAGAACCTCATCTACCCCACCGCCGACCTCGAACAAGACAACAGCGGAAAGGTCGTCGTAGCCATGCACATCGACAAAGAAGGCAAGGCTTCGCAATTCGCAGTGAAATCCACCTTCAGCGAGGCCGCAGCACCTATAGCCATGCATCTTGCCAAAACCATCCTTTGGCTGCCAGCCACCCACAACGGCATCGCCATCGAAAGCGACCACGACTACACCATCGATTTTTCGGCAAAAAGCTACAAACGCTATTGGAAACGCCACGAGCGCTACGGATTCGAAGCCGCCATGGAAGCCGACAGTTCGTATGCAATCTATGAAAACCAGCAATTAGAAGAATCGCCGAGATTCAATTCTGCCAGTGAAACGAATCTGACGCAATACATCTACAACAACATGAAATACCCTACGGAAGCCAAAGAACGTGAGATTCAAGGCACCGTACGCATCGAATTCGTCATCGAGACCAACGGAAACGTTTCAAACATCAACATTATCAACTCGGTAGGTGGCGGATGCGACAACGAAGCCATTCGACTCATCAAAGAAACCCACTGGATTCCGGGAACAAAAAACGGGAAATACGTACGTTGCCACAGCTTGCAAGACATCACTTTCAGCATCGGGAACCGTAATTTCCAAGACGGAAACAGCTATTAAAAAGACAATCAATCAAATTATTACAATATGAAAAAAGCATTCTTTACAATCATGCTGGTCGCAGCAACGACCATGGCTTTCGCACAAGAAGCCTCCACGAAAGACGCCTGTTATTGGACTCACAAAGGTGACATCGGGCTCAACGTTTCGCAGAGTTTTTTCAGCAACTGGTCGGCAGGCGGACAAACCGCTCTGGCTTGGCAAGGCCTGCTCAATTACGAGCTCAACTATGCCAAAGACAATTTCAAGTGGGACAATTCACTGAGACTCGGATTGGGCTACAGCTATTTCGACTTCAAGAAAATGCCCATCAAGACCGACGACAAGATTGAGTTCACCTCATTGGCTGGCCTGAAAGCCACCGAGCACCTTAACTACAGCTTGGAACTGGCCTTCCGTTCGCAATTCGCTCCAGGCTATGATTACGCGGTCGATTCCACCCACGCCATCTCCAAATTCCTTGCCCCTGCCTACATCACCTTAGGCCTTGGTGTCGAATGGACGCCCAACAAGCACTTCTCCATCAACTTCGCCCCTGTGACTGGTCGTGTCACCATCGTAAACGACTCGTTGCTCGCTGAAGTCGGCGCTTTCGGAGTCGAACCTGGCTACTTCAATCCAACTGACAGCACGCAATGGATTCCAGGCAAGAGAGTGCGCTACGAATTTGGTGCCCGTGCCGTCATTAAGTTCAACTATCCTTTGGCCAACAACATCGATTTCGACACCAAGCTGGAACTCTTCTCCAACTACCTCAGCCATCCTGAGCGCATCGACGTTGACTGGCAGAATGCACTCGTCATGAAGATCAACTCATGGCTCAACTGCAGCCTCAACACGCACCTCATCTACGACTACGACGTGCCATTCTATACCCCAGAAGGAGCACTCATCGAAGGCTCGAAAGTGCAATTCAAGGAAATATTCAGCTTAGGCATCATGTTCAAACTGAAATAAATCCATTATTCCCATGAAGATTGGCATCCTCTCCGATACTCACGCCACGCTTATCCCACAGATTTTCAGTTTCTTCAAAGATGTGGATGAGATTTGGCATGCAGGCGACATCGGCAACATCGAAACTGCCGAACAGCTGGCAGCTTTCAAGCCTTTGCGCGCCGTTTATGGCAATGCCGATGACCACATCGTACGCATGCAATATCCCGAGGACCAATTCTTTCATGTGGAAGACGTGGATGTCTATATGACCCACATCGGCGGCTATCCAGGAAGATATATGCCCGAGGTGAAATACATTCTGGAGCAAAAGAAACCGCAACTTTACATCTGCGGGCACTCGCACATCTTAAAGGTGATGAACGACAAGAAACTGAAACTGCTCCATATCAACCCGGGCGCAGCTGGAAAGACCGGATTCCACAGCAAGATCACCATGATTCGCTTGACCATTGAAGGCAAGAATTTCAAGGACATGGAAATTTTTGAAATGGACAGGAACAGAACGTTTTGATGTGGTTCAGAGCGGACAAAAAGAAACGGAATGGCAAGCGATTTTGCCATTCCGTTTTTAGTTCAAAAGCCGCGGTCAAGTTAACGGAGTCGGTCGGTTGAGCGCACTTTCTTGATGTCTTTTCTCAATCCCGTAGCGCCAAGCAAGACGAAAATCAAGGCGGCCAAAGGCAAGAATGCACCTATTTTATATTCCGGTTGAGTCACATTGATTGACATACCCACGGCACGAATATAATAAGTAAAGACCAAAGCTATCCATGCTACAATGACAACAAGGTCGATACGAGCAATACGATGAAGTGTCACAAAATCACTGATTTTGATAGCTTTATGCAAACTGAAAGCCAAATAGCCACTCAAAAGCAAAGCCGTGACCGTAAGCACCAAGACCGGCAACGCGTACCATTTTCCGAAAGGCACTACTCCATCAGGCAAAAGCGATTCTACACCATATGCATTGAATCGTAAAATGTTGATTTCTCCTAAATATTCTGCCAAAGGCAAAAAGAAAAGCAAGGCGAACAAGATTGCCGCAACAAAAAAGAAAATTGATTGTAATCTCTGTGACATAATTGTAATGTATTTTTCGGCTGCAAAGATACAATTTTAAGGAAAAAAACTTGCAGATTAAAGGAATTTATCTACCTTTGCAGCGCTTTTCGAAGCCGTAAGTGACTAAAACAAAAAGCATTCCTACGAAAATTATTGTATTACGATTTGTGTTCCAATCTGGAATTCTTAAATCCAATCTTTATGTATAACATCTTTGAACTCAACGACAAGTCATTAGAAGACTTGAAAGTCATTGCCATAGAAATGGGCATTGACGACGAAGGCATGGACCGTTCGACCCTGATTTACGCCATCATCGACCATCAGTCGGACCATCCCACACCCCAAAAGAGCAACAAACCTTCAGAACCACAAAAAAACAAGGCACAAAAGGACAACAAGCCTAACAAGCAAGAACGCAAAAACAAGAAAGCCGAAGCACAACCAACAGAAATCGAAACCGTAGAGAAGGAAACGGAAACAGCTGAATCAGAGCCATTGCCAAATTCTGACGAGCAAAAAGCAAAGCGTGGGAAGAGACCTCGCATCGCACAGAACGAGAAAGCGCAGGATGCTCCTGAAAAAGCCTTTTCCACCAAATCAGATAAGCCTGTCGATTCAAGAAACAACAAGAAAAAGGAAGAAACGACCGCTCCAGAAAAAGAGCCAATCGTTTCTGCCGAACCTCAAGACGCAGCCGAAAAGCCACGCACTGAAGAGCCTATAAAGAACGAAAACCGCAAGCTAAAGCACAAACATGCCGAGCGATTGGCAAAAGCCGAAGAAGAAGCCGCGGAATCGACAATCGTAGAGATGAATGACGAGCCTGCCAAAGAAATGCAAGTTCCTGCCCCATCAAAACAAGAAATCGTTTCTGAAAACGAAGATATCGTAAAGCAAGAATCGCAAAAGTCTTTCCAACACGAAAACAGAGAAAAGAGACAAGAGAAAATCGAACAGCAGCCACAACAGCAAGAAAAATCGGTCAAGCCCGAAAGAAATGCCAACGATGAACTGCTCAGCCAATTCGACTGCAGCGTGCAAGCCGAAGGCGTTCTCGAAATCGCCAACGACGGATGTGGTTTCCTGCGTTCAGCCGACTACAACTACTTGCCTTCACCCGACGACATTTACGTCTCGCCTTCACAGATCAAGTTGTTTGGCCTGAAGACTGGCGACACTATCTTAGGTACCATCCGTCCACCAAAATCAGGCGAAAAGTATTTCCCATTGGTGAAAGTCGATTACATCAATGGCCGTCGTCCAGAAGAGGTCCGCGACCGCATCGGTTTCGACTATCTCACACCACTCTTCCCTAACGAGAAATTCAAGATTACAGGACATAAAGGCGGCACCATCTCCACCCGCATCATGGACATGTTCGCTCCTATCGGCAAAGGTCAACGCGGTTTGATTGTGGCACAGCCAAAGACAGGTAAGACCGTATTGCTCAAGGAAGTAGCCAACGCTATCGCTGCCAACCACCCTGAAGTTTACCTTATCATTCTGCTCATCGACGAACGTCCAGAAGAAGTCACCGACATGCAACGCAGCGTGAATGCCGAAGTCATCGCTTCCACATTCGACGAACCTGCATCGAAGCACGTCCAGATTGCCAACATCGTTCTCGAAAAAGCCAAGCGTCTGACCGAATGTGGCCACGACGTCGTCATCTTGCTCGACTCCATCACCCGTTTGGCACGCGCCTACAACACCGTTTCGCCTGCCTCTGGCAAGGTGCTCACCGGTGGTGTAGAAGCCAACGCATTGCAAAAGCCAAAGCGCTTCTTCGGTGCAGCCCGTAAGATCGAAAACGGTGGTTCGCTCACCATCCTCGCCACTGCCCTTATCGACACAGGCTCAAAGATGGACGAAGTCATCTTCGAAGAATTCAAAGGCACTGGCAACATGGAACTGCAACTCGACCGTCGCTTGTCGAACAAGCGTATCTTCCCAGCCATTGACATTGTGGCATCGGGCACCCGTCGCGACGACTTGCTGGTTGACGAACGTACCTTGGCACGTGTTTGGGCACTGCGCACTCACTTTGCTGACATGACCCCTGTCGAAGCTATGGAATTCCTGAAGGACCGTGTAGCCAAGACCGTCAGCAACGAAGAATTTCTAATGAGTTTAGACAAATAAACGGAACAGCTTCAATCGACAAAAAAAATACAGGTGGCATTCTAATAAGTGTCACCTGTTGTTTTTACGGACAAATCAGGAAAACCACATTTTTCCTCAAAATTTTCAAGCGTATTCATGAAAAAAGTATTATTTATCCTCATTGCATGGCTATGCACCATCAATGTTCAAGGCCAGCAAGACAGCCTTATTTTCAAGCAAATTGAAACAGCGAGTTCGTCTATCCAAAGCATGGAATGCCGCGTCCGCAACACGATGAAACGTCCAAACAAACCAGAAGAGATAAAGGTCGGCAATCTTAAATACCTTGCCAGCAATCACATTGACGCACATTTTTCCGAAGAAGAGTACATTGTCATGAAGGGGAATAAGATGAGAATCAAACTCGGTGTTTTCAACGGCACTTTCCGCACCGACCGCAACCCACTTCTTAAACCCATCAGCCGGATGTTGGTTAATGCCATAAACGGCCAATGCCGAGCCATGGCGGAAGAGAACAATTACAACATTGCCCTTACGCAAGATTCACAAAACTACATCGTCACCCTCACGACAAAGAAGAAGAAATTAATTGGGATTGGATATAAGGAAACTGTCTTCAAATACGGAAAAGACAACTTCCGCCTGAAGAGCATCCTTCTCATCGATTACAAAGACAACCACGATCTCTACAGTTTTGAGAATCAGGTTTTCGACAAAGCCATCGACAAGGACGAATTCAAATTATAACGCCATTCAGTCCCAAATCTCTCTTAAGTCATCGGTTGTCAAGCCATTGAAGTCGCCAGAACTCATCATGGCGCCAACCACATTTTCTTTCCTGCCTTGCTTTAAGATGGCAAGCAATTCAGCCTTATTGTGAACCACCTTCAAGTCGCTGCGGCCGAAGCCTTCAACGATACGCTCGTCAGGCATCAGTTCCAGTTTCTTGATGGCAACAGCATGTGGGTCGTAGAACACAATGGCTTGGTCAGCCTGCTTCAAGGCATCACGATAATGGTCGATGAAAACTTCGCTGAGGCTGCTATAAGTGTGCAATTCAAAGACTGCGATGAGATACTTTTCGGGATATTGCTCACGGAGTGCTTTCACCGTAGCCGTAAGTTTTGAAGGTGCATGAGCAAAGTCGCGGAACACGAAATTGCCATTACTTTCAAACAAGAGTTCAAGTCGGCGGGCCGCCCCTTTGAAACTGCCGATGGCATCATAAAATTGCTCGTCGGTGACACCCAGCTGCTTGCAAACCAGTCTTGCCGCATTGATGTTTTTCATATTATGGCTGCCGAACACCCCTACTTCTCTCCTGCTTCCATCATCCAAAACAAGGCGCGTCTTCATGCCATCAGTTTCTGATGGATGCGGTCCATATCCAAAAGTTCGGCATGTTGCAGTTTGTGCAATCTTTTCAGCTTCCACATCCGTGTCATCATAAATCAGGCAGCCACCCTTCTCGATGGTACGGACAAAGATTCTGAACTGTTCGAGATAGTTGTCGAAAGTAGGAAACACATTCACATGGTCCCAACCTATACCGCTGATTACCGCAATATTAGGATGATAGTGATGGAACTTTGGCACGCGGTCGATAGGTGAAGTCAGATACTCATCGCCTTCCATGACCATATATTTAGCCGTTTCGCTGAGGCGCACCATTACGTCAAAGCCTTCAAGCTGTGCACCCACCATGAAATCGGTCTCGATGCCGACCTGTTTCAGCACATGCAAAATCATCGAAGTGATAGTAGTCTTGCCATGGCTTCCGCCGATGACGATGCGCGTCTTGTCCTTGCTCTGCTCATAGAGATATTCGGGATAAGAATACACTTTCAGTCCCAGTTCCTGCGCACGGACCAGTTCGGGATTGTCGATACGGGCATGCATACCGAGGATGACTGCATCATAACTGTTATCGAGTTTTTCGGGATACCAACCCCATTGTGGAGGCAAGATGCCCTCGTTGGCGAGGCGCGACTTGGAAGGCTCGAAAATTTCGTCGTCAGAGCCAGTTACTTCATAACCCTTGCGGTGCAAGGCGATGGCGAGGTTGTGCATGGCGCTCCCGCCTATAGCGATAAAATGTACTTTTTTCATTGTTCGATAGGATTATTTATTCTTTTTATTGTAATTACACGATTCTCCAAATCATTCATTCAATTTGACGATTCAGATTCTTGCACCTCATTTATTTGAAGTTCGTCTTTTTTCAGAAATGGAATCTGGAACTTATTTATGATATACAAAGAATTTTCTTTTGTACAATACAATTCAGATTCAGTCACAAAAATCTCATCAAAGTCAATGACGGCAACTTCACGATTCAAACTATCAACTAAAACAGTCTCATCTCCATGCTTGAAAAAGCGCAGTCCTTCATACTCTCTTTCATAAACATAGAGGTCTTTTTTTTCAAAAAATTGTTTTTTTTGCAATTTCTGATCCAATTGGAGCACACCATACTCATTGACGAGGAAAACATCTTTGGGATACTTTTGATTTAGATTAACCCATGCAGAATCTTGTTTGGCATACACTTTAGAGCCAACAAATCCATAATAGAGGCTCTTCTTATCCAACGAAGTGACTGTAGGCGTATAAGAAGCTAACATTTTTCCATCAGAAATTCGGAACTTTCCAATAACCTGCGTAAAGAATCGGTTCTGGAAAAGCAAGAGCAGACAATCATCTTCAACATAAAAGTCAATGATATAATTAGAATACTTAATACAATCAACCTGATATTTCTTCACCCCTGTAGATTTATCATACACTGCAAAGAAAGGTGCCCCCATAGGAGCCACATAATTCGACCCATAAGTGCATCCTCGATTCACGAGAAGCAAGGAGTTCCTATTAATTCCAAGAAATGATTTACTCATTTCATTAGGATTCAATTCATTTTCCCAAATCACAGAGCCATCTATACTCAACTTAGCAACCTTATCTTTTCCAGCAAAATAAAGCGATGTGCTGTCTTCTATTTTAATGTTGGAATATACGCCAATATAAAACTCAGTTTTCCTACTAAGATAACGCGAATCATCGGTATTAACAGTATATGCCCAAATCGAACCAGATTTAAAATTGACGCCACGCAATCCTCCTCCCACAAACAATGCTACGGAATCGTTAATAACCCCAAGCCATGACAAACCATAATCCAAATCCGTTTCTTTATTCCATATTATCTCACCCGTATTCATGTCAATCTTCTGAATACTTCCGCTTTTCCCAAAAAGACTATTGTATGAGGCACAAAGCATCCAGCCTTGTTTGAAATTATACAACAATGTACGAAGATTCTTACCCAATTTATACTTATTCTTACCAGTTTCAGAATCGAGCAGAGAAAAGTGTTCGTTGTCTTCAAAGCAAATATACTCGCCAATCTTTCCTATTTCATCATCATTCAAATTGACAGTCTTTTTCCACTTAATCTTTTGGTTTTTCAAGTCATAATATAGGACTTTAGTATTATAATTACTATTTTTCACAATCCCAGCACCTGGTCGTTTCCACAGAGTGATGAGAGCTGTATTCGACACCGAGTCAAACATCGTACGATAAATCTCTGTTTCAAAAGATTCTTTTATTGCCGTTATATCGCAATCATCCACTAAGTTATGACCTACGACAACATATTTTCCCAATTGTGGAAGATTCAATTGCGCCTGAATAGAACAAACCATCAGCAAGAAAAAAGTCAAAGAAAGCAAGCGTTTCATAGGCATAGTATTTTGCCCCCAAAATTAGCAAAAAAAAAGCCGCTCTCGCAAGCGGCTTGAATTATTTTCAGATTATTTCTCCATAACAGTCGAAATAGTCGGCCTGTGTGATTTTCACTTGATAGAACTGCCCGATTTCAAGGTCAACATCTGCGGGGATGAGGATTTCGTCATCAACTTCGGGCGAATCGTATTGCGAACGGCCAACGTAATAGTCGCCTTCCAAACGGTCAAGCAACACCTTTTCGACCTTTCCAACCCGCATTCCATTGATTTCCAAAGAGATGTTTTGTTGAATCTCCATCAGTCTATCCACACGTTCTTGTTTCACTTCGTCAGGCACATCGTCTTCCATCTCGTAAGCCGGCGTTCCTTCTTCTGGCGAGAATGCGAAAACACCCGCACGTTCGAAACGCATGTCTTTGACGAACTGACAAAGTTCTTCAAAGTCGTCTTCAGTCTCACCTGGGAAACCAACAATGAAGGTAGTCCGGAAAGCGATGTCAGGCACATGTCTACGCACATTCTCCACAAAACCAATGGTTTGCTTACGGTCAACACCGCGGCGCATGGCTCTCAGCAGATGCGAGCTGATGTGCTGCAAAGGCAAGTCGATGTAATGGCAAATCTTCGGATTTTCACGCATCAGGTCGAGCAACTCATCGGGGAAGCCCAACGGATAGCCATAATGGAGGCGAATCCACTCGAAACCGTCAATCTTGCAAAGTTCGTTCACCAGCTCGACAATGCGCGACTTTCCATACAAGTCGATACCATAATAGGTCAAGTCTTGAGCGATGAGAATCAGCTCTTTCACACCCTTCTTGGCCAATTGTTTCGCTTCCTCAAGCAGGTTTTCCATCGGAACCGACACATGACCGCCTCTAATAAGAGGAATGGCGCAAAACGCGCAGCGGCGATTGCAGCCTTCCGAAATCTTCAGGTAGGCATAATGCTTAGGTGTGGAAAGTACACGACGCGAACAATAATCCGCAGGCAGTTCTTCTTTCAAGATGTCGGCGGCAATCAGGTTCACGCTTTCGACACCATAGAAGCCATCCACCTCTTGGATTTCCTCTTGCAATTCCTTGCGGAAGCGTTGCGAGAGGCAACCAACGACATACAATTTACTGATTTTATTCTTCTTACGAAGTTCAGCATATTCAAGAATGCAATCAATGGATTCTTCTTGCGCATCGCCAATGAAACCGCAAGTATTGATGATAACCACATCGGCCTTCTGGTCAGAGTCGTGACGGATAAGGTATTTATGTTCCAGCAAAGCCGCCAAATGTTCCGAATCGACCTTGTTTTTCGAGCAGCCGAGAGTGATGATATTCAGAATAGGTTTTCTCATTCGAAAAGACTGTCAACAAAAGCTTTTCTGTCAAAAATCTGGAGATGGTCGATACCTTCACCGACACCGATATATTTTACCGGAATCTTGAATTGGTCGGAAATACCGATAACCACACCGCCTTTTGCGGTACCATCCAACTTCGTCAAAGCCAAGGCATTGACTTCGGTAGCTGCCGTAAACTGTTTGGCCTGTTCGATAGCGTTTTGGCCAGTCGAGGCATCCAGCACAAGAAGTATTTCGTGCGGGGCATCAGGCACTACCTTTTGCATCACGGTCTTGATTTTGGTCAGCTCGCGCATCAGGTTCACCTTGTTATGCAAACGGCCAGCCGTGTCGATGATGACCACGTCAGCATCTTGAGCCACTGCCGACTTCACCGTATCGAAAGCCACCGAAGCGGGATCGGCACCCATGCCCTGCTGGACAATCGGCACACCTACCCTTTCGGCCCAAATCTGCAACTGCTCGACAGCGGCAGCGCGGAAAGTATCGGAAGCGCCGAGAACGACTTTCTTGCCCGCCTTCTTGAAATTGTAGGCCAACTTACCGATAGTCGTTGTCTTTCCAACACCATTGACGCCAACCACCATAATCACATAAGGCTTCTTATCGGCGGGAATCTCGAAAGTGGTGCCATCGCCACAATCGTTTTCTTGCAGCAATGCCATGATTTCTTCTTTCAAGATGCTATTCAACTCGCTGGTACCCACATATTTGTCACGGGCGACGCGAGCCTGGATGCGGTCGATGATTTTCAAGGTAGTATCAACGCCTACATCAGAGGTGATGAGGATTTCCTCAAGGTTGTCGAGCACCTCGTCATCGACGGTCGATTTGCCCACGATGGCTTTGGTGATTTTCGAGAAGACGCTGGTCTTAGTTTTCTCCAACCCTTTGTCGAGGTCTTCTTTCTGTTCTTTCTTTTTGGTAAGGAATGAGAATAAGCCCATTATTATAATTTTAATAAACGCAAAAAAGCTCTTCCATAATAGTTATGGAAAAGCTATAATGAATTGCAAGATGGTACAATTATCTCTTTGCGAGGAATTCCTGAACTTTGTCAGCAGGAACTATGGTCTCTTCGAAATAGTAAGCACCTGTCTTTTCAGAACGCTTCATTCTGATAACCTTGCTAAAAGTTTTATCTAAGCTACGAAGGGTAGCAACAGCTTTTTTTGCCATAACTCTAAATTATTTAATCTCTCTGTGGAGAGTCATTTTCTTAAGGATTGGGTTATACTTCATCAACTCCAGACGATCGGGAGTGTTCTTCTTGTTCTTCATGGTAAAATACCTTGAAGTGCCAGGCATGCCACTGGCTTTGTGTTCGGTGCATTCGAGAATGACCTTAACGCGTGCGTCTTTCTGTTTCTTTGCCATTGTTTAACTTCCTTTCAAATTTGGCTGCAAAAGTACAGTTTTTTTCTTTACGACCAATTGTTTTCTCGAAATTTATTTTCCCTCAATGACTTTATTCACAATTTGCAGTATTTCAGCTTCTTGCTTAATAGCAGCAGCTTCAATGTCGGCAGCTTCTTTCAGAATCTGAGCCTTGAAGGCTTCATCTTTCAGTGATGCAGCGTTGATTTTCACGTTCAAGTGAGCACCCATCACGGCACTACGAGCGCACAAAGCACCCACACCAGCATCGGAAACGGAATTTGGATTGCCGATTTCAGCCATGGCGCGAACCACTTCGAAAGCACTATAGGCAGCCTTCATGGTACGGAAAGGCACCTCAGTGGCATATTTGGTAGCGTCTTGGATAGCCTTTGAACGAGCAGCCTTCTCCTCATCGGTCTTCTTTGGCAGGCCGAAAGCAGCCATGATAGTGTTGAAAGCGTTGGTGTCTTCATCAACCAAATCAAGCAGTTCATCCTTGACAGCCTGACCTTTAACAGCCCATTCCGAAAATTCTTCCCAACGCTCGTCCCAACCTGGTTTGTGTGACGAAAGGTTGGCCACCATGGTAGCGAGCGATGCGCCGAGAGCGCCCATGTAAGCGGAAATGGAACCGCCACCTGGAGCCGGACTTTCGCTTGCCGTTTCGTTGGCAAAACCAGTGCAAGTCATATCAACGAGTTTCTTCTGCGTGTGGTCTTCAATCAGATATTCAATCACTTTTTCCTTTGGATCGAAAGGTTTCAGGTCGTCGAGGCCCATCGACTTGATGGCTATCTTCATGATTTCCTCTTCGCTGATACCGAGTGAACGCTGTTGTTTGGCGAGATAGAAACGACCGGCATCCATCAGCACTTTCTTAGGAATCAAACCGACGATTTCGCAGCCTGTGACACGCACACCACGGGCGGCAGCCTTAGCGCAGACTTCCTCGAAGCAGACATGAACCGGTGAAACACTAATATTGGTGATATTCATGGAGACCTGAGCGATGCCATAATCTTCAATGAACCAACCGATTGCCTTGGTGCATTTCAAAGTGCCAGGAATCATGATGGTATTGCCGTTTTCGTCCTTCATAGGTTTGTCGGTCACCTTATCACCCATACGCTTCGGACGGCCCTTTTCGCGGACATCGAAGGCGATGGCATTGGCACGACGTGTGCTGGTGGTATTCAGGTTATAGTTAATGGCAACTAAGAAATCGCGGGCACCGACTTGCGTTGCGCCAGTGTGAGCCACGTGTTCGTTCCATTCGTTAGGACCAAAATCAGGCTTCCACTGTTCAGAGCCGAGGCGCGACGACAGCGATTCGTATTCACCCGTGCGGCAATAAGCCAAGTTGCGGCGTTCAGGACGGAAAGCTGCGTCTTCGTAGCAGTAAATCGGGATATTCAATTCATTGCCAAGACGTTCGCCCAATTTGTGAGCGTAGGCAACGACTTCTTCCATCGTGATGTTCGACACCGGAATCAGAGGGCACACGTCGGTGGCACCCTGACGTGGGTGAGCGCCGTGATGCTGGCTCATGTCGATGAGTTCGGCGGCCTTCTTCACCACGCGGTAAGCGGCTTCGCAAACAGGTTCAGGTTCACCGACAAAAGTGATGACGGTGCGGTTGGTGGTCATGCCTGGATCGACATCAAGCAATTTGACGCCTTCCACTTTTTCGATTTCAGCGGTCACTTGGTCGATGATGTTCTTGTCGCGACCTTCGCTGATGTTCGGTACACATTCGATAAGTTGTTTCATTGATAGTATGTTATTTATATTATTGATGACTTCAGAGAGACGCGCCATGACGCGTCTTTACAAATAGGCTGCAAAGGTAATGCTTTTTTCGGGACGGAATGAGAAAACGTCAATTCTTTGAGGGATTGTTCAATTGAAAGCTAACGGGAAGCATATACGCACCCTTACAGCCTCGCCATTATGGAAGCCTGGTTTCCACTTCGGCATCGACTGCACAACTTCAGCCGCTGCTTCATCACAGCCATGGCCTATGCCGTGTAAAACTTTCACATCCGACACACTGCCATCTGTTTCAACAATAAAAGAGACAAACACACGACCTTCCACACCTGCGTCTTTTGCATGTTGCGGATAGACAAGGTTTTTCTGAACAAACTCAATCATTTTTTCCTCACCTCCAGGAAATTCAGGCATTTGCTCAGTAATCAGGTACACATCCGAAACATCATTATTAATTTCACCTTCCACATAACCAGGCGTATAATATTCCATGTCTTCATCGTCATCAGAATTTACATTCATCATATTCTGGCGATCTGATTGCATTTGGATCAATAGAGAATCCTTTTCCTCGACATTTTTTGAAACCTTTTTCGGCGGTTCCATTATTATGTCACCAGGCAAGACATCTATCACATCGGCTGGAATTTCAAAATTGGACGCAGAACAAGCAGGAAGAGAAGAGACGGAATCAGCCACCAATTCGCCAGCAAGAGGGCGCTCGGAGACAATAATATCAGATGAATCATCCGTAATTTCCATATTATCTGTTGGTTGAGAATCGAAATCCTTATTTGAAGAGGCTCCATTATTGCTGCACGACGACATTCCGAGCATAGAAGTCAGTGCCATACCCGAAATCATCACGGCCTTTCCAAGCCTTTGCCGTTTTTCAAGTTCGCGTTCCAAATAGCGCACTTCGGCCTCGCATTTCGGGCATGTGCCCAAGCAGTCGCCTTGATAGGTACATTCACTGATGACCAATTCAATGTCGTTTTCCGCTGCAATCTGCTTGCGGATTTCTTTCAGGATCTTGCAAGTTCTTTTTCCTCTTGGCATAGCTTTATTTATCTGTCTTTACGTCTGAAAAATCAAAATTGACTGGCATACTAAATTCCATTCTATATGGCTCGCCGCGCCTCTTTGCGGGTTCCCATTTGGGCATGGATTTAAATAGTTTTACCGTTGCTTCATCACAACCATAGCCGATGCCACGCAACACTTCAACATCCGAGACGCTACCATCCGGTTCAATGAAGAACCTAACAAACACCTTACCCCCAATTCCTGCATCTATAGCTTCTTGCGGATATTCAAGATTGTTCGCAATGTATTGCAACAGTTTCCTTTCTCCACCAGGAAACGCCGCAATAGATTCAACAATTCCCATTAAAGGTTCGTCTTGTACGTTTTCTATTGTATCGGTTGTTTTCATCGCCATTGTTGTATCAGGCTGTTGCGCCATCGCTTCAGGCAAAGCGCCCAACATGCCGACCGAAAGTCCAGCAATGGCAACGGCCTTTCCAAGCCTTTGTCGTTTTTCAAGTTCGCGCTCCAAATAGCGCACTTCAGCTTCGCATTTTGGGCAAGTGCCCAAGCAATCGCCTTGATAGGTACATTCACTAACGACCAATTCAATGTCGTTTTCCGCTGCAATCTGCTTGCGGATTTCCTTTAGGATCTTGCAAGTTTGTTTTCCTCTTGGCATAGTTTTATTTATCTGTCTTTATTTCTGAAAAAGCAATTGGTAACATATAAATCATTCTTACAGTTTTTCCGCGTTGTGTGGCAGGCTCCCAATTCGGCATCGATTGCACCACACGCACGGCTTCCTCATCGCAGCCACCACCAATACCACGTAGCACATAAACATTTGATAACTTTCCGTCTGTTTCCACGACAAACGCCACAAACACTTTACCTTTAATGCCTGCCTCACGCGCTTCTTGAGGATAAACGACATTCTCTTTCAAATATTCTTTGAGTTTTTCTTCCCCATCAGGGAAAACCGGCGGGCGTTCCACATAAGTCACCAATTCCAATTCTCTTCCTTCTTTCGGCAATTCAAATCGAACAGGAAGTGCATATTGCGGATAGATGACGGCCTTACCACGGTTCATCGCTGGTTTCCATTTCGGCATGGCTTTCACCAGTTCCAAAGCCACCTCATCGCAGCCAAAACCTAATCCTTTCAGCACCTTAATATTACTCAAGGAACCATCGGCCTCAATGGTAAAAGACACAAACACATTGCCTTCAACACCATACGGTCCTGCCGGCCAAGGATAATTGTTTCTCACATATTCATTGACATAGTTCAACAACTCAGTGTCGCCTCCCGGAAACTGCGGCAGCTGATCGACCGAATATCCAAGGATTGTTTCTTTTTCTTCATCTATTTCCGTCGGCTTTCGAGGCAAAATCAGAGGGATTTCTTCCGACAATATCAAATCAGAGTTTAACATTGTAGGATTTTCAATCAAAGGAATCGGGTATCCTTCCAAGATTACCGATGATTCAACTTTATTCTTTTCTGCACTAGTTACTTCCGACTGGACAGAACAAGCATTCGTCCCTACTAACAAACTGACGGAAACACTCGCCACCGAAACAACTTTCCCTAAACGCTGTCGTTTTTCCAGTTCGCGCTCCAAATAGCGCACTTCAGCTTCGCATTTCGGGCAAGTGCCCAAACAATCGCCTTGATAGGTACATTCACTGATGACCAATTCAATGTCATTTTCCGCAGCAATCTGCTTGCGGATTTCCTTTAGGATCTTGCAAGTTTGTTTTCCTCTTGGCATAATGCTTACCTTATTATATAGTTAAACTCGTCAATTTCAGTCACGCCCATCGATTTCAAGGTTGCAATGCTTTGCTGTACATCGGCATCAGTATTGAAATTCGGGATGTGTGGCACACGAACCACTACATTTCGCGCCTCACGACGTTGCAACAACCACTCCAAATTTTTCAGTGTCAAAGCGTTATCTTTTCCCGTATAGGTCTGATAGATATCAGCATTCATATCCTTTATGTCAACGATATAGCCATTAACCACTTCATCAACCTTCATCACGCTTTCTTCGGGCACATTGAGGCTGGTCTCCACCACGATGCTCCATTGCGGTCCGCACAAGGCACGAAATTCCCTAATGAAATCCACCTGTAGCAGAGGCTCGCCGCCGCCGAAGGTGACGCCGCCTTTCGTGGCAAGGAAATAAAGCTGGTCGATTTTCACCTCTTCATAAAGTTCCTTGGGAGTGTAAAGCCTTCCTTTCGCAGCATCCCACGAAGTCTTGTTGAGGCAATATTTGCAACGCAAAGGGCAGCCATTGAACGTCACCAAAGTGGTAACGCCCTCTCCATCGGTCGTAAGACGATGGCGGCTGACCGCAAAGATTTGAGCCTGTGTCATATCGGCTGCTAAAATAATCATTTTTTCGTAATGATGAAAAAATCTGTATTTTTGCGGAATCAAAACATCATTATATGAATAAGGTATCGGAAAACCCTTCAAAAAACCGAGCTGTCTCTGACGAGAGACTTTTGCCTCCTTTAGTCATTATTGTCGGTTTAATCATCGCTTGCTACCTGACGGCCAACGTGATGGCGGTCAAACTCATCAAAGTCGGGAATGTCACCATTTTCGATGCGGGAACCATCATTTTCCCCATCACCTACATGTTGGGCGACGTGCTGACCGAGATTTGGGGCTTCAGGACGGCGAAGCGCGTCATCTGGCTCACCTTGATTTGTCAAATCATTTTCACGCTGTTTGCCTGGATTGGCATCAGCCTGCCCTACCCTGCCGAAACGGAAAGTATGGCGGCGGCCTACCGGCAAGTATTCGGTTTCGTGCCACGCATCATGCTGGCTTCGCTCGTGGCTTTCCTCTGCGGCGAGCTCATCAACGCATGGACGATGGTGAAAATCAAGGAAAAGACGGGCGAAAGGCTGCTTTGGGTACGCACCATCGGCTCATCGGTGTTTGGCTACATCGTCGACACCACGCTGTTTGTCTGCATCGCTTTCATCGGCACAGTGCCGACTCGCGATATCTTCACCATGATTGGCATCCAAATCGTTGCCAAACTGCTCATTGAAGCCTTGGGCGGAACGCCTTTGGCGTATGCGGCAATTAGATTCCTCAAGAAAAAGATTTAGGACGAGGGGAACCCTCGTTGCACATTTCCAATGAGGCATGACAAATGTTAAGGTTGCCCCGCAAATCAGCATTTGTCAGAACCGTCTTTTTATCATAACTATTTATTTTACACTATTTTACCATTCAAAATCATTTTCTCGACCTTATTGGTACCATAATAATACGGCATGAATTCGAGTTGCGTCATCGGCTGCGTGACGATGAGGTTAGCCCGCTTGCCACGCGTGATGCTTCCCACTTCGTCGCTCACGCCCATGGCGTAGGCCGTATTCAAGGTGGTGGCATTGAGCGCTTCTTCGGGAGTGAGACGATAGCGGATGCAAGCCATCGAAAGGATGAACTGCATATTGCCCGAAGGCGATGTGCCCGGGTTGAAATCGGAAGCCATGGCCACTGGTAATCCAGCACTAATCATCTCGCGCGCTGGCGAAAGCGGAAGATTCAAGAAGAAAGCGCAGCCTGGCAAAATGGTTGGCATCGTTTCAGTATCTTTCAGGCATTCAATCTCCTCTTTACCAATCTGTTCCAGATGGTCAACGGAGATGGCGCCATATTTCACGCCCACCTGCACACCACACGAAATGGCCATTTCGTTGGCATGAATCTTCGGACGCATACCGTATTTAATGCCCGCCATGAGGATGCGCTCGGTATCTTCGCATGTGAAGAATCCCTTGTCGCAGAACACGTCGATGAAATCGGCCAAGTCTTCCGAAGCTACAAGCGGAATCATCTCGTTGATGACCAAATCGACATAATCTTCCTGATGACCGCGATATTCCATCGGGATGCCGTGTGCGCCAAGGAAATTCGACTTGATAAGCACGGGCGAGTTTTCCTTCAGTCGGCGAATGACGCGCAACAGTTTCAGTTCGCTCTCGGTGGTCAGGCCATAGCCGCTCTTGATTTCGATGGCACCCGTACCCATGCGCATCACCTCGTTGAGGCGTTCTGCAGCCATGTCGTAGAGTTCGTCTTCAGAAGCAGCAGCCGTTGCCTTGGCCGAATTGAGGATGCCACCACCACGCTTGGCTATTTCCTCATAACTCAAGCCGCGGATTTTATCGACAAACTCCAACTCACGAGAGTTGGCATAGACCAGATGCGTGTGCGAGTCGCAAAATGCAGGCATCACCACACGACCCGACATGTCAAGCACTTCATTTTCAACTTGCAGCTGTTCGGGTTTCAACGATTGCATCGGACCGTAATCCACTATCTTGTCACCTTTAATACATACGAAAGCATCTTTGATGCGACCCGTTTCGGCCATTTCGGCACCTTTTTTCATCAGTCGGCCTTGTTCTTCTATACCGACGAGTTCCTTGATATTGATAAGTATCATGATTGTTTTATGTGTTTCAGTTTGAGTATTGGACTTAGGGACTATTTTGACTTAGGGACAATTAGACAATTTGACTTGGGGACTTTGGAACTTTGTGGGATGCTGAGCTGCTCCCTGAGCGGTGGCTGCTGAGCGGAGCCGAAGCAAGTCGAAGGGGAGTCGAAGCATCGACTTGGGGCATTGGGACTATTTTGACTTGGGGGCATTTTGACTTTGTGGGATGCTGAGCGGAGTCGAAGCATTGACTTGGGGACATTTTGACTTAATTGGGCAAAAATACAAAATAAACCCCACTGCCTAACTTTATTCAAAAAAATATTACCTTTGCAAATCTTAAACGACAAAAAATGAAGAAAGCACTGTTCACAATCGCCTTGTGCATCCTTTTTGGAGCTGCCAGCTTCGCTCAAGAAGAAAAGAAATCAGAATCTGCCGTCAAGCAACTGACTTACAGCGAGTTCATCAAGACCATTTGGGATTTTGAGAAAAACACCGACGCCTTTACATATAAAGGGAAATTGCCCGCCGTCATCGACTTCTACGCCGATTGGTGCGGACCATGCCGCCGCGTCGGTCCAATCATGGAAAAGATGGCCAAGGAATATGAAGGCAAGTTACTGGTTTACAAAGTCAATGTTGACAACGAGAAACAACTCGCTTCGGTCTTTGGCGTGCGTAGCATCCCGATGGTGCTCTTCATTCCCGTGAAAGGCAAACCCATGGCTCAGACTGGTGCTCTGCAAGAAGAGCAATACAAGCAAATCATTGAAAAAGAGTTGCTTAAATAATGGCAATCTTTCCAACAGCCTATTTCCCTTGCATCAGCTATGTGGCTCAACTACTTGCTGACGATGCGCCCGTAATCGAGATTTTCGACACCTACCACAAGCAAACTTATCGCAACCGTTGCCATGTGATGACGGCCAATGGCGTGCAGATGCTCAGCGTGCCCGTGAAACAAGTCAACGGCAACCACACCATGACCAAAGACATGGTCATCAGCACGGTGGAACCTTGGCAGCAGATTCATCGGCGTTGCTTGGAATCGGCCTACATGTCGTCGCCTTATTTTGAGCATTATTACAGCTACCTCTCCCCTATCTTCGAACAACATTTCGAAAAGCTCATCGACCTGAACGATGCCGCCTTGAAAGCCATTCTCAAGATGCTGAAAGTGAAAAAAGAAATTTCCTATACGAGCGACTACGTCAAGGAAGCCGAGAAAGATTTCCGAAATGTTTTCGTGAAGTGGAATCCGGAATCTTATATGATGAAGGTAGGTGATGGGGCGCTTCGACTCCGCTCAGTGCCCGAGGAGACGGGGACGCTTCGGCTCCGCTCAGCGACCCCTCAATCTACATCTTTTAACTCAGCGACCCCACAAGCAACGATACAAAAATCTTATTATCAGGTCTTTGAGAACAAATTTCCCTTTGCTCCCGACCTCAGCGTTTTGGACCTCATCTTCAACGAAGGTCCTGAAGCGATGGATTATATAAACGCTTTGCAGAAAATGTAGTTTTCCCTCAATGACGAGGTTTTCACTTCACTTTTATGTCGAAACCTGACCAATCCTTGGTTTCGGTCAGCAGTTCGTAATAATAGCAAATGTTCTCTTCCGTTATGTTCTCGCCATCGACGGAAACGATTTGGTCGCCCACCTCGAAACGTTCATGCCCATCCAGCAAGCGAGTTGTGATTTTCAATGTGCCATCAGACGTTGTCAATGCATAATTTCGTGTGGGATAAATAATCGTGTCGGAAACATGTGGCTTTGCATACAATTTATAAGTTTGCTCAGTTATCACATGGTTCTCGTCAAAATAAGCCTGACGTCCAATAACCCAATCAAACCTTTTAATATACTGAATACCAACATTATTGAAGGCAAGATTATCACCAAGATACATCACCGGAACCGTTTCCTCACGTCCTGCGAATTCAACCGTATTCTCAGGTGCCACCACAAAATGCTGCTTCTCGGTGATTCCTCCAACTGCAATGCCGTATGAACCTTCATACAACAAGTCAGTTTCAGCATGATTTTCAATTCTTTGTTCATCTTTAATAAGAATTCCGCCACCATTTCCTGTATCAAAAACACATTCGTATTCAACACCATTAATTATAGGATAAATGAACAAGATATTCAACACATTGTCTAACTTGCACTTCACAGGAATGTATTCTAAAGTGTCAATCACCGACATGTCCTGAATGTAATATATTCGGTTATTGGTAAAATCTATGGAAAAAGGCACATAGTCAAGCCCTGGATAACCCAAAATGGTATGTTCAGAAACAGACGGCTCGTTATCACATGAATGGGCCTGTTCGATAAGCATGGCATTGCCGTAATGGTCAACCACACACATAGGTGTTTCGATATGCACTGGTATAGGCGACATGTTTACCTTTGTCTTCTTGTCAGCACCCATGAGAGGAATCCGATAGAACTTCATCCCTTGGGGTTGAGACTCTTTGGTGTAAAACTGAATTGCAGGAGAGCCACAACCTGAATCGTAAAGCACAGTATCCTCAACCCCATTGACTGTAGCTTTCATCAACATTTGGTTTTGCTTATTGATGACAAAATAAATCGTGTCATTATCCACTTCCTTATTAAAGTTGTATGAGCGTTGTCCGCTGTCAATCTTCATCATTTGTTTTGCATAGCCAACGATGCCATTGCATGAAGTCATTGCTACAGTCGCTACAATGAACAAAATACTTTTCACTAGTTTTCTCATAATCATTTCATTACAGGTTATTATTTATCAGGATAAGCAATCCTGACGTGATAGATATTCTGGATTTTTTTCTTTAGGACATTGCGGATGATTTCGAAATCTCGCAAAGTGAGGTCGGTATTCTTGAACTGACCCGCTTCAATCTGCTTGTTGATGATATTATCAACCAAAGTATTGATTTTCAATTCATCAGGTTCTTTTAGGCTGTGCGAAGCGGCTTCAACCGAATCGCAAATCATAAGCACGGCAGTCTCACGTGAGAAAGGCTCTGGACCATGATAGGTGAAATCGGCAAGATCGATTTCCTCTTCCGGTCGAAGTTTTCTCTCCTTTCCGAGGAAAAAGTCGGTTTGTCGCGTTCCGTGGTGAGTGCGGATGAAATCGATGATTTGTTCGGGCAGTTGTGCCTTGCGCGCCAATTCGATGCCGTCGGTGACATGCGAGATGATGATTTGGGCACTCTCGACATTCGAAAGGTCATCGTGCGGGCTATACGCTCCATGTTGGTTTTCAGTAAAGTACATTGGATTTATAAGTTTACCGACATCGTGATACATGGCACCCGTACGAGCCAAAATCGAGTCGCCACCTATGGCGATAAGCACCTCTTCCGCGAGGTTGGCCACCTGAGTAGAATGCTGGAACGTGCCTGGAGCTTCGTTCGACAAGCGACGCAACAACGGATTGTTGGTGTTGCAAAGTTCCATCAGCGTCAGCGAAGTGGTGAAGCCAAAGAGTTTCTCGAACGCGATGATGACAGGCTGGGCCAACATGGTGAATAGCGCATTCAGAGCCAGCAACGCCACATTGAACCAGTTGATTTCGGATGCTGTCAGCATGGTAAATGCAATATAGACAACGATATAGCTTACGAAAACCAGAATAGCGGTTTGGAAGAACTTTCGGCGCGATAGATGATCCGACATACTGAAAATCGTCACCAACGTGACGACCAACTGCATGAAAATGTATTGGAAAGGATTTGGAACCACTATCGAAATCAGCATGATGGCGAAGACTTGGACCCCAAAGGCCAAAGGCAAACTGAAAAACGAGCCCACCAAAACCGTTAAAACACTCACCGGAACGATTAAGATGAACGCCGGATTCAGCTTCACGACCAGATAGCAAGGAACCACCACCAGAATCACGAGGAAAAGCAACACATTGATATTGCGCAATTCGGCAAACACTTTCTTGTGCATTTTCTTGATGTAGATACCCATCATGAAGAATAGCAATGCCACGAAAAACAGTTGGCTCACCCACATCAAAACGGAATCTTTCTGAGAGAAGGAATGTTGCGCATATTCGCGCTGCAACGAATTGAGGATGGCGAAGTTACGTTCATTCACCACCTCGCCTTCCGAGATGATAAGCTCGTCGCGCTGCACCATGCCACTCGTCGGCATCACCGCCTCAATTGCCTTTTCACGTTCCTTTTGCGTTAGCGCAGCATCATAAAAGACGCTCTGACGCAAAGCGCTCTTCAACAGCGAATTGACCATTTCGACATCCACATCGTCAGCAGCTGTTCCGATCATTCCTTCAGCAGCTTCCATAGCTGAATTCAAGTTATAGAAATCGCCATATCTCACCTTGCGCAGCTTGTTGTTTCTGATGACAAGCACGGGATTCTCAGCGGTCAACTCTTCTACAGCCTTATCGTATGCCACAATTCCCTGACTTTCAATCGAGTCAAATACTTTCAGCAAACACTGCAAGGTTTGATCCTTATCGAAATCCTGTTTATCATCCCACTGCGATTCAAAATTGGAAACCAACACATTGCCTGTCGCAAAAATCTCCGACTCGTCGAAACTGAAAATCGGAGCCACAGACTTTGCAGCATTCTCACACTCAGCAAGATAGACCTCATTGCTTTTGTAAATCGGGAAATCAAAAGGTGCATACAGCGTTTCGTGCTGCCAAGGTTTCGACATGAAATATTCATACTTAAACTTGCCCTCGCGAGGCATGAGAGCAAACACAATTATCGTAGCCAACACGAAAGCCAACCATTTGGCCAACTCATAATAATTATGGCGAAAGCCATCCAATATTTTCTTTATCAAATTCATATTCAATAAATTAAATACAAAATCTATCATTCAGCCGAACGACAGGACTATTAGGGCTTTCAAATTCCCTAATCACATAGAAGAAAGAACTTTACAGTTCCAATAATGCCAAACCTACAACCGCTGTCAGAATCACAATAAGTACTGCACTAATGATGGCTAAAATCAAACCTGCAATAGCCAAACCTTTCTGCGCATTCTTCTTGCAAAGACCCACGATTGAAAAAATAAAACCGAGAATAAACAAAATCAAGTTCAAGATAGGTACCCAGCACAAAATCAATCCGATAAGCGACAAGACAAAACCTGCAGTTCCTGCTGAATTGCTCCTTTTATCAGCAATTGGAAAGTTTTCTTCCATTGTAATAACCCCTGATACGTGTCGGGCACAACTTTTCGGTAGGTTCGTGAACTGATTATAAACATTTTGGCCCCAACGGAGAACCTACTTTGCCACTAGAACCAAAATTTCGTTTGCAAAGATAAAATTAAAATTAAAGCATTCTCAATTTTTCACCCATATTTTGTATTTTTGCGCAAAACGAAACGCAATGCAGACAATCGAAATTCAAGAAGCTTTAGTGCAACTTGCGAAGTCATCGGGCTATATCGTCACCGACATCCTCCCCATTGCCGAGTCAGGCTCATCGAGGAAATATTATCGCATCGTCACCGAAACAGGCAGTTTGATAGGCACTTACAGCACCAATATTGAAGAAAATGAAGCTTTCATCAGTTTCAGCTGGCACTTTGCCGAAAAGCACCTCAATGTGCCCGAAGTGCTTGCCGTTAGCGATGACCGTTGCTGCTACATCCAAAACGACTTTGGCGACGACAACCTTTTCAATCATGTGCAGAATGCCCTGAGAGGCAAAGGATACGATGAAGAACTTATTCGCCTTTTCAAGATGACACTCAAGCAGTTAGTCGAATTTCAATGCACTGGGCATCAAGGATTAGACTACACCAAAGCCTACCCATCATCCTGTTTCGACCGCCAAGCCATCATCGACGACCTGAACTATTTCAAGTATTATTTCGTGAAGCCACACCAAGAAATCGTCTTCAGCGAAACCCGTCTGAACCACGATTTCGAAGCCTTCGCCGATTTCGTCAGCCAAGCCCCAAACGACTTCTTCATGTATCGCGATTTCCAGTCGCGCAACATCATACTCAAGGATGGCAAACCATATTTCATTGATTTTCAAGGCGGACGAAAAGGGCCATTGCCTTACGATGTAGTCTCGCTTCTCTACCAGGTGAAGGCACAGATGCCACAAGACATACGCGACCAGCTCATCGACTACTACAAAACCGAACTGGCACGCCACATCAGTCCCGAAGAAGTCGGATTCGACATATTCCTACCCTATTTCGTCTATCTTCGCCTGATGCAAGTGCTTGGCGCATACGGATTTAGAGGTCTGATACAGAAAAAGGCCCATTTCATGGAAAGCATACCATTTGCCCTAAATGAGATAGAAACACATGCTTTGAAACATCCTTTAGACGGCTATCCCGAACTACAATCGGTGCTCAACCAGTTGTCAATGCTGAATGCGAAATACCACGTTGACGGGAAGCAAGATATTGGAAAACTGACAGTTACCATCAACAGCTTCTCGTTCAAGAAAGGTTATCCCGACGACCTTAGCGGCAACGGAGGCGGATTCGTATTCGACTGCCGCGCCCTTCCCAACCCTGGACGCGAACCCGAGTTCAAGACCAAGACTGGCCGCGACTGGGAAGTCGCCGATTATCTGAATGCCAAGCCTCAGACCCACATCTTCCTCGACCACGTAAAAGGCATCGTCGCACAAAGTGTAGAAAACTATTGCGAACGTCATTTTTCCAACCTTATGATTTCGTTCGGCTGCACTGGCGGACAGCACCGTTCCGTGTTCTTTGCCCAAAGCATCTACGACTGGCTAAAAGACGAATATCCAGACATTCACTTGAAACTGAACCACATAGAACAAAAATTCGAGGAGGAAAGCGGCCTATGACCAAACACTACACCACCGCCATGATTCTGGCAGCAGGTTTGGGCACCCGTCTCAAGGAACTCACCCACGACAAACCCAAAGCCTTGGTCGAAATCAACGGAAAACCATTGCTGCAACACACTATTGAGGCACTGATTTCCAATGGTTTTCACCATATCGTTATCAACGTGCACCACTTCGGTCAACAGATTATCGACTTCGTCAACAGCCATGCCTTCGACGCTGAAATCCGCATCTCCGACGAGCGGGACCTGCTGATGGACACCGGCGGTGGCATTGTGAAAGCCTCTTCCCTTTTTCAAGACTCGGAAGTCGTCTTTGTCCACAATGTTGACATTATCAGCAATGTAAACCTCAAGGAGATAAGTCAGCAATTCATTGATTCAAAAGACGATGCATGGCTTCTGACACAAAATCGGGAGACCTCGCGCAAGCTCCTTTTCGACCAAAACCATCAACTCATCGGATGGAAAAACAAAGCCGAAGAACGCTACAAATGGGTAAATGAAGTCCACGACGGCTACCAAGAAATGGCCTTCAGCGGGATGCACGTCTTCCGCAGCGACCTTTTTGCAAATTTCGAAGAAAGACCGGCGAGCGTCATCGACCTTTATCTGGAACTCGCTCAACAGAAACGCATCATCAGCCATCCCATCAATCCAGGATTTTGGTTCGACTTAGGCAAAGCCGAACAATTACAAAGCATTGAAGAACAACTAAATATAATCAAATGAAAGAGACCTTCACCCAGCGTATCGCTCAACACATCAAAGAGCATTACGACCTTCAGAAACAAGAACTTACCGTTGTCTTTCCCAACAAACGAGCAGCTTTCTACCTACGATCAGAGTTCCAAAAAGACAACGCGACAACCATTTGGCTGCCGCAGATGCTCTCCATCCAAGAAGCCATGACCCAATGGAGCGGCAAGCTTCTGGTTGACAACATCGACATGCTTTTCGAACTTATCGACATTGATGCAGAACTGCGTCCCAACAGCGATTCCGACCTTAAAACTTTCGGCAGCCAAGCCGCACAAATGGCCAAAGACTTCGACGAAATCGACCAATATGATGTGGATGCCAAGCAACTCTTCAACTATGTCCTCGACAACAAGAAACTCGAAATCTGGGACTTCGACGAAGAGAAAAGCAAGGAAAAAGAGCGCAAGTATCTCGATTTCTTCAATTCGCTTTACGTTTATTATACACGTTTGCGCGAGCGTTTAGAGCAACAAGGAAAAGGCTATTATGGCATGATAACCAAACATTTGGCTCATCTTGACGACAATAGCCTCTGCCAAGCCATCGGCGAAAGGAAAATCATCTTTGCAGGTTTCAACGCGCTTACGAAAACCGAAGACGCCATCATCGACAAGCTGGTGAAAAACGGTTTGGCAGAAGTCATCTTCGACTACGATTCCTATTATATTGACGACACCAACAACGAAGCGGGACTTTTTGCACGGCGTTACCGACTGACCCACCCAAAATGGATGGAAAACAGTGTCAGCAACCGTCTGCTCACCGAAGAAAAACACATTCACATCATCAGCGCAAGTGGCAACACGCTGCAAGCCAAAGCCTTGCAAGCCAAGTTACAAGCCAACAACGACAGCAACGCCGCCATCATCCTCGCCGACGAGAAATTGCTGATTCCCGTGCTGAACTCCATTCCCTGCACCGATGCTTTCGGCGACTTCAAAGTCTCAATGGGCTATCCTATCAACAAAACCACTGTCAACCAACTCATTAAAGAGTATTTTTCCATCCAACGTTGGAACAAAATCAAACGTAAAATCACCATCAAAGGCGAGGAACAGGCAATCGAAGGCTGGTACATTTGGCACATTTTCCGCATCATGGACCTCGAATTGGTCAGGATCATATTCTCAAACAACGAGTTACAATCCTACGAGCGTTGGAAGAAACAAGCTGGTGAAAATGGCAAGTTCATCTTTGAAGACAGCGACTTCGCAAGTTTCGATACCACACCCGACATCAAGACATTTCTCCATCTTATCCTTAAGACGAAACAAGAAAACGAGCAGAAAGCAATCGGTTTTTGCGACAACATCTTGCAACTATTATCGTTCATTGCCAACAAGATACAATCAAAAAAAGAGCCGAAGAAAATGGTTTTCCTTCTCAATCAGGTGAGCGAAATCGGCAAGACGATAATCCGCATCAAGCAAGTCGTAGAGCGCCATCCCGACTATGCCAACGACATTAAAAGCGTAGAGATTCTCTATCGGACCCTTTCGTCAGGCGCAGCCATCAAACTCAACAGCAGCAGCACTAATGGACTGCAAATCATGGGATTGCTCGAAACCCGAAACCTCGATTTCAGCAACCTTCATGTGCTCAGCGTCAACGAAGGCATCTTGCCCACCGACAAATCGCAATCCAGCTTCATTCCATCCTTCATCAAACGAGTTTTCGGGCTTCCTGGTTATACCGAGAAGCAAGCCGTGTTTGCCTACCATTTTTATCATCTTCTGCAAAACGGAAGCGACATCAATCTATATTACAACAATTTAGCATCTGCTTCAGGAGGCGAACCAAGCCGTTTCATCTTGCAAATCGAGCATGAATTGGCAAGACATGGCAATATCAAAATCGTAAAAGAAACTTTTGCCACCGACACCAGCGAAACCACTTCAGCCATTGCAAACACTGCCCAAAAGCAGCCCGTTATGGACAAAATCAAGCACATTCTTACAGAGCGAGGACTCTCCCCTACTTCACTGTCGTCATACATCGATTGTCCGATGAAATTCTACCTCAAATACATCATGGGCATCAACGACAACAGCTTTGACGAAGAAATGGGGGCCAACACCAAGGGAACCATCATTCACCGGACCCTTGAGATTCTTCTTGAAGGCTACAAGAAACAAGCAAAACCTATTGATAAAGAAGAATTTAAGCTCATTTCATCACAAAAAGAAAATGCCCTCAGCCAAGCCATCGAAGAAAGCAATCCGCGAGGTATGACCGACATTGGCTACAACTACCTGAACAAATTGAACATCCATCAGCAACTTGAGAACTACCTGAACTACACTTCTTTGCAACTAAAAGACGGTAAAACGATTTCCATCATCGATACAGAATCGGAACTATATGCAAAGTGCGACACATCCAACGGTTCCTATGCCTTTAAAGGCAATGCCGACCGCATTGACCGTTTTGATGGAACGTTGCGCGTCATCGACTACAAGACTGGGGAGGTTGGAAGTGGAGATGTCACTCTTCCCTATCGTTTCGAAGGCCAAGATGACCTTGAATATCTGAGAAGCATTCCTGCCAAAGCCTTGCAACTGCTTCTATATCAGTACATGTTTCTGAAAAACAATCCAAGCCATCAAGCAGGCGAGGTGCAAGGTTGCATCCATGCGCTCAAATACAGCAACCAACTGGAATTTCCTCTCAGAAAGCTAACGCGAAAGCCAGCTGGCACCATTGTTCCATTCCTTGAAGACAATACCTTCATCGACGACATGGAGAAAATGCTCAGCGCAGTCGTTGAGGAAATCTCGAATCCAGACATCCTTTTCACCCAAACCGAGGACACACAAAAATGCAAAAATTGCGACTTTAAGGAGATTTGCCGGCGTTAATTCAACACGATTTCCGAAATGACATCACGTCCAGCAACGGAATTCAAATTTTTGATTAGCAACGATTTAGAATAGTTCAACTCCACACGCAGCGCATCCGAATCCACACGAACGAAAAGCACACCATTGCGAATGTACAAGTCGATGGTGTGCGAAGCGATGAATGACCCGACCACCTGCTTCCACGAGTTGATGACCTTCACCTCGTCGAGATAACCTGCTCCACGACGCATCTCATAGAACTGCTTAATCAGTTCAGCCAACGGTTTCACATCGTAGTATATCATCTGTCACCTCCCAACTCGGCCACCTTGCCCCTTTCGACTTCAAAAATCTTATGGTTGATGCATGTGTTTTCAAACAGCCGTTCAACTCTTTGTTGCTGAGTATCAGTAATAAACACTTGCCCAAAATGGTCATCGCCCACCAAACGAACCAATTTCATGACGCGCTGGTCATCGAGTTTGTCAAAGATATCGTCCAACAGTAAAATCGGTTTATAGCCAATCTTTTGGTAGTTGAACTCAAATTGAGCCAAACGGATGGAAACCACAAACGACTTCTGCTGCCCTTGCGAGCCAAATTTCTTCAGTTGATGGCCATCAAGCGAAAAGTCAAGATCGTCCTTGTGGATGCCCACATTGGTATAACCCGAATGCAAGTCTTGCTGCAAACTCTCGTCAAGCAGTTCAAGCAATGGTTTCTTCTCCATTTTCGACTGGTAGGCGATTCCAACTTGCTCATTATTACCCGAAACCACTTCGTAATAATGTTGGAAAATCGGCAAAAACTCATCGAGAAATTGGAGACGCTTGCGATAAATATCATCAGCGTTGCACACAAGTTGTTCGTCCCAAAGGCGAAGCAAATCGCGGTCGAAACGACGCGTCTCGGCAAACTGCTTCAGTTGCATATTGCGCTGCAGCAACGCTCGATTGTATTTCAGCAAAGCATTGAGATACAGCGGGTCGAACTGCGAGATGACGCCATCGATAAACTTTCTACGCAACTCGCTGCCTTCGTTGATGAGGTCGCGGTCGTAGGGAGAAATCATCACCAATGGGAACTTCCCGATATGGTCAGCCAATCGGTTGTATTCTTTCTTGTTGAAACGAAACGACTTTTGCGCGTCATGCTTCTGCACGCACGACACCAGTTCATCTTCCTTTTCATCGTGAGAATACACACCATGGATGGCGAAGAAATCCTGGTCGTGACGGATATTCTGTTTGTCAGCCGAACCGAAGAAACTCTTGCAAAACGAAAGATAATAAATGGAATCAAGGATATTAGTCTTGCCCGCACCATTCAGCCCGACAAAGCAGTTCACCTTTTCGGAGAACTTCATTTCAGCCGATTCGCAGTTCTTGAAATTCGCAAGCTTGAGTTCGTGGAGATACATAACACTTACTTGAACTTACTCAAATCAATGCGCAGCGTGAGATAATTGGGCGAGCCTACGATATTGTTTCGCGAGCGCGAGTAATCAATCTCGAACATCTTAATTTTCAGACCGAAACCAGCCGAGAAACCGACCAAAGAACGAGCCTCGACAGGTTTCATATTGCGATGAACTTCATAATCGTATGATGCGCGAAGCACAAGATTCTTGCCCAATTCGAGTTCGCCGCCAAGCACGAGATGACTGGCCAAGTTGGTGAAGAAAATTTCCGTCTTCGTGGCCTCAGGAACGATGCCAGTGATAGGGTCTGGCTCTGCATTTGGATCTGCATGATACTTGTTCCACCTTTGTATGTCCTTGAATCCCATCACGATGGTCAAAGGCAGGTGGTCGAGTTTCTTTGATGCCACAAAATCAATCCTGAAAGGGAGTTTCAGACTGCCTGATTCGAAATCGGAGTACAGCTGAACGCCCACATTGCGGGCGGCAAGAGTGAAGGCCCAGTTTGAATAGGCCCAATAGGTACCAGCCACGTCAACAGCCAAAGCGCCAGCGCGATAGCTTTCATATTGCAATCCCGCATATTTCAGGTTGGCTCCAATGCTCCACTTGTCGGTCAGTTCGCGCCCCCAACCCAAAGTGACAGCATATGACGACACATCGAAAGTGCCTCCAGTTTCATTGCCACTCTCAGACGTATAGGTCATTTCGCCATGGTTGAGATATTGGACCGAGGCAGCGAAGCTACCCGCCTTCTCGAAAGTGTGTGCATATTGAGCCGTAGCGAAATTCGTAGCCGTATTAAAGTCACCTACCCACGAAAACGCCACCTGATTGTTCGTAGAAGGGCAAATCGACGAGGGGTTGAACAGCGTTGTAGAAATATCGCCATCGTGCATTGGCAAAGGCAAACCACCCAAAGCGGCAGTACGAGCCGAATTGTTGGCCGTCAACATACGAAACGCTCCGTTATCGACCTGAGCCGTAGCTTCAAAGGTTGCGAGCGAAAGGAGCAGCAAACCCAAAAGTGAGATGTAACGCTTCATTTTTTCAACTATTTATCTGATAACGGAAATACGTTTCAATTATTGCAATTATTTGTCGATCAAGCCAGGGCCTGTCTTCTTCATTCTACCATCGGCCTTCAGCTGTTGGGAAATCTTGTCGAGCATACCGTTGACGAAACGGCGACTGTCAGGCGTGCTGTAGAACTTCGAGAGTTCAATATATTCATTGATTGTCACCTTGACAGGGATGAAATGGAACTCCAAGAACTCTGTCAGAGCCATGAAAATCAATATCTTGTCCATCAATGCCAGACGATCATATTCCCAATTGGAAATATTGTCTTTCACTATTTGGACATAGTCGTCAGCGTGAAGAAGGGTCTTCTTGAAAAGTTGGATTACAAATTCCTTATCTTCGTTAACTTCATCGTTTTCAGTCTTATATACAGGAGGCAACTTGCTATTTTCGTTAAACGACGATGGCATCTCGTTGATGAACTTCCAAAGCAAGAAGACCGCAATCTGATAGTCGCTGCTGAACGAGAGGCGCAAGGCAGCATAGAAATCGTAAAGCGAAGCATCGTCGGCCATATAGGTGTCGATGACCGAAACGAGAAAACGCTTGTCGTCAGCGAAGCTATCCTCTCCGTTATTCATATATTCCTTATACTCAGGATATTCGACAAGTCGATTATAGCACGAACGGATGAAATCCTCACGATAGTCAGCCCAATTGATTTTGTGCTTTTCCTCGTAATCAATAAGGTTTCTGTTGTCATCAAGTGCATTGAGGATGCGGTTATTGACGAACTTCAGGTTAGGATTCAGGTCTTCAGCCGTCGGGAAATTCTTGTTTCTGTTTTCCTCGATGCGGCGCTCGGCAAATTTCTTCACCTCTACCCAAAATGACAATTGGTAAACAAAAAGCTCATAAAGGTTATCCACCCCTTCAAGAAGGCGGCGTTCGGCTTGTGCAAGGCTGTCGTTTTCCGACTGGTGATATGCGTAAAGCTCCTGTAAAGCCTTGACTCTCAAAAATCTTCTATTCAACATAAGAATAAAGTTAGAACGATAAAATGAAATTGCAAAGGTAGAATAAAATGCCGAATGGAGAATGAAGAATGAAGAATATTTTTGTAATTTTGCAGAAATTCAAAATAGCAAGGAAATGAAAATCTTGAAGCATATCGTAATGTGGAAATTCAAGGACGAGGCGGAAGGACGCACCCGCACCGAAAACGCACAATGGATGAAAGAACACCTAGAAGCCCTCGTCGGGAAAATCCCCGAATTGCTTAGTGCCGAAGTCGGCATTAATATAAAGGAGTCGGATGCTGCCTACGATGCCGTGCTCACCGCCACTTTCCGCAACATCGAGGATTTGGAAACCTATAAAAAGCACCCCTTACATCAAGAAGTTTCGAACTATTGCAAGGGAGTGCGGCTTTCGCGTGTAGTCTGCGATTATTTCGTGGATGAAAAATAAATTTCCCGAAAACATCAATACGTATCGAGAAAATATATACTTTTGCATCGATTTGAAATGATTACAATTTTGAACTAATTAAAAAATACAGAAAGGAATTACAAATGAAGAAAAAATTCATCTGCCCTATTTGCGGCTATGTACACGAAGGAGAAGAAGCTCCGGAACGCTGCCCACAATGCAAGCAAATCGTCGAATGGAACGTTGTTGACGAAAGCAAAGCCTTGAATTTCGTTACCGAACACGTCATTGGCATTGCCAAAGGCACTGGCGACGACATGATCAAGGACCTCAACGCACACTTTATGGGCGAAGCTACCGAAGTGGGTATGTATCTGGCTATGAGCCGTCAAGCCGACCGCGAAGGCTACCCGGAAATTGCCGAGGCTTTCAAGCGTTACGCTTTCGAAGAAGCCGAACACTGCGCCAAGTTTGCCGAACTGCTCGGCGATGTGGTTTGGGACACCAAGACCAACCTCGAAAAGCGCATGCTGGCTGAATGCGGTGCTTGCGAAGACAAGATGCGCATTGCCCGTATCGCCAAGGAACGCAACCTCGACGCCATCCACGACACCGTTCACGAAATGGCCAAGGACGAAGCTCGCCACGGCAAAGGCTTCGAAGGTCTCTTCAAGCGCTATTTTGGCAAATGATTTTATTGAGACGCGGTGAATCAATAGAGACGCGATGAATCAATAGAGACGCGATGAATCGCGTCTCTACAAGAAGAAACATACAATATCAACCACAAAAATCATAAAAACTATGATTAGTAAGAATTTAGCAAAAGCCATCAACGAACAAATCAATGCTGAGATGTGGTCGGCCTACCTTTATCTGAGCATGTCGCAAGACATGTACAAGAAAGGTTTCAAGGGCATCGCCAACTGGTTCAAGATTCAGTTCCAAGAAGAACAAGCCCATGCCGAAATCTTCATCAACTACCTGCATTCTCAAGACGAGAAAGTCGTCCTCGCCCCTATCGCAGCTGTCGATACCGAATGGGCAAGCCCTCTGGCCGCTTACGAGCAAACCCTCCAACACGAAAAGAAGGTGACTTCGCTCATCAACAACCTCTGCCACATCGCTGACGACGACAAGGACTATGCAGCACAAAACTTCCTCGCTTGGTTCATCGACGAACAAGTTGAAGAAGAAGAAAACGCCCGCGATCTCATCTATCAGTGCAAGATGCTGGAAAGCAACAACTACGGCATGTATATGCTCGACAAAGAGCTGGCTGCTCGCGTTTACAACACGCCCGCACCACTGCTCAACACTGCCGAATAAAGTCGAAACGACAGATTATAAACAAAATAGAGGGACGTTCAATACGCCCCTCTATTGTTTTTCACAAAGTCTAGATTCACTTCGTAATCACAAGTTTAAGAGTTTGATTTCCCGATTCGGAATTGACGGAAATGAAATAGATGCCCGTTGAAAGTCCGTTCAACTCGTTTTCCAAAGTGGTATGATTCAATCCGTTGAAGTGATAGGAGAATAATTGGCGGCCCATGTAGTCGCAGACGTTGACGTTAGCTTCAGCGCCTTCCATCAACTTGACATTAACCGCACCGCGAGATGGATTAGGATACACAGAAATGATGTTGTCAGTCTTTACAATTTCATGAACCGGCAGCAAGTCCAAAGCTTCCTGGAAATCTGGGATGCCATAACCATATTTATTGTCAGGGTTTTCGTAGCGGTTAGAGCATTCGCGCACCGCATCTCTAATTTCGGCTGCCGTAGCATTCGGGAAAGCCTGCCACAAGCAAGTCGCCATGCCAGCCATGACAGGGCACGAGAACGAGGTTCCGCTACCATTATAATAACTGTTTCCAGTACCTGCAACAAAAGTGTTATAGCCCATTGCCATCACATCAGGCTTGATGCGGCCATCGTAGGTCGGGCCAACCGAACTGAAATATGCACGGGCACCATTTTCATCAACAGCACCGATAGTCAAGATGTGCTCGGCATCGGCAGGAATGCCCAAAGTGCATTCTCCATTCCAACTATCACCTTCATTACCAGCAGAATTGAGGCAAAGCATACCACGCGATGCGGCGATTTCTGCACCTATTGTCATCGGAGCAGTTTTACCGTCATAATGTTCAAATGGGTGATTCCATTGCGACATGTCGAAAGTGATGTAGCCTAACGAGGTTGAACACACATCCACGCCCAAACTGTCGGCATATTCGGCACCCGAAACCCAGTTGTATTCTTCTATAATATTCTCTGAATCACCATCTTCCGTATGAATCAAATAGTAAGAAGCTTCTGGAGCCGTTCCCACGAAATTCTGTGGATCATAAGCAGCCATCGTGCTCAAGCAGCTGCAACCATGCGAACTTTGCGTATAGACGTTGTTGCTATGATAGACGAAATCGCGTGTTCCAAGCAGACGGCCTTCCTCGCGCATATTGTCGAAGCAATGATGGGTATCAGCACCCACGAAACCACCGTCAAGCACTGCGACGACCATACCCTTGCCTGCAAATCCACTATCATGCAAGGCAATACCATTCAATTGGTCAATTTGGGTATAGCCGCCACCATAATAACCTTTGGCAGCAATTTGAGCCTCAATCATTTCCATTTCCTTCGCAAGCCAGCGCTCTTTAATCAACTGAGCCTCAGCATTATACTCGCAGCAACGAACACTCTCTACAAATTCCAGAGCATTGATGGCTTCAACAACAGCAGGGTCGGTGGTGTGAATCGTCACGCCATTGAGCCATTTCGATGGATTGATGAGTTCGGCACCACAATCGGCGACCGCTTGCAAGTATTGAGGATTAACGGGAATATCATACTCGTCGATAGCAACACCCTGATTGGCACGACGTTGCAGCGCGCGCTGACTCAAAAAGGCTTCAGGATTGTCAATCGAATAAGGCGAGTTATCCTTGTCGGTAAACTGGACCCAATACTTGTTGTTAGCAATTTGTGCATTTGTCAATAATGTAAATCCAAAGAAAATAAGAATGAAATAGAATCTCTTCATTGCGAATTAAATAAAGTTATTGCTGAATTATTTCAAAAAAGCATCAAAAATCATTCTACTTTTACCAGCTTCAAAGTCTGGTTACCCACTTCCGAACTGACATTGATAAAATATATGCCAGCGCCCAAATCATTCAATTCACTTTCTAACAAGTCATTATTCAATCCATTGAAATGGTTTGCAAAAAGCATGCGGCCCATGTAATCGAAAACACAGATTTCGGCATCAACATTTTCCCTCAAAACAACCTTTACATTGCCTGACGATGGATTCGGGTAAACGCTGATGATTTCAGAGTTATCGCTCAGCAATTCATTGACTGGCATAATGTTCAAAGCCTTCACGAAATCAGGAATGCCGTAACCATATTTGTTGTCAGGGGTTTCGTAGCGGTCAGAGCATTTGCGCACTACATCGCGGATTTCGGCAGCCGTTGCATTGGGGAATGCCTGCCAAAGACATGCCACCATGCCAGCCATTATCGGACAAGATAATGACGTGCCGTCCACGTTTAAATATCCATTATTAAATCCAACGTATGCTCCTTTTCCCATGGCCATCACATCAGGCTTGATACGGCCATCAAAAGTAGGACCCACGGAACTGAAATCGGCACGATTGCCATTTTCATCAACAGCACCGATGGCAAGCACGCCCTCGGAATCAGCCGGAGTGCCCATGGTACATATTCCATCACCTTTATTGCCTACTGCAACCACGCAAAGCATTCCACGGCTTGCTGCAACGTTGGCTCCCTTTGTCATTGGTGCTGTCTGCCCATCGAAATCCTCAAAAGGATGGCTCCATTGAGTCAGATCGAAATTGACGTAAGTTAATGAAGTTGAGCAGACATCTACACCAAGGCTATCGGCATATTCGACACCCGAAATCCAGTTGTATTCCTCAATGATGTTTTCCTGCGTACCATCTTCAGTATGAATCAGATAATAAGAGGATTTTGGAGCAGTTCCCACAAAAGTCTGCGGTTCGTAACCAGCCATCGTGCTGAGGGTAGCCGTGCCATGGATTGACTGGGAATAGACCGAAGTACTGCCATAGACGAAATCGCGCGTACCCAACAACCTGCCTTCTTCCCTCATGTTGTCGAAAGCGGAATGCTCGTCGGCACCAATGAAACCGGCATCCAGAATGGCTATAACCATACCCTCACCTTGGTAGCCTCTATCATGCAATGCAATGCCATTCAACTGGTTGATTTGCGCGTAGGCACCGCCGTAATAACCTCGCGTCGGGTTCTCAACGGGCGAATACTCCATTTCCATGGCCAGCCAACGTTCTTTCATGCGTTGCGCCTCTGGATTATTCACGCAAGCCTTTGTCGTTTCAACAAATTCCAGCGCCTTAACAGCTTCAAGCACATCAGGATTGGTGATTCTCACCGTCACGCCATTCAACCATTTCGAAGGGTTGACGAGTTCTGCGCCACAATCAGCCACCGCTTGGAGATATTGCGGATTGACAGGAATATCATATTCGTCAATAGCAATACCCTGATTGGCACGGCGTTGCAAAGCCCTTTGGCTCAGATAAGCCTCAGGATTATCAATGGAATATGGCGAATCATTCTTATCGGTGAACTGAATCCAATAGAAATCAGGTGCGATTTGTGCATTAGCCATGAATGCAATTCCTAAGAAAAGGAACAAAAAAGATAATTTCTTCATAGTGACTTAATTTACTTAATTTGAATAAGGTGCAAAAATACATTATTCTTCAATCCGTATTTCAGCATTATTGATTATTTTTGCCAAAAAATTCAGTCATGCGTATCGACATCATCGCCATATTTCCAGAAATGTTTGAAGGTCCCTTCACAGAATCCATCATCAAGCGTGCCGTCAACAAAGGCATCGTCGAAATCGGGTTGCACAACCTCCGCGACTACAGCACCGACAAGCACCACAAGGTTGACGACTACCCTTTTGCCGCTGGCGCCGGAATGGTAATGATGATTGAGCCTGTTGACAACTGCATCAGCCACTTGAAGAGCCAACGCAACTATGACGAAGTCATCTACATGAGTCCCGACGGCGAAATGCTCGACCAACCGCTTTGCAACCAACTATCTATGAAAGAGAATATTATCATACTTTGCGGTCATTATAAGGGCATCGACGAGCGCATTCGCGAGCATCTCGTCACGCGCGAAATTTCAATCGGAAACTACGTACTCTCAGGTGGCGAGTTGGGCGCAGCCGTCTTGGTTGACAGCCTCGTCCGCCTCATTCCGGGTGCTTTAGGCGACGAAACCTCTGCCCTCTCCGACTCGTTCCAAGACGGTTTGGTTTCGCCTCCAGTATATACTCGGCCACGTTCATACAAAGGTTGGGACGTACCTGAAATATTGCTTTCTGGTAACGACCTGAAAATCAACGAATGGAAAATGGAACAAGCCATCAAGCGCACCCAAGAACGCCGACCCGAATTATACGAAATTTTCAAAAAAAGCGAATTGTAAGTGTTTGCATTCAAATAATTTGTATATTTGCACCCGTTTTTTGAGGAAAAATATACAAAAATACATATAAAATGAGCAAACAAGCATTAATTCAATTCGTTGAAGATCAAATCGTTGTAAAAGATTTTCCGAAGTTCAGAGCTGGTGATACCATCACCGTAACCTACAGAATCATCGAAGGACAAAAGGAACGTCTGCAAAAGTTCCAAGGCATCGTCCTGAAGCGCAGTGGCTGTGGCAAGACCGCTACTTTCACCATCAGAAAGATATCAAACAACATCGGTGTCGAAAGATGCTTCCCAGTGGCTTCACCTATGATTGAGAACATCGAACTCAACAAGGAAGGCGCAGTTCGCAAATCACGCATCTACTATCTCCGCGGCCTCCGTGGTAAGAAAGCTAGAATCAAAGAAGCTACCAAACGCTAATTGTTCTGAAAAACAACAAAAAAAAGCCTCGAGTCATCGAGGCTTTTTTTATTTCCATTCGCGGCGAGAACCGCACATTTCACGTCACTTCTTCCCTTTCTTCTTGAAAATCTTGGTGCGCAACATAAAAATCGTCAATGCCGCCCAGAAGACCACCAAGATGCCCAAAGTAATCCATGTGGAGCTGAGGCTCTTCGGCGCAAAGCCCATCAGCAAAAGTACGGGGAATCCCAAAACGATGGCAGCCAAAGTCTGCAAGACCAAGTTGTTGGCAGCTGGAGTCTCAAACTTCGGGTCGATTTCGCGCAACAGAATCATGCCGTTCGAAGCCGTGCCCGTAAGCATACCGAACATCGAGAAGAAACCTTCGTACTTGTAATCGGGATAAAGATGCTTGCTAATGGCCAAAACATAAACGAAAGTGACCAAAGCACCCAAGGCACAAATGATGGCGAAAGGCAACACGAAAGTACCGAATTCATCGAAACTGATGGCTGCCGTTCCTGCAACAATCATGACATCAAAGCAAAAGCCGCTGATACGGTTCAACATATAGTTATTGATGTATTCACGTTCCACAATATGGGCTTTCTTGAAACGGCCAAGTATCCACTTGAAAAGGACACCGAACAACGTGCCAAGCAGGAAATTGAAGCCCCAAAGCATTGGTTTCAATGTGTTGGTGCCGAAATTACCCAAATCCATACCTTGAATCCAGTTAGTGAACAGATAAACGAGGAAATAGACGAACAGCACCATGCAAATCTGCACCGACAGCTTATCAATTGATTCTGCATCTGGGATTTCGTTTTTGCCTTCATAATCCTCCAATTTGTTTTTTTGCGCACCAGCCATCTTTTTCATCGAAAGCTTACCTTTTTTGCGAAGAATGTTCATGTAAATCACACCTATCACGCTACCCACGATGAAACCCATTGCAGCGATTGACAATCCAAAGTCGGCACCTGCAAACGGAATTCCTTGAGCAGCCGCCTCAGTGGTGTAGATTTTGCCAAAGTTCAACGCCTGGCCAGGCCCTTGACCATAGCCCATCGGCAAAAGCAGACCCGCAGCGTAGAACAGTTTCTTACCGAAATAGAAAAACGGAATAGAAACCAACAGACCCACGATGCCTTGAATGACATAAGTAGAAGCCGTAAGTGCGCCCGTCTCAATCACTTTCATAGGCGACGACTTAGATTCTATCTTATTGTTTTTCAATGCCAATGCAACAAAACCAAGACCCAGGGCATGGTAAGTAATCACTTCCATTACTGGCTTATTGATAATGTCGCGGCAACCAGGGAAAGCCTTGAAAACCAAAAGCAACATGCCACCAAGCAACGCCGAAGGCAGAAGACTCTTTTTCAAGAAAGGAACTTGCGTGCGCAAGACATTGCCCAGCAACAAGGCCGTGGCCAAAATACAAAACTGAATCAACCATTGCCAAGCCTCTGGCCGGTCGAAAGTCATAGGAATAGCTTCTAATATTGTCATAACAAAAAAGATTTAGTCTGCAAACGTACTATTTTTTTTGATACAAACAAAATATTTATTTTTGCAGTATGAAAAAATCGCTACAACTATTCGCAACTTTTTTCAAGATTGGAGCCTTCACCTTAGGCGGCGGCTACGCCATGCTCTCGATGGTGGAGAAAGCCGTCGTTGACCAAAAGAAGTGGATTGATGCCGATGAGTTTTGGGACATGATTGCCGTCATCCAGTCGCTGCCAGGCGTATTTGCCGTCAACACAGCACTTTACGTCGGGCATCGCATTGATGGGACAAGAGGTGCCGTTGCTGCCATGTTGGGTGCCATCATCCCGTCCATCACCATTATTTTGCTTCTTGCGACCGTATTCCACGAATACCGCGACTTGCCAGTTGTGGAACGCATCTTCAAGGGCATCCGTCCATGCGTTGTAGCGCTCATTCTCGCTCCTTCACTGCGCATGGTGAAATCGGCAAAGCTGAATTGGAAAACTGCCATCATCCCTTTGGCCACGGTTTTCCTCATCTGGTGGTGCAAGATTTCACCCGCCTACGTCATCATCACCGCCATCGTTGGAAGCTTTTGCTACGCTATATATATTAATAGGTGTGTCAAAAAGGAGGACAAGCCATGATATACCTGCAACTTCTTTGGGTCTTCATCAAGATTGGCGTACTGGGCTTTGGCGGAGGCTACGCCATGCTCTCGCTCATACAACATGAAGTGGTCGATAACTACGCATGGATGAGTACGACCGAATTTGCCGACATGGTTGCCATCTCACAAATGACACCGGGGCCAATCTCCATCAACTTAGCCACTTACGTTGGTTACACGACAGCAGGCTTCGGCGGTTCGCTATTGGCCTCATTTGCCTTGTGCCTCCCTTCCATTATCATGGTTTATTTCATCATCCGATTGTTCATGAAGAAGAAAGGTAATCCATTGATGGATAACACTTTGAAAGCACTTAAACCAGCCATTGCCGGACTCATCTTCGCCGCCGGACTCAATATGATGAACGTGCAAAACTTCGGTTCGTGGGGCGAACTGCAAAACTATCTCAGCATCGGCATCTGCGGAGCTGCTTTCGTGGCTTCCTATTTCTTCAAAGCCAATCCTATCTTACTCATCGTCATTTCAGGCATCATTGGATGCTTCGTTTATTAAATCTGCAAAAAAATGAAACAAAACTTACTCATTATCATCAGTTTATTGCTTTCAGCAACCTGTTTCGGACAACATTATCTCACCTACCAAAGCTACGCAAAAGGCGTTGAAGGTGGAGACACATCCTTTGTCAGCGTGAACCAAGTCAGAGACCAACTGAAAATCAAAGATCTTGGAGACGAAGTCCAGAATCCCATTCCTGGCTATGCCGAAACGGTTACCTTTGTAGATTACGCCAACGATTCCATCTTCACCTTTTTGAAATATGCCGACGAGTCGTTTTATTGTTCGCAAACAATTCACAACGAGCATATTACATTTACAGAAGAAGGAAAGGAGAAGGTTTTGGGCTATGATTGCACAAAATACAAGACCAGCATCAACTCGAACACCATCGAAGTGTGGATGACCAACGACTTGGATTTCAACGCAACACCGATGGCAAATTATGCCTGCTTGAAAGGCGTGATGATACGTTGCGCCCGTAACGGAAACTATATCACCGACTTAAAAGAGGTAAAAACACAAAAAGCAATGCCTATCGACTTGATCCCTTTCAACATGGGCCAACGAAAAAGCAGCCGCGAGTTGAGCCAAATTCGGAAAGACAAGCTCGTGATTCGCATTCCAGTCTTCACCGACGACCAAATCCATTTCGCCAACTACGAACCTTTCAGCGGCGAGATTCCCTTCGACACCGTCATTCATTTCAGCAGCGGTTCAGTGATTGTCAAACGCATGAATCTTCAAGATTTTCCTGAACATTATCAACTGTTTGCCGAGATACACCAACGCTCCAATGGCGATGCCTACGACCGCACCGCCTCTATCTTCGTCATTCCGACAGAAAAAACGAAAAGTTTTGCCGACGGTCTTACCCAAGGCCTTGAAGCGCTACCCGTTTTCAAAGGTCGCGATGGCAAGGAATACCAAGGCATCAAGGCTGAAAACGATTACCTTCCACCTGTAGAACTGGTACGATTCTTTACTTCGTTTGGCGTTGGACATTTCAACGACCGCGTGCAAATTGACGGCCTGACTTGGCTTGACGAAAACTACTACAAGCAGGAAGTCACCGAATTGGCCGACCGTCTGCGCGGCGATGTGCTCATTGGAGCCTTCATCGGTAACTACGATGGAGGCGGTCACAAGCTCAGTCTTGACATTGTAGCCTATCCTGGTGATTTTGAATGGAATGAAGAGCCTTGCCACTCCCATTCAGAGCCGTTGTTCAACACTTGCAATGTGATGGAGATGGCTGGCCAAAACTACGGACGACTTTTCCTCACCGACACCCTCGAAGTGGAATTCGACATTCCAGAAGGCGCTGAAAATGTTCGTCTTCGCTACATCAGCACGGGTCACGGCGGTTGGGACGGCGGCGATGAATTCAACCCGAAAGAAAACGCCATCTTCGTTGACGGACAGAAAAGCTTCACGCACACACCTTGGCGTTGCGACTGCGCAACCTTCCGCGACCAAAACCCCGTTTCAGGCAATTTCTGGAATGGCGTTTCTTCATCAGACTACTCACGTTCAGGTTGGTGCCCAGGAACAGCCACCAATCCAGTGTATTTTGACTTAAACTACTTGAAACCAGGACATCACACCATGCGAATCGCCATTCCACAAGGCGAAGACGAAGGCGAAAGTTTCAGCCATTGGATGGTCTCCGGCGTGCTTCTGTATGAAAAATAATCGTTTAGGAGACGCGATGAATCGCGTCTCTACGGACATTACAATTGAATCAAATCTACCGTGACAAGCGCGGCCATAGCCTCAACGAGAACCAAGGCACGCGGCAAGGCACACACATCATGACGGCCTCCGACTGCGATTTCGCACTTTTCCCCTGCCCTATTCACGGTTTGCTGCGTCTGGGCAATGCTTGGAATCGGTTTGAAAGCCACCTTGAAGGTGATGTCTTCGCCATTACTGATACCGCCTTGAATGCCTCCTGAGTGATTTGTAGCCGTACAAATTCGTCCATTCTTATTGACAAACAGGTCATTGGCTTCAGAACCTTTCATTTCGGCCAAAGCAAAACCATCGCCAATCTCGAAACCCTTCACGGCAGGAAGACAGAACATGGCATGGGCCAACTCGGCACTATATTTTCCAAACATCGGTTCTCCCAGGCCGGCAGGGACACCTTTTATTGTACCTTTAACGACGCCTCCGACCGAATCTCCAGCCATTCTTGCCTGCTCAGCATCACCCATCGAGAAAACCTCAGAGCTAACCGAAATACCTTTGCCCTGAAGAATCTGTTTTGCGATGGCGCCAGCCACCACAAGCGGCAGAGTCGTCCGAGCCGATGCTCTTCCTCCCCCACGCCAATCGCGAATGCCATACTTTTGATCGTAAGCATAATCAGCATGAGAAGGACGATAGACATCTTTCAAAAGTTCATAATCCTTTGATTTACAATCCTCATTGCGCACAATAAAAGCGATAGGCGTGCCCAAAGTTACTCCATCAAGCAAACCCGAGAGCCATTCCACTTGATCAGTTTCATGGCGTTGCGATGCTGTTGCCGACTGAGCTGTTTTCCGACGATTCAACTCTTCTTCAATCAGTTGAAAATCAATCTTCAAGTTGGAAGGACAACCATCAATCACACCGCCAATAGCCGGACCGTGCGATTCGCCAAAAGTTGTCAAGGTAAAAATATGTCCAAGTGTATTCATGGGGGCAAAAATAGAGAATTTTGTGTATTTTTGCGGCCATTATGGAAAAAAGGAACAACAACATCAGAATTAAGAACAAACGCGCCACTTTCGAGTACTTTCTTGAAGAGACTCTTACCGCTGGCATTGCCTTGACAGGCACCGAAATCAAGTCGATACGTACCGGCAAAGCCAGTCTTGCCGACTCTTACTGTTCCTTCAAGGGTAACGAGTTGTTTGTTATCGGCATGCACATCGCCGAATACGAAATGGGCACCTACAACAACCACGACCCCAAGCGCGACCGCAAGTTGCTACTCACCCAACGTGAACTTCGCAAATGGAAGAATAAAGTGAACGAAAAAGGCTTCACTATCATCCCCGTCACGTTGTTTATCAACGACAAGGGATTAGCCAAGTTGGACATTGCCTTGGCACGAGGCAAGCACTTCTTCGACAAGCGCGAAACCTTGAAAACCAAAGACTCGAAACGCGAAATGGAACGTTTGGAAAGATACTAAGTTTTCAGCACTCAGAAGCAATACCCGACACGAACAACAACTGGTGAACTGTATGGTGTATCAGCAGTTAGCCTGTACCACGTCATATTATAGAGCACCATCAAATAGGCAAATCGTCCACCGCCAGAATAAGTTCTATAACCTCCGCCTAAGAAATAGCTATTATACCAACGTTGCGCCGCTTCGGATTGCTGATGGTTGAAATACGACACACGATACAGCCCTTCGTACTCGATATGAGCGAAGATGCCGTATGCGATTTCAAGGTTTGTGTAGGCTGATGGGCCAAACCAATGATTCGTTTGGTTACCATAATAACGGTCAAAATAGCATTGGAGGTTATAGGTTCCACGCACGCCAATTTCCCAAGCATTGGTGTCACGATAACCAACTTGCGGAGCAATCAGCAAATTAAGGTAGTTTCCCGACATGCCAAAACCAAAATTGCCGCCATAAACCATCTTGCCTTTCATTCCATTCTCAGGACCAAAAAGTTGTGCTTCTGCATTAAGTGAGCAGGCAAAAAGCATCACAAACAATGCTACGATAGTGCTAAAACGTTTCATTTTTCTAAGTTTTGTTTGCGCAAAAATACAAAAAAAAGAAGATGTCAAGCTGTCATTCGACAATTTGGCATCTTCTTGCTTTATGAATGAGCGCTAATGCTTATGCCTTCACGCGTTCGCAGTATTCACCAGTGCGGGTGTCAACACGAATCATGTCATCAGTGTTGATGAACAGAGGCACGCGAACCATAGCACCGGTTTCAACGGTAGCTTCCTTCAGAGCGTTGGTAGCAGTGTTGCCCTTTTCGCCTGGTTCGGTATAGGTCACTTGGAGGACGGTCTTCACTGGCATTTCAGCGTAGAGGATGGTTTCGGTTGAAGCGTCAACCACCACATCGACGATGTCGTTTTCCTTCATGAACTTCACGCCCGTAATGTTGTCTTCAGCAATCGGGATTTGGTCGTAGTTTTCTGTGTGCATGAAGATGAAATCTTCACCTTCTTTATAAAGATACTGATAAGGACGATGTTCAACGCGGACATCTTCCAATTTGACACCGATATCGAAACGCTTTTCAAGGACGTTGCCGCTGAGCACATCCTTCAGTTTGATACGCATGATAGTGTTGCCTTTGCCTGGCTTAACGTGTTGGAAGTCAATGCAGAAATAAATCTTACCATCCAAACGGACTGCGCTTCCAATCTTTACATCTTGACTTAACATATACTATTTCTATTATGTGTGAATGAATTCCAAAAAAAATCGGGTGCAAAGATAGTGTAATTCAACCAATTCACCAAGAAAATGCAAAAAAAAAGATTGAGAAGCGACTAAAAGCTGTACCTTTACGGCAAATTTCAAATCATAAAATATGAGAAAACACAACTTATTTTTATCAGCAATGATTACCTGCTTGATCGTGTCGTGCAACACGCAAAAACCCGAAACCGAGCCACAAGGCAAGGAGAAAATCGGACCGAAAGAACTTACCCTGCAATCGGATGTGATGACGCCCGAAGTGCTTTGGAGCATGGGCCGCATCGGCGAATACAGCATCTCGCCCGACCACAGCCAAATCGTTTACAACGTGACCTACTACAGTGTCGAAGAAAACCGCAGCGGTTCAACACTTTACATCATGAATGCCGATGGCAGCAACAACCGCATCCTCTCAGACTCGAAGAGCAGCGAATTCAGTCCACAATGGCGTCCCGATGGAAAGAAAATCGGCTTCCTTGCCCCTGACCAGAACGGCACCATGCAAATCTTCGAAATCAATCCCGACGGCACAGGCCGCGAGTGCATCTCAAGCGAAGCCGACGACATCAACGGATTCCTCTACTCTCCTGATTGCCAGCAAGTAGTGTTCTGCAAGGAAGTGAAAACGAAAGAAAACGTGGCCGACATTTATCCCGACCTTCCCCTTTCATCAGGCCGCATCAACAACGACCTCATGTATCGTCATTGGGACCAATGGGTTGACACCTTCAGCCACCTTTTCGTCGGCAACATCTCATCGGGCAAACTTGAAGCCTCATACGATGCCATGGCTGGCGAGAATTGGGAAGCACCTGTGCGTCCTTGGGGCGGCATGGAACAAGTGAAATGGATGCCCGACGGACAAAGCTTCGTGTATTGCTGCCGCAAGAAAGAAGGCAAGGAATACGCCCTTTCCACCAACACCGACATCTACCAGCACATCATCATCAGCGGCGAGTGCAAGAACCTCACCGAAGGCATGATGGGCTACGACATGAACCCCGTCATCTCGCCCGATGGCAAATACATGGCTTGGGAAAGCCAAGAACGCGACGGCTACGAAAGCGACAAGCAACGCCTCTTCGTCATGAACCTCGAAACCGGCGAGAAGACCGATTTCTCCGCTGATTTCGACCAATGCTGCACTGGCTACAGCTGGGCCGACGATAGCAAGACCCTCTATTTCATCAGCGACAAATATGCCACCGACCAACTTTACGTCTTGAACATCGAAAGTGGCGAAATTAACCGACTGACAGAAGGCGTACACAACTATATTTCAGTGAATTGGAATGGCGACAAACTCATCGCTGGTCGTCAATCGATGAGCCATCCAACCGAACTCTTCAGCGTTGACCCTACCTCTGGCGAAGCCACTCAAATCACAAGCATCAACGACGCCATCTTCGCACAACTCACCATGGGCAAGGTCGAAGAACGCTGGGTGAAGACCACCGACGGCAAAGACATGCTCGTGTGGGTTATCTTCCCACCTCACTTTGATGCCAACAAGCAATACCCTGCCCTGCTCTACTGCGAAGGCGGTCCGCAAAGCACCGTGAGCCAGTTCTGGAGCTATCGTTGGAACTTCCAGATGATGGCAGCCAACGACTACATCGTCGTTGCACCTAACCGTCGCGGCTTGCCTGGCTTCGGACAGGAGTGGCTCGAAGAAATCAGCGGCGACTACGGCGGGCAGTGCATGGAAGACTACCTCAGCGCCATCGACGAATTGTCGAAAGAACCTTATATCGACGAAAACCGTTTGGGTGCCGTTGGTGCCAGCTTCGGCGGCTTCAGCGTCTATTGGCTTGCCGGCCACCACGATGGTCGCTTCAAGGCCCTCATCGCCCACGACGGCATGTTCAACCTTGACGCACAATACCTTGAGACCGAAGAAATGTGGTTCGTCAACTGGGACCTTGGCGGTCCATTCTGGGACAAAGACAATGCCACCGTCCAAAAGACCTACGCCCAATCGCCACACCTCTTTGTCGATAAATGGACGGCTCCTATCCTCGTCATCCACGGTGGTTTGGACTACCGCATCTGCTTTACGCAAGGCATGCAAGCCTACAACGCGGCCATCCTGCGCGGCATCGATGCCGAATTTCTCTATTTCCCCGACGAGAATCACTGGGTGCTGAAACCACAGAACGGCGTGCTTTGGCAACGTAGGTTCTATAATTGGTTGGATAAATATCTGAAATAATTTGACGTGATGTAGAGACGCACCATGGTGCGTCTCTACTAATTAAGGCGGAGACGTGCCATGGCGCGTCTCTACTGACGAAATATAATATGGAAAAATTACGAATCGTTTATTTCGGCACACCCGAATTTGCAGCGTCACAATTGGAAGCCATCCTCGCAGCCGGATATGATGTGGCAGCCGTCGTCACCATGCCCGACAAACCTGCCGGACGCGGAAAGAAAATTCAATTCTCGGATGTCAAAAAGACCGCTTTGGAGCATCAACTGCCACTGCTTCAGCCAGAGAAACTGAAGAATCCCGAGTTTCTCGAAGAATTGGCTTCGTTCAACGCAAACCTATTTATCGTAGTGGCATTCAGGATGTTGCCCGCTGTAGTTTGGCAGATGCCAAAATATGGGACTTTCAACCTTCATGCCTCGCTGTTGCCTCAGTATCGCGGTGCCGCCCCCATCAACTACGCCATCATCAACGGCGAAACCGAGACAGGCCTCACCACCTTTTTCCTCAACGAGGAAATCGACAAAGGTGCCGTCATCATGCGCGAAACCGTGGGCATCCGTCCCAATGAAACCGCAGGCGAACTTCACGATGAGTTGATGGTTCTCGGCAATAAAGTCGTCGTAGAAACCATCCGCAAAATCGAAAGCGGGACCGTTCCAACGCAAACGCAAGAAGAACTAGCCGCTGGTACCGAGCTTCATGACGCTCCTAAAATCTTCAAGGATTTCTGCTACATCGACTGGAGCAAAACTCTCATCGACATCTACAACCACATTCGTGGACTCTCGCCCTACCCTGCCGCCCATGCACTTCTCGCTTCAGACAAGGATGAAGTTCTTGAGATGAAAGTCTATGCCTCTGAAATGGAGCCATGCCGACCTGCAGAACCCGTTGGCAGCATCGTCACCGACAACAAGAAATACCTTAAGGTTGCCATAGCCGATGGTTATTTGCACCTTACCACTGTCCAACAAGCCGGAAAAAAGAGCATGTCCATTGAAGATTTTCTCAGAGGACAACATTTTGAAGGCTCTTGGAAAATGGCAAAGCACGAAAATTGAACCAACTATTTGTCAATACGAAAGGCTATTTTTGAAGAAATAGGCAAAATTTATTACAAAATCATTCATTTTTCATAAAAAAACACTTGCATAATAAAAAAAAGTCTAATTTTGTCCGCGAAAGTCTAACCTTTAAACACTTACAAAATGAACAAAGTTGAATTGATCAATGCCGTTGCTGAAAAAGCCGGTATGACTAAAGTCGATGCAAGAAAAGCTGTTGACGCCATGATGGCCGCTACCAAAGAAGAACTCATGAATGGTGGAAAAGTTGGTCTCGTTGGCTTCGGAACCATGAACGTTGTGGAACGTCCTGCCAGAAAGGGCCGCAACCCACGCACAAACAAGACCATCAACATTAAGGCTAAGAAGGTCGTTAAGTTCAAAGCTGCTGCTAACTTGCTGAAGTAATTTGGACAACATCATCTACACAAAAAGCCGTCAACTGACGGCTTTTTTCATTTTTTCTTCAAACTACCATCCTTCGAAAGCAGCAATTCGCCTGAATCGACCAAAAACCGGATGGATTCGAGAACCACTTCCTCATTGCGATTGGAACACTGCCGTAGCACCTCTGGCACTGCCATTACATTATCGCTCAAAAGATTTCTAAGTTCTTCCTGAACATTCTCATATTCAATAGTTTGATGTCCAGAATGATGCTTCACACAAACATCACAACGGCCACAAGACTGTTTGGTTTTCTCATTGAAATAACGCAAAAGCTGCACGCTACGGCACTCATCATCATTCTTCACAAAAGCCTCAACCGCTTTCACGCGTTCTTCAGCATCTCTCTTTCGGTCATAATAATTGTCTTTCGACAAATTAAAGTGCTTTGTATCAACAAATTCGGAGAGGAAAAGCAGTTGTGGTTGCGAATTTCGAGGAATGTACGACAAAAAATGATATTCATTGAGCTGCTTAAGTTGCTTCACGACCTGCTCAACAGTAAGGTCTGTCTTACGGGCAATGGTTTCTTCGTTAATCTTCACAAAGTCAGTAAGCAGACCCGGAAGACTTCGAAGCATATACTTAATCAAGGTATCAAACTGCGGATTATTGACTTGAAATCCATACAGTTCATCACGCGACGATTTCACCATCACTTTCGATGGTTCGTCGAAGCTATCAGACATGGCGAGAATGCCCTCTTTCTCCAACAATTTGAGTGTATGGAAAACCTCGACAACCGAGAAATTGTAACGCTGCGCAAAATCACTCATCACCATTGGATATGACATGTTTTTGCCCGCACCAACCGGAATCTGATAATAGTTACCCAATGCAGTATATATCAGTTTTATACGTTCTAATGGCGGAAAAGATTGCTGTAAGTTTTCGTGCAATTTCTTGACATCGGCATCCGAAACAAGCAAGAAAGCCTCGGCAGGTTGCAAGTCGCGACCAGCACGCCCCGCTTCCTGAAAATACGCTTCAATGCTGTCAGGCAAATCCAAGTGAATCACGAGACGGACATCGGGCTTGTCGATACCCATACCGAAAGCATTGGTAGCCGCAATCACCTTCACGCTTCCTTTCATCCACAAGTCTTGCCTTTGGTCGCGCGTCGTGGCATCAAGGCCGGCATGGTAAAATGTGGCGGAAACGCCCACCGAGTTGAGCCAATCAGCAATCACTTGCGTACGTTTTCGGTTGCGGACATACACAATAGCACTCCCTGAACGCATGGCTTGCAACTTACGCAACATGACTCCGTATTTATCAGCTTCATGTATAACATTATAAGTCAAGTTTTTGCGTTCAAAACTACTTTGAAACACATTTCGTTGCTTGAAACCCAGCCGAAACTGAATGTCATCAACCACTTTGGCGGTAGCCGTGGCCGTTAGTGCCAACACCGGCGTTTTAGGCTTGTACGGACGAATATCTACAATCTTCAAATACGGTGGGCGAAAATCGTAGCCCCATTGCGAGATGCAATGCGATTCGTCAACGGCTAACAAGCACACATTCATCATCTTGAACGCCTCGATGAAGGCATCTGTCTGTAGACGTTCAGGCGACACATAAAGGAATTTGAGTCTTCCGTAAGCGGCCTGATTATAAGCAAGCTCCAGTTCATCGGGATGCATACCCGAATAGATGGCTGAAGCAGGAATCCCCTTCTCGACAAGGTGTGCCACTTGGTCTTTCATCAAGGCGATGAGTGGCGTTATGACGATGCAGATGCCTTCCATAGCCATGGCGGGCACCTGAAAGCAAATGCTCTTGCCGCCACCCGTGGGCAGAAGTGCCAAGGTATCGCGTCCGCCCATCACAGAATCGACGATGTTTTCCTGCAAGGGACGAAACGAGGGATAACCCCAATAGCGTTTCAGCACCGACCTTGTTAACTCGCTCATTGTTTCTTGTTTTTACGTTCTTGCAGCGCAACCATTTCGTCGCGATATTTCGCAGCATTCAAGAAATCCATCTCCTTCACGGCCTTTTCCATATTCTTCTTCGCCTCGGCAATGGCTTTATCCAGCTCCTTAGGAGTAAACAACTTAGCCATACTCTCAGCTGCTGCAGTGGATTTCGCGCCACCTGTACCATATTCTACAGGTGTATTGTTGCCCTTCAAAGTCCCTAACGAGTTGTCGATGGCCTTCACAATGGTCTTCGGCACGATGCCATGAGCCTCATTATAAGCTATTTGCTTCGACCTACGGCGAGCCGTTTCATCAATGGTCTTTCGCATCGAGTCAGTAATGGTATCGGCATACATGATGACCTTACTCTCTGCATTTCGGGCAGCACGGCCCGCGGTTTGTGTCAACGAGCGTTCCGAACGCAAGAAACCTTCCTTATCGGCATCCAAGATAGCCACGAGACTGACTTCTGGCAAATCCAAACCTTCACGCAACAAATTGACACCCACCAACACATCAAAATCACCCATTCGCAAGCCCTGCAATATCTCCACACGCTCCATCGTATCGACATCAGAATGGATGTATCTCGTCTTGATTTTCAATCCGTTAAAGTAAGTATTCAGTTCCTCAGCCATGCGTTTGGTCAACGTGGTGACCAACACGCGTTGGTTTTTCGCAATCACCTTGTGAATCTCGTCAATCAGGTCGTCGACTTGGTTCAAGCTAGGTCTCACCTCAATAACAGGGTCAAGCAAACCCGTTGGACGGATAAGTTGCTCGACATAAACGCCTTCGCATTGCTGCATCTCGTAATCGGCGGGCGTGGCACTAACGTAAATTGTCTGTCCCGTAAGCGATTCGTATTCATCAAATTGTAGCGGACGATTATCCAAAGCCGACGGCAAGCGGAAACCATATTCCACCAAAGTCTGCTTGCGCGAGCGGTCGCCTCCGTGCATGCCACGGATTTGCGGCACTGTGACGTGGCTTTCATCAATGACGGTAATGAAATCATCTGGGAAGAAATCAAGAAGACAGAAAGGACGCGTCCCGGGACTACGTCCATCGAAATAGCGCGAGTAATTCTCAATGCCCGAGCAATAGCCCAGTTCCTTCATCATCTCAATATCATAATTCACTCTGTCTTCCAAGCGTTTGGCTTCCAACGACTTGCCAATCTCACGGAAATACTCCGCTTGCTTGAACATATCGTCTTGAATCTCAACGATGGCCGAATCCATCTTTTCCTTCGAGGTAACAAAAATGTTGGCAGGGAAAATGGTCAGTTCCTCCAGTTCCTCGATACGTCGGCCCGTGGTAGGTTCAAAGCTTTCCAAACTATCAATTTCGTCATCCCAAAACACGATGCGATAGGCATAGTCGGCATAGGCAGGAAACACATCCATGGTCTCCCCTTTAATGCGGAAACGGCCTTGAATGAATTCAATCTCATTGCGTGTATAGAGCGCGCTCACCAAAGTCTTGGCGACATCATCCCGACTCGCTCTTTGTCCCCTTTTCAGGTAAATCAAGTTATTGGTAAAGTCAACGGGGTTGCCCAAACCAAAAAGGCACGACACCGACGAAACCACAATAATATCGCGGCGACCCGACATCAAGGCAGTGGTAGCGGCAAGACGCATCTTGTCGATATCCATATTGATGGCCAAGTCTTTCTCGATATAGGTGTTGGTGGCGGGTATAAAGGCTTCAGGCTGATAGTAGTCGTAGTACGAAACGAAATATTCCACCGCATTTTCTGGGAAGAACTGCTTAAACTCGCCATAAAGTTGGGCCGCCAAAGTCTTGTTGTGACTCAAAATCAAAGCCGGACGGTTCAACTGTGCAAGCACATTGGCGATGGTGAAGGTTTTTCCCGAACCAGTAACGCCGAGCAAAGTCTGGGCACGGTCACCTCGATTGATACCCTCAACGAGTTGACGGATGGCTTCTGGCTGGTCGCCCGTAGGTTGAAAATCAGAGACTAACTTGAAATTCATGAGATGGACAAATCTTTTTTCAGTGTTGCAAAAGTACACAAAAAAAGAGAACGCTACCCGTTGGCAGCGTTCTCAATCCTGTTATCGTTGCAAGAAACGGTTTATTTCACCTTTTCGACGATAGCCTTGAAAGCTTCTGGATTGTTCAGGGCGAGGTCGGCCAACACCTTGCGGTTGATGTCGATGCCTGCCTTGTTCAGCTTATCCATGAATACGCTATACGACATATCGTATTCGCGGACGGCTGCATTGATACGGACAATCCAAAGAGCGCGGAATTCGCGTTTCTTGTTTCTTCTGTCGCGATAAGCATAAGTTTGACCCTTTTCGTAAGAGTTCTTCGCCACAGTCCACACGTTCTTTCTCGTGCTGAACTGACCTTTGGTCTTCTTCAGGATTTTCTTGCGTCTGGCTCTTGAAGCCACTGCATTGACTGATCTTGTCATTTTTTAATTCGTTTTTCGTCCAGCGCCTCGCTCCTTTTCGAGAACTTTTCTGCTGAGACAAAGTTAAACATTGTGTTAATTACAGTTGAAGCATTTGTTTCAGAACCTTTTCGTCAGCCTTCTCTACGATGGCGGTGTGGTCAAGGTTACGTTTTCTCTTCTGGCTTTTCTTGGTCAGGATGTGGCCATGATAAGCATGCTTCCTCTTCAGTTTACCGGAACCCGTCAATTGGAAACGTTTTTTGGCGCCGGAATTTGACTTCATTTTTGGCATTGTGAAAAATTTTAATTTAATTATTTAAAAATGAGTTATTTCTTAGTCGATTTAGGAGCTATCACCATCATCATTCGCTTGCCTTCGAGTTTTGGCATGGCTTCCACCTTACCTAATTCTTCGAGCTCTTGAGCGAACTTCAGCAGCATAATCTCGCCCTGGTCCTTATAGACGATTGAACGGCCTTTGAAGAATACTTCCACCTTCACCTTCGAGCCTTCTTGCAGGAAGCGCTTGGCGTGGTTGAGCTTGAATTCGAAGTCATGTTCGTCAGTTTGGGGTCCGAGTCGGATTTCCTTCACGACGACCTTGACGGCTTTGGCCTTCTGCTCTTTCAGCTTCTTCTTCTGGTCGAAGACGAACTTCTTGTAGTCCATAGCCTTGCAAACCGGAGGGTTGGCTTCGGCATTGATTTCCACCAAGTCAACGCCGAGTTCTTCAACGATTCTCAGTGCTTCCTTGATAGGATAAATGTTGTTATCAACGCCTTCGCCCACCAATCTCACCATCGGAGCCTTGATTTGCTCGTTGATGCGATGTTGCGCTTCGTCTTTGTCTTTGCTAGGCTTTTGCTGAGGCCTAGGCTTTTGCGGAATCTGTGCTATAGTTTTAGTCTCCTATATTAATTAATAATGTGCGATTCTTATCGCTTTTCCTGTTCTTCTTTGACTTGCTTTACAATCATCTCGGCGAAGGCTTCGGTGCTCATGCTGCCCAAGTCAACCTGACCGTGGCGACGCACTGACACGCTGTTTTCAGCTTCTTCCTTTTCACCGACGATGAGCATGTAAGGATATTTCTTCATTTCTGCATCGCGGATCTTACGACCGATTTTCTCGTTACGCTCGTCAATGAGGGCGCGAATATCGGACTTTTTCAGATACGATTGCAAATTTTGTGCAAAATTCATGTATTTTTCGCTCACAGGGAGGATTATGACCTGGTCAGGAGCCAGCCAAAGCGGGAATTCGCCAGCGCAGTGCTCAAGCAGAACGGCCACAAAACGCTCCATCGAACCGAATGGTGCGCGGTGAACCATCACCGGACGGTGCTTTTCGTTGTCGGCACCGATATAGCTAAGGCCGAAACGTTCTGGCAGGTTGTAATCCACTTGGATGGTGCCGAGTTGCCACTTACGGCCGAGGGCATCCTTCACCATGAAGTCGAGCTTAGGACCATAGAAGGCAGCTTCGCCATATTCGACATGAGCCGGCAGACCTTTCTCGATGCATGCCTCCTGGATGGCGGCTTCGGCCTTGGCCCAGTTTTCATCCGTACCCACATACTTCTCATGGTCGTTAGGGTCGCGGAGCGATATTTGAGCTTCAAAGTTCTTGAAATCAAGGGCCTTGAAGATGATTTCGATGATTTCCATCACGCGGATGAACTCGTCTTTCACCTGGTCGGGACGGCAGAAGATGTGAGCATCGTCTTGAGTGAACGAGCGCACGCGAGTCAAGCCGTGGAGTTCGCCGCTTTGTTCGTAACGATACACCGTACCAAATTCAGCGATGCGGACAGGCATATCTTTATATGAACGAGGTTTCCACTTGAAGATCTGGCAGTGGTGAGGGCAATTCATCGGCTTCAGCAGATATTCCTCACCTTCTTCAGGAGTGGTGATAGGACGGAAGCTGTCGGCGCCATAGTGGTCCCAGTGACCCGAAGTCACATAGAGTTGCTTGCCACCAATATGTGGAGTGATGACTTGCTCGTAGCCATATTCTTGCTGGATCTTTGTCAGATAGTCTTGCAGACGCAGACGCAGAGCAGTGCCTTTTGGCAGCCAGATTGGGAGACCTTTACCCACTAAGTCGTTGAACATGAAGAGTTCAAGTTCACGGCCGAGTTTGCGGTGGTCACGTTTCTTGGCTTCTTCGAGGAGAACGAGATATTCGTCCAGTTCCTTCTGCTTCGGGAAGGTGATACCATAAACGCGAGTCAGCTGCTTGCGCTTCTCATCGCCACGCCAGTAAGCGCCGGCCAATGAGGTCAGCTTCACGGCCTTGATGAAACTCGTGTTCGGGATGTGTGGACCACGGCAGAGGTCGGTAAACTCACCATTCTTATAATAGGTGATGGTACCGTCTTCCAGTTCGCTGATCAACTCAACCTTATACTCATCTCCCTTATCCTGGAAATGCTTCAATGCATCGGCTTTGCACACATCGACGCGCTCGAAGACTTGCTTTTGGCGAGCCAATTCAAGCATCTTCTTCTCGATGTTGACAAGGTCGGCTTCGGTAAGGGTAATGTCGCCCGTATCGATGTCATAATAGAAACCATTGTCGATGGCCGGACCGATACCGAACTTCACACCTTTATATAATTGCTCGATGGCAGCGGCCATCAAGTGGGCTGACGAGTGCCACATGGCGGCTTTACCTTCGGGATCATCCCAAGTGAAAAGTTGGATTTCAGCATCCTCGCTGATGGCGCGGGTAGCATCCCACATCTTGCCATTCACTTTGGCAGCCAACACGTTACGAGCCAAGCCTTCGCTAATGCTCTTGGCGATATCCAACGGCGAAACGCCGGCTTCATACTGTCTGACACTCTGGTCAGGGAAGGTTATGTTAATCATAGAATTACCCATTTTGAAAACGGCTGCAAAAGTACGATTTTTTTTGACACGAAACACTTTGTTTTTGAGATTATTGAAAAAATTTGCTCCTACTTCAATTTGGGTAAAAAAAACGCACGGAAAATCCATATAAACCTCTATCTTTGCGCAAATTTTGATTACGACAATTTCAATTCACACCTATGAAACGCATCTATATCTTTCTGTTTTTAAGTTTATTATGCTTCACTGCCAACGCACAGCAAACCATCACTGAACAACAAGCACGCGAAACGGCGAAGGCCTTCGCGAAGACACAACAAGGATTCCGCACTAACGAACTGCAACTCGTTGAGCAATCCAACATCTTTATTTTCTCGACAGGACGAAACGGTTTCGTCATCGTTTCGGGCAACACTGTACTTCCGCCCATCCTCGCCTACTCTACCGAGAACGATTTTCCGAGTTTGGAAAATGCCCCCGACAACGTGAAGCAATGGATTCAGCACTATTCCGACATGATTGACTTTGCCGTTGAGAGCGGAATCCAACCCGAGCCGCAAATACAACAACTTTGGAACGATGCCGAACAAGGCATCTTCGCTTCAAAAGGCACTAAGAATGTGAATCCTTTGGTAAGCACACGCTGGAACCAAGACTGCTATTACAACGAATACTGCCCTGAAGACCACAGCGGTTGGGGCTGGTGGGGTGCTCCGTGCCAACACGCCTACGCCGGCTGCGTAGCATGCGCCATGGCCCAAGTGATGAAATACTGGGACTATCCCCAACAAGGTTTCGGGTCGCACAGCTACACCCACAGCACCTACGGCGTGCAAAGTGCCGACTTTGGCGCTACCACTTACCACTGGGACGACATGCCTACCGAAATCTACGACAGCAACGATGCCATAGCCACTTTAATGTACCACTGCGGCGTGAGCGTCGATATGAACTACGGTCCCGACGGCAGCGGTGCCATGTCGAAAGACGTGGAGACCGCCATGCGGACCTATTTTGGCTATTGTGGCGCCAAATATCGCGAGAAGTCACAATTCAGCGATGCCACATGGATTGTCCTTCTCAAAGCCGAACTCGACCAAGCCCATCCTATCTATTACTCCGGAAGCAACGGCGAGAGCGGCCACGCCTTCGTTTGCGACGGCTACGACGACAACGACCGGATGCACTTCAACTTCGGCTGGAGCGGTTCGAGCGATGGTTACTATACCCTCTACGATGTAAACGGCTTCAGCAACAACCAAGCCGCCGTGATGAACATCTATCCCATGGACATCCATGCCGATGCCAACGGAATCATCTACGTTGCCCCCGACGGCGAAGGCAACGGCTCGTCGTGGGACGAGGCCACCTCACTCCTTCACTATGCCACCTTCCGTTCCACCCAAGGCGTACGCATCTGGGTCAAGAAAGGAACCTACACCGGCGATGACACTGACAGCATCTCGGCCTTCCAAATCTGCGCAGGCAACATGGTGTATGGCGGCTTCAACGGCGACGAGACTCCCGATTTCGACCTCGGCCAACGCGACTTTGCCAAAAACACAACCATACTCGATGGACAAAACATCAAGCGCGTGCTTAACCAAGCCGACACCTTCACCGCCGGCACCGCAGCTATCTGGGACGGCTTCACCATCCAGAACGGAGCCACGGGGTCAGGCGCTGGAGCCTACCTCAGCAACTACATGACCCTGTCGAACTGCGAGATACGCAACAACAACGCCAACATCTACGGCGGCGGCATCTATGTGAACTCAACTGGTGGCACCGTGCATACCTTCATCTCCAACTGCAAAATCACAGGCAACACCACTTCGATGGGCGCTGGCGTGTGTGACCGACTTGGCGCCACCTACACCAACTGCATCATCGCCAACAACACCTCCTCGACCAAAGGCGGAGGCATTTACATCTATTCCAATGCGGAACCCGTGTTAAAAGGCTGCCTCATCAGCAACAACACGGCCAACGATGGCGCCGCAATGTACGCTCGTGGCAAATTCACAGCCACCAACTGCACCGTCGTGATGAACGAGGCCATCGATGCGAATGGCGGCATCTTCAACGAAAACAGACACAACAGATACACTAACTGCATCATCTGGGGTAATGTGGCAAAAGGACAACCCAACCAAGTCAGCGGCGAAAGCGATTACGAATATTGCGCCGTGCAAGGCGGCATCAGCGAAGGCACGACCAACCAAGTCATCGACCTTGCTGACGACAACGACGGCACCGAGCCCGGCAACTTCATCCGTTTCGTCCAACCTGCCGAAGGCTACGGCGCATCCTATGCCCAAGCCGACTGGAGCCTCATGCCTCGCAGCATCGTCCTTAATGCTGGCAAGCCCAACACAACAGGTCTAGCCACCAACGACCTCGACGGGAATCCTCGTCTGCAAAATGGCCGTATCGAAATAGGCGCCTACGAAAGTTGCTCGCCACTCTTCGTCAAGGAAGAAAACGTTTGCAGCGATTCCTATAATTTCAATGGCACAATCCTTTACGAACCAGGATATTACACGACAACCTACCCAACTTCAAGTTGCGACAGCGTGGTAGGACTCCACCTCGACTTCTCCGCCTCAACGATGGAAATGCTCCTCGAAGGTGACACGCTTATCAACCTCGGCGAAAACGCCACTCTGACCGCTTCGGGAGCCGACACCTACGTTTGGTCAACGGGAGAAACTACCCAAACTATCACCGTGGCACCAACAAGCACGACCACCTATTACGTGACCGGCTACAACGCCGAAGGTTGCTCAGCACAAGCCGAAATCACCGTGAAGGTTAAGACTTCTGGCATTGAGGAAAACAGCATGGAGGCCAAACTTTATCCTAATCCAACACAAGGTTACCTCACAATTGAAGCCATTGGAATGCAACATATTAGCATCCACAACGTCATCGGGCAAATGGTCTTCGATGCCACGACAGATAGCGACAATACGACCATCGACATGACTCAGTTTGGCAACGGCATCTACACAGTACGCATCGCCACCAACGATGGCACTTGTGTGAAACGCGTATGCGTGGAATGACAAACAGCGACAAATCATATTAAAGCCACACACGATGAAAAGAATTGCAAGCATTTTTTCCCTCATTCTTCTTTTTTCCTTCAGCACACTGAAGGCACAAGACATTGAAAACCTTTATGTTTCAGCCACTGGCTGGGCCCAATGGAGCGAACTTGACGATGCCGACGGCTATCTGCTCAGCATCGACGGGCAGACGGAATTCGAGATTCTGAACCACTATTTCCAACATCAAGTTGAAGGCTTCTCCGACGGAGAAAGCCACAATCTCAAGGTAGCCGCTATCATCAATGGCAATCCAGGCAATTTCGCCAACTTCGATTGGATTTATACCTCGTGCGAACATTTTGAAGGCTTCGTCAGTGCCCCACAAGGCGAATGGCAAGGCAACGACATCGTGCTCAACTGGGAATTGCCTCAAATCTCACAAGACGACGACAGTTTCTACGAAAGCTTCGAAAACGGCATCCCTGAGAATTGGGGATTCATCGATGCAGATGGCGACAACCACTGGTGGTTTCTTGCCTCGCTTTTCATGCCTGCACCGCAATACACCTTCTTCCCCCACTCTGGCGAAGACATGATCTGCTCAGAGAGTTACAGCAACATGATTGGTGTTGGCGCACTCCATCCCGACAACTACATCGTCACCCATAAGGTTCACGTCACAGGAAGTTCTGTCTTCAGTTTCTGGGCTTGCGCACAAGATGCCAACTATCCCTTTGAACATTTCGGCGTAGCCGTCTCTACTGGAAGTCAGGCCAATCCCGCCGACTTCACCATGCTGAATGAATGGACACTATCTGCGAAGGACAGCCGCAACGGCACTTGGTATCAATACACCACCGACCTTAGCGCTTATGCCGGACAAGAAGTCTATATCGCCATCCGACACTTCAACTGCACCGACCAGTTCTATCTCAACGTCGATGACCTGGAATTCAGCAACGGCAGCAAAGGCACCACCTCTGTAACCGGAATCCTCGGGACGTTTATCATCCGAGATGGCGAGTCGTACGACATCGTCCCTGGCGATACCAACTCCTATACCGATGTCGCCCCAGACCACATCGGCCACGAATATGTTTTGCGCGTTATCTACAATGGTGAAGAAAGCGATTTCACACGCTTAGCCATGAGCTGCGAAGAGACCATCCTCGTGGCCGACCCGACCGATGTGAACGAAGATAGCAATAGTGTTATCAATATCTTCCCTAACCCAGCCATCGATGCCATCACCATCCAATGTGAAGGTCTGCAGCAAGTTAGCCTTTTCAATAGCATTGGGCAAAAGCTATTCACCCAGGAAGGCGATGGCAATCAATTGGCCATCGACCTTTGCGCCTACCCTGTAGGGTATTACATCCTTCAAGTCCAAACTGCTCATGGCGTGATGACTCGGAAGATGAATATTAAATAACAGATTACCCAGCCGCGGCAATCAGCAGAATCTCGAAAATCAGCGTGGAATTGGCAGGAATCTCACCTGCATTGCGGTTGCCGTAACCCATTTCAGCGGGTATGTAAACCATCCAGCGGTCGCCGATGTGCATGCTCAGCAAGGCCATCTGGAAACCGCCGATCAGTTCATACACTCGGAAACTTTCTGGATAATTGCGCTCAAAAGCATCGTCGAACACCTTGCCGTTGATGAGCGAGCCTTTATAGCGCACCGTGACGATGCTCTCGTTTCTCACCCGTGTGCGATTGTGGCCGTCACCCGATGCCAAAACCTTGTAAAGCACGCCATTACCTAATTCCTTGACGCCTTCTTCCTTTCGGATTTCTTCCAGAAACTGTTCGTTCTGAAGTCTGTATTGTTCTCTTTTATTCATGTTTTATGATGTTTATTTGTTGATTGACTTTGGGACTTTGGGACTATGGGACTATTAGATTGGGGGACTTTGGGATTGGGGGACTTTGGGATTGGGGGACTTTGGGACTGGGGGACTTTGGGACTTGGGGACATTTGGAAGTTTGGACTTGGGGACGCTGAGCGGAGCCGAAGCGTTGTTTTTCATTATTCCGCATTCTCAATTCTCAACTTTCACCTTCCTCAAATCCAGCAAGTTAGTCGGATTGCTTCCCAAGCCTTCCACCCTCTTGTTGACGAAACGCAGGACCTCGTCGTAGAAAAGCGGCACGATAGGCGCGTCCTCCATCATCAGGGCATCCATTTGGCGGTAATAGGCAGCACGCTCATTAGCATCGGTGCAAGCCATCGACTTGGCATACAAGGCATCGTATTTCGGATTGGAATAATGGGAATAATTCGGTCCATCGGGAGCGAAATTCGCCGTAGTGAATAGCGAAAGATAGTTTTCGGCATCAGGATAATCGGCCACCCACGAGGCACGGAAAAACGAGAGGCTGCCATTCGACCTCATGCTACGCATCGTGGCCGGAGGCATCACCTCCATCTTGCATTTCAAGCCCACCGCCTCGACTTGCGACTGCACGAATTTTCCAATATCGGCATATTCAGCCGTTGTGGAGAGGTTTAGCGTGTAGCCTTCCAAATCGTTTTCACTGACTAAACATTGCGCCATTTTCAAGTCATAATCATAGCCAATCGTGTTGTCAAAACCCGGCAAACCCGCAGGAATGATGCCGCCCGTAGCCGCCTCGCCGATACCATTGCGCAGATAGCGCAACATCTTCTCTCGGTCGATGGAATAGTTCACCGCCTGACGCAAAGCCTTGGCGCGTTCTGCGCCCAAGACATTCTCTGAATCAATGTAAAACGAAATGTATTCCGTATTCAGGTAAGGTTCGGTAATGAGATAGATTTTGTCCTCATATTTCTGGCGAAGCTGGCCGTCGTAAGTCAAAAGTTCGTCCTTATAACGCGCATCGATGCCCGACATGAAATCGAATTTCCCTTTGATAAACTCAAGGAAAGCGACCTGTTTGTCGATGAGGAAGCTGATGGAAACGGCATCTAAATAAGGCAACCTCTCCCCTGCCTCAAACTCAAAATAATCGGGATTCTTGCGAAAGACGAGCTTCACATTTTCCTTCCAATACTGGAACTTGAAAGGTCCCGTCCCAACCGGATGATTTCTGAACGCATCGCCATAATATTCAACGGCTTCGTGCGGCACCACAGATGCGTAGGTCATCGACAAAATGCCCAAAAACGGCGGAAAAGGGTTCGTTAATTCGATTTGGAAAGTGCTGTCGTCGACTGCCGTGAAAGCATAACCGCCATCGTCATGTTTCACCGAAGCAAAAATCCATGAGCCTGGCGAATTTAACGATTTGTCAACCACACGGTTAAAGGAATAAACGACATCATTTGCCGTCACGCAACGCGGTTCTGGGTAGGCTTCAGATTCATGAAAAAAGACATCGTTGCGCAAATGGAAAGTGTATGTCAGACCGTCCTCGCTGATTTCCCAACTTTTGGCAATCATCGGGACGACGTTCATGCTGTCATCGAAAGCCACGAGGCTGTTATACAACTGGTTGCAAGCCCAAATGTGAGGCAAATCCTTGGCATAAATCGGATCCAAAGTCAATATGCCCGCCGATTCGTTGTATTTGAAAATGGCGAGGTTTTCATCGGAATTTTCCGTTCGATTGCATGAAAATAACATCAATAGAACAGGCAATAATAACAAATGACTTGTTTTTCCTATTATTTTATTGATTATCATATCATTAAATCAAACGAATCTGCAAAATCCCAATTTTCAAAAGGCTATTTTCCTACAAAATCCCAAATTTCAGAGGCAATTTATTTCACCTTAAATCCAATCACCTCGGCATGGAGGTTGGTCAGGTACTTGTTATAGTCGAGGTCGTTCTTGTCCTGTTCCTTTTCGAGGGCGAGGTCGAGCACTTCCATCATGCTTTCCACATAATGGAAATTCAGGCCGCTCACATAGTCTTCCTTGATGTCTAGGATGTCGCGTTTGTTATCGACACATACAATCAAATCGGTGACGCCATTGCGTTTGGCAGCCAGCATCTTTTCCTTGATGCCGCCAACCGGTAACACCTTGCCTCTCAAGGTGATTTCACCCGTCATGGCCAGCTGACCTTTCACCTTGCGTTGCGTAAAGGCTGATGTCAAGGCCGTCAGCATGGTGATGCCCGCCGATGGGCCGTCCTTTGGCGTTGCGCCTTCCGGAATATGGACATGGACATTCCAAGTGTCGAAAACATCAGGCGAAATGTCGAGCTGCGAAGCGTGCGACTTGATGAACTCGTAAGCAATGGTAGCCGATTCCTTCATCACATCGCCCAGATTGCCGGTCAAGGAAAGATGTCCCATGCCACGGCTCAAGCTGACTTCGATGGAAAGGATTTCGCCGCCGACTTGCGTCCAAGCCAAACCTGTTGCCACGCCTGGCGTGCTGTGCTTCACCTCGTCTTCATCACGATGCATCGGCACACCCAGCACCTTGTTTAACAATTCAGTATTGACTTTCTTTTCAAATTCGTCTTCCGTCACCACCTGTTTGGCACGATAGCGCATGACATCGGCAATGCGGCGTTCCAAATTACGCACGCCAGCTTCACGGGTGTAATTGTCAATGATTTGCATGACAATATCCTTCGGGAAAGTGATTTCCGCCGACTTCAAGCCATGCTCCTGCAACTGCTTTGGAATCAGGTGACGTTTGGCAATTTCATATTTTTCCTCACGCAGATAACCGCTTAAATCGATGATTTCCATACGGTCGCGCAAAGCGGGATGAATGGTCGAAAGGTTGTTTGCCGTTGCAATGAACAGGATTTTCGACAAGTCGTAATCCAGTTCAAGGAAATTGTCGTAGAAAGTGGAATTCTGTTCCGGGTCAAGGATTTCCAGCAAAGCCGCCTGCGGGTCACCGCTGATATTGTTGCCGCTGACCTTATCGATTTCGTCAAGCACAAAAACCGGATTGCTCGACTTCACCTTGCGCAGATTCTGAATGATGCGGCCCGGCATGGCACCTATATAAGTTTTTCTGTGACCGCGCAATTCCGATTCGTCGCGCACGCCACCCAATGACATTCTGACATATTTTCTGTTCAGAGCCTTCGCAATGGACTTGCCCAACGAGGTCTTGCCCACGCCTGGAGGACCAACAAGGCACAAAATCGGGGCTTTCATGTCGTTTTTCAACTTCAAGACGGCAAGATGCTCAATGATTCTGTCCTTGATTTTCTCCAAGCCAAAATGGTCAGCATCAAGCACTTTCTGCGCACGTTTCAAGTCGAAATTGTCCTTGGTGAACTCGTTCCACGGCAAATCGACAAGGTATTGCAGATAGTTGAGTTGAATGCCATATTCGGCAGCCTGCGGATTGGTACGTTCCAGTTTCTTCAGCTCACGCTCAAAAACCTCAGCCACCTCATCCGACCATTTCTTCTTTTTCGCTTTCTCCGTCAACTCCCTGATATCTTGTTCATTAGGCGTTCCGCCCAACTCTTCCTGAATGGTGCGGAGCTGCTGGTTAAGGTAATATTCGCGTTGTTGCTTGTCCATATCGACGCGCACCTTGCTCTGAATCTGTTGCTTTAGGTCGAGCATTTGTTGCTCGGTGGTGAGCACACCCAGCAAGTCGGTGGCCATTTGCGTGATGTCGGTCGATTCGAGAAGCATCTGCTTGGTAGGAAGGTCCATCTCGAGATTGCTGGCCACGAGGTTCAGCAGGAATGTCGGGCTGTCGATATTCTTGATGGCAAAGGCCGCCTCTTCGGGCAAATGCTGGGCCTTGGCGATAATCTGCACAGCCAATTCCTTCACCGATTGCACCAATGCGTTGAATTTACGGGTGCTAGGCACAGCTCCCTGCGTTTCGTAAGCCTGAATGGTGGCTTTCATATAAGGCTCCGACTGGGTCTGCTCCACCAGTTCGAAACGGCGTTTGCCTTGGATGATGACCGTCGTGTTGCCGTCGGGCATCTGGATGATCTTCAGGATTTGCGCCACGGTTCCCACCTTATATAAATCGTCAATCGTCGGGTCTTCCACATCCGAATTCTTCTGGGCTGCCACACCGATGATTTGCTTCTTCTTGTAGAACTCCTTAATCAGGCGGATGGACTTGTCGCGCCCCACTGTGATGGGAATGACCACGCTTGGAAACAGCACCGAGTTGCGCAATGGCAGTATGGCCAACTCGCCAGGGAAAGGCTCGTCAACGTCAATTCGGTCATTTTCAATGGTTAACACTGGTATGAACTCGCCATTGTTGGAGTCCATGAGATCAGACATCAGTATTTCGTCGTCGAATTTCATTTGGTCAGAATTTGGGCGGCAAATTTACAAAAAAATAGGTCTATTATGCCAACTAAAATGTCAGCGTATTTTCACCTTCTTGGCCGCTTGGCTTTCAGCCCATCCCCTATGGCTGATAATCTCTTACCAAACGGACGGCCATGCCGTCTGAGAATCTATGATGAGGGATTTCATGAGAAGGTAATTCATCATAATCATCATCCCATATTATTAGCGATTCGCCTTCATAATAGCAGCCAGTTTCGCTGTATTGCACAATCGTATTTCCTGTCCAATAACTGTATCGAAAGTGCCCATTAACATCATCATCATCGTCCACATAGGCTAATTGTCCATGGTTGCGATAGCGATAGCCGGTAGCGGGTAGAAACAGCACACCATGGTATGTCATCTTTGTCCATTCGGCAAGCGTAATTGAGTGTGGAGGATGAAAAAACAAATAGTATAAATCGTCCCAACCTTCATACGGCACCCAATCATCAGGTTTCATCAATAATCCAGATTTACCATTATTAATTTGGATAGTGTATGCACGGGTAACGGGACATGAAGGCGATTGAATATGTGGAAACCATTCTGCCCAATGGACAGTATAATGCATTAGATAAAAAAATTCCTCTTCCGTGAAGATGCGCCAAATGCCAGGCTGGTTGCCTCCATTGGAGATGGCGTTATGATATCCCCAATCGTATTCGGTGCCTATCAAGCCGCACGAGTCGCAGTCGGGGTCGCCATAATCGGCATCAGTGGCAGAGACCATGTAAGGATATTTGTTGTTGTAGCCAGATGTGCCCCAACCGAATAAGTCAATCCAACCATTATAGTTGGGCCCAATGTTGAGGTTGTCTTCATCTATCGTTTCGTATTGGTTAGGTGCAAAGCGCCAGGTGTCGGTGCTGGCTTGGTATTGCAGGTTGCCACGCGCGAAGATGACCTGTTTGCCCGGTCCTACCGTATAGGGATGGAGCGGCGCGCCTTGCTCGCTGGGATAGAACGGCAGCTCCTCGCCATAGCTCGTGCCTTGAGTGTTGGTGGCGTAGGCTTTCACGAAATAAGTGGTGTTCTCCATCAGCTGCTCCTTGAAGATGATGTATATCCCCAAGCCCAATCCATCATCACGGACGATGTCGTAACTCGACGAGCCTTCGGTGCGGAGCATGAACCCCCTTTCGGTGATATGGCTGCCTCCTTCCCGAACCACTTGCCCCCAGAGTTTGGCCTCATGGATAAATATGTCGGTGACGCCGTAGGTCACCACTTCCGGTGGTCCCGAAGGGGTGGTGAAACTTGTTTCCTGCCCATAGGCAGTACCTTCCGTGTTGATGGCGTAGGCCTTGACGTAATAGGTGGCGCCCACTTCCAAGCCTTCCAGCAGGTTAGAGAAGGCTCCCACCCCACTGCCGCAGGGCACATGCGCATCCTGCAGGGTCGGGTTGTGCTGACGGCTCCAGCAGAAGCCGCGTTCGGTGACTTCGGCTCCGCCATCCGACACCACTTCGCCATTGCCGACGGCTTGCCCGATGGTAACATCGGTGACGGCATTAGTGACCACCGTTGGTAACACTGGGCCTGAGAGGAAGCTGACCTCGTTGCCATAGGCGGTGCCGCTGCCATTGATGGCATAGGCGCGCACGTAGTAGGTCTTGTTGCCCGTCAGTCCGTCCAGCGAGGCTTCGAATCTCCCGACGCCATCGCCGCTGGCTATGTGGCTGCCCGAAAGGGTCGGGTTGTGCGACAGGCTCCAGCAGATGCCGCGCTCGGTGACAGGCGTGCCACAGTCGGAAAGCACCTCGCCATGACCCATGGCGGTGGTTTGCGTGATGTCGGTCGTCTCATAGGTGACGACCTGAGGGACCAAATACTCCAGCGTCCTGAACGTGTCGATTTCGGTAAAAGACGTAGAGAGGCCGTTGCTGAAACCGACCTGGTAGTAGTAGAGCGTCTGCGGTTTCAAGTCGGTCAAGGCAGCCCTGACGGTGTCACCTTCTATGTTGCCCACGAAGGTGGAGGGCTTCTTCATCCTCTTGCTTTCGCTCACCTTCACTTCCACCGCCTTTATCTCGCTGATGAAGGCATAGGTCAGGGTGAGGTCGGCGCTGTAGCTGTATGGCTCTACATGGCAGTATGAAATATCCACAGTCTCGACACCGGGCTTCTCGGCCTTGCGGCAGGTAACCAGCAGCGCCACGGCTGCCATCACGCCTATCAATATGGTGAGCAGTTTCTTCATTTCAGTATCACTCCTATTCCTATCTTTAGGTCGTAGGCCTTGAATTGCAAGGTCTGCACCTCCACCGAGGCCACATAGCGGCGGAAGTTGAGCTGCACGCCGGCCGAGGCCATCCAGCCGCTGAACGACTCGTTGGGAACGCGCACGAAATTATGGTCGTTCATGCGCCACACGCGGTCGTACCGCCCGTAGCCGCCCCCCATCCTGAGGCACACCGGGCCTGCGATGCGCAGCATGGGACCGGCAAGCACGGCATAGCAGGCACCACGGGCCTTGCCGTCGTAGAAAGGATAGATGTCGCCGACATAGCCATGCTCGTCGCATTCGAGGCGGGTGGTCATTCCCTTGATGTTGAAGTCGGAAGTGGCCGAAACGAACCATCCGAAGCGTTTCACCTGCCCGAACGAGAGGCCAAACGAAGGGTCGTAGAGGTCGGAGCAAGCCACGTTGGCGGTGGCGAAGGTCTCGAGCCAGTATTTGTCGGTGAGCGGGCACTTGTCGTAGTCGGGGTTATGCCTCATGTGGGTGGGACGGTGCTTGGTCTTCCACCCCACCGCGGCAGGATGACGCACCCGCTGGGCCGCCATATCGAGGGGCAGCAAGGCGAGGAAAACGAACACCGATACAAAAAGCAACCGCTTCATAGCCATATCTTCAGACTTACTTTCGGCAAAAGTAATAAAAAAAAACTATTTAGAAGATGGGAGAGAGCGATTTTCTCTCTCCCAATAAAAATTTCCGCATCTTGTCAACTTTGAAATTCGCCTCATTCCTTCACCCACTTCCCGCACTCGACAAGGCTGCTGAACGAAACACCCTCATACACCTTCCAAACATAAGTTCCCACAGGCCAGCTCTTGGTGCTGATGCTTGTCACCTCGTCATCAATCTCCTGGCTGTGTACCATTCTTCCGTTCATGTCGTAAACCTCCACCCGAGCATCCTTCAGGGCCGTGCGGATGTGCATCTCGTTGCCGCCCGGGTTCGGGTAGGCGATGGCCAATTTCAGGCCGTTGGCATGGGCTTCCTCGACATTCCAAAATGAGTCAGCGAGAATGTGGTAGATTTTGTCGTCAATGGTTGTGATAAGGCAATCGCCATTGGGCATTGCACAGATTTCAAAGGGTCCTTGCATGGTACCCGTACTTGGACGAAAAACCTCGCTGATTTTGTTTAAGTCTTCGTCAAAACGAGCAACATATATGCCATACTGAACCATGGCACACATGGCTATGCTACCGTCTGGGAAAAAGTCGATGGACTTATAAAAAGCGCGTTGGTCGTCTGCCGGAGTGTCCGTGGTCAATTCCCACTTGTCGATGTGCGACATGTTGGGGTCGAATCTTGCTATCATGGCATCCTGAAATACTTCATTCCCTTGGGTGTCATATCCCGAACAGCCAACCACAAAAAGACAACCTGTTTTAGGATGTTTGGCAATGTAGGGATAGACAATACTCCCTCGCCATCCTGGTAGTGGGAAATCCCAATAGATTTCATCGTGCATCAATGTGGTGTCAAGGTTAAAATCTAAGTTGTAACACCGAGTAGAACCGATTGGGTGTTGCCTCATGTCGCAACCACCTACAAGATAGCCCGTTGAATCGGCATTGAAAGCAAACAATCTGTCAAAATCAAAGATTACGGATGTGAATGCTCTGTCAGCAAGCACGTTGCCCAATTTGTCGAACCTTACAATGCGGAACTGCCTTACCGTTGAGTCGCATGTAAAATAATGCACGACAAAAGTGTGCCCGTTTTCAATCAGATATTGGTCTTCTTCAAAATAAGGGGACATTGAACCTTGACTACTTAGTAAAACAGAACCTGTTTCGGTCACTTTAAGATCATCGGCAATGTCGCCCACTGCAACCCAAAGCGAATCGGCTCGCTTCTTGTGGAAAATAACACCCATGTTGTCATCTTCTCCTCGGAACAAAAGGCTTTGCCCGAACATGGTATAACCATTCTCATTGAGGTGATTTTGTGCGACATAATCCAATTCCTCACCATCGGTTTTCATCCGACACAAGGCTATTGTGCCGTTTTCTTCACCACGCGTAAGAACCAAGACCTCATCTTCGTTAAGCGACAGCATGGCGATATATCCTCTGCTATCCCCTATAAGTTCCACTTCTAACTGTTCTTGCCCAAAAGTCTTGGTCCCGAAAAGGAGGGCGAAGGCAAGTAATAAATACAGGTTTTTCATTTTGCGTTAGTTTAATATTCCTAAATTCAAATGTTAAATGCAACATTAGCGAGTGGCAATGATAAGATGATTTTTTTCGAGCGGGAGAAAGGAGCCTTTCCCTCGCTCGAATGGGAAAAACGACTATCTTTGCCTCCTTCCTAAAGAAAAAAAATGGCACATTTAACCAGCAAGCAAAGGTACACAATTTCTGTGATGTTGGAGAAGAAAATCTCCCAAAGTGAAATCGCAGCGACGATAGGCCGCCACTGCTACTGCAGAAATGTATTAATGAAAACGATGTCGTCGTTGTGTGTAGAGACGTGCCATGACGCGTCTCTACTCCTTCACCACCTTCCGCACGCAGCGTTTCCCGTTCTCGTCGGTGATGCCCACGAAATAGATGCCCGTGGGCAGCGTGCTGATGTCGATGGTGGCTTGCGGGCCTTCGGCCTGGTGCGTGGCCACGCGCTGGCCCAGCATGTTGGTGATTTCAATCTGCTTCAGGTTCTCGCCTACGATAGTGACGGTGGCATTGGCGGGGTTGGGATAGACACTTAACAAACTTTCTTCTTGGAACTCATCAATGCCGACTGTTCCATCTGCATTAATCTTCAAAACGAAAACATCCAAACGACCAATAGAATTATGGTCAAACACATTGCCCACAATCAAACAACCACCATCTGAGGTAGCAATGGTTTGGAAAGCCGAATAAATGTTTCCGTCAACCAAATACTGTTTCTGCCAAACAACATTCAAGTCAGTATCGGCTTTTGTAACTACAAGATGGGTGCCACTACTCCCGTACGGCCATGAATCGTAATTTACATTTCGCATGGAACATTGATAGACTTCTCCATTATCGTTGACATCAACAGACTTAAAAAAAGCCGGTGCTTCAACTGTATCGTTGAAATGACCAATAACACAAAAATTGGGTTGAATAACAAAATCGGAATCAGTCTTTGCCAAAAATGCAGACCTGTCATCCTTATCGTTTGAATATTCATCAAGCCGTGACGAAATATAATACCCACCATCAGGTGAAGAAATCATCATGCTATTAAAGGCCTCTATGTATGCATGATAATAGTGGCCGTTACCGTCATCCTCACGCCAATTCACAATGTTGCAATCCCTTTTAAGTTGTAGCTCGCTATCATATATCCATGTTCGTGAAGTAACATGCAAGTACGGAATTTGTCTTGCACCAAATAAGCCAAATCCGTGCGGATCGTCTTGAAGCCGAAACAAATTATCTATATAACGGACAGTCGTGTCGGCGAAGTTCTCAACTTGTATTATTTCTCCTTCGTTTGATATTCTGCACAATTTAATTTCGTTTCCGATCATTTGCAATTGGAATGACAACATGGCGACATAACCTTCTTCCAACTGCAAAAATCTGTATTCATCAAGCCTTGCATCAGGGTGATTGGCAACGGGCAATGGAACTAATTTTCGACTGACTACAGCCATTTCATCATCAAGGCAAATGGTCATAAGAAAATCATTCCCATTGGGAGCAGAACATTTGCCGATTCCCACGACAAGACTATTATCATTCGGATGCGGGAAAAGGTTGCACAAATTGACGGTAGTATCTGTTGCAGCCAAACTGACTTCACCAAGCAATTCTCCGTTATTTGACAGTTTGACTATTTTGCTCTCCATTTCTGGGTTAGACTGTTCTTTTAGGGAAAACAGATAGCCATCTTCCAATTCCAATACATCGCGAGCTCTCCATGTCTTTCCGTCAGGATCCTGAAACAGGGAATAAAAACCTCTTTCCTGCGGAAAAGCACAAAGACACAACAAAGTGATGATGACAATAAATGCAGTTTTTTTCATAGGAACTTGAGCTATTCTGTCAATTATTTGAATGTTATTCTTCTGGGCCAGCACAATGGAGTATTCCAAATTTAATAATCAATCGGTGAAAGCAGTTACCTCTCCCCTTAACACCAAGAATCTCATCACTTTCATAATTAGCGCTGATAAAGCATCTTCCTTCCGGTACAAAATATTCTATTAACTCAGGACCTTTGTTTAGATAATAATTCATGTCTTCCGGGCAAATACAGTGATTAGTATTGTATTGATTTCTGATATAAAGTTTATATCCGCAAGGGCTATTCTCATCATATATAAAATCATCATTTAAATTACCATAAAAATCCTCAGTTTCATAGAAACTAATTCCCAATTCCTCTACATCCGTATAGTAACCATTACCACTTTCACAAGCAGTGAGAGGCATTTTAGAAAGAACCATTTTTGTGAGTTCGTGAGGGGCGCCACTGTTGGGGCATTCTCCTGCATAAGGGCCACATTTGCCACCAGCAGAAACATGTCCGTTCCCATAATCAACATACCATTCATTCCAATAATCTGTTTCGTCGAAATGTGTTTTTACGGCAGGAAGACCTCTTGTGGTGAGAATGGTTTTTGCCAAAACAGAATTAGCCTTAGAATTATTATCGAAAGTTGTCTGAATAGAAAGAATGCTCTTGTCTGGTAAAGAGCACTTTGCAAAAGCACTTTCCACATCATCGGATAAACTAACGAAAGCTTCATTCAACTGGGCTAGTGTTATTTCGTCGCCATTAGTTGGTAGTTCAAAAAATAATGTATCACATTGGATGTCAGAAGTTTGATGACCAGCATCTCCGTAAGTATAATTCAAAACAGCTTCAAGATGCCAACGAGCATCTTCCATTGATAAGGTTTCGTCGCCTTTTGCTGCTGATTGCATTTTTTTCTTGAATTGTCTCAAATAAGCACTCATATCGTCTTCTTTTGAAACAACAATTTCTTCATTGCCGTTTTGGGCTACTTTATTTTCCTTCTCTTTCTTACAACCCACAAAAATAGCGGCAGTTGTAGCGGCAAGAAGAATAGCCGAAATAATGTATGATTTGTATTTCATTTTTAATTGATTTATTTAAGTAAGATTACTCATTATTATTAATTTCAATACTCTTCCCGGTCTCATTACCAAGAAGAGCCTCATATTATGAACTAGTTCTTCCTTCCCATATCATTTATAATTATTCATTCCACTTCAAACTCGCCATAATACTCGTCCCCGTTAGGGAGAGTAAAGTTGACGATGTAACTGCCTGCATTGGAAATGTAGAACTGCAAGCCATTAGGCGTTTGCGCCACAACACAATCTACCATGGCACCTGTGTCTGTTGTAATCTCTACCGAGACTTGACCGAGATTTTCACTTATTAACATGGTAAGGATGTGCCCATCGATAGAGGCTAAGATAGTGCTGCCTTTGTCAGAACTATTTCCATTATTCTTATTTATTACCTCAATAGGAATGTCTTTACCATTTTCCATTCCTTCCAAACCGTGTGCAAAGCACAATGCTCCCGAAAGAATGAAGCAGAGCATAAAAACCATAGTCATTACTTGTTTCATTTACGTTTGATTTTGAAATAACGCTGCAAAAATATTGTACTATGGCTATTCTTGTCAAGAAATAAATGGTTGTAAATGATTTTGGATTTTGCGTAACATCTTGTTTTTTATCGACTTACAAACTAGCTGCAAAGCTCAATAAAGTAACAGAAAGTTTGCATTTGCTACCTAATACTTTCCTCATTTTATTGTTGCGTGCAACAATTGTACTATAGTCTCGCTGCATCAAAGCCGCAACATCGGCATCAGTGATACCAAGCAAATATAAGCAACAATAATCGAGGTCACCTTGGGTAAGCGCTGGATAGTTCTCCTTTAGGCGAATCGTAAAATTTCCAAAATGGCGGTCAGCAGCCAAACACAATTCCAACATTTGTTGTTTGTCCAAAGCATAATCCTTATATGCGCTACAATCCACTTTCGACTTGAATTGCCCTTCTTTTACACGCTCCATTATCAGGCGGCACACAGGTTCCTCTGTGAACGATGAGGCAACTTCTGTCTTTGCAGCCAAATCATTTTGCCGCCTAATTTGGCCCTTAAGTTCGCGCACCTCCTGGTTGCTTCGTTTCAGTCGGCCCGAAAGAGCTGCTTGTTGGGTTTGGTGTAGCTGTTGTTGGGCCATTATCTTCCGTTTGTGCCTGTTTCTCACTGCAATGATTATGACAAATGCAAAGAATAAAAACGCTGGAATAATCCATTTCATGATTTTTATGACGACTTCCCGAATCTCTTGCTCAGGCTGCCGTTCTTGTTTCTGATTCAAATACTGTTGAAACAAATCATTAAGTTTCGATACCAAAGCCTTGTTTTCACCCTCCGATGGGTAATGGTCTGCCAAAAAACGCCGACAAGCATTCCCCTTTTCATGATAGCCTAAACTATCATAAATAACACGAAGATATTTTGCAGCCTCAATTTCTCCATACTCTTCAAATAAAGGTTCCAGATAGGACAATGCTGAATCATAATAATGCTCTTCGGCATAGATGGAACCTATAAACAGAGCATAAATGGCACCCTCACTTTCTGTTACATCCTTATCATATAACTGATGTAAAGCCTCAATAGGCTGTTCCCATCCTAATCCAAGATCGTAGTTGCATAAAGCGATATGGGACTGAATGTCTCGATAAGTTACATTATCGACATCGGGCATTTGCTCTAAGGCTTGTTCGTAATATAGTTTTGCTTGACTATCATCCTTCAACATGGAGTACTGAAGCGCGATATGACCGAGAGCCTTAGAAATGCCGTATGATGAAGTCGGTTCTATTAGACAATATGAGAGAGCACAATCATAGCATTTTATGGCAACCTCCATCATAAATTGCTCTGAAAACATATCTCCGAGACGGTTGTAGGTATATGCCATAAACTTCGCCTTGTTTTTCACCAAATCCTTCTCCTCAAACCGTTCCTCCATGATTTCCAATGTCTTCAGGTATTCCGCGCAAGCCTCAACCACACTATCCTGCTCATAAAATCCCACACCATTTATATAATGCGCGCGGGCATCAAGAAAAACGACGTCGTGGGTAGAGACGCGCCATGGCACGTCTCCAGAAATGCAAAGCGAATCGAAATAATCCACCGCACGCAACAGTTCGGTGCGGTTGGTCTGTTCGCAGTCGTTCTTGTAGAGCAATTCCGAGACCAGCATCTGGCAATAATGCCCGTCGAACGCATCGAGGCTGTCGGCCAGCGGGCTGCCCGCAAAATCCAGCAGCACCGCCAAGGCGCTGTCGGGCTGCTGCCACATCAAGGTGTCGATGGCGGCGAGGCGCGGGTGCATATCATCCGTTGGTAGAGACGCGCCATGGCGCGTCTCTACAGGGGATGTGCACGCGGCCATCAGACAGGCCAAAACCAATATGTGAACGATGCGTTTCATCGGGGGCAAAGATAATAATAATTGTTGAAAACAGGGACAAATCCTTTAACCCATCACCATTAACCCATCACCCATCAGCAAAAGAATTGCCGCATGATTTGAAGACTTGGCATCACGAACGAATCACGAAGGCATCACGAAGGATTGAGGCTGGGAAAATACGCTCGTCAGTAGCATGACCAAGGCCGCACCAAGTTGCCTTCTCGGCCGCACCAAATAGTGAGTTTCTTCGCTGTTTCTTCGGGGTTTCTTCGGTGATTCTTCGGTGAATGACCGAAGAAGCTCCGAAGAAAGTGTGCGGAAACCACGAAGAAAGTGCGGCCTTGTCCCCTACTTGACCAAAAGGAAACTCGTTCAATCCTTCGACAAGCCTTCGGCAGAAGACACAAAAAAAGCCCTTGCGTAATGCAAGAGCTTCCTTTCAGTTGTAAGACCAAAATTATTTGGCTTCCTTCTTTTCGAAGAACTTCTTGTACTTGTTGTTGAACTTATCAACACGACCGGCACTGTCAACGAGTTTCATCTTACCAGTGTAGAATGGGTGTGATGCGCTGGAGATTTCGAGCTTAACCAACGGATATTCATTGCCGTCTTCCCACTTGATGGTCTCCTTGGTATTGATAGTCGAACGTGACATGAAGCACACATCGTTTGACATATCCTTGAAGATAACCAGTCGATAATTCTTTGGGTGAATGTCTTTTTTCATCGCTTTCTTTCCTTTAAATTTGAGTGCGCAAAAGTACTACTATTTTTGGAAATGACAATCGTTTAAGTGATATTTTTTGATATTTTAAGTCATTTACTTGATTTTCAAATATTTAATTATTTCAATTTCGTAAAGCGCAATGATTCACCAAGTTTCACACCTTATTAAATAAATAAGCGATAAAATGTTTGGCACACTGATTTAATTGTTATCTTTGTGGCATTCAAACAAACAACAAACATAGTTAACAAGTTATAAATTAAACATTTAATTCAAACATTCAGAAATGAAACAAGCTTTTAATTTCAACGCAGGTCCTTGCGTTCTTCCAAAAGAAGCAGTTGAATCAACGATCGCTGCTATCCGTGATTTCGACAACACCGGTATCGGTTTGATGGAAATTTCGCACCGCACTCCAGGTTGGGAGCGCACAATGGCTGAAACCCGCCAACTGTGGCGCGAGCTTCTCAACATCCCAGCTGAATACGAAATCCTGTTCCTCGGTGGTGGTGCCAGCACCCAGTTCTTCACCGTTCCAGCTAACTTGCTGAAGACCAAGGCTGCTTACCTGCAGACCGGCGTTTGGGCAAAGAAGGCTGCCAAGGAAGCCAAGTTGTTCGGTAAGACCGAAATCGTTGCTTCATCAGAAGACAAAACTTACACCTACATTCCTAAAGGCTACACCATTCCTACGGATGCCGACTACTTCCACATCACAACCAACAACACCATCTACGGTACTGAAATCAAGTACGATATGGACTGCCCTATCATGCTCGTCGCTGATATGTCATCCGATATCATGAGCCGTCCAGTCGATGTCACCAAGTATGGCCTCATCTACGGTGGTGCACAAAAGAACGTCGGTCCTGCTGGCGTGACCTTCGTCATCGTCCGCAAAGACATCCTCGGCAACATTGGCGACCGTGCCTATATGAACCCACTGCCAACCATGGTTGACTACCGCACTCACGCTGCCGAAGAAGACAAGAACATCTCCATGTTCAACACTCCTCCTGTACTTCCAATCTTCGTCATGCACGAAACCCTGACCTGGGTGAAGAACCTCGGTGGTGTTGAAGCCATGAACAAGATCAACCAAAAGAAGTCAGCCATGCTGTACGAAGAAATCGACCGCAACAGCATGTTCCGTGGCACCGTCGAATGCAAGGAAGACCGTTCTATCATGAACCACTGCTGGGTCATGGCTGAAGGCCGCGAAGACCTGCAAGACGCTTTCATGGCATTCGCCAAGGAACGCGGCATGGTCGGCATCAAGGGTCACCGTTCAGTCGGTGGTTTCCGCGCCAGCCTCTACAACGCTTGCCCAGTCGAAGCCGTCGAAGCTCTCGTCCAGTGCATGCAAGACTTTGAAAAAGCTCACAAATAATTGACAATTAAATCACAAATCAACAACATGAAAGTATTAGTTGCTACTGAAAAGCCTTTCGCAAAGGTTGCCGTTGACGGCATCCGCGAAGTCGTCGAAAAGAACGGCTATGAACTGGCTCTGTTAGAAAAATATACCGATGTCAACGACCTTTACGCAGCTGTTGCTGACGCCGACGCTATGATCGTCCGCTCCGACAAGGTGACAAAGGAAGTCCTCGACCACGCTAAGAACCTCAAGATCGTCGTCCGCGCTGGTGCTGGTTACGACAACCTCGACCTCGAAGCTTGCACAGCTAAAGGTGTTGTCGCCATGAACACTCCAGGCCAGAACTCAAATGCAGTCGCTGAACTCGTTATGGGTATGCTCGTTTACTGCGTCCGTAACTTCTACAACGGCAAGTCAGGTTCTGAACTGATGGGCAAGAAACTCGGTCTGCTGGCTTACGGTAACGTGGGTCGCAACGTCGCTCGCATCGCTAAGGGCTTCGGCATGGAAGTCTATGCTTTCGACCAATTCCTGACCAAGGAACAAATCGAAGCCGACGGCATCGCTAAAGGTGCTGCAAGCCGCGACGCTCTCTTCGAGACCTGCGACATCGTTTCACTGCACATCCCTGCAACAGCTGAAACCAAGCTCAGCATCAACTACGACGTTGTCAACAAGATGCACAAAGGTGGCATCCTGGTCAACACCGCCCGTAAGGAAGTCATCGACGAAGCTGGTCTGCTGAAGCTGATGGCTGAACGCACCGACCTCAAGTACATCTGCGACGTCATGCCAGATGCCGATGCCGAATTCAAGGCATTCGAAGGCCGTTACTTCGCTACACCTAAGAAGATGGGTGCCCAGACTGAAGAAGCCAACATCAACGCTGGTCTGGCTGCTGCCAACCAAATCGCTGATTTCTTCAAGACTGGCAACAAGCGTTTCCAAGTGAACAAGTAATCACCATTCCCACTAATCACCATAGGGCGAAATGCCCTATGGTGTTTTTCTTTTCTCTAATCCTACCGAAATGATTCCTGAAAACAACAAACCGACCACATTCTTCAAGTTCGAAAACCTCAGAATTTACTTTAAGGCCATCGACTTTGCCGATGCCATCATTGCATTGGCTTCCAACTACAACGACAACAACCAAACTGTCCAGCATTTCTTTAACAAGTTTGTTGACAATGCCCTTTGCATAGTCAGTTCCATTACCGATGGTTCTACAGGAAACAAGACACAATTCATCAACGAGCTTCAAAACACCAAGAAATTCATCCGCAGTTGCGTGATTTACAACACACTTGCACTAAAACGAGAATATATCGACGAGACGCAAGAAGCCGACATCCGCAACGAACTGATGGAACTCACAAAAATGGTCGGAGCACTTATCTCATCTTTGCAAAAACAAGAAAACAATCCGGAAGGAAACGACTGGTAATCACACAGTCACTTAGTCACTAAGTCAAACAACAAGAAAACACAACAAACTACTATGTCAGTTATCAAACCTTTCAAAGGATGGCGTCCTACTGAAGACATCGTCCTTCAACTCGCATCCCGTCCATACGACGTGCTGAACACCGAAGAAGCACGCAAAGAATGCGAAGGCAATCCATACAGCCTCCTCCACGTGACCAAGGCCGAAATCGACCTCCCAGAAGGCCACAAGGACAGCGACCTCGAAACCTACATCAAGGTTGTCGAGAACTTCAACGCTTTCAAAGACTATGGCTGGCTCGTTCAAGACAAGGAAGAAAAGCTCTACATCTATGCACAAAGCATGAACCCAACCGAAGCCAACGCCCATTGGCAATATGGCATCGTGGCTTGCGCATGGAGCGAAGACTACGTCAACAAAGTCATCAAGAAGCATGAACTCACCCGCAAGGACAAGGAAGAAGACCGCATGAAGCACGTGCGTCTCACCAACGCTAACGTCGAACCAGTGTTCTTCGCCTACCCTGCCGTCGCCGAAATCGACAGCATCGTCAGCAAAATTACTGCTCAGAAGCCTATCTACGACTTCATCGCCAAGGAAGACGGCTTCGGCCATCGTTTCTGGGTCATCGACGACAAGGCTACCATCGCTCGCTTGGTTGAACTCTTCGCAAAAGACGTTCCTGCCATGTACATCGCCGATGGTCACCACCGTAGCGCTGCCGCTGCTCTCGTTGGCCAAGAAAAGAAGGAACACAACCCTCACCACACCGGCAAGGAAGAATACAACTTCTTCATGACCGTCATCTTCCCTGACAACCAGCTGAAAGTCATCGACTACAACCGCGTTGTGAAAGACCTCAACGGCCTCAGCAAAGAACAATTCATCGCTGCTCTGGGCAAGACCTACGTCATCGAAGACATGGGAACCGAAATCTACAAGCCTGCCAAGTTGCACGAACACAGCATGTACCTCGATGGTCGTTGGTACAAGATGACTGCTAAGGAAGGCACTTACGACGACAACGACCCAATCGGCGTTCTCGACGTCAAGATTTTGAGTGACAATGTTTTGGACAACATCCTCGGCATTAAGGACCTCCGCACCGACAAGCGCATCGACTTCGTTGGCGGTATCCGCGGCTTGGGCGAACTGAAGCGTCGCGTCGATAACGGCGAAATGGCTGTTGCTTTTGCCATGTATCCAGTTTCGATGAAGCAAATCATCGACATCGCCGACAGCGGCAACATCATGCCTCCAAAGACCACCTGGTTCGAGCCTAAACTCCGTTCAGGTCTCGTCATCCACACCTTAGACTAATTATTAATAAGGTATATAAATGAAAAGCAGTTGCCGGGAAACCGACAACTGCTTTTCCGTTTTGAAGGATTGGACTTTACTTCACGATTTCAACCAATTCAAGATCAATAACCATCGGTGAATAAGCAGGAAGCAATTCCTCGTCAATCACATATTCGCCGAAGGCCAGTTTTGAAGGTGAAATCAGGCGCACCTTGGCACCTTTGTTCATCGTCATCACAGCCTCCTCGATGGCAAGAATCATTTCACCTTGACCAATCGTAAACGGCAAAGGTTCATAATCATAACTCGATTCAACGAAATCGCCTTTCAAGTTATGAATGATATAATGGACTTTTACCGTCTCGCCCCATTGAGCCATTTCGCCAGAACCTTCTTCCTCATTGATGATATAAAGACCTGATTCTGTTGGCGTTTCAGTAATGCCATTTTTCTCGACATAATCCGAAATCATTGTCTCTTCAAGAGCCATCATACGCTCGGCTTCAGCCTGACGTTGCTTTTCTTGCTCTTCAATCTTCTTGTCATATTGCTCCTTGCTAAGAATCTCGTGAACCATAACCTTGGCTTTCAATGGAGTATAAGGCAAAATCATCTGCTCATATCCTGTGCTATCGAAGCCCAAAGCAGAAGGGATGATGAATTGAATGGTTCCGCCTTTCGCAACCATTCCAAGGGTTTCGGTAAAGCCTTTGCAGATGAAAACTTCCTCTTTGTCGAAAGCAAGAGAACCGACTTGGAAATCAACAGGTTCAACACCATAAGAGCACATGATAGTATCGTCGTCAAGCGTACTTAGGCAGAAATCGAAGTTTACGAATTCGTCCTTTTCCGCCACTCGGCCCTTCCCGCTTTGGCTCAAAACTATCAAACCGGATTCGGTAAGCCTACTATTCGGATCATTTCTGAATGGTTCAAGAATGTTTTGCTCTTCAGTTTTTAGGCTATCGAGCAAAGCTTTGTGCTCTGCCTCAATTTCATCGAATGGCTTGACCGAGATAAGTTTCAAATCATAATAAATCGGTTTTCCCACATATTCCGCAGGAGCTTCCATACCCATCATTGTCTGAAAAACGGAATCAGCCAAGACCGCCAGTCGAGCCGAATCGCCAACATGCATCATCAGCAAAGCATCCGACACATCGCCAACGAAATCCGCTTCTTCAAGCTCGAAATAGATAGGTTGCTGCCCCGAGGTAGAAAACAACAGCGAATCGTCAAAATACTGAGCCATTCCAACTGTCACGCCATCATGGAGTCGTGGAGCGACTTCTGAATCGCCTTTGCTGTAGAACTTCATATAGGCTCCGTTTTCCATTTGGATAAACCCTGGGAAAACGGAGTCGTTATTGCATGAGCACAACAGCAAAGCAATTGCTGAAATGGCTATAAACTTTTGCAGTTTTATCATAAATTATTCGAAATCAACTAATTCAACTTCGAAAATCAAATTCGAGAATGCTGGAATTGGGCCAGCTTGACGTTCTCCGTAAGCCAACTTAGCAGGAACATAAAGAATGCCCTTCTCGCCTTTCGACATCATAGCGACACCTTCATCCCAACCAGGAATGACATAACCCATGCCAAGAGGAAATTCAAAAGGTTCGCCACGGTCAACCGATGAATCGAATTTCGTACCGTCAAGCAACGTACCTGTGTAGTGAACCTTCACTTTCTTGCCAGCTTCAGGTTTAGCGCCATTGCCAGCTTGCGTGCAAACATAAATCAATCCCGATTCGGTTGGAGTAGCTTCAATGTTGTTTTCGGCAAGATAAGCGCGAAGCGTTTCGTCTGCTGCAGCAAACTTTTCGTCCATTGCAGCCTGAATTCTTGCATTCACTTCTTCTTCTGTCATGATGTCAACAAGTTTGACTTCCCAACGTATAATCGATGCAGAATCAACAAAATCAGGAACGATACGTGAATTGAACATCTTCAGAAACACCGAATCAGCAGGCATGATCATCGACATGGAGTCGCCTTTGTGCATCATGGTAAAGCCTTCGTAAAGGTCACCTGCAAATGATGGTTCATGAACCAAGTCATAAACCGGTTCTGGAGCGTCTTTTGTAGAATACATCAAAGAATCATTCAGATAATAAGCCAGGTCAACTTCAACGACCTCACCTAATTGGGCTGTTGGACCATCGTTTTCGACCAAATACTTGTAATACAAACCGCTTTCAGTCATTTTGTAACCAGGATAAGCAGATTTTTCACACGATGTGGCACCAAATGCCATCAGAAGACCGCATGCAGCGGCCATGAAATAAGTTTTCTTCATTGTATTAGTAATTAAATTATTGAATTCCTTTTTGTTTGTTGTTATTTCTTTTCAGTTTCAACAATATCAAGCACTTCAATATTGAATATGATATTGCTAAAAGCAGGAATGTTATTGTAAGGATTTGCGCCATAAGCCAGATAGTAAGGCAACACGAAAGTCGCCTTGTCACCAATGGTCATCATGCCCACGCCTTCCTTGAAGCCAGCCAGCACTTGCGTCTCGCCATACGTAATTTCGTATGAACCACCAAGTTGCTCCGTCGAGCCAAGTTCTGGTCCATCCAAGACCTTTGCGTCAAACTTCATCTTGACAACGGAACCTGCCGAAGGCACCTTGCCATTGTTTTCCTTTTCAAACTTGTAATACAAGCCCGAAGCCGTGCGTTTTTCAAAGCCATTTTCCTTCACATAACGTTCCAAAGATGCTTCCGAATTGGCCTTCATCTTTGCAATTTCCTCTTTCTCAATGGCTTTTTGTTCTTCAACAGTGATAATCTTATTCAAGGTAATGTCATATACCAGATTTGAGAAAGCTGGCATTCCAAACACTGCCTTGTCGTCGTAAGCCATCGAAAAAGGAATGATGGCACGCACCTTTTCGCCAAGATGCATCGTTGGGAGCACTTCTTCCCAGCCAGGAATCGCATAACCATCACCTAAAACGAAGGAGAACACCTCGTCATACTTTGATGAAGAGCCAACCAGCTCGCCTTCCAGAGTATAGACATCATAATCTACTTCTACCTTTTCGCCTTTCACTGGGCAACGGCCTTTGCCATTCTTGATTGGAACAATATAAATTCCTGATTCAGTAGGTTTTACACTAATTCCATTCTCAGCAATGTAAACAGCCAAAGCCTCTGTCGATTTCTTTGCTTGCTCTGCTTTCATCTTCTCAATCTCGGCCTTGTAAACATCTTCCGCCTTCACTTCCAGCAACTTAATCTCATAGCGGAAATAGTCGTCAGCAGCAATTCCAACCTGATTCGGGTCTTGATGATAATAAACAGTAGCGATGGAATCGGCCTTGATGTAGAATGAAGCTGAATCACCTTCATGCATCATGGCATAGGCAGCCTGCAAATCGCCAGGGAAATGGGGCTCGGCAAGTTGAATCATCGCAACGCCTTTGGTTTCAGCCCAATCATAGAACAACGAATCATGTAAATAGCAAAGCATTTGGACCTTCAGGTAATCAGTCTTTTGAGGAGCCTTAGCCGTCACGTCTTGATTAATGAACTGATAATACAAGCCATCTTCAGTTTGCTTGTAGCCAGAGAATCGTTTCGAACCTTTGTCGTTGCATGAAACAAAAAACAGCATGGCAGTCATGCACAGTGCCGTTAAAAATAAACATTTTCTTTTCATAAGTTATTGAATATCTTTAATTTTTATCGTATAAACCAAAGTTGCATACTCGGGAATCCTATTGTCGTCGCCATGAAGTCCATATGCCAAATGGAATGGAATAATAACCTTTCCGTAATCGCCAAGGTGAAAATACGACATAGCTTCATCCAAGCCCGACTCGACAGTTCCACTACCAACCTCAAAAATCTTAACTCCGTCATTTTCTGACGAATAAATCAAATCACCGGAAATGGAATGCAATTCATAATCCATGGTAACAGTTTGCCCGACCTCGATGGACTTGTCCGAACCTTGCTTGATGATTTGATAACGCAAGCCAGTACCAGTTTGTGTCATTTCCAATCCGTGGCGCGAAATATAATTCTTAATATCCTCTTCTTCTTCATTCAAGAGATAGCGGTTTGCAGTTTCCATACTGCTTTTCATTTCATTGACAGAAATCTCAGGCTGTGTCTTAGGTTTCTCCTTACACGACCCAAACAACGACAAGGTAATGATTACCAAAAATATGCGATATATTTTCATTGTCATTTCTTCAGCAATTCCTTATACTCCGGTAAAACCGACTTCAATTTTTCCACTGTTTCTTCAAGTGTGTCGGTCGTGGTTCCTCCCGCTGCATTAGTGTGTCCACCACCCCTGAAATGCTTGTTTGCCAATTCATGAACCGAGAAGTCGCCTTTCGACCTAAACGACAATCGAATCTGTTCTTGACGCTCGGTCACAAGAACCGACATCCTGATTTTATCAAGCGACAATGGATAGTTTACAATCCCTTCCGTATCACCCACTTGATAGTTAAAACTATCCAACTCACTCTTACTCAATGAGATGATTGCAGTTGAATATTCATCCAGAATCTCCATCTTATTGATGGAATAGCCCAACAAGCGCAAACGGCTTTCCGAGAAAGTATCGTAAACAAGTTGATGAATCTGATTGTAGGAAATCGAAGTCTTGACCAACTGGCTGCAGATCTCAAAAGTACGCGGATGGAAAATAGAATGTGCAAATGCACCAGTATCCGTCATAATGCCTACCAAAAGATTGGTTGCAATATCTTGTTCAACTTCCTCATTTTCATAATGGAAGATGATTTCTGCCACTAGTTCCGAAGCACTCGAAACCTCAGTTTCTGACAATGCACAGCAAAATTGCGACAATTCTGGGTCACGATGATGATCCACTAAAACACGTGGGCAACGCGTTTTCCCAATTTCGTTATGCAGCAATCCGCATCTCGACAACGAATTGAAATCCAACATTATAATGTAGTCAGCAGATTGAATCGCATTTCGACTCGCCTCAATATCATTTTCGAATACCAGAATATCTTGCGCCCCAGGCATCCATGCCAAGAAACTCGGGAAAGCATTCGGAGCAATGGAAACCACCTCATGTCCTCGCCTTCTCAAGAACGACGACATTGCCAAAACCGAACCAATAGCATCACCATCTGGGTTAACATGGCAGACAATGACGAACTTTCTATGTTCTTGAATTACAGCGTCAAACTTATCGAAAAATAAATCAAATTGCATAACGTTCAAATAAGGTGCAAAAATACATAATTTCTGAATTGAAATCCATTCATACACCTTATTTATATATACGAAAGTCAGCGAGGCAAGACCTCCTCAAAGGTATGGTCGTTATACACAAAAATGATTTTTTCCAGTTTGCCCTGTGGACGTTTAGCACTAATATCCTCTTTTGGTTCAGCAATACTTTGGGTATCGAACAAGGTTCCTTGAAAACTATCCACGATTTCGTGCCGCTCCGTATGAGTCTCTGGCTCGTTAATAGGAAGCAAATCTGATGTAGGTTTACGGAAAGAATCCGAAACCGTCATTGGCCCTTGACCCAAAACAATCCAATCCAAACTATACTCCGGAAAGGTTTCTTTCAGCTTTTTCACGAAATCCAAACTCGGATTGTTACGTCCCGACAAGAGATGTGAAACATTCGATGGTTGGATTCCAAGTTGAATGGCAAACTCAGCAGCGGTTAAATTCTTCGCTCTAATGATATGCGAAATCCTATCTTTCATTTCTGGATAATCCATGGCTACATCCTCCTAAAAAACTTGATTTATGTCACTATTTCAGTTGACAAAAGTAAATAATTAATCGTTACAAAATGCAATAGTTTTCATTTTAGTTTTGTAAACATACATAACAACTTTATTTACTATAAACTATAACTTCATATAAATATAATTATATTACTATATTACAATTAGTTATATTAAATAATGATATAAATATGGCAAATTGCATAAATTTGGTATTTATTTAGTATATTACTTTATTTAAAACTACTTATTTTATTGTATTATAATGATTTAAATTTAATATTTTTATATTTGTCAATATATTCACTTATTTATAATAATTTACAAATCTAAATATATATTTAAACATATAAATATTCGTATATTATGTTATTTATCAACATTTTAAATTATAAATAGATTACATTTGTAATTTTTAAAGACAGCGGAATATGACAAATTAAAAACTCAATATTTCGCGTTTTTCCTCAAAAAATGAATCACAATACCACCCACAAACAGAACCCTCCCTACGGCCTTAAAAACGCTTTTTCGTGCATCTAGGTCGAAATCCGTTTTCTTCCCTCCCATTCTACTCTATTCACACACATTTGAGCCACATCAGCTACACCTTATTAATATAGTATCTATCGTGTCATAAAAATGACTACCTTTGCACCCCAAATGAAACGGCAAGATCAACACATACAAAAACTCATCGAGGAAGGCGAACACCAAATGCTCGATTTCAAGTTCGAGATTTCCGACAGCCGACGCATCGCCCGTTCCCTAGCTGCCTTCGCCAACACCGATGGCGGACGGCTCCTTGTTGGTGTAAAAGACAATGGTGCCATTGCCGGCGTCCGCTCCGACGAAGAGATACACATGATAGAAGCCGCTGCCGAAATGTATTGTTCACCCAAAGTAGAATATCAGACCAAAGAATGGGAAATTAACGGTAAGACGGTTCTAGAGGTCATCATTCCCAAAGACAACCACGACAAACACAAAGCTCCCGACAATCAAGGCAACTACAAAATCTACGTTCGTGTCAAAGACGAGAACCTTGTCGCCGACAGTGTGTTGCTCAGAGTTTGGAAATTCAACAAGTTTTCACGTCCTGCAAAGATTGCCTTCACAGAAACCGAAGAGAGGCTACTCCGCTATCTAGATGAGTACGGATCCATTACTCTGCAAGATTTCCAAGCAATGGCACATATAAATAAAAGGAAAGCTGAGGCAATTTTGGCTGATTTCATCATGATTGGCACAATAAAAATTGTCCAAACTAGCCAAAACACCACCTTCCAACTTACAATATGAACCTATTTTTCCCAAAAAAAATGGCATTTATTTTCTTATTTTTGTTATTTCTACAATTTTATTTCACTGACAGTCAGCGAATAGCGTTGCATGATGCAAAATAGTTGAA
>JAKSMV010000070.1 GCA_024400425.1 Bacteroidales bacterium
TAACCGGTCGCCTTTACACCTGGGCTGCAGCCATTGACTCTGTTGCCTTGGCAAACGATGCGGTTGATGCCCAGACTTGCGGCTACGGCAAGACTTGTGCTCTGCCTGCGGTTGTGCAGGGTGTGTGCCCCAGTGGTTGGCACTTGCCGACAAACGACGAATGGCAAACATTGTTCAAGGCTGTTGGTGGTTCCAGCGCTGCTGGTAAGGCTCTTAAGTCGGGCAGTGGCTGGTCCGACAATGGCAACGGAACGGATACCTACGGCTTCTCCGCGCTCCCTGCAGGCGACAGGAACTACAATGGCCTTTTCGACGATGCCGGCGACATCGCCGGCTTCTGGTCTGCTAGCGAGGGCAATAGCTACGACGCCTATCTCATGAACTTGTACTACGGCTACGAGGGTGCCAACGTGTACTACGACAGTATGAACTACGGTTACTCCGTTCGTTGTCTCCAAGGCTCCAACTAAACTTTTACCTAAAATAGGTCTTTTAGAACTAAATATTTATTAAAAGGTGGTTGTTTGACTACCTTTTTTACGAAATTTTTGCTACTTTAGATGGCGTGAGATACCTAACATTAGAAAAAGCCCTTGATGCGTGGAGAAAACTCCTGCCTATTTCAGATGAAAATAGGGCTCGTCTTGCTCGTCGTTTTTCCGTTGACTTCAACTATAACAGCAACCATATCGAGGGGAACACCCTTACTTATGGACAGACGGAAATCCTTTTGCTGTTCGGGAAGGTTATTGGTGAAGCGAATGTGCGGAGCGTTCAGGAGATGGTGGCCAGCGAAGTTTCTCTCAAGATGATGGTGGCTGAAGCTAAAATCAAGGAAACTCCACTTACACAAAATTTTATACGAGGCCTGCATCATACTCTACTGCGGGAGGATTATTCCGTTCATCGGGAACTGCCTGGTGGAATGCAAGTCGGGTATGTGGTTCACGCAGGGCAATACAAGACCCGCCCAAATAGTGTCATTACGCGTTATGGAGATCGGTTCGACTATGCGTCACCAGAAGAAACTCCTGCACTGATGACGGATTTGGTGGATTGGTATAATGCTGCAGAAAAAGAGGGGAAGTTGTCCCCTGTGGAATTGGCCGCGCTGTTCCATTATCGGTATATTAGAATCCATCCATTTGAAGATGGAAATGGTCGAATCGCTAGACTGCTTGTCAATTACATTTTGGCGAAACATGATATTCCCATGGTAGTTGTTCGCAGTCGAAAGAAAGACGAATACCTGGAAGCTTTGCATGCAGCCGATTTGGCTGTAGGTGCTGCGCCGACATTAGGCGCGAATGCCTCGTTGCGAACTATCGCTCCATTTCTCAAGTATTTTAAGAATATGGTGGCGCAAGAAATTGATGGCGATGTTCGCTTTCTTACAAAGCGTGGTGAAGATATCTGGTGGTATGATGGCGAGTGCGTTGAATTTCGCACCCCGAATTATGGCCGTATTTTGAACCTTATGCAAAGTGAACCGGTTTTGACGCTTGCCGATATTCAGCGAAAACTTGGTATTCGAATTTCAGCGGTTAACAAGCTGGTTCAGCACCTTCTTGATTGTCATTATATTGAACGCGG
>JAKSMV010000071.1 GCA_024400425.1 Bacteroidales bacterium
GGTAGTGGCAGGGGTTCCGCATGGCTCCACCGCCTGCTGAATGTCTGCCGTCCCTACGGGACTATGCGAAGCCCTGCAGAGACGACAGAGAGTTAGCCGTGCATGTAGTCCCCAGCTCTATTCATCTTGATAGTTTGAAACGATTACTGTCCTTATCAGGTTGCGCCAAACCCATATCTGAAGTCCCAACTCGTCGAAATCATACACCTTGTGTGTCTGGTAGCCTTTGCCAATTTCCAAGATTATCTCGTCCTTTTCGTCGTATTGCAAACCGTAGGTTTCGAGAAATTTCTTGAAGTTCATCCTCAACAGGTTCTTGCCTTTCCAGTAGCAACTAGTTTCACAACAAATGCTTCTGATTCTTTCATTCTCAACCCAAATTGTCAAATCATAAAGAGGAAAATCATAATCATCACATTCATAATACTTCTCATTACGATGCTCTTTTGTGTGAGGAAGTTCGCAGTATTTCGAAATCTCATCATGAAGCATGAAAATACCTACTGACTTATTTGGAACCAGCTCGTTCTTAATATGTTTACCTTTTGTTTCCATTGCTGTGATTCTCTCCTTTCTTTTTCTTTTGCGCAGTCTTCCTGATCCTATCAATTTTATTCCTTATTTTTTCCTTGTCTTTTCTGTTCATGTTGGGGTCGTTAAGTTGTTGTTCCAATTCCCCAATGTGTGATTGGGATTTCCCAATCGCTCTGCCATTGTCACCATGTTGTTCGTTTTTCCCATTCAGATTTTCATATAAATCGACTATTTCTTCTCCAATCCAAACGATGCCTGAAGCAGCTAACATTGATATGCCAACCACCGCACCAACTACGTCGCCATAAGGAGCAGGCCCATCAATAGCGACACATGTTAAGGTCACTGGAAGCGCGGCTGTAGCAATTGACGATGATTTTGAATGAGTGATGGTCTCAGCCCTTTTGTTATTGACATCCATCATATTATTTGAATGGGAATTTCCGCCTCCAATGTTTCCTCCCGTTCCGTGTCCGCCAGAGCCATTGTTATGAGAAATTGTTGGATAGTAATATGATGGGTCACTGTACGTAGTGCCTTGGCCATGGGTTGACGGCACATCGCTGAACGTGCTTTTCCAGTTATTCCAGCAATACACGCCTCCAACGCCACCATTGGAATACCCCACGCTATACCATCCATCGCCGTAATCAGTGTAGCTATCTGGATCGATCACGATTCCGGCACTAGAGTTCCCTGAATTGCTTCCATCGCCATCTCCTTCGTTATCATCGGTAGGCCCCATGTGCCATCCTGTCGGGTCGGTGTAGCGCAGCGGGTTGTAGGCGCAGTAGGCGTAGCGGTTGAAGTTCTGCGAATTGTCGGGGCTTTGCACGTAGGCATCCACTGAGAGGAACGACGACATCACAGGGTCGTACATGCGGGTTTCATTAACTTTTCTCT
>JAKSMV010000072.1 GCA_024400425.1 Bacteroidales bacterium
TTTGAACCTTGTTCCGCGTTTGACCCGGAATCGGCGCAGGCATACAAAGGCAGAAGCAATAGGCCTGCAAAAATAAAATTCAACAAATTTTTCATGTCACAAATATAGCGTTGTTTTGTTGAAATAGCAAATACTTTGATTTTATATACTGTTATGCCTAAAAAGCATAGCAAAGCATAAAAATTAAGTATTTGCTTATTGTGAATTTCAGTTCTAAATTGTACCTTGTAAAAACTTCTTCATAGGATTGAAAATGAATTTCAAGAAATCTTCCTTAGGTAAAATTGTTACCGCTGCTGCAGTAATCTCTGTGGCAACCGCTTTCACCGCCTGCTGCGACAAGAGTGACGCAACTCAGACTGCAAAGGCTGCAAACGCAACTATCAACTACTCCGCAAACGAGACCGCTATGGCACAGAACGAAAAATTGGAACTGACTCAAGAATGGGACAAGGTTTTCCCCAAGAGCGAAAAGGTGGATCACAAGAAGGTGACCTTCACCAATAACTTCGGCATCACCTTGGCTGCCGATATGTACATCCCGAAGGATGCAAGCCTTGCTGCAAATGGCAAGTTCCCGGCCATCGCAGTTTCCGGCCCCTTCGGCGCAGTGAAGGAACAGTCCAGCGGTCTCTACGCACAGACCATGGCTGAAAAGGGCTACTTGACCATCGCATTTGACCCCAGCTTTACTGGCGAAAGCAGCGGCATGCCCCGCCGCGTGGCTTCTCCGGACATTAACACCGAAGACTTCATGGCCGCTGTAGATTTTCTCGGCGCTCAGGAAAATGTGGATGCTGAACGCATCGGCATTATCGGTATTTGCGGTTGGGGTGGCATCGCCCTGAACGCCGCTGCCGCTGACACCCGCATCAAGGCAACTGTGGCAAGCACCATGTATGACATGACCCGCGTGGGCGGCAACGGTTACTTCGATTCTGCTGACAATGAAGAAGCCCGTTATGAAGGCCGCAAGGCTCTCGCAGCCCAGCGCGTAAAGGATCGTGCTGCTGGCTCCTACCTTCGTGCCGGTGGCGTTGTGGACCCGCTTCCGGATGATGCGCCCTACTTCGTGAAGGATTACTACGCTTATTACAAGACTCCTCGCGGTTACCACAAGCGTTCTGGCAATTCCAACGATGGTTGGAATGCAACAGGCACCCAGGCTTATGCCAACGCCCGCTTCCTCCGTTACACCAACGAAATTCGCTCCGCAGTTCTCGTGATGCACGGCGACAAGGCTCATTCCTTCTACTTCGGCAAGGATGCCTACAAGTACATGGTTGAAGGCAATCCTGCTGCAGGCATCAAGGCAAACCCGAATCCTTCCAACAAGGAACTTCTGGTGATTCCTGGCGCATCTCACGTGGATCTTTACGACAACATGGAAAAGATTCCTTTCGCAAAGCTTGACGAATTCTTCAAG
>JAKSMV010000073.1 GCA_024400425.1 Bacteroidales bacterium
GCATTACGGCTTCAGGCATCCTATTGGCACTACATACACGCCATCTTCCCTGCGGTAGGCATACTTGCCGACACCAATTAAAACCATAAGGAATGATGGATTCGGCATCCGAGAAGTGTCGATTTTGCCTGACAATGCCTTGAGGGATGAAGCTGCGGCTTCAATGTTGTCGTTTCCTCCCAGTTTTATCTCAATCAGGCCATATTTGCCGTTTTCAAGATGTACGACAGCATCACATTCCAAGTTGTTTTTGTCGCGATAATGATAAACGGTTCCGTCCAAGGCATCGGCAAAGACGCGAAGGTCGCGGATGGCCATGCACTCGAAAAACAGCCCGAAAGTCTCAAGGTCGTTAATGAGATCGTTGGGACTTATCCTCAAAGCCGCCACAGCGATGCTCGGGTCAACGAAATAGCGTGTATCAGAGGTGCGTACAGCTGTCTTGCTGCGCAAAGCGGGATTCCAAGCCGGCATGTCTTCGATGGTGAAGATTTTCTTCAAAGCCGAAATATACGACGAAATGGTCTCTTCGTTTAATGTCGAATCGTCGTTGGCCATCATGTCGTCATATATCGTTCCTAATGATGCCTGCGTTCCCTGGTGGCGGCTGAGACTACGCATGAGACGTTTTACCCGTTCTGGATTTCGCCTGACATTGTCTGCCCGCGATATGTCGGAATCGGAGCCGTCTCCTGTGCCAATAATGCCATTATAATAGATGGTCGCCTGCTTCAAGGCGGCCTTGCGGTTGCTTGTCAAAGTCGCCATAGGCCAGCCGCCACGACACACCAAATAAGCCAATTCTTCAATGTCGATTTCGTTTTCTGCCATAAGCTGTTCTGGCGTTGAGAACAAAACTTCGAGGCTTATCTCTCCATTGCTGTCGCCCGACTCCCAGAGCGACATCGGCCTCATCAGCAAAGGCGTGATTCGCCCGGTACCGGTATGAACTATTTCCTTTCTGTCGGCAGGAACGGCAGAACCGGTGATGATGAATTGCCCCAATGCGCGGCGATGATCCACCTCTCCACGGATTGAGTCCCAAAGCGCAGGCACGACCTGCCACTCGTCAATCAAGCGTGGCGTCGCTCCTTGAAGCAGGAAATGAGGCGTGGCTTTCGCCAATTGCCTGTTGCGTTCTCCTTCGACAGGATCCGCCATATAAACAATGCTGCCCGCCGACTGTTCAGCTGTAGTTGTCTTTCCGCACCATTTGCTTCCTTCAAGCAAAACGCAGCCACAAGCTTCAAGCAATTCCGCCAATAACTTGTCGGCTATCCGAGGTTTGTATCCTTTCATAAACTTCTCTTTTTTAGGATGCTGCAAAAATACTATTTTTTCTTGATTTGCAATAAATTATTTAAAACCTTTTCCGGTATTTGGC
>JAKSMV010000074.1 GCA_024400425.1 Bacteroidales bacterium
GGGAAATAATGTAAATTTCAAAAATCTCGTTCCTTTCCCAAATATTTCCTACTTTTGTCAACTTTAAAATCAATCATAACCCGCTAACATTCATTTTATGAAAAAGACAAGTATTATCCTCAGCCTAATCCTCTCATTAGGAATGTTTTTCAGCGCACAGGCGCAAAACCGCATCAATCTGAATGGTGCCAAATCCATGCAGCAATGCGATAACGCGACCGAAAAAGGCTTCACCGCCACATTCTCTTTCGGCAGCATCGAAGCCAACGCTGTCAATACCGAAAAAGGCGTTTTTTCGGAAATCACCATGAGCAACACCTTCAACTACGGCAAGCCGGGCGAACCGTCTTTACCCGCTGTGCATCAACTTGTCGCCGTTCCTTTTGGCGCAAAGGATGTCAGCGTTGAAGTGAAGAATTACAGTACAACCATTTACAAATTATCCGATTACGGCATCAAGGCCATCGCACCGCAGCAGCTTTCGGTCAGGAAAGACCAGAAGGAAGTGCCTTTCCATTATAACGCCGAGGCCTACGCCACAAGAGGTTTTTCCGAGCGCCCTTTGGCCGAAATCGAACTGCAAGGCACGCTGCGCGGCATTCAAGTCGGTTCGCTGGTCATCAATCCCGTGCAATACGATGCTGTCAGCAATTCATTAAAGGTCTTCAACGATATTGAAATCGAAGTCAGTTACGGCGAATACGACCAAGCGGCTGCCTACGAAGAATTTGCGCGGACGGCAAGCGTGTATTTCGCGCCGATTTACCGTCAGATGTTCAACTGGCGCAACGATGTGTATGAGCAGCATCCCGACCTTTGGCAGGCACCTGTCAAGATGCTGGTCATCGCCGACCGCATGTTTGAAAACGCCATTCAGGATTGGGTGGACTGGAAGACCAAGAAAGGATTCTACATGGATGTAAACTATACCGACCAAATCGGCACATCGAGTTCAGCCATCAAGTCGTTCATTCAAACGAAATATTACCAAACCGCACCGACTTTCCTTGTCATCGTCGGCGACAAGGACCAGATTCCTGCCAGTGCCATAGGCAGCGCAACAAGTTGCGTAACAGACCTTTATTATGAAAGCGTTGATAACGACTATTATCCTGACATGCTGCACAGCCGTATGCCAGTCGAGACCGTCGAGCAACTCAACAACCTCTTGGAAAAGAGCCTGCAATACGAACAATTCACCATGCCCGACCCAAGCTATTTGGACAACGTCCTGCTCATTGCCGG
>JAKSMV010000075.1 GCA_024400425.1 Bacteroidales bacterium
GCTGTAAAGGCTTCTAAAATGAAGTACTTGGACTGGTTCACAGCTAACTGTCCACACACACAGCTTAAGGCTCACGGAACTGCTGTTGGTCTTCCTTCTGATGATGATATGGGTAACTCTGAAGTTGGTCACAATGCTATTGGTTGTGGTCGTGTTTTTGCTCAGGGTGCTAAACTTGTTGGTGAATCTATTACTTCTGGCACAATGTTCCAGGGTAGCACTTGGAAGAAACTTGTAAAGAATGTTCAGGATAAGGGTTCAACTTTCCACTTGATGGGATTGGTTTCTGACGGTAACGTTCACTCTCACATTGATCACCTTAAGGCTATGATTGCTCAGGCTCACAAAGAAGGTGTAAAAACTTTGCGCGTTCATGCTTTGCTTGATGGTCGTGATGTTCCTCCAACTTCTGCTCTTGAATATTTTGAACCACTTGAAAAATATCTTGCTGAATTTACAGATGTTGATTATCAGATTGCTTCTGGTGGTGGTCGTATGTACATTACTATGGACCGCTATGGTGCTGACTGGTCAATGGTAGAAAGCGGATGGCACGCTCACGTTTTGGCTGATGGCCGCCAGTTTGCTTCTGCTACTGAAGCTATCAACACATACCGTACAGAAAACGCTGGTCTTTTGGATCAGGATATGCACGAATTCGTAGTTGCTAAAGACGGAAAACCAGTTGGTCCAATCGTTGACGGCGACTCTGTAATCTTCTTCAACTTCCGTGGTGACCGTTCTTTGGAAATCACTGCTGCATTCGAAGAAGACAACTTCCCACACTTTGACCGTGTTCGCCGCCCAGCTGTTGAATACGCAGGTATGATGGAATACGATGGCGATAACCACAAGCCAGCTCAGTTCCTTGTAAACCCACCAAGCATTGACCGCACAATGGGTGAATACCTTACAAAAACTGGTGTACATTTAATGGCAATTTCTGAAACACAGAAATACGGTCACGTAACATACTTCTTCAACGGTAACCGCCCAGGTGAATTCGACAAAAACTTGGAAACATACGTTGAAGTTCCATCTGATGTTGTTCCATTCGAACAGCGCCCATGGATGAAATGTGCTGAAATCACAGACAAAGTAATTGAAGCTATTGAATCTGGAAAATATGATCACATCCGTTTGAACTATCC
>JAKSMV010000076.1 GCA_024400425.1 Bacteroidales bacterium
GATCATCTAGCAAGGCTGCCTAAATGCTTCCACACATGTTGATGATGCCTCTTTTTAAGTGAAGTGTTGAATTTTACTTGTCGGATAATATACTTTGGGCAATATCAGCGAGTTGGTTCGGGGCGGTCGGCTCGGGCACAAAGACTGCGATAAATTGCACTTGGCCGTTCGGGAGGATTACGATTCCTGCGTCGTTCATGGGCGGAAGTTTGTCCTTGGGCGGGAATCCGGTGCCGGTCTTATGGACGACTGTTGCACCCGCGGGGGCTGCGGCCGGGATGCGATCCTTCCCCGTTTCCACTTCGGACATCGTTTTCCAGATGAACTGGAGGTTTGCTGTTTTGTCTTTGTTCTTGTAGAACCATTCGAAAAGGTTCGACATTTCTTTGGGCGTGCTCCAATTCAAGTCGCTTTTGGCGAGGTCCGTGTGCATTTCGGCTTCTGTTGCACCGATTTGGATATCCTTGAAGCCGAGTTTTGCGATGTAGCGGGTGATTTTTTCGGGCGCGCCGCAGAATTTGAAAAGCAAGTCGCTAGCGTTGTTGTCGCTCTGCACCAGGGACCACTGGAGAAGTTCAGCATACGAAACCATGGCGGTATCGCCCATTTCCTTCATCATTGGCGACCAGGTGTTTTGCATCAGTTCGGCTTTTACCACGCGGACTTTGGCATCGATGCCGATTTTTGCGCTGTCGAGGAAGTGCGCCACGTAAAGCGCTTGCGGGAACTTCATCACGCTGTGCATCGGGAAATGCAGGGATTCGTTTAAGCCCGCGGATTTTTGTGTGGACTGCGCGGTTTTGTTAACGCTCGAAGACTGCGCGGGTGTTGCAAACTGCGCGGCTGTTGATGGCGCAGACTGCGCCGACTTCGCAAAATAGCCGTAAGACTCCCCCGCACAGGCAAAAGATGCGGCTATGGCGATTGATGCGACGAACAAAAATGCACGAGTGAAAAATTTTGAAATCATATAATCGATTACTAGGCAAAGATTGTTGTTTTGGCTATAAAAAGATAAGAAAAAATAGGCTCTTCATCAACATGTGTGGGTGGCTTCGCCACCCTTTTTTGTTGACTTTC
>JAKSMV010000008.1 GCA_024400425.1 Bacteroidales bacterium
GAAAGAAAAGTTACAAAAGTTCAAGGACGGGCTAACCGGCCCGACACACATGGCGAGCGCTTCCCCGTATCCCGTCCATTCCCACGCGCCCATCCCAGTTGAGGTTGGACATTCCCAGCTTAGGAGGTCGGAATGGACAGTGTCGTATGTGAAGCTCTCAGCCATGCTTACCTGTTTTTGATGCTGCAAAGTTAGTTGATTGAAAGCGAATTGCCAAGAGGATGGGCGGATTTTTTTCGACGAAAGGATACATCTTCGGTTTGTTCAAGGGAGGAAAATAAAAGCCCCCGCCAGAGGGCAGGGGCAAAAAAAAGCAAACTATTCTTCCTCATATCGCCCAACAATTACCGTTCTAATAAGATTTCGCCACACCCAGATTTGCAAACCTAAATCATGAAAATCATATACTTTCTGGGTTTGGAATCGATTATCAACTTGAAGATAGATCTCGTCCTTGTTGTCATATTCGACACCAAAATCCTTCAGGAATTTACTAAAGTTCATCCTGATTAGGTTCTTCCCTTTCCAATAACAAAATTTTTCACATAAAATATCGTCAATTAAATCATTTTCGACATGCACTATCAAGTTCTCATCCGGAAAATAATAGCTATCGAATTCGAAATACTTTTCGACATAATGAGTTTTCTTATGATGTCTCTTAAGATAACGATTTATACTTACTCCAATTCTAAAATTCCCAACCGAAACATTAGGAATCAAAACATTGGTTATTTTATCTTTTGTTTCCACGGCTGTGATTTTCTCCTTTCTTTTTTCTTTGTGCATTTTCTCGAATTCTTTTCATTTTCCATTTTATTTCATTTTGTTCTTTCTTGTTTTTTGCGTTTTTCAATTGGTTTTCCAATTCTCCGATTTGCGATTCGGATTTTCCAATAGCTCTGCCGTTGTCACCATGTTGTTCGTTTTTCCCATTCGACTTCCCGTATTCGTCCACATAATCAATCAACTCCTCTATGCCCCAAGCGACTCCACCTACAACGAGAATACCCGCGCCTACAGCAACGCCGATTACGTCAGCAGGGCCAATGGCGGGAGTATCGAACTGAGAGATGACTAATGCGGCAGGAGCAGCGCAACAGAATATATCCGACGATACTTTGTGGGTGGCACCTGCTTTCACAGCATCACTCCCTCCAATATTTCCACCCGTTCCATGGACATTCGTGTTGTTACCACTGTGAACGGTATAGTAGTACTGCCCTCCTTGGCTGGCTGGCGTGCCGAAATGGCTATAAGCGATGCCCTTGGCATAGTCCGAATCTGACCATTTAGCTTCAACGATTGCATCGTTCAGCATGTAACCACACCCTATCTCATTTCCTTCGGAGTAAAAGGTGACAAGCGTATTCCCGCACATGCCCGACGAAGTGGCGAATGTATATCCCGACACACTTCCCCATCCCTCCAAAGGATCATCTCCCTGAACAGAACGGGAATTGTTGTGGTTGGTATTAAAATTTGGATTGCTTGACGGATTTTGCTGCTGCCATCCCGTAGGGTCAACATATCTGAGCGGGTTGTGCGAACAGTAGGCGTAGCGGTTGAAGCCCTGGGCGCTTGTCGGGTCATTCACGTAGGCATCCACCGACAAGAACGACGACATCGTTGGGTCGTACATTCTTCCGTTCATATTAATCAGGTCAAAGAAACGGAGGTGCTCGTGGCCGGTGAAGCCGCGGTCGAACATGGGGGTTGGCACGTTGTCGTAGCCGAAGCCATCGGCGTTGCGGCGGCGGCCCCATGCGTCGTAGCTGAGGCGTTCCACGGCGCCATCGGGTTGGATGACGGCGGCAAGGCTGCCCTGGTGGTCCTTCATGGTGTAGTACATGGCTTCTTCTCCGTTGCTTGAGGTGACAAAGATAGCGAAAAGTCCGTTGGCGGCGGTGAGATGAGAGAAAAAAATTATGGGAGGCTCGGCGGCCTCCCAATTAATTAAAAAATTCATTTGCAGTGCTGTTTTCAGACAAAGTTAATTGAAACTTTTGTATGGGTAACTTGCTCCATGCAATTCAACGAACTCTTTCATCGTTAATATTTGATTGTTTTCAAACAAGACATAGATTTCTTCATTTTTGATAAGAAAATACACATGGTTTCTTAAACAATGATGAATGCCTTTTTCTATACCTTGCTCAACATTTAATGGGACATCTGTAATAAATGCATAATCAAACACTCCATCGCGTAACATTTTGACCAGCATCCTTTTTTGTTCGTCATTATCCCCCCAACTAGACTGTATGGTGTATGTTGTCAGCTCTCCTTCCCTATCTTTTGAATTAGCAAAAACGCAAATCAAGTTGCCATCTAAATCACCAACAAAAATATCGTCAGGATAAGAAATGCTATGACTCAATCCATTGAGAAAAGAGTAATCTTCGTAAAGACTATCATTTATGTTTTCAAGGTTTTGAGTAAAGGAGTAAATAGGAAAAACAAGTAAACTATCATTGCAAAGACTTTCGCCACGCCTTGCAATCATGTCTTCGGCTTTTTCCATAAGAATAGGCTTTAATTCTGACTCAATGTTCATACAAAATTCTTTCACTTGACCAAAACAGATTTGGACAATACTGAGACATTGAGCCAAAAAAAATAAACGGAATGATTTGGTATTCATTTTGCGTAAAGATATCGGTACATGACAGAATTAAGTTTATCCGTATTCAGCTGTTTGTACCCTCCACCGACTATTGCCGTATCCCAGTACCAAACAGAGTAATTGTTGGATTTTGGACTTTTCCCATTGATGCTCAATTTTGCCGCAGAGACAGCATTTACTGCATGATTTCCAATAGGGGTATCCAAAACAAATAATACACCATTTTTCTCCGATAGGTCCCTATAAGTGTCTTTACAGATATCATTTCTTCCTTCAGGTAAAAGATTTCCTTCAGAGTCACAAAACACTTGTTCTCCAACATAATTAAAACCATTGCTATTTTGGATTAATTCATCAGAAGCTATTCTGACACTGATGCCCTTTTGCTCTGAAGATGGAGAAATACACATCCAATATGCTTCGTCCAAATCCAAATTTCCCTGAATAAGACTTTGTTCTTGTCCTTCAAGCGCCTTCGCTGCACAACTATTTCTTGAGGATTGCTTCTCTTGAGGAATAAGCATATTTTGTAATCGTACTAACTCATAACTGTCGTCACCAATCATCCAACTTATGGTGGTTTTATTCAAACCTTCTGATTCTTCAGTACTATATTGAATGCTTTGCGGGTCAATTCCTAATTCCCTGATTTCATCAGAAAAGAATCTTATGTTTTCATTACTTGATGCATAAAGGAACATGTTGAGAAATTTTGGATCTATATCTACCACATACCCGCTAGGATCCGTAAACCGCAGCGGGTTGTTGAAGCAGTAGGAATAGCGGTTGTAGGCTTGGGAGTTGTGCTCCTGCTGGATGACGATGTCGGGCGAGAGCATACGGCCCACGGCGGGGTCGTACAACCTGCCGTTCATGTTTATCAGGCCGAAGCCGTCGTAGTGCTCGTGCAGGGTGAAGCCGCGGTCGAACATGGGGGGCGGCACGTTGTCGTAGCCGAAGCCATCGGGGTTGCGGCGGCGACCCCATGCGTCGTAGCTGAGGCGTTCCACGTCGCCATCGGGTTGGATGACGGCGGCAAGGCTGCCCTGGTGGTCCTTCAAGGTGTAGTACATGGCTTCTTCTCCGTTGCTTGAGGTGACAAAGATAGCGAAAAGTCCGTTGGCGGCGGTGAGATGAGAGAAAAAAATTATGGGAGGCTCGGCGGCCTCCCATAGATTCAAAGTTTGTGCAAACAAATTGTTAATGTGAAGGATATAATGCTTTTGCTCTATTGTATATGTCTTCCAATTGTTTTGGATATTCATCTGTATTGCCTGCCATGAAATCATAGCCCCATTCCAAATATTCTTCAATTGGAATGCAATTAAACAGGTAAATAACATACAATTCATTATCTTTCACGCCCCAAAACAAATCATCATGTCCCGCATAATAGAACATGCTACCTTCGCTATGAAAAGTTTCAACATAAAAAATGTAATCCATCGAACCGTAACGGAGCAAATTCAATAGATAATAATCGTATGAAATACCAAAACTACTATTAAAATACTTCTTTCTGTGCAACGACTGATTTAGAATCACTCCAGAAGAATCGCATGGAAACAAAAGCTTAATCCCTGCTAAATAACATTGAAAATCTTCATTATAATATCTAAGCATTTGTAGAGAATCCAAAAATCCCCCACTTAAAAAGTCTTGTTTGGAAAAAGGGATTTGCATAGATGACATATCCATTCGATAGACATAAAATACAGTATCGACTTGTGTTGCAGTCAAACTGTCCATTCCTAATTCCCAAACCAGCCTGCTGTGCATTATGTTGCATATCGAATCTCCTTTTGCCATTTTAAAGTGCTTGTGAATTGGAAGACTTTCTTGCGCCATGCCAATTAGAGATAGTATAAGAGGCAATAATATGATGACTTTTTTCATTGTATTTACAATTATTTAGGGTACATTAACAAATAATTCATTATGTCTAAACTGCCATTGGAAGCACTCGAACCCCATGGATGAAAATCATAATCAAAATGATTTGATTCTCCAACATGATACCTGTAGGAAACACCAACGTTAACGAAATGATTAAGCACACCAAATACAGATACTGGTTGGCGCAAATCCAATGATACAGAATTATTATTCTTCATATTCTCAAATACAATTTCTCCAAAATCCATACTACCGCCTCTAGGACATAATAGAAAATCAAAACCTTTGTATGAATTTGTGTATTTCATAAAATAATCGTTCATCACTTCGGAAACATTCAGCCCCGACTCATTTGAATCATAATCTGTTCTCATTATAGATTCTTCTGTGATTTTGCGATTGCCTTCAGGGAAACGCCCCTCTTGTTGAACTAGACCAAAGGCCAAACAGCCAAGTTTGTAATGCTGTCCTTCGGGCTTTCCCCAATTGAGGCTGGGAAATTTGTATTTTAAAATGTCCAAATAATGTCGGCTTCCTTCTTCAGGTTGTTCTATGCTATTCCAACTTACGGTTTTCCCCTCTAATCCATTTTGGCTTAATTCTGTATTGTATTCAACGGAAATAGATTGAATATCAACCCCATATTGTTCAAGCTGTTTTGCCAAACGCCTAGTTGGATTCTCGTAGTACTTTAGTGCAAGATTTCCAATTTGTCTCAACTCTGGTGGAATATCCACCACATACCCGCTCGGGTCGGTAAACCGCAGCGGGTTGTTGAAGCAGTAGGAATAGCGGTTGTAGGCTTGGGAGTTGTGCTCCTGCTGGATGACGATGTCGGGCGAGAGCATACGGCCCACGGCGGGGTCGTACAACCTGCCGTTCATGTTTATCAGGCCGAAGCCGTCGTAGTGCTCGTGCAGGGTGAAGCCGCGGTCGAAGGTTGCTTCGACAGGCTCGTCAGCCGTGCCATAGCCGAAGCCATCGGGATGGCGGCGGCGGCCCCAGGCATCGTAGCTTAGACGTTCCACCTCATCATCAGGATGAATGACGGCGGCAAGGTTGCCCTGGTGGTCTTTCAAGGTGTAGTACATGGCTTCTTCTCCGTTGGTTGAGGTGACAAAGATAGCGAAAAGTCCCGTTGGGGCGTACAGGTAATGCAGATTTTTTGTCACGCCGTCGTCGGTCACGGTCTCGTAAAGCTGGGTGAAGTAGCGTTTCGTGCGGCTTTGGCCGCCGTTGGTCACCTGCTGCCACACGCGCCGGTCGTTGTAATTTTGAATTATAACACTTTAAAAGCAGCCGCCAAAAGAGACGGCTGCTTCAAACCGTCAGATTCCTAGAAACAACTTCAGCTGACTACTCTCGCTTTCGTATTTCAGTTGTTCAAAACAAAAATCATTCATTTTGTGATTATCGTACAAGGAATCAAGTTCTTTTACAACTTTTTTATACCCCATAAGAATAGATGAATAATGATAGAACTGCATTGTCGCTAAAAAAAGCGAATCCCGAGTTGTTTCATTCTTATTCTGCCATACCGAATCAACGCTCGATTTGTTTTCTGAAAGATATTCTTGCAACAAATCAATGATTTCCTGAAGATAAAGATTTCTTTCGGAAATATTTTCTATGCTTAAACATTCCATTGCATGGAGTCTGTTGAATATCACTTGCTTGTAACAAGAATACTCGTGACCTTCAAAATCAATAGAATCATAGAAGTCATACGCTTTGTCGTATTCATTCTTTGCACATAAAGAAGACAATTTGCGAAGTGACATATCAAATTTTGCCTCTGAATCATCACATCTCGGCAAGGCATAATTGATTATGTCTATCACGGAATCCAAATACTTTTCATCTCCGTTAACATTATGCCATTCGAAAAAAAGCCGTCCTGTCACAATGTCGCAAGAATCACAAAAATCTTTATCTTTTAAAGGGTATTCAGGCTTAACAAACCGGATACATGAGGACTGCAGCACTATCACAACTGCCAATGTCAAAATGAATAGAACTCTATTTTTCATATAAGAAATAATATTTAAAAGTGTAATGTTTTGGATTAGTGTCAGGTGCATATAAACTCCAATTCATTTCAACAGGGCGAGGACAGATAAAAAAGCTATTGCTTACTGCTCCTACTCGTATCTGTGCGTTCTTAAAACTATCCTTTGACTTTATATCATCAGCTGGAATAGAAATATGCGCTTTTGTGTATTGATAACCATCTTTTTCAATCGAAGATTCTACCCTTTGTTCCAAACGACTTGCAATAAGCTTATTATCGTAAAACACACTTGCACATCCTTTAAAATCCATTGATAAGGCAGATTGAGAGAAAATGAAATTGAATGATATTCCTTCAAAGGTCTTTCCATTCTTGTTTGTTCCCGAGACCTCATCAGTGTTGTAGCTGACATTTACAGAGGCAGACAAGTATCCCTCAACATTGTCGCTTGGGATGGTTGGAACGAGCCAAGGACTTTGGTTCGGATACAAATTGCCGTTGTGATCACTTTCCATGCTAACGCCGTCCAACGAAAAACCAAATCGTGACTCTCTTTGTCTTTCGTATCTTTCTTTCAAACCGTAATATTTCAGAATGTCCTTTTCATCAGGCCCAATATATGTTCCCCTCTCTGGCGTATTCGCTGCACAAGTCACATTGTCGTCCCAGATGATTTTTCCATTCTTTTCGTACCAGTCCACCACATACCCGCTCGGGTCGGTAAATCGCAGCGGGTTGTTGAAGCAGTAGGAATAGCGGTTGTAGGCTTGGGAGTTGTGCTCCTGCTGGATGACGATGTCGGGCGAGAGCATACGGCCCACGGCGGGGTCGTACAACCTGCCGTTCATGTTTATCAGGCCGAAGCCGTCGTAGTGCTCGTGCAGGGTGAAGCCGCGGTCGAACATGGGGGGCGGCACGTTGTCGTAGCCGAAGCCATCGGGGTTGCGGCGGCGACCCCATGCGTCGTAGCTGAGGCGTTCCACGTCGCCATCGGGTTGGATGACGGCGGCAAGGCTGCCCTGGTGGTCCTTCAAGGTGTAGTACATGGCTTCTTCTCCGTTGCTTGAGGTGACAAAGATAGCGAAAAGTCCGTTGGCTGCGGTGAGATAGTGATAATTTTTCGTCACGCCGTCTTCGGTGACGGTCTCGTAGAGCGGGGTGAAGTAGCGTTTGGTACGTACCGAACCGCCATCGTCGAAGGTCTGCACGACGCGCTGGCGGTCGATGCCATAGTTGATGACGAGGCGTTTGCCGTCTTGCGAAGCTGTCGCCAACTTGTCGTAGCATGTGTAGGTAAGCCCTTGAAGGCCAGCCAGCAAATCGGAATTTGAAAGGTCCTCGATAGAGGTGACTGCGTATGGGCTGAAGTCGCTTTCGCCATAGTTGTAGATTGTTCCCACGTCGCTCTTGGCAGTGATGTTGCCGATTGCGTCATAGTTGACCGATTGGTTTCCATAGGTTGCACTGCCATCGTAGGTCTTGGTCGTGATGGTCTTCAGGCGGTTGAACCCGTCATAGCCAAAACTTTCGTAAAGGTTCAAGAGAGCATCCTTCCTCCATCCCAAATTGCCATTCGTTTGCCAATGGTATTCCTGATTGAATATCCGTTGGTTGCCGCGTGTGGCTTGTATGCCGTTGACCAAGCCCGTGATGCTGTCATAGTTGTGGTAAAGGATGACGTTGCCAAGCTCCGATTGTGAGGTGTTGCCCCATCTGTCGGTAGCGGTTGCTTTCCATAGTACTCGGCTGGTACGGAGGTCGCGCACCATCTTCAGGAAGCCCGTGGCTCGGTCATAGTAGTATTTCACTTTCCTGCCCGAAGGATAGGTTATCGTGCTTCGCTGACCGTAGGCGTTGAAGCCATACTTGAACTGCAGTTCTGCCTCGTCGCCGATTTTCTGTGTCTGCTCGATGAGGTTGCCATAGTCGTCGTAGGCGAAGGTTTCCACTACCGATGGCCCTTCTATCGGGTTGTAGTCGGTGCGGTCGAGTGAACCGATGAAGCCGTGGTCGTATGACCAAGTGGATACGCCGTCGTTGTCAGTCCGGTTTGTCATTCTGCCGAGCGCATCATATTGGAAGAAGGTATGAGCCCTTGGGGTAGAGCTTTCGACGAGTTCGCCGAAGGCGTTGTAGTCGTAGGTCAGCTTGCCAAGCGATGGGTCGTTGATTGAATCAGGATTGCGGTTCACGTCATAATAGTATTTGGTTTCCGCAGAGCCGACCACCGTCGATTTCACCTTGCCATCGCCGTAGTAGGTGTATTCCACATTGGTTGTACCGTTGTTCTGCGCATTGGTCACCAATCCGGAAGCGTTAAGGGTAAGTTTAGTGCATTGACCGTCGAAATCACAAGTGGTTTCTTCAATGCCATGGTATTGATGTGTCGTTTGTGCTCCATCGGGTCTTGTTATCACCAATGGCCTTTCAAGAAAGTCGTAGGTATAGATAGTAAATTGGGGTTGTTCGCCGTCTTTGCCAAAATATGGGTTCGAGGATTCTTTGAGCAAGCCGTTAGTCTCGTAGTATTTATAATCGTTATATACCTTTTTCCCGTCCAACGATATCGTCACCTCGCGAAGTTTACGGTTGTGTTGGTCAAAGAAAGTGTATGATTCAGCTTCACCCATTTTCTTGGACCATGTGAAATAGATTGGGCCGCCAAAATCTGGCGTGTCGGGATGGTGTGCTGGTGAGTTAGGATCGAAATTTATCCACGCAATTCTTTGTTTCAGGTCTGTTCCATCAGGATAGATTGTCCGCACGAGATTGCCGATGCGGTCATATTCATAGGTAGTGGTCAAGCCATCAGATGCACCGTTCTTGCCTTGAGATGTGACACGTTTGGGCTTTCCTGTGCGTTCATAGTATTCGTATGAAGTTTCATGGCCTGCGGCATTGATGGCAGTTTCGAGCCGTCCCAGGTTATTATAGCTCATTGAGTCGATGCGCTGTTCTTCGCCCGCGATTCTTGTTATCGAGGTGCAGTTTCCCGCATCATCGTAACGATAGGTTTCGGTGAGCATCTTGTCGGGATGGTTAGGCTCCTTGCATTTTGAAAGAAGATGTCCTTTGATGGTGTCGTATTCGTATGTGGTCTCGGATAAAACAAGATTGGGGCCATAGAGCTGCTTACGGCAGGTTTCTGTTTTGGCCATGCCCAATATTCTTCTATCGGCCATTACATTATTGAAAAAAGAATAGGAGGTCCTTTCATATTGCGAAGGGCCAAATCGTCGGACGTTCATGGCCACATTGCCATAATTGTCGAGACTAATGGAATCTGTTTCCATAGGAATCGGTATCTCGTTGCTGTTCCTCTCTGTTTTTGAATAGCTGAGATACGGATAAAATAGTTTTAAATCAGGCTGTTGTTCTATAGGCACAAGTTCGTCAGGGAATGATGTCAGGAATGAATAGGCGTAGCTTGTTTTTTCGAAAATGGTTTTATTCCCATTGTTGTGATAGTGTGCCTTTTCGTTCGATTCGGGCTTCATTATGAAATGGTCTGCATCGACGCTATACTTATCGACGATGAAAATATTTGGATTACCATTGTTTCCATAGGCTTGCCCATCAATGTATTTCTGGATGTAGGAGAAACCGAGAAATCCTCTCCCGCGTGTATGTGTATAAGCTTGGTCGAAATGATACTTTGTCGTGTGGAATGTTTTTTCTTGATTGTTGAAATTGTCTTGCATTTCTTTCCTGACTTTGCAAACAACATTCAAGTTCCCAAAGAAGGGAAGAGCAGGTTGAATGGCTCGGTTGTTGTCCTTGCTCATGTATGGTATTGGTATTTGCCATGATGCTGGGCAATATTCAATTTCTGTAGTAGCCCCCAACGGGTCGGTAACCTTGGTGATTGCGTCACAAATAGGATTGGTTAGGCATCCTGTGTTAAAAAACAGAAGGTGGTAATCTCGTTTTACCGAGTTGCTCGCCAATCTCATAAACATGATTTCGTTGCTTGACTTGCCTTTGTGATTACCCATGCAGCATAAATATGGGAAATCTCCTGTTTGGACTTCGGCTCTCATTACAGAGTCGATACAATAATCATCATCTGGAGACGCTCCATTCCCTAAATCAGGCGGACCAATCTTCTTTATGCAAACGAGAACGTCATCACGCCTTGGGCGGATGAGATAATCGCGCCGGTAAAGTTTATAGAAATAATCTCCGCTATAATAATGTTGATCAACTACGCCTATGCTAATATCGTCACAGCCATCGCCGTCAAAATCCGTGACATTAACCATTGCCAGATGGAAATCTTCATCAGTATAAAAATATGGTCTTTCATTTATCAATACATCTGGGTCTTGCATCAGCACCGCTTCAGTGAACAGTCTGTTGCCTTTCGAAAAGTAGAAGCGCCAGGCATCACTACACAGCAGCATGACATCAGTTTTCCCGTCACCATTGAAGTCGCCTTGACATAATCGATATCGTGTATGGGGATTGTTAAAGAACCATTCCGCCATATCTGAATCGACGTTAACCTGAGCTGGGAAATAATAAGTGCCACTTGGTTGTTGTTCGAGAGCAAGCAAATATGACTTGTAAATATTGTTCTCATTGAAAAGAACAAGTATTTGTTCTTTTTTGTCGCCATTGAAGTCACCTATGACAATCCTGTGTTCAATTGGAACAAGAGATGAAGATGGATAAGGTTCTCCGAATGGGTTATTCGATTTGGAGATATGAACTTCAGGTATGCCGTTGTAAAGATAGAATAAATCGCTTAATCCATCTCCATTAAAGTCTGCAACTTGAAAATCAGAATAACTATTTGCATTAGTAAATCCATCAAGCTCTTCTATAGAAAATACATCTTGAGCATTGTTTTTGATAAGATAAAGAGTTAAGTAATTGTCATGAGTTTTCCCAATGCAAAGTATTTCATTTAGGCCATCGCCATCAACGTCTGTAGGCTGAAAAGATACAATTTCACCAACGTCATGCAGAATAGTGTTCACTTCAGAAACGTCATATGTATCGTTTTCATCGTCATATTGATAAAGGTTTCCTGCTGCTCCCACGATGTTGTTACTCCTGAAAATGTGGAGATGATAATTTTTTTTGTTGCCACTATCACTATAGCGGTCTTTCATCAGGTGCACAATGTCGTTTTCGTATTTTGAATCACCTCCAACTTTTGCGTATTCGAATCGTGCGCTGAAAGCAATTTGCTGTTCCCATTTGTAGAATAATTGCCCATCGTTCGATTGAGCTTGCGTGTTGAACATTCCCAACGAATCGTATGACAAGCTGTAGTCGGTCTGGCACCACTCGAATGTTATGGGCGCATAATGGTCGAGGTTACCTTCTCTCAGTTCGTTGTCCATGTCCACCACTTTTCTTACTGAAAATAAGACCTTTGTGTGCCAATTACCAATAATCTTATAATCTAAGTCGTAACGTATTACCGATATTATATCATTATCATTACAATAACTGCATTTGATGCTCCAAAGTACATTAGAGATGAAACTGAAACCAGATTTCCGATAGGTTGTTCCCGAAAAGTATTTCTTTTGAGTGTCGGGCCGATAGTGTTCTGGGCTATATTCGAATTCTATCTTGTAATGATAGTTGTTTTGTCCGTCTTTGGCATAAGTTATTGTATTGGGATAGAATGTTCCCTCTTCCGTATTGTTGATATAGGTGAATTCCATCATGTTACCATCTGGGTCTTCAACCTTCGTCAGATGCCATTCGATAGGTGTAGGAAGATCGTCCTGAAGATAATAGCCTTTCTCGTACCAATAGACCTTGCCATCGCGCTTGAGTACCTTGAACCCCCGTGACAAGTCATTCCTGTTTATAGGCATGACAACCGAATAGTCGTAGATTTCCGGATAATAGTTGCCGTTGGCATCACGGCGCAAGAGGTTGCCATCAAGCGAAAGGTCATCCTCGTTGGTGAACGAAACGGCTTGGGCGATGTCGTCATATTCGTACTTGTAGGGAACTCTCGAAATCTTCGACATCCCTCCAAGGCTCCAGCCAAGTCCGAGGATTCCATTGCCCGCCTGACTGTTGTAGTTCAGGCTCAGATGAGGGGTCATGCCGTTGATGCCTTCGGGAAATTCCAAAGGGATGCTCAAGGTAGCAGCCCCGCTTTGGTTTACGTCAAACTCCATCGGATATGTGCCGACGCGACCTTCATCCACATCATTAGGTGCTTCAGGCGACAATCCCAAATTGTTCCCATAGGGCGGAACCGTATCGGGAACAGCTCCAATCTCAAACGTGTTGAATCTGCCCGGGTACGGGTCAGTCTGGAAGTGAGGAGTCAGGTCAATAGAGTCGTTGGCGATATAGTGGAAACTCTGGTTTCCAAGAAGACTATTGGATAGCACAAAAGTGTTGTCATGATAGGTGTTGACTTGCCCATACGACAATATGCCGTGCAGCAACAGCAGTGCTGCGGTTATCATTCTTTTCATAGTGGTCTGTTTTTGAGTGTTTATAGTAATGAAGTCTAAACAAACCTGACATCAGCGCTTGATGATTTTCCACACATGCCGTTCGTTGCCAGATGTCAGCACAAGGATGTAGATACCCGTGGCTTGGTTTGAGATGTCGAGGCTCTCGGATGACGACTCAACCATGCGGTCGTGGATTATCGTCCCGTTTTGCGTAGATAGAGTTGCCCGAAATGGAGCCGTGCCCGAATCGCCTTGCAGGTCGATATGGACAAGCCCGTCAGTGGGGTTAGGGTAAATCTCGATACCCGTCCCCAATACGATGTCGGCTGCTTTAGGCTGCTCTGTCATGCGAAGGTCGCCATTCGGCAGTGGATTTCCGTTCTCTTCCATTTTCATGATGCTCCATGACCGCATAATGCGGTTGCCGTCGGCATCGTAGGCGAACGTCACCCTTGATGTTTCCTGGGCCAAGCCCATCAAAGGGATGAAGAAAATCGCCCATATTGCAATCCATTTGTAATGTGTACTCATGTCATCCTCACTTCCCCAATAGTTCGTCAATCATTTGCTGCTGCCTTGCGCTTTCTTTTCGCAACGATTCAATTTCCTCTTGCTGCTGCAAGGTGTAGAGTGTCAATTCTTCAATCTTCTTGAGCAGGATGCTTTGCATTTCAACCAAGTCGATGCCTTCTTCCTTCACTTCAGTTTCGGTAGGAACTTCGGGCAAGTGTTTGTTGGAAGAGATGTATTGGCTCAACTTTGCCAGAGGCATGAGGCGGTAATCCTTATCGAAAACAAAGTCAGCCCATTCGTCCACGTCCAGTACGTGAATCTTGTCGGTCAGCACTCCTCCTGCAACAGCCAGATAGTAGTCATCTCTCTGCAAGCGGTTTTCCGTGTTGATACCCACCTTGCCATAAAGGGTAATCAGTGTGTCGGCACTCAGCACTATGTTGTGGTTGCTGCTGACATACACTTCCTCGCCATGGAAGCTAGCTTGTCCGGAAGCATTCACCATCACCGATCTGCCCATTACATTGGCCGTGTTTGTTGCCGATGCCATCACATCCTTTCCGACAAGACTCAGACGTTTTGGCGAGTTCATGGTAAAGGTCTGCTCGCTATCGCTGGTGAGGAAGGTGGATTCGGAGCCAAAGCAATATTTCTCCGAACTGAAAATCATAGGTGCGTTGCTGGCCACGAGGCGCAGCTTGTTGTCGTTCCTTACGGAAATATAGGTGTTTTCGTTGCGGAACAGGATAGACGCATTACCTTCGCTTTCCAATGGCTGTAGCAAGATGTCGGCATCCTCGTGGATGCCGCTGTTGGGTGTGCCGTTGGCAACGATGTGGAGCTTGGCCAAAGGGGGTTCTCCACTGTAGCCGATTGCAACCCGACCAGTGCTTCCTTCCCTTGCTTCGGAAATAAACATCGTAGGCAGGCTGCTGCCGACACCCATTGTGATGCCACTAACATAGCTGATAAGAGGATGTTGGTATTCGCCCGTCCCGATGACAAAGCAGTCGTTTTGCATGGCCTGTACTCCGTTACCTATGGCGAAAGAGCAGGTACCCTTGGCGATGGCGGCATAGCCCATGGCCACGCTCGCCCACTCCCCGGCCGAGCAATTGACGCCGAAGGAGAAGGAGGACACACCGAACGCTTGGCTGCCACTGCCTCCCGCAAAGGTGTTTGAGCCAGAGCTGATGTTGCCATTCCCTATCGAGAAGGCCTGCTCGCCTGATGCTGTCGTCAGGTTGCCGAAAGAGAATGAGTTGATGCCTTCGGAATGGCTGCCGGTGCCACCGGCGAAGGCGTTGTTGCCCGAGCTGATACTGCCAAGCCCAATGGCGAAGGCTTGCTCTCCTGATGCTGAATTCTTTTTTCCGAACGAAAACGACTGATTGCCATATGCCACAGATGAAAGGCCGCCAGCGAATCCGTTTGCTCCGCTTGTTTGGTTTCCAACCGCGCAGCTTTCCCCTATAGCGAAAGCCTGAGGTCTTTTGGCTTTAGTATAAATGCCAAAGGCGACTGCATTATCGGATGAAGATTCGCACGAAATGCCAAAGGCAAACGACTGCCCGCCACTTGCAGTTGAGTTGTTGCCCCCTGCAAACGAGTTCTTGCCCGAGGCCTTGTTGTCGGTGCCGATGTTTGACGAGACAAGCGACTGGTTGTTGTTCTGGGGATTGCTGTTTCTGTAATAGACATTACCCTGTTGGCTCTGTGGACTGTTCTGCCCGAATGCGTCAATGTAAAATGAAAGACTCAGCACAAGGGCACAAATGACCGAGAAAATATGGTTGTTTTTCATAAGAATCTGTATTTTAAATTGTTGAATAAATAATGATAGTAACATTAAAGGTATAGCAATCGCATTTTAGAAAATTCATCTGCTCGTTTTGGGCATGACTTTTCTGTGTTAATCTAGGAAGCGTAAATGCTTATTCCTTCACGAACTTTCCTTTCAGGAGTTCGTTTTGGGAGTTGTAGATGACGTAGGCATACACGCCCGGTTCGAGCGACGACACGCCTACCGTAAGCAGGTTACCTTCGCCACGGATGATGCGGCTCATGCGGACGCGGCCGAGGTTGTCGGTAATGCAGATGCGGTTCTCGCCATCCCGAGGCAATGCAGTGATGTCGAAATGCACCTCGTCTTTCGCAGGATTGGGGAATGCCGATGCCTGCATTTCCTGTTTGGGAACCTTATGGACTCCGCACGGAATAGGGTTGAAGTCCTCGCGCCGCATCTTTACAATCTTGCCTGTCGGCTTGTCGGGTAAAATTCCAAGATTATTCAACGACAAAAGGCATCCATTATCTGATGTAGGTAGCATGAACATGGAACAGAAGTCGCAAAAGTCATCTTCTATCAAGAATTTATTTCCAAGCAATTCCATGTCTCTATCAAAAAGACAGATACCTGAATGAACAGGATATAATGCGTAATCATAAGCATAATAGGCTCCAAAGATGGTAGTGTCGTTGATGCATACCATACCATGGTTGTTCCCAACCATAATATTGGTGTCAATCCGTTGGCATAGCGTGTCGCACTGCACAATGGTTCCGTCCGTTTTTAGCCGAAGCAGACCGAGCATTTGATATCGCTGGGTTAATCCTCCATTAATAGAACCAAGAAGAAGCATCTCATCATCGGATAGCCACAGGTCGGAATGTGCATATTCGTCAAGAAGCGGGTGTCCGTGTTCAATTTCTATCTCAATATCATCGACATAGTTGAACTGTCTGTCGTAGAATATCATGGCAGTAGCACCGGAAGCCCCTTTGCCAATAATCAAGTAGCCATCCGATTGGGGATGCTTCATCAGTTGATGGCATTCGAAGAGCCAAAGCCTATGCTCACCGCCTTGCTCGTCGGGTTGCGCATAACGGCAGGCAAGGATGTTTCCTTCCTCATCGAAGCGATAGAATGCTGGCCGGTACGGGAACCAATTTGAATAGTAGATGGCATAACTGCCACACAAAACAATTGAACCATCTTCATCTACAAGTAGTTGTCCTATGCGGAAGGTATCCGCGATGCTATCGATGGCATAATTCCTTTCAACTATGATGTCCATATCAGAATTCAGAACGAGAATTGCTAAATGCTTATAGTATCCAGATTCTTCTTCTAATACTCGACATGCTACAAAATAGTTCCCGTTTTTAAGTTGGATGCACCTGAATGGGACTTGATTACGATGAATTTCATCTTCCAAAACTTTGCTTTCGCAGTTTCCATCGGCATCAGTTGTCATAAAGAAAGGATAGTAACATATTATTTCGTTTTCAACCACATTCCATTTAGCTCCAACCATGAAATTTATTCCTTTGGAATCAAGAAAGCCATTGTATAATACAGTTTTTTCTCCAACCTCTCCGTAATCCAAAACCCATTGCTGGGCTGCCGCATTCAGCAGCAGCCCGAACAATAAGAATGTAAGTGAGAATCTTTTCATAGCTCAAGGCATTAGTAGTCCATCAAGCTTTCTTCTGCAATAGCCGTGTCATATACAAAGATGAGGCGGGCATACTCTGCTCTGGTTTGATGATAATAGAATCCAACTCCTTCGTTGAGAATTTTTCCCTCTATCTCGAAATTCAGTGCATGGTAATCTGGGATTTCGAATTGGTCTGGAGCCAATCTCAAGAGAGCTTCCAATTCTCCGTTGAGATAGAGGTTCATATCATCGGGGTCGATGCAAGTGCCATAGATTTGCTCTCTGTAAAATACGTTTGGGATTTGTGGGCCATTGAATTGAATGTTTCTATGATCTACAAACTCCCAGTGTCCACCAGGTCTTGGGCTTGGCATCCAAATGAAGTTGTAAAACAATGGTTTGACAGCCCTTTCAAGAACTTTGTCAGCACCATCTCCTTGGCAAGAATAATCGCATTTGCCCATAGGAGCTGCATATTGCCAATAGTCGCTTGTGTCGAAGGGATGGTAAGGCAAAGTGTCGCACGCTACGCCAATCTTGCCCGAAGTACCATGGAACTTGAGTCTTGCACTTCCGTCGCGTTGCGGTTCGGTCTCAACGGCAAGGCTAATGTAGCCTTTGTCTTCGGTGAAGCCATCGTTGAGGAATGCTTCGCGAGCTGCAGCAACAGCCTGCTCGTAAACCGAGGCCACATCTTCAACCCACACCTCGCCTTCGGCTGTCAAAGGAAGTGTCAAAGTGAACTCGTGTGATGCGGTAGCAGTGTATGATTCGGTGGCTTGGCCATACACCACGTTGAAGAGGTCGCCGATGTTGGCCGTGGCTTCTTCTATAGTCATGGTCTCTCCCGTCTTCATGGCAGGGTTCTCGCGAAATGCGTGCACCTGCCTATTGAATGCCACCAAACGATTGATGATGGCTTCATCGTTCTGGTTCATTACTCCGGCAGGGTTGCCGTTGCTGTTGGTCTGAGATTCGTTCTCCTTCTTGCAGGCGAACATGATGACGGCCACGCTGGCGATGGCCAAAAATATGAGTGAAAATGAATACTTTTTCATTGTCGTTGAATTTTGATGATTTATAATTATTTGTTAGGGGCAATTCAAAAACTGCCTTTGCTTTTTATGCTTCTTTATGTCCATCCTTGGGTGGGCGCGGAAGCTGTTCAACAAATCGGTGGCTTGCCGTCCTAAGTGCTACACCTTAAAATATGATGCGTGGGGTGCATCATTGTCTTCGCCATCGGAAACTGCGGCTAAATGGCGAAGCAGTCATTTGGGTCTCTTTCGCTTTCCGAGCCAAGCAATACGTATTCCCACAGCGCACTCAATGGTAAAGTGTTGCGTAAGGGATGCTATGTGCTTCATGTCCGTCATGGCTTCTTTAGTTATGACGCTGCAAATATACAACGTGAAAATGCGAAAGTCAAGAGGAAAGTGAAAAAATGTCTTGCACATGTCATGTTTTTTCGGAATCGGTGAGTCAAAGCACTCAGGACTGACCTGTTTACCCACGCTCGTGCCTCCGAAGGACTTGTGACTGTCAGGTTTTGCCCAAATCGATGGGTCGAAGGACTTGGAACTGACGTGTCAACCCATGGCCGTGGGTCGGAAGGACTTGGAACTGTCAGTTTTCCCACGAATCGTGGGCGCACGAGGCTTGAAACCCGCATTTTTTGCCACTTTCGTGTGCCAAAATGACTTCGAACTGTCAGGTTTTGGCTAAATCGATGGGTTTGATGAGTTGGAACTGTCAGGTTTTGCCAGAATCGATGGGTCGAAGGACTTGGAACTGTCATGTTTTGTCATGCTCATGGGTCAAATGGACTTGGAACTGTCAGAATACCCACGAGTGGCGTGGGTCGAGGCACTTGGAACTGTCAGGTTTTCCATGCATCATGCGTCAAAATGGGTTGCGACTGTCAGTTTCTGCCCAAAATCGGTGGGTTTGATGAGTTGGAACTGTCAGTTTCTGTCATGCTCGTGGGGTAAAAGGACTTGGAACTGTCAGTTTTTGGCATGCTCAAGGGTTTTGGCACTTGGAACTGTCAGGTTTCCCACGAGCGTCGTGGGTCGAGGCAGTTGGAACTGTCAGATTTCCCACAAAAATCACAGAATTAATGGATTAATCGTCACATTATCGTGGTTTGGCACAAGGTTTGAGCAACGGGTTTCATCTATCAACCTCCCTATGAACTGTAATTTCAGACACGGAATGATGGCAAGCCTCAGCTGCCCGACGGATTGGGAAACCTCCGGCCGCAACGCTTGTGCCCACATGGCAACACCGCCGTGCCCTAACCCATCCTGCGAACCTAAAAAATTAAGACATGGACACAAGCACCGACTGCGGAAGATATAATCCCGGAACATATCAAATCAATAACGACATAAGCCGCCCTTCGGCCATGTACTCCGAGGGCGAGCGGCTCTTAATGTATTCCTGCACGTCGCTGTCTGCCGATGCACTGAAGCATCGGGGCAGCGGCGTTTTCTTTTCTCGTCCCGCCATCCGGCGGGATTGTACGTCAGTTGGGTTAGCCTACCCTGACAAAAAGGCCTCTGTGCGAAAGTCACACAGAGTATCGTGTTTCACAAATAAAATCTTTAGATATGAAGAGATTTTACAATTCATTGTCGCTAGCTCTGAAAAGCGACACCTTCTATGACGGCGTTGAGCGTGTTTGCACCTGCCTGAAGGGAGCCAAGACCAAGGATGCCTTCGTGGCAAGCGAAACCAACAAGTTGGACTCGCAAAAACAGCAACTGTCAGAGACCTTGCATTACAAGGCTGCCGTAGATGACATCTCTGCCGAGACTTTGGCCTTGCGCCGCACAGGTTCGGCGCTACGCCATCAGATCAGTTGGTGGATGAAGTTCGGCAACGCCGAGGAGCAGGCCTGTGCCTCGCGCCTGAAGGGCATCGCCGACGAGTACGGGCCTTTCAACCGCCTCACGGTACGCGACTGCCGTACGGCAGCAGAACTGCTGCTGCGCGACTTCGGCACCGGGCAGGCCATGGCCGACATCGCTGCCCTCGAAGGCGTGGGGGATTTGGCCGACCAGCTGGAGACTTCGCTGGCGACCTTGCGCGAGAAGCAAGCACTAGTCGATGACATCGCCGCAGCCACTGTCAAGCCCGAATCGTTGCACGAACTGAAACGTGGCATCGCCGACACGTTGAACGGCATCATGGAGTATCTCGTCGGCATGGTGAAGGTGGAACCTGAGGCATTCGGCACCTTGCTGGAGAAGCTAGCCACCATTCTCGACAATGCCAACATGCGTAAGCGCAAGGCCGCACATCAGTTGACTGTGGTGCCTGATGGCATTGCTGCAGAAGTCCCTGCCTAAGCTGGGCATTTTCTCTCATTATTCGTTTCTGCCCAAAGACTTGAGTAAAGGAATCATCCTTTTGGGTATTGAAACGACTAACGGGGCATCTTCGGGTGCCCCGATTTTTTTTCAATATATGAATCGCGGATAGGCAACTGAAAATATACAACTGTGAGAAAACCAGTACATATTGTCGGCGAAGACGTTTTTTCGTTAACTTTGCGCCCGAAAACACGAGTCGGTCTAACGGGTTGCCATCGCGCCCAAGATTTGGCTCTGCAACTCAGCTACCATGAAAAAAGAACAATTCGTCTGTCCTTACGAACTTTACGAAAACGAACAGGAACTCGACCGGCAAGATGCCGAATTGCTGCGATTGGCTCACGAAGCCACAGCAAAGGCCTACGCCCACTATTCGGGATTTCGCGTTGGCGCCGCCGTACGCATGGCCAACGGCCAAATCGTGACCGGTTGCAACATCGAGAATGCAGCCTATCCAAGCGGACTGTGCGCCGAGCGCGTCACGCTGTTCAGCGCCCAAGCTCAATATCCTGGCGTGGCCGTCGAAGCCATCGCCGTGACAGCCCACTCCGAACACGCCTTGGTTGACGAACCCATCGCACCTTGCGGAGCTTGCCGACAGGTGATGGTAGAAGTGGAACAGCTCTCGAAACGCCCCTTACGCATCATCTGCCAAGGCCAAGTCGGACCCGTCATGGCGTTTGACGGCATCGAGTCGCTGATGCCCTTTATCTTCGTAGATAAGTTCCTCTAAGCGAAGGTAAACAACAAGTTACCAAAGAAATTCCACAAGGTGGAAACGCCAACGCCAAACACCTTGCTCAGATAGAAATTCCATTTCAGCTTGCCGTTAAGCACATAGACCGTCAAGGTGTCGAGACCCAAACCGACGAGCGAAATGGCGAAATATTTGGCATATTCAACACCAATTTGAGGATTCGAACTCTGGAACGTCCAAAGCCGATTGAAGATGTAGTTCGTGGTAGCGGCAAAAATGAAACCGAGAATATTGCTGAGATACTTATTCAGCTTCAGCCATTCCTTAAAGACGTAGGTGACGCCAAAGTTGACGAAGACTCCCGAAAAACCTACCACACCGAATTTCAGGAACTTGAAGACGAACTCACGCGTCAGCTCTATTTTCAGCAATATCGTTTTCAACATTTCTTTCTGCCTTATGCCGCAAAATTAGCCGTTTTTCGGGAAATATAGCCTACTTTTGCACAAAATTTCAACAATGGAAGAAGTAAGAAACATCAGCATCGACGAATACGACTACCCCTTGCCCGAAGAACGCATCGCAAAATACCCTTTGGCCGAACGCGACGCATCGAAACTTTTGGTGCTGAAAGACAGCCAGATAAACGCATCACAATTCAGGAACATCGGTGATTTCTTGCCCCAAGACGCACTGCTGGTTTTCAACGAAACGAAAGTCATCAGGGCACGGTTGCAGTTCCAGAAAGAGACCGGCTCGCATATCGAAGTGTTCTGTCTTGAACCCGACGACGACTACCAAATCGCTTTCAGCAGCGCCTCGCCCGTGCGTTGGAAATGCTTGGTCGGCAACTCGAAACGCTGGCGCGAAGGCTTGCTCTCGATGCCGTTGACCGTTGCCGGACAACAAGTTACACTGAATGCAGAGAGAGTCGAACGCAACGACCAGTATTCGGAAATCGAGTTTTCGTGGGAGCCTTCTACCCTACCCTTCGCTTCCATTCTCGAAGCCGCTGGCGAGATTCCGCTACCACCCTATCTCCATCGCGACGCCGAGCCTGAAGACCGCGACCGCTACCAAACCGTCTTCGCAAAATACGATGGCTCGGTAGCTGCCCCTACCGCCGGACTGCACTTCACCAAACCGCTCATCAACAAACTGGGAAACAGCGGATTGCAATTCGACGAAGTGACACTTCACGTTGGTGCCGGCACCTTCCGCCCCGTGGCCACCGAAACCATTGGCGAACACGCCATGCACTCCGAGACCATCATCGTCCGCAAATCGCTGATCGAACGGCTCATCGGCCAAATCGGGAAGAACATCATCCCCGTTGGCACCACAAGCACACGCACTTTGGAAAGCCTCTACTGGATTGGAATGATGCTCCACGAACAAGGAATGGAATTACGCAACTTGCACGTCGAGCAATGGTATCCTTACGAAAATCACGATGCTTTGTCGGCAACAGAAGCCTTACAAAACATCGTGAATTATCTTGACTTACATCAGCTTACGCGCCTTGAAGCCAGCACGTCGCTCATCATCGCGCCTTCCTACAAGATGCGTGTCATCACCGGATTGATTACCAACTTCCACCAACCCAAGAGCACGCTATTGCTATTGGTTTCGGCACTCATCGGAGAGCGATGGAAGCAATGCTACCAATTCGCCCTCGACAATGGCTTCCGATTCTTGAGCTACGGCGACAGCTGCCTGTTCTTGCCTTAACGTCTTCTGCGACCGTTGTAGTTGCCGCTCAGCGTCTCGATGAACTGGTTGGCGGCCGTCTTCATGCTCGTGAAGTCGTTGCCCAACGAACTGGAGCAGTCGAGCACCAGCATAATCATGGCACTCTTGTATTCGTCAACGATTTCGGTATTGCCCGAAGGAGTGAACTCACTATTCACCTGCCATTGGTTGGTTGCAGGAATCAAGCTCCACAATTTCACGAAACTTGTAGAAATCTGATTGCCTTGCAGGTCGTTGAGGTTCTTGAACGAAAACACATCAAAGATGCCATCAGGAGCCGAAATGGTTGTAGTGCCAGTAAGGCTTTCCAAACCAACATATTGGATGTCGGTCAGTTGACCTAAACCGCCAGAACGCACGTATGTGCCTTGAATGTAGCATTGCGATTGGGCAGCGTTTTGGACATCGTCGAACGTAAAGCGGATGACAACCCCAGGCTCCTGAGCTGGCAGACGGAGCGTGACATTGTAGTAAGTGCTCTGGTTATAAAGCTGCTGGGCAATCTCGGCAAACTTTTCGGATGCCTCCGACATGCTATTCACTTCAAAGACATTATGTTGTGGATCACTTGAGAGCTTCTCCAAGTTGTTGCGGAAGTCATCCACATTGACGACATCGGAGCCACGCACACCAATCGAATAGGCTGAAATGGCTTGTCCGCCAATCTTCTCGTTGAGGATGCGGCTGTTCACTGCCGTAAGGTATTCGGCACCCGAGTTAAAGTTCGACATCACATACGAACCTTGGTCGAGGCCATCGGTGAAAGTCACCACACTGACATCAATCAAATCGGCAGGCTTCTTGGCCCTTGCCATTTTCTCGATGCCCACATTGACAGCATGATAAAGGATGGTGCCATTTTGCATCGTCAGATTATCCACAAAAGCCTCAAAATTGTGTTTCGTAGAATTGTTGAGCAAACCAAGATCCATGGTGTAAAGCTGGTCGTTGAAACCCACGACACCCAGATAAAGGCCTGATGGAGCGGGAATGTTGTCGTCATTCTCGTGCTTGTTGCAGCTTGTGCAAACCGAAAGAGTCAGGGCAAGCAAAAGAGCCACTGATAGAACCTGTTTTTTCATTTCTATTTGTTTTAGTGATATAATTCTTGATTGTTCCGATAACGTGATTTGTCCATTAAAATTGCAAAAATACTTATTTTTCGGCAAACAGCCATTCAAATGCCATTTACAGAAATCGACAAAATCGGAAACTCCTTCAACCTTCCGGCAATGCTATTCCACCTTCAGTTCCTGAACAAACCCGGTTCCATATTGCTGAATACCAGTAACTTTAAGTCTTCTTTGTGGCGCATTTCCAATCCACACCACTTTGATGCCTTTCTCATCGCATTCGCAGACGAAACCGCCTTCAACCTGCCAGCTGACGTGTTTAGCAGACTTATCCAAATAATACTTCTGGTTAGCTTTCTTGATTTGTGGTTTTACGGGTCGAACCACTTCGCTGAAGAAGCGGCTCATCGTGTCTTGAATGAAATAATAATTCTCGTTCAGAGCCTTTTTGGTAAGCTGAGGAGAGTGTTTGTAGCCGTCAAAAGTATAGAGTTCTGCCTTGACACCCAATTCCTTAGCACGCTCAACGATGCAAGAGGAGCCATACATCTTATCGAATAGTGTCTTCTTGAAGAAACCCGCCATGGCAAACGGATAGTCGAAGTCGTAAGGCACGATATTATCCATATTTCCATGGAACGCCACAATCGGGACATTTCTGCCTTCAAGCATTTCGAGGCTCGGCATGGCGCCCCACATGTCGGCGACACATTTAATCGAAAAAGACACATCTATGTCGTTGCCACTAGTCTCGATGCCACCCAAGTCGCCTTTCCTGTTACCTACGCAAGTCGATTCCGGTCGTGTTTCATTCGTCATGAAAGTCAAGCCCAAAGCCGTGATTCCGCCAGCGCTGCAACCTCCGACAATCAACATGGAAGTGTCGATTCCAAATTTGTCACGATTGGCCACAAGGTAACGCATGGCGGAATGCGCGTCCTGAATGGCACAATAACCCGCCCGTTCGATGCCATCCTTGGTAGGCTGGAACCCAATCCTATAGTCGATTGAAGCCGTCACATAGCCCAACGAAGCCAAATGTTCACAAAAAGCCTTGGTAGTGATGTCTTTACGCGTGCCATAGTAAAAGGCGCCTCCATGAATGAGCATCACCAAAGGACGTTTTGCCAAGGTGTCGCCTTTCGGATAATAGACATCCATATATAAGTCCAAATCACGCTCATCCCGTGCCTTTCCCAGCTGGAAAATCATGTCGCCTGCGGAGTTCGTCAGCTCATCTAGCTCGGTCCAATAACCCTCCACATCAGCAAAATGAATGCTATCCAAATGCCTGACCTCAAACTGCGGCAAAAGATAGCGAGTCGTATCAAAAGACTCGAAAGCAGGCATCTCGCAACGAGCAAAACTGAAAGGCGTATAACTCATCAAGCCATTTCTAATACGACCATCAATCCTCGAATCGTCCTCCCTTATCTTCTTAACCCGATGAGACACATCCACATCACGCGAAATGAAACGAACCCTACTCCCTTCTGCACTCAGTGTAAATGCAATAGTATCAGACACTTCATCACTTAGCGACAGATAATGTCCTTTCAGTTCGGACACATCGCTCGACTCGACGAACACGGCATAAAACCCGCTGCCTAAATTACCTTGATACACAGAAGGAACAGGCAAGACAGGGAATGACTTCAGCCATTCCTCCATTGGCTCCATTGGTTCAACCAATTCAATCGAATCACCTGGCATTATTGGTTCACTACTCTCGTTTGCAATCTCACATTCGTCAGTTTTCCTTTGAAAAACAAGCATGCAAATCACACCAATTCCAATGGCAAGAGCCACACATAAGGCAATCCATATTCTTCTTTTCTTCTTCATTCCAAATAATTTTCGACAAAGATACAAAACAAAACCGTACTTTTACAAAAATTTTGGCCATGAGAAAAACAGCCCTACTCCTGCTATTCATCATATTCCTGCTTGACAATCAATCGTTTTCGCAAAACAACAAATGGATGCTGAATTGGAATGAAGAATTCAACTCCAACAAGTTCGACACACGCTACTGGTCGAAAGTCAAAAGGAGCAAGACCGATTGGGGCAACACAATGACGAACAACGATGCCTTATACGATTTCAGAGACGGCTGCCTCGTCTTGAAAGGCATCTGCAACGACATCCTTCCCAACGATACGGCAACCTATCTGACTGGTGGTTTATGGACACGCGACAAGAAATCATTCGGCAACGGGCGAATCGAGATCCGTGCCAAGTTTTCGACCGCTTCGGGATTCTGGCCCGCCATCTGGATGCTTCCTCAAGCCGACAACAGCGTGAAATGGCCTAACGGCGGCGAAATCGACATCATGGAACACACTGAAAACAATGATTATATCATGCAGACCATCCATACCTACTACACAAGAATACTTAGGAAATACAATGAGCCAATCAACACACATCATCCCAAATATAACGAAGGCGATTTCAACATCTATGGCTTGGAAAAATATCCCGACAGTCTCGTTTTCCTTCTGAATGGAGAGCCCACCTTCACTTATCCACGTTACAGAAATGGCGACAACCAACAATACCCATTCTGCGATAATGAATTCTATCTCATATTGAGCGCACAGTTAGGGGCACAAAGCCTCCCCGACATCAATCCAGAGGAATTGCCCGTTTCGCTCGACATCGACTATGTGAGATATTACGAGCCAACAGCACCAACAAGCATCATCCCAGAGCCTAAAGAATGCACAATTAGCAATTCTAAGACACACAAAGTCAGAAGAATAAATAAGCATTCCAAACCTCTTGGTCATCCAGAAGAATATCGTCTCATCGCAAAGAAAGGTAAAGTCAGCATCGAGGGCAATAGGCAGTGGGCGCTTCAATCGTTAGAACAGTTGAAAGATGAAAATGGGAGAATACCCGACATTGAAATCCACGACTGGCCAAGTTATTCTTTCCGCGCTTTCATGCACGACACGGGACGAAACTACCAGCCCGTCGAAATGCTCAAAGAGACCCTCGACCTGATGAGTTTCTACAAGCTGAACTACTTTCACTGGCACCTGACCGACCATCCCGCCTGGCGCATCGAGTGCAAGGCCTATCCGCAACTCAACGACCCTCAGTATCAGCGCCAAGGCCGCGACGAAGGCAAGTTCTACACCTACGACGAAATACGCGAAATCATCGCCTACGCCAAGGAAAGAGGCATCACCATCGTACCCGAAATCGACATGCCCGGGCATTCCACCTATTTCCAGAATACCTTTGGCGTCAGCATGGACTCCGAGGAAGGCAAAATGATTCTTGAGACTTGCCTCCAAGAGTTCTTCGACGAGATTCCTGCGACCTCATGCCCTTATTTCCATATCGGTTCTGACGAAATCCACATTGCCGATCCCGAAGGCTTCATGCGTTGGGCGGAAGACATCGTTGCAAGAAACGGCCGCAAAGCCATTGCATGGGCACCAGGTCTGCCGACATCCGAGAACACTATCCGCCAGATTTGGAATGAGGCCGAAGGCTCCAACGCCGCCATATCTAAAAAACCAGGGAAATATGTCGATTCCTTTGTGGGCTATCTGAATTATTACGACCCAATGGTCTTCACCAATCGCGCTTTCCTTCATACGGCAGCCGCCCAACCCGAACCCGACACCACGAAAGCCCTCGGCGGCATCCTTTGCCTCTGGAACGATGTCAACGTGGAAGAAAAAGGGAACATCGCGCTCCATAACGGCATGATTAACGGCATGATGGCTTACGCCGAACGCTTCTGGAATGGTGGCAATGCCGGAGAAATCGCCAACGAGAACCTACCAACAGGTCCTTATACAGTAGCAGGCTCGCGACTTGCCAATTTCGAGGAAAAGATGAAAGTCCATCGCGACCGCTTCCACAAGGAGAACATGCGCTGGGTTGCCAATTCCGAGATAGAATGGCAAGTGAGCATCGACACAAGCACATCCCACACCGCATTTGGCGGCGCCGTCGATTTAGACGCTTTTTGCAAGCAATACGGCATCACGACCAACGACACTGCATCAGCCACAGCGCAGACCATCATCATTGCCGACAACGACATGGACATCCAAGCCTGGATTGGATTCGACACACCTGCCCGTTCAAACCGCAACGGCTATGGCATCGGCGAGCAAGGCCAGTGGGAAGGCGGAAGCCAATGCTTCGTCAACGGAGCGGAAATCAAACCCGCCACACAATGGCAAGAACCCGGAAAATACAACTACCACTACAACACTTGGATGCGTCCCGAAGAAGAAGAGCCTTACACCGACGAGCAACTATATTGGATGCGCGAACCGGCGCAGATACACCTGAAAAAAGGCGAGAACCTCATCGAGATTGTCGTTCCAAAGACCTATCAAGGCCTTCGCTGGAGCTTCGCCTTCATCCCCGTAACCACTTTCTCTGATGGCACGGTATGCGAAGTGGAAGGCATCAGCTTCAAGCATCCATAATTTTGACTCTCGACACATCAAAAAACGTATCTTTGCCGCAAACTTTACAACTATGAAACGATTCATAATTCTCATCACTATCGCCTTCTTAGGCATCAACCTAAACGCTCAGACTATGAACAGAAAGACATTAGTCGCCTATTTCTCAGCCACCGGAACGACTGAAAAAGTGGCGCAAAACCTCGCCGAGGTCACCCATTCCGACCTCTTTGAAATCAATCCGGAAACGCCCTACACCGCCGCCGACTTGGACTGGAAAGACCGCAACTCGCGCAGCACCATCGAGATGAACGACAAGACATCGCGCCCTGCCATTGCCGAAAAATTGGACAACATGGCCGATTACGATGTGGTCTATCTCGGCTTCCCCATCTGGTGGTATGTCGCCCCGACCATCGTCAACACTTTCCTTGAAAGCTACGATTTCAGCGGAAAGACCATCGTGCTTTTCGCCACCTCGGGCAGCAGCGGCTTCGGCAAGACCGTCGAAAGCCTTCAGCCCAGCGCGCCAAAGGCTAAATTCATCGAAGGCCGCGTGCTGAACGGCAACCCGTCGAAAGAGAAAATCGGCGAATGGGTCGATAGTTTGGAACTGTAACAGATAGAAACGTAGAGACGCGCCATGGCACGTCTCACAAGAAGAATCTGTAAAAACAAAAATCCGCCTCGCATTGCAAGGCGGATTTTTTCATTTCAAACGTTTCCAACATTTTTCCTTGAAACGCTCATATCTTTCATTCAAAGCCGCATTGTAAATGGCAATGGGTTCATTGCTTTCCTTTTCGGCAATCCGAAACTCTTTGTTCTCGGCTTTCCTGACAATTCTGTCTATTTTCCTTTCAAGTTTCGTGCTGCGAGTCAAGGTCTTGAGCGTATCGGCTAGTTCGTTGGCATCGCTGCCTTGTGCATTGAGTTTCCTCAAGGGGAGTGGTATTTCGTTTTGTGCCTCAACCCATACCGGCATGGCATAACTGCATCTTGAATACCCCATGGCACACCAAAGCATTTTGCCATCCAGAACCACGCTTGAAACCGTCTTCGGGCGGGCGATGATGCTTTCCTTGGCAAGGTTTTTCAGAATCCATGCAGCATCAAACTTGCCTTTGTGAGCTTTCATCTTTTGCTCGACGAGTTCGTAACGGTCGTAGCCTTTCCCCTCGCCTTCGCGACCTGTGAAAGCGTAATTGGTGCGAATCAGATAGCCATCGCGAGGCACATCGAAACGCGTGTAGCCAAAATCATGCACCTCGAAATAGGCGGCGTCACCATGGGCATCGCTTACACCGAAATTGGCTTCCAAGCCATTGGGCTGTGGCAGCGAATCGATATAATGCTGAAAATCATCTATCGTCGTGCAAATCTGCAAGGCCTTTTTCATGACGATGCCTTCCCACGGACGGTTTTCATCAATGATGGGCGACAAGCCATAGGCAACGCTGTTCATGATGGAAAAACCGACTTCGTTTGTCCCGCACCAAACGCTAGCACGCAATGAATCGTTGGAATCGACGACGCCCGTAAAGGAAAAACAGCCTTCGTCAGCAAAGAAATCCAGATAATTGAACCGCACCGACGAATCGCGCTGTTTCCACAGCAAAGGGCGACCGTTTACGCTTGCATCAGCACCTACGATGATGGTCGTGCAGCAAAATGCCAAGTTTGCATACAGTAAGGCGACCAACAAGAGAATCTTTTTCATTTCCTATCTAACGAATTATAATACATTAAAATTCAATATTATACCAATGGCTGTTATTTCTTTTGGTCAAGAATTAGAGAATTAAAGAATCTATGACACCTTGCTATTTGAAGTTGGCGTGCAAGCACGCGAGAAATGTAGAGGGAACCGCTTCGCGTTCCTTGAGCTTGCGAAAGGCTCTAATTCTGAAAAATTCAAAAATGGCCTCGAAAAAAAATCTCTCATTCTCAAATTCTTGACAAGAAAAATATAGTCATTTATCAAAATTCAATAATTTGGATGAAGGAAAACCCTTCACCCAATTACCCTTCACCCACAACCATTTATTGTGGTGCAACGACATTGAAGGTCACCAAATCTTCCACACCCTTGTTACTGATAGTATGGCCATGACCTTTCTGGCAATAATGCGCCATGCCTTTTGTATAGACTTGTTCGACGCCATCAAACAAAATGGTTGCTTCGCCTTGCAGCACATAAACGACTTCCATGTCGGCATCGTGCGTGTGGCTGCCCACCGACGAACCAGATGGAATGGTGCAATACATGAACTTGTTTTTGCCATCCACGAGCATCTTCATGTAAATGTCGCCTTCACCACCCTTGAAATTCGACATGGTGTCAATTTCCATCGCATTGAAATCAATCGTGCTGATGACTTCCTGTGGAATGATTTCTGGAATTGTGTCTGTAACGACTTCAGGAACAGGAGTTTGTTCGACATCCTTATTCGCGTTGCGGCAACCTGCAAATGCCAAGGCCATTACTGCCAACGGCATGACAAAACGGAAAATTCTTCTTTTCATGATTTGAGATTTTTGAATTATCGATGATTATATATGACGACAAAGATAAGGTTTATTTAGCCTAAGCTATTGATTTTTCTACCCGTTTCACAATCAACACGCTGATTTCAAACAAAAGGTAGATTGGGATGGCCACAAGCGACAGCGTGAAAGCATCGCCAGTAGGAGTAATGATGGCGGCAAGCACCACAATGACCACGATGGCGTGACGACGGTATTGCTTCATGAATGTACTTTTCAGCACGCCCATCTTGGTCAGAAGCCAACACAACACAGGCAACTCAAACACGATTCCAATCATCAGCGAGAGCATGAGTAGGGTTGAAATGAAAGACTCAAGTGAGATGAGGTTTGAGACATCGCTACTGACTTGGTAGGAACCGAGAAAGCGCACCGTAAGCGGGAAAATGAGGAAATAATTGAGCAGCACACCTAAGATGAACATCAGATAACCACTCGCCACGGCACGCACCGCGAAACGACGTTCGCTGTCGTACAAGGCCGGAGCGATAAACCCAAAAAGCACATATAATATATAAGGCGAAGCAACAAGCAGTCCCACATACAGTGCCACCTTCATGTGGACGATGAACTGCTGCGCAAGGTTCACATTGATAAGCGATAACGAAAATTGTGAAACATCACCAGTTAGCCATTCAAAGAGATGGTAGGTGACAAAATCAGCATTTTTTGGTGCCAAAACAATGGTAAAGAGGGCATCCTTGAAACAAAATGCCACCACGCTGGCCACCAAAGCAGCGATGAGGATTCGGAAAAGACAATGCCGAAGTTCCTCTACATGATCCCAAAAAGTAAGATTCTCAGGCTTCTTTTCCTGACTCATTATTGTCTTTCTTTTCGGCTGGTTCATCTTTGCCGTCCATGCCGTCCTTGAAGCTCTTCACGCCTTTGCCCAAACCGCGCATGAGTTCCGGAATCTTTTTTCCGCCAAACAGCAGCAGGACAATCAAGGCAATGATAATGATTTCCTGGGTACCAATAGATAACAGTGTCATAATCAATTCTCTTTTAATGGTTTATTTCTTACCTAACACTTCAACGACGCGGTCGAGCTGCTCACGGATGTTGATGTGTTGCGGGCACACTTCCTCGCACTTGCCGCACTTGATGCATGCTGATGCAAAATTGAATCCTTTGCCTTTCACATAGAAGTCTTCCTGGTCGAGGGCTTCCGTCATGTCGCCATACAAAGTGTAGAAATTCAATGCGTTGAACGAACCAGAGATGCCGACGTTCATCGGGCACACCTTAGCGCAATAGTTGCAGTTGGTGCAAGGAACTGTCGGGATGGAGGCCAATGCCTGGCAAGCATTGTCGATGACCTTGGTCTGTTCGTCGGTCAGTGTGCTGAAGTTCTTCAACGTGTTGATGTTGTCTTTCATCTGATCCACATTGCTCATGCCCGACAAGACGGTCAGGATGCCTTCGGGAGCAGCAGCATAACGCAGTGCCCATGATGCATACGATTCACCAGGAGCAGCCTTGTCAAAGACTTCCTTCACTGGCTGAGGTGGATTAGCCAACATGCCGCCCTTGATAGGTTCCATGACGATGACGGGCTTGCCATGACGGCGTGCTATCTCGTAGCATTCGCGAGCTTTCACAGTCGGGTCTTCCCAGTCGGCATAGTTGATTTGCAGCTGCACGAACTCTGCTTCAGGATGTTTCTCGAGGATTTCTTCCAGTTCTTCGGGTGTGGCATGGGCCGAGAAACCGACATGCTTGATTTTGCCGGCGGCTTTCTGCTCGAAAGCCCAAGTCCAGAGGTCGTAGTCATCGAAGAAATGGGTGCGGTTGCCGCCGAGGTTATGCAGCAGATAGAAGTCAAAATAACCAGCGCCGGTGCGTTCGAGTGAAGTCTCGAATTGGGCGATGGCCTGCTCGCGATTTTCGCACTTGACCCAAGCAGCCAACTTGGTTGCAAGAATAAACTTGTCTCTCGGATAACGTTCCACCAAAGCTTGGCGTGTGGCATCTTCGCTGCCGCCGTATGCCCAAGCGGTGTCGAAGTAGTTGAATCCAGCCTGCATGAACAGGTCAACCATCTGCTTGGTCTGTTCGACATCGATGGAGCGGTCTTCGAGGCGTGGCAGACGCATAAGGCCGAAGCCGAGTTTGCCGATAGGTGGCAGGTCGTCGAAAAACACCGTTGGTGCTTCGGCAATCAGTTCTTCAACCTTCTTGTTCCCCTTGCCGACGCAAGCGGAAAGCAACCCAGAGCTGGCCACAGCCATTCCGCCAATGGCAATCAAGCTTTCTTTCAGAAATTCTCTTCTATCCATAATTGACTGAGATTTAGTTTTGCGATTATAGTTATGTTATTTGTTCTTGCAAAAGTAGTGTTTTTTTCAAAGCCACAAAAAAAATCCGCCTCACTTTCGCAAGGCGGATTTTTCATATTATTCAAGATGCTTTCGCGTCATTAAGCAGACGCGATAATCGCGTCTCTACTTGTTTTCGCTCAGCTTCTTGTAGCCTTCGTAGCGGAGCTTAGCAAACTGTTCGGTCTTGGCGAAGAGTTCCTTAGCTTCTTCTGGGAAGGTCTTCAGCAGTGAGTTGTAACGGACTTCACCCATGATGAACTGCTGGAACTTGCTCCAGTCTGGTTCCTTGCTGTCGAGGTGGAAGCCGTTCTGGCCAGCTTCTTCCTCTTCTGGGTTGAAGTGCCACAGATGCCAGTAACCACATTCGACGGCGAGCTTCTCTTCGAGTTGTGAGTGGCCCATGCCAATCTTAATGCCGTGGTTGATGCAAGGTGCGTAGCAAATGATCAATGATGGTCCGTGGTAAGCTTCAGCTTCCTTGATTACCTTGAAGTACTGAGCCTGTGAAGCGCCCATAGCGACTTGTGCCACATAGACGTAACCATAGCTCTTGGCAATCATGCCGAGGTCTTTCTTGCGAACCTTCTTACCTGAAGCGGCAAACTTAGCGACAGCACCAGCTGGAGTAGCCTTTGATGACTGACCGCCAGTATTTGAATAGACTTCAGTATCGACGACGAGAACGTTGACATCTTCGCCAGAAGCCAAAACGTGGTCTAAGCCGCCGAAGCCGATATCGTAAGCCCAACCGTCACCGCCGAAGATCCACTGGCTCTTCTTGGTGAGGTGATCCTTGAGGTCGATGATTTGTTTGCAGTAGTCGCAGCCGCAAGCTTCGCAAGCAGCAACAATCTTAGGAGCCAGTTCCATGGTCTTGACGCCGTCTTCGCGGTTGTCAATCCATTCCTGGAACATAGCCTTCAGTTCTGCTGAGCAGCACTGGCAGTTGGCGATGGCTTCCTTCATGATGCGTTCAACGCGGTCGCGCATCTTGCGGGTAGCGGTAGCCATACCGAGGCCGAATTCAGCATTGTCTTCGAACAGTGAGTTAGCCCAAGCCACGCCCTTACCGCTTCTGTTGTTCTTGCAGTATGGAGTTGCAGGAGCCGAACCGCCGTAGATTGATGAGCAACCTGTTGCGTTGGCAATCATCATTCTTTCGCCGAACAACTGGGTGAGGCACTTGATGTAAGGTGTTTCACCGCAACCAGCGCAAGCGCCTGAGAACTCAAACAGAGGCTGAGCGAACTGGCTGTTCTTCACGTTGGCGAACTTGTCAATCATGTTGTCCTTATAGGTGACTTTCTTCTGGCCATATTCCCAGTTCTCGACTTCAGCCATCTGGCTTTCGAGAGGTTTCATCACCAATGCCTTTTCCTTAGCAGGGCAGATGTCGGCGCAGTTGCCGCAACCTGTGCAGTCGAGGACTGAAACCTGCATACGGAAGTGCATGCCAGCCAATTCCTTAGGCATCTTCATGTCGGCTGCCTTCATGCCAGCAGGAGCTGCTGCCATTTCAGCATCGGTCATAACCACTGGACGGATAGCTGCGTGAGGGCAAATCAGTGAGCACTGGTTGCACTGGATGCAGTTTGCAGGATTCCATTCAGGAACCACGGTAGCGACGCCACGCTTTTCGTAAGCGGTGGTGCCAGCCGGGAATGTACCGTCGATGATTTCCTTGAAGGCACTAACAGGCAGGTCGTTACCGCACTGGGCAACCATCGGACGCATCACCTTATTAATAAATTCAGGATCGTTGTCGTTGTGCATGAAGACGAAGTCGGTGCTGCAAGGCAGTTCAGCCCATTCAGCAGGGATTTCAACCTTCACGATTTCACCGCCACGGTCAACAGCTGCATAGTTCATGTTGACGATGTCTTCACCCTTCTTGCCATAGCTCTTCACGATGAACTTCTTCATCTGTTCGACTGCCAGGTCGTAAGGAATAACGCCCGAAATCTTGAAGAATGCGCTTTGGAGGATGGTGTTGGTACGGTTGCCAAGGCCGATTTCAGCAGCAATCTTAGTAGCATCGATGATGTACATGTTGATCTTGTGGAGAGCGAGATACTTCTTCACGAAGTCAGGCAGATTGTTCTTGGTTTCCTCAACGCTCCATGGTGAGTTGTAAAGGAATGTGCCATTGTCTTTCAGACCTCTCAGGCAGTCATACTTGCTGAGGTATGAAGGAACGTGGACAGCGACGAAGTCAGGAGTACCGACGAGGTAAGGAGCCAAGATAGGCTGGTCACCGAAACGAAGGTGTGAACAGGTGTAGCCGCCTGATTTCTTCGAGTCGTAGTCGAAGTAAGCCTGGCTGTATTTGTTGGTGTTGTCACCGATGATCTTGATGGAGTTCTTGTTGGCACCCACAGTACCATCAGCGCCAAGGCCGTAGAACTTAGCCTCGAAGGTTCCCTTTGGAAGGATTGAGAACTCAGGAAGGATAGGCAGTGACTTGAAGGTAACGTCATCGACGATACCGACAGTGAACTGGTTCTTTGGTTCGGCAGCTTCCATGTTGTTGAACACGGAGAGGATGTGAGCAGGAGTGGTGTCCTTTGAAGAAAGACCGTAACGGCCGCCAACGATGACAGGCTTGTTCGGGCAGTTCTTGAAAGCTTCGACGACATCCAGATAGAGCGGATCGCCGTTTGCACCTGGTTCCTTGGTACGGTCGAGGACCGTAATCTTCTTGACGGTCTTAGGAAGAACGTCAAACAGATACTTCACGCTGAATGGGCGATAGAGGTGTACGTTGACCATACCGACCTTCTTGCCTTCGGCATTCAGCTTATCAACCACTGTGCGGACGACATCGTTGATGGAACCGATGGAGATGATGATGTTTTCGGCATCTGCAGCACCATAGTAGCAGAAAGGAGCATATTCACGGCCCGTGATCTTGCTCATTTCCTTCATGTACTTGGCGACGATGTCAGGAATAGCATCGTAATATGAATTTTGAGCTTCGCGTGTCTGGAAGTAGATGTCAGGATTCTGAGCAGTACCGCGTGTTACAGGGTGTTCAGGATTCAGGGCACGCTTGCGATATTCGTTCAAGGCTTCCCAGTTGACGAGCTTAGCGACTTCGTCCTGGTCGGTGGCTTCAACTTTCTGGATTTCGTGTGAGGTACGGAAACCGTCGAAGAAGTGCAGGAAAGGCACGCGGCCTTCGATAGCTGCGAGGTGAGCGACTGGAGCCAAGTCCATGATTTCCTGGACTGAGCTGGTAGCCAGCATGGCGAAACCGGTCTGACGGCAAGCCATGACGTCGGCGTGGTCGCCGAAGATTGACAAAGCCTGGGCTGCCAATGCACGGGCCGAAACATGGAAAACGCCTGGGAGCAATTCGCCAGCGATTTTGTACATGTTAGGGATCATCAGCAAGAGGCCTTGTGATGCTGTGAAGGTGCTTGTGAGGGCACCGGCTTGCAATGAGCCGTGGACAGCGCCAGCAGCGCCGCTTTCAGCCTGCATTTCAACAACGCGAACATTCTCGTTGAAAATGTTCTTTCTGCCGCCTGCGCTCCATTCGTCAATGTACTCAGCCATTGGTGATGAAGGAGTGATAGGATAGATGGCGGCGACTTCGCTAAACATGTATGCGACGTGCGCAGCAGCGCAGTTACCGTCACAAGTCATGAATTTTTTTTCTGCCATTGTGTAAGTTATTTAATGATGAATTTTTGTTGTTACTTCTTTCAGAGTAAAAATTTGGCTGCAAAGATAGGCTTTTCACTGCATATAGACAAATTAAAAAAGTGGGAAAAACCAGAAAAGCGCATAAAGAAAATGGAAAAGCGTTTTTCAGACACTTTGAACAAACAATCAGGGTGACTCAAAAGCCACCCTGATTTGATAAATCCCAACAAAGATTCGGACAAATTCTTCTACTTTTTCACCAATTTCCTCACACAATACTTCCCGCTCTCATCTGTGATACCCAAGAAGAAAATCCCAGCCGGCATATCGCTAATGTCTATGGTGATTTCCGGACTTTCGACATAGTGAGTGACCAAGTGTTGTCCTTGCATGTTGAGAAGTTCTATCTGCTTCAAGTCCTTTCCTTTAATGGTTACAGTTGTATTGGCCGGATTAGGATAAATAGTGACAAAATCTTCAACAATGATTTCATCGGTCCCCAAGGTGCCATTTCCGTCTATCTTGAGGGCAAACAAATCGTAGTGATTGCTGTTGTGATCGTATGCACCGCCTACAACAATACAGCCTCCATCGTTGGTTGCATAAAGATAGGTGGCTTGAAGAAAGAGCGAAGGATGGGTATAGGATTTTTGCCAGATGACATTCAAGTTCGCATCTGTCTTGGTGATGACGATATTGTACGGCTTTGAACACGGCAGGATTCCTGTATTGCCAAAACAACCATGGAAAACCTGCACTTCATCCGAATCATTCTTCGCGATGCCGATGGCATTGAACGCCACAGGATAATCAACAGTGTCGTTGTCGCTACCTATAACCAAATAATTCTTAATGTTTCCATCCAAGTCCGTAGAACTTAAAAGTGTTGACCTGTCTGTCTTTGGAGTTGAACCCGAAGGAAGGCTCCATGACTCGTGGACTTCCTCAGAAAACAGCAATACAGAGTCGTTAAGAGAAATAACCGTACTGTTAGCAATTGAAATTTTCGAAATGGAGTGAATGTAAACACCTTCCGTTTCGGTGATGTTCTCGTATTCTTGTAAAGTATCGAAAACAAAACCATCGTCAAAGCCGAACAAGCGCGTCACTTGCGTAAGATAGCCTTCCACAAGATATGATGACCTATAGTCTCCAAAGCGATTGCCTTCTGGAAACTCAAAAATGGCATTAATCAGAATGGCATTGCCACAATCTTCCGTCTCTTCGTGAAACTTCAACAAAGTCCCGTCCGACGCGATTCGCATATACAGCCTGTGATAGTCGTCTTGCGCATCTAGCGATGTGGCATAAATAAAATCACCTTCCTGTGTCATAATTGCCCTTGACATGACAAAACGACGATAGTCTCTCGGCAGGTTCACCTCTTTCCTGTCAAGGATGTTCAAGTCGCCATCAAAATGCAGAACGTAAGGTCTGGTAATTTGTTCGTCCCAATGGATGACATGCCCTATTGCATAGAACAATTCAGGATTGTCAGGATCGTGGTACAAGCCTTCGATGCCAGAAAACACATTTTCATCGCTGATAGGCATCCTTGCCAACATCTCGCCCGTACTCGACATCTTCTTAAGCTCGCCTGCACCAGCATCATAATCATACACTGCGACAATCAGGCAACCGTCGTCGGTTTCGATGACCGAACTGGCACAGAAAGACTTCTCCATATCTTTGTAAACATTGAAGAAACCATCGGTTTGAGGATAAGCAACCGAGACGCACAACGACAGGGAAAGAAACAGCAGAAGAGTTTTCATAGGCAATCAATAATCGTATCCCGTTAGATTCGGTTTCCCATACTGATATTCACAAGCAAAGAAATATTCACGATTTGGATTTACAGAGAGAGGTGTATCTAAAAAACAATCCAAGATTGATAGAATTTTATAATCATCTGTTAAGTAGACTTCATCACGCAAAATTTGGCATAGATTTTCATAATAATACTGCATTTCTTGGTAATCAATGCAATTATTCAAAACTTCATTACCATATCCTACCCACAGCCGATACCCATGATTGTAATGAATATTGTAGTCACTTTCTATATACTGTTCGGCATGAATACAAACAGAATTAACATTAGTATAATACACTCTACCAAATGCACAATCCGTATTATGGTTATTATTATAAACCTTCTTGAGCATAGTACAATGGTCGTCTCCGACACAGGTTCCGTCACATTTTCCAAGCCGTTCCCAAACACGCCAGTTATCAGTTTCGTCAAATCTTGTTTTAGGGGCGGGCATGTTCAATCCTCTAGTAGAAAGAACCAGACGAACTTCTGCTGATTCGGCAGCTTTTGCATCTTGAATAAGAGAACAAGAAATGGCTTGAACGCTTTTGTTGGGGAGTGTTACCTGTTCAAAAGCCTCAAGAATTTCAGAGTAGGCAATATTATAGGTTTCTGCAAGCTGACAAAGTTCAACTTCTTCACCCGATATGTCAAGAGAAACATACACGGTATCGTATTGTATCTCATCCGTTGCATAGTTCGCATCGCCAAAATCGAAATTCAACAAGTTGCCCAAATCTCTTTGGGCTTGTTCCAAACTAATGCTTTCATCACCTTTAGTGGCAGAAAGCATTCGCTTCTTAAAAGAAATCAAGTAATCGTCCATATTGCCAATAACTTGGTTGTTCGGTTTCACATCACATACTTTAACTTCTTGTTTTTCTTTCTTGCATCCCACTAAAATAGCGGCAGCAACAGCCACCACAAGCAGCATGGCGGCTACGATATATTTACGTGTTTTCATGTTGTTCAGATTTTTTTGATTATTGTTTCGCTTGGTCTTTATTGCCTATTTCATGCCACGGTCCGACCTACCCACGGCACAAAGGGTGTTTCTCCCTTGCCTCTATTTGGCTTCACCTCGCAAGCGGCTGTTAGGTAAACTATTTGCGAGGCTGATACCCAATGAAACGATTTTTTCCATATCGGCATAGCACTTCGCCTGTGTGCTCCTGCCAAGACAATAAATTCACTACAAAAAACCGCAATGAATTGATTATTAAAACATAATATAGCTGTGGGGGTATGATAACAATCGCAAATCCATTCAACCGCTTTGCCATGCAGCAAAGGATGGAGCGTAGATAAGACCCTATTTGGCCTGAACGTTTCATCTTCGTTGTGATTGTCGCTGCAAAGTTATAAAAATAAAAATGTATTTGTCAAGAAAAAAATGCAAAAAAGTTCTCAGCCCTCAGAACATTTTGCCTTCCCAAAGCATTTTCGGGAAATCGGAGGCATAAAGCATCTCATTGTTGATTCTTTCCACAGAAAGCCAAGTGGCTCTTTACATTAAAGACCGAGCAAATCAAACAACCAGTCAGAACCGATTGCCCCAACTACAAATGACAGAACAATTATAATAGCAACCAATATTTTCAATAGAGCATCGCGGTCGGTCATTTTCTTGAAAACCGTGGTCTTGTAGGCGAGATAGCGGCTACCGCAGAACGACAATGCGAAAAAAGCGATAGCCAAGGTGTCAGCGAAAAATTCTTTCCAGAAATAATTCCAATCAATGGCCTCACCCGAAATGAGCGGAATCGTGATATTCGAGGAACAATCACCTACCAAAATGATTCCACTAAAAAGAATAAAGCTAAGCCATGGCCTTGGTCCGAACAAGCTCCATTTTTCTTTTTCCATATCTATTCCTTTATTAATATCGCGTCAAAATTACCAAAAAAAACCTTGCCGAAAAAGGGCCAAAAGAAAAAAAATTCAATAAAAACGATTTTTTTGCATACCAATACATTTTTTATCTATTTTTGCACGCTCAAAAAAAAGCAAATCAACTTATTTAAATAACACTTTTAAACTTACTTAAAATGAAAAAGTTATTCTTATCAATGGGTCTTGCATGCCTGTTCATGGTTGCATGCAACAACGCTCCTAAACAGGAAGCAGTAGAAGAAACCATCGACACCGTCGCTGTCGTTGAAGAAGTCGTTGAAGAACATGTTTGCCCAATGGCACAACTGAAGGGCGAATTCGACAACTGGGCTAACCTCGACGCCGAAGCTCAAGCCGCTCTCGTTGGCAAGGCTATCGAAATGTTCGGTCAAGAACAAGAATCATGCTGCAACCACGAAGGTGAAGAAGGTCAAGAATGCGAAATGACCGAAGAACAAAAAGCTGAAATGGAAGCTGTTATGGCTAAGATGAACGATTGGAAAGCCCAATTCGCTAACATCGCTACCATGAGCCTCGAAGAACAAAAAGACCTTATCATGGCTCGTTTCGACCTGATGAAGTCATGCTGCAAGCAAGCTGCTGAAGAAGCCGTTGAAGCTGCTGCTGAAACCATCCAAGAAGTTGTCGAATAATTAACAACCCTATCACAAAACTATAAAAGGCGACCACGAGGCCGCCTTTTTTTTGTCTAATCATTATTCCTTCGGAATAAATTCGTATCTTTGCCGTTTTAATGGAAATTGGCAGAAAATGTACGCTTTCATATCAGGAAAAATAGTCGAGAAGTCGCCGACCTACGTTGTGGTTGACAACAACGGCATCGGCTACCTCATCAACATCACCCTCAACACTTTCACCGCCATCGGCGAGAAAGAGGAAACGAGACTATACACCCACGAGCAGATTCTCGAAGATGCACACAACCTCTTCGGCTTCGCCTCACAAAAGGAACGCGACCTTTTCGAACTCCTCATTTCGGTTTCGGGCGTGGGCTGCAACACGGCACGCCTCATCCTCAGCTCACTGACAGTCAACGAGTTGAGCAACGCCATCGCCAACGACGACGTGAAAACCATCCAAGCCGTGAAAGGCATCGGCGTCAAGACCGCCCAACGCATCGTCATCGACCTGAAAGACAAACTCAAGAAATCCGACTTCCAAACAGAAATATTCGACACTCCAAACAATACTATCAAAGCCGAAGCGTTATCAGCATTGACGATTTTGGGCTTCAGCAAAGCCGCCATCGAGAAAGCCTTGGACAGACTGCTCAAGCAGATGCCCGACGCCACCGTTGAAACGCTCATCAAAGAAGCCCTCAAAGTATTGTAATAACATACAACAAGTTCTGAATTGAAGATGAAACGACATATCCTTATAGCCTTGATACTGACGATGACGGTCTTACCCCTCATCGGCCTTCTGGCAAGCAACTCAGGAGATATCCCATCCTACAAGCCCTATTATCCGGTTCAGGTTGAGCCCGATACCACGAAGGTCATCTACCCTATTCCCGTCAGCACCGGCAATCCTACCACCGACCTTCTCAACCAGTCGCCACTCTACCTCAAAGACCCAGAGAACATCCAGACTGAAGTCGTCTATGACCCCGTGACAGGCCAATACACCTTCAAGAAAAAAGTCGGCGATTTCTATTTCGACGTCCCCACCACCCTTAGCCAAGAGGAATATCTTGATTATCAGACTAAAAAGAGCATTACAGAATACTGGAAAGAACGCCGTTCGCAAAACGCCAAATCGACCACTAACGGCACTTCGCTCATTCCACCCATGTTCGTGGGAGGCAAGGCCTTCGAGACCATCTTCGGCAGCAACACCGTTGACATCCGTCCGCAAGGCTCGGTTGACCTCACCTTCGGCATCAAGCACAACTACCGCGCCGACCCCTCGCTCAGCCAGAAACGCCAACACCAGACCAACTTCGACTTCGACCAAGACATCCAGCTCAATGTGATGGCGAAGATTGGCGACAAAATCAACTTCAACATCAACAAGAACACCAAGGCCACCTTCAACTTCCAAGACAAACTGGCCCTCAAATACCAAGGCAAGGAAGACGAAATCATCCAACTGCTCGAAGCCGGTAACGTCAGTTTCCCGTTGAACAGCACCCTCATCACCGGCACACAGTCGCTGTTCGGTCTCAAGTCGAAACTGAAATTCGGCAAGACCACCATCTCGACCATCGTTTCCTACCAGGAAAGCGAATCGCAGAACATCACCGTTCAAGGCGGCGCACAAACCAACCAATTCGAACTCAGCTGCTTAGACTACGAAGAAAACCGACACTTCTTCCTCAGCCAATATTTCAGAGACCATTACGAAGAAGCCCTTTCTACCCTACCTACCATCACCTCGGGAGTCAACATCACGAAGATTGAAGTCTGGATTACAAACACCAACACCGCCACACAAGACACGCGTAACATTCTTGCCCTCACCGACTTGGCAGAAGGAACCAACGCATGGATTTACAACGAAGAAGTAGAGCCTACACTAGGTTCGGAAATCTATCCGCGCAATGGCGTCAACAACTTGCTGACCCGCATGGACACCACGCAGATACGCAGCATCAGCTCGGTTACCAACTACATGAGCAACGACCCTATGCGCATCGGCAAGACCGGATACATGATTTCGGGACGCGACTTTGAGAAAATCGAGAACGCACGTCGCTTGAACCAATCAGAATACTCCTTCAACTCGAAACTGGGTTTCATCTCACTGAATATCACCCTCAACGCCAACCAAACCCTTGCCGTAGCCTACCAATACACCATCGTAGGTTCCAACCAAGTGTATCAAGTTGGTGAGTTTTCCGACCAAGGCATCAACACTCCACAAGTGCTTGTCGCCAAGTTGCTGAAAGGCACCACAGTGAATACCAAGATGCCTATCTGGAACCTTATGATGAAGAACGTCTATAACTTCAGGGCTTATCAAGTCAGCTCGAACGACTTCATGATGAACATCTTCTACAACGGCAACTCCAACAGCACCCCGATGGGCTACTTCACCGAAGGCGAGAAGAAAGGCGTTGCGCTGCTTCACCTGATGGGACTCGATAACTTGACCCAACAAAACAACCCAATCCCAGGCGGCGATGGCATGTTCGACTTCATTGACCACGCTTCGACACAAGGAGGTACCATCAACGCATCGAATGGTCGCATCTTCTTCCCCGTCCTGGAGCCATTCGGCAAGCACATCCGCACGAAGATTTTCCCCAACGAGCCTGACTTGGCACAGAAATACGCCTTCGACTCGCTTTACACCATGACCAAAACCTCAGCCGAGCAATATTCTGAGAAGAACAAATTCACCTTGAGCGGCTACTATTCGTCGCAATCGGGCAGCGAAATCAGCCTCAATGCGATGAACGTACAACAAGGCTCCGTAACGGTGACGGCTGGAGGTGCGCAACTCGTAGAGAATGTTGACTATACGGTTGACTACACCTTGGGTCGTGTGACCATCATCAACGAAGGCATACTCAACTCCGGCACGCCAATCAACATCTCGCTTGAATCGAATTCAGGATTCAGCGCCTTGAAGAAGACCTTCCTCGGGGCTCGTGTCGAACACGAATTCAACCCCGACTTCAGGGCTGGCGCGACCATCCTTTATCTTGGCGAGAAATCATACACCCAGAAAATCAACTACGGAGAAGAAGCCATCGCCAACACCATCTATGGCGCCGACCTCAGTTATCACACCGAAGCCCGCTGGCTTACCTCAGCCATCGACAAGTTGCCAGGCGTTTCCACCAAAGCCCCATCGCGCATCAGCATCGACGGTGAAGTGGCACGTTTCATCCCAGGCTTGTCTAAATCGGCAAGCGAAGCCAACACTTCCTATATCGACGACTTCGAAGGTGCCAAATCAACCATCGACTTGCGTTTGCCAACAGCATGGGCCATGGCCAGCACACCGCAAAACCAAAACGACCTCTTCCCCGAGGCCGCTCCTGGCACCGGACTCGCCTATGGATACAACCGCGCCAAACTGGCTTGGTACACCATCGACAACTCCGTGTTCTACGACCGATACGGGAGCATAAAACCAAAGAACATCACCCCTGACGAACTCTCGAAACACTCGGTTCGTCAGGTGCTCGAAACCGAAATCTTCCCAACCAAAGATATTGCAGCAGGCACACCTACCAACGTGTCGGTGCTCAACCTCGCATACTATCCTGAAGAACGCGGTCCATACAACTACGACGTAAGACCATCACAATATTCAGCTGGTGTCGATGCCGAAGGCCGACTCTCCAATCCTACAAGCCGTTGGGCAGGTATCATGCGTCGCATGGAATCCATCGACTTTGAAGCCACCAATATCGAGTACATCGAATTCTGGCTGATGGACCCATTCGCTGACGAAGAATTCCAAAACAATCCCGGTAAACTTTACATCAACTTGGGTGACATTTCGGAAGACATCTTGCGCGATGGCCGCAAATTCTACGAGAACGGATTGCCTACGACTGAGACTGTCGTCAATGTGGACACCACCATTTGGGGTCGCGTGCCTACCATGCAAGACCTCGTAGGTACTTTCAGCAACGAATCGGAAGCCCGTCAATATCAAGATGTTGGTTTCGATGGCTTGCGTGACGTTGACGAACGTAGTTTCTTCGAACAGCCTTATCTCGCCCAACTCAGGAACTATTTCGGCGAAAGTTCAGTAGCCTACCAGAACGCATACAACGACCCATCGAGCGATAACTTCCACTTCTACCGCTCGTCAGACTGGGACAACGACGAAGAGCACAGCAGCATCCTCGAACGCTACCGCAACTTCAATGGGCAAGAAGGCAACTCGCCTTCCGATATCCAAAGAACCGAAAGCTACACCACCAGCAACTCGACATTGCCAAACGCCGAAGATATCAACAACGACAACACGTTGAGCGAATCGGAACGCTACTACCAATACGAAATCGACCTCGACCCAACCCAAATGGTAGTCGGCAAAAACCACATCTCAGACATCTTCGAAGCCACAAACATCGCATTGGCCAACGGCGAAATCGGCACCTGCACCTGGTATCAATTCCGAATCCCCGTCAAACAGCCTGACAAGGTTGTCGGACGCATCGACGACTATTCGTCAATCCGATTCATGAGAATGTTCGTCCGCGAGTTCCAACGTCCAATCGTGTTGCGTTTCGCCACCCTCGACCTCGTGAAAGGCGAATGGAGAACCTACTCGCAAAGCATCCAGGCTCCAGGCGAATACCAGCCTAACGACGTCACCAACGAGACCACCTTCGACATCTCGGCTGTCAACATCGACGAAAACAGCCGCCGCGACCCTGTGCCTTACGTCATCCCGCCAGGAATCCAGCAAGAAACCGTGATAGGCACCACGGCCGTCACAAGAATCAATGAGCAATCACTACAAATGACCGTCAAGAACCTTGTCGATGGTGATGGACGTGCCATTTACAAGACCGCCGACTTCGACTTGCGGCAATACAAATACCTGAAGATGTTTGTCCACGCCGAAGACTACAAGCAAGGCGAAGGCGATGTGGAAGAACTGCAAGACCAAGACCTCACCGTCTTCATCCGCTTGGGAACCGACTTCACTGAAAACTATTACGAATATGAAGTCCCCATCAAAGTGACGTCATGGGGCACACCTTATACTAATAAGGAAGCCATCTGGCCCGAAATCAACAATATTGACATCAAGTTGGAAGACCTCGTTGAGGTGAAATCGCACCGCAACGACGCCATGAACCTGCCCAACAGCGACGTGCGGCTCAACTACATCTATTCCGAAAAAGTCAAGAAAGCCACTATCGACGGCAAGGACTACTACCACACCATCAAGGTGATAGGTAACCCGAGCATCAGCGATGTGGAAGCTATGATGATAGGTGTCCGCAACCCGAAACGCCAGAACCTCGAATCGATCGACGACGGACTGCCAAAGGATGCCGTCATTTGGGTCAACGAGCTACGTCTGACCGAACTGAGCAGCAAGGGCGGCGTGGCAGCAACCGGACGCATAGAAGCCACATTGGCTGACCTCGGACGCATCACCCTCAACGGATCGTATAGCTCAGCCGGATTCGGAGGCTTAGACAGCGACATCGCAAGCAACACGTTTGAAGCCAACTCGCAATATGCCATCGCCACCGACCTCGAACTCGGCAAGTTCTTGGGCGAATCAGGCATGAAAATCCCAATGCACTTTGACTTTGGCGAGACACGAGTCACACCACTCTATAACCCTTACGACCCCGACATCAAGCTTAACGATGCCCTCGCTTCTCTCGAATCACAAACCCAGAGAGACTCGCTCAGCTCCATGATTCACGACCTCACACGCTACAAGAACATCAACTTCATGAACGTGCGCAAAGACCGTGTGACCAAAAAGAAGAAAGAAAGCGACGATGAAGAGAAAGGACAAAAGGCCAACTCGCGCGACCCGAACAAGAACATGAGACAAACGCCAAGTCTTCCTAAAGTGCATTTCTACGACATCGAAAACTTCAACCTTTCGTTCTCATATAGCGAGACGTTCCAAGAAAATACCGACATAAAATACTATCTTACACAGAACTATCGTGGAAGTTTAGGCTACAACTATGCCGGGAACCCAAAGAATGTGACACCTTTCGCCAAGGCAAAATGGGCTTCGAAACCATCCATGCAATTCTTCAAGGACATCAACTTCTACTATGCCCCGAAGAGCATCACCTTCAACACCGAAATGACGCGCAACTACAGCGAAAGGGAAATGCGCAACAAGACCGGCGGAATGGTCATCATCAACCCAACATTCTCCAAGCAATGGGACTGGAACCGCAACTACCAAGTGAGATGGGACCTCACCAAAGGCCTCAACCTTGAATACTCAGCCCAAGCACGCGCTTTCGTTTACGAACCAGCCGGCAACCCCGACAAGGAAACGGAAGAATGGCAGCTCAACCGCGATACCATCAAGAACGAATTGCTGCATTTTGGTTCCACAACGCAGTTCCAGCAAAATGCTTCGGCAACCTGGACACTGCCAATCAACAAGATACCATTGCTCAACTGGATTAATGCCAGTGCCAACTATCAAGGACAATACATGTGGAATGCCTCCGCACGCTCCATCCAGAACCGCTTGGGCAACACCATCGAAAACTCAAACAACATCCAAGGCAACGCCACCCTCGACTTTACAAAACTCTACAACAAAGTACCTTACCTGAAGAAAGTGAATACGCCACAACGGCGGAACAACAGCAATGGTAGGGACAATGGTCGTGGCAACAAGAACAACAACGAAGAGGATGGAGAAAAGTCCGACTCGACCAAGATGAAGCCAAAAGTCGATTACGGAAAGATCATACTCGACAACTCGCTTCGCATCCTTACCTTGGTCAAGAAAGTGTCGGGCACCTACTCGTTAGCCAACGGCCAAAGCCTGCCTGGCTTCACCAACGACTTCAAGCCTGATGTGATAGGCCTAAGCACCACCTCTGGAGCACCTGGAATCGGATTCGTGTTGGGCAGCAATTTTGGCAACGATGCCAACATCTATGACGTTGCTGCCAGCAACCATTGGCTCACCACCGACTCGATCCTCAGCAACCCTTACACACGCAGGAAGACAGAAACGCTCAATTACCGCGTCAACCTTGAGCCATTCACTGCCTTCAAGATCGACCTCTCAGGTAACCGCACCTATGCAGAAAACGCACAACACTATTTCCGCTTCAACGAATTAGCAGACGGATATGAGACCTTCACACCTACCAACGGTGGCAACTTCAGTTCGACCTTCCTGATGTGGAAGACCTCATTCGCCAAGGAAACGGCAAACGAAAGTTCCGAATTGTTCGACGCATTGCTCAGCAACAGGAAAATCATTGCCGAGCGCATCGCAAAAGACAACCCACAATGGATTGAAAACGTCAACCAATACCAATATGACAGCATTGCGGGCGATTACTTCCCATTGGGTTACGGATCATCGTCATTAGACGTTTTGATGTATTCGTTCATAGCAGCCTATTCTGGCAAAGACCCCAACACCATGAAGCTCAACCCATTCCCAGCCATCCCGCTGCCCAATTGGACACTCTCATTCAATGGCTTGACCAACATCCCTTCAATTTCGAAACTCTTCAAGTCGGTCAACATTACTCATTCCTATAAATCGACTTACACCATCAGTTCGTGGGCCAGCAATATCTATTACGACCCGAACAACACCATCCAAACCTACGAGAACTCCGACCTCATCGTTCCGAAATACGACATCCAGCAATTGGTGCTCAACGAGCAATTCGCGCCTCTCATCGGTATCGACCTTGGCTTGCAAAACTCCATGACCTGCAACTTCCAATTCAAGAAGAGCCGCGCCATGACCTTGAGTTTCACCAACAACCAACTGACCGAAATCAACGGACGCGAAATCGTCATCGGAGCTGGATACCGTATCAAGAACCTGACATTCAATGTCGTATCGCTCGAAGGCGGAGGCAACAAGACAATAAAGAACGACCTAGTGCTGAAACTTGACCTCGGATTCAAGAGAGACAAGACCATCTTGCGACGCATCGATGAAAACAACAACCAAGTGTCGGCTGGCCAGAGCAAGATCAACATCTACGTCACCGCCGACTACACCTTCAGCCAACGCCTGAGCAGCCAAGTGTTCTTCAAGCACGACATGAGCAATCCGTTCGTAGCTAACACCTACAAAAACAGCCAAACATTCGCTGGCGTAACCATAAGGTTTAGCCTCGCACAATAATTTTTTCGCCAAACTTGCTAGATGAGCACCTAAAATATGTATTTTCGCAGCCAAATCATTCACTATTAAATAAAGACAAAAAAATGAACATTCCAGCAAACTTAAAGTACACACAAGACGACGAATGGATCCGCGTTGAAGGCGAATTCGCATACGTCGGCATCACCGATTACGCACAACACGAACTTGGCGACATCACTTTCGTTGATGTTGACCCTGACATCGTTGGCGAAAACCTCGACGCCGAAGAAGAATTTGGCGCTATCGAAGCCGTCAAGACAACAGCTGAACTGCTGATGCCAGTCGGTGGCGAAATCGTTGAAGTCAACGAAACCCTCGCTGACGAAGAAAACGCCAAACTCGTCAACACAGACCCTTACGGTGAAGCTTGGATCATCAAGATTAAAGTGAACGACGCTGCCGAACTCGACAACCTGCTCGACGCTGCCGCTTACGAGGCTAAGATTGGCTAATCCACTCCACTTGAAAAAGCTGACCCGAAATAGCTACCCGGGAATCTTGTGCGGAATCGTCATACTGATTCTGACAGGACTTCCGGGTTCTTGTTTTCCTACCGTCAAACCAGCCTTAGGACTCGACAAGATCGTACATATCTTCATGTATGCTGGCTTTGCCTTCGCCTGTATCTGGGGCTATCGCGAACCCTATTCACGACACGACAAGAAACACCGACGCACGATGCGCATCAGGGCAACCATCATCAGTATCGCACTCGGTGGACTGACCGAAATCATGCAAGAAACCATCTGCTACCAACGCACTGGAAGCTGGTATGATTTCCTCGCCGACATCATCGGAACAGCATTAGGATTGCTGGTTTTCAGCATTTTTTTCGATAAAGAAAATAAAATTGATAAATCTCGCGTTTTGTAATCAAATAATTACTACTTTCGCAACTCAATTCATTAGCATAATACAAAAAGAAAAATAACTATGGAAGAGAAGAAATCACCTAAGGCCAACTTGGAGAACAAGAAATTGATGTTCACACAGATAGGTCTGATTATCAGTTTAGCACTTGCTTGGATGGTATTCGAAATCAAGAGTTACGACAAACGCGAAATCGACGAGAGTCTGCTCAACAGAGAAGTCGTTTTGGACGAAGAAATGACCGAAATCACCAAACAAGAAGAGCAAAAGCCACAGCCAGTGGAATTGCCAAAGCAAACCACACAACTTGAAATCGTGCAAGACGACGTAGAAGTTGAAGACATCGAAATCAATGCTGACGTCCAACAAACCGAAGTCATTGAAGAATATGTCGCTCCTGAAATCGAAGAAGAAGAAGTTGTCGAACAAGAAATCTTCCAAATCGTGGAAGAAATGCCTGAATACCCAGGTGGCGAAAAGAAACTTCTCGAATACGTTGGTAAGAGCGTCAAGTATCCACAAATCGCACGCGAAAGCGGCATCCAAGGCCGTGTGTTCGTCAACTTCGTTATCGAACCTGATGGTTCAGTCTCGAACGTGAAGGTGCTCCGTGGTATCGGTGGCGGTTGCGACGAAGAAGCTATGCGCGTCATCAAGTCCATGGCTAAGTGGAAGCCTGGTAAGCAACGTGGTAAGGCTGTGCGTGTGTCATACACACTGCCTGTCAACTTCAAGTTGCAATAATCCAACACAATCTACTGAAAACAATAAAAGCCAGCCGCAAGCTGGCTTTTATTGTTTATGGAAATAGCCGAACACGATTTTCGCCTTTGCGGGTCCAACCACAGCCGTAAGCTGCTCTTCCGTTGCCTCCTTGATGCATTTCACCGATTTCAGCTCAAGCAGCAACTTCTCGGCCGTCTTCTTCCCCACTCCCTTGATGTCGGCCAACTCGGAGTGCATGAAACCCTTCTCGAACTTCTTGCGGTGATGCGTGATGGCGAATCGGTGCACCTCGTCTTGAATATGAGTCAACAGGCGGAACAAGTCGGAATTCACTTTCAGTCCAACCACTTGAGGCGGAAAACCATAAAGCAATTCGTTAGTTCGATGTCGGTCATCCTTAGCCAGACCTACAATCGGGATTTCGAGTTGCAACTCATCTTGAATCACTTGACGCACCACTTCCATCTGGCCTTTTCCGCCATCGGTGATAATCAAGTCAGGCAGCCGCTGACTTTCAGCCACTAGTCTTGAGTAGCGGCGGCGCACCACCTCTTTCATCGAGGCATAGTCGTCGGGACCAACCACTGTCTTGATGTCGAAATGGCGATAGCCACTCTTGTTCGGCTTGCCATTCACGAACTGAACCATGCCCGCCACAGGATAGTCGCCTTGGAAATTGGAATTGTCGAAACACTCGATGACTTCCGGGAAAACTGGAAGATGCAATGCGTCCATCAACTCTTTCAGCACCCGCTTCTGGTGTCGTTCGGGATCAACCAGGCTGCGTTGTTTTTCTAGGTCGATTTTATATTGCGCTGCATTACGCCGCGAAAGATCAAGCAGTTTCAGTTTATCACCTCGTTTTGGTATTGTAAATTCTACATTGTCAATAGAATAATCCAATTTTATAGGCACTATTATTTCGGAAGCATGGTGACCAAACTGCTGGCGCAAGTCGGTGATGGCAAGCAACAGCAAGTCGTCAGCCGTCTCATCCAGTTGCCGTTGCATCTCGAATGAGTGCGACTGAATGACAGCCCCGTCAACCACCTTCATATAGTTTACATAAAACGAATCGTTGTCATCAATAAACGAGAACACCTCGACATCGTGAATAGTTGTGCTGACCACGGTCGAATGGCTTCGGTAGTTCTCCAACAAATCATATTTCTCCTTTATGACTTGTGCTTTCTCAAATTCCAATCGCGAAGCATAATCCATCATCTGGTTCTTCAAGTCGCGAAGCACCGATTGGAGATTCCCTCGAATAATTTCCTTGATTTCAGTCACCATCGAGCGGTAATCGTCCTGCGAGACATAGCCTTCGCACGGACCACAACATTTGTGGATATGATAATCGAGGCAAACCTTATACTTGCCCTTCTCGATATTCACAACCGTGAGCGGCGTACGGCACGAACGCATCTGATAGGCCTGACCCAGCAAATCCAGAAGAATATGCGCCGTACGGACAGAAGGATAAGGACCGAAATAATCGGAGCCATCGTTCACTTTCTTCCTCGTCAGAAAGATACGCGGGAAAGGCTCATTCTTGACGCAAATCCAAGGATAGGTCTTGTCGTCCTTCAGCAAGATATTGAAACGTGGCTTGTATTGCTTAATCATCGTGTTCTCAAGCAATAGCGCCTCCGATTCGCTATCAACGATGCTATATTCAAGGTCAGCAATCTTGCTCACCAAGAGCCGAGTCTTACCCGTTTGTTCCTTGTTGAAATAGCTCGAAACGCGGCGTTTCAGGTTCTTTGCCTTACCGACATAAATCAGCGTGCCATCCTTGTCGAAATAGCGATATACGCCCGGATTCGTCGGCAGGACGGCCAATTTAGACTTTATGCTTTCGGGCAGATCCAACATATACAAATCTGATTTCAGACGCGATAAATCGCGTCTCTACAAGATCATTCCTGTTTGCGCATGTGGTCCCAGCCTTGTGCCTTGAGGGGAACGACATGGTTGTCAGGCGTTATCAATTCGGCGATGCCTTTATCATCGGTCATGTAACCAATCACACTGACATCGGTATAGATTTCCTTAATCTTCTCATAATCCTTCTGGTCGATTGTGAAGAGCAACTCGTAATCCTCACCGCCATTGAGGGCTGCAATAGAAGGAACGATGTTGAATTCTTTCGCCAAACGGTCGGTTGAAGGGTCAAGCGGGATTTTTTCCTCAAAGAGTTGGCAACCCACGCCCGATTCCTTGCAGAGATGCAGAATTTCGGAAGCCAAGCCATCGGAAATGTCAATCATCGAAGTTGGCTTTATGCCCAAATCCTTGAGTTCCTTCACAATATCCTTGCGTGCTTCAGGCTTCAGCTGGCGTTCAAGCACGTATTCCAGACCATCGAGTTTGGGCTGCATATTCGGATTGGCAATCCATTCGGCTTTCTCGCGTTCGAGGACGAGGAGGCCCATATAGGCTCCGCCCAAATCGCCCGATACGCACAGCAGGTCATTCTTCTTGGCGCCGTTGCGATACACGATGTCTTCGTCCTTCGCCATGCCGATGACCGTGATGGAAATGACAAGACCCGTCTTCGAAGAGGTGGTATCGCCGCCTACCAAATCCACTTGGTAGCGCTCGCAAGCCATACGGATGCCCGAATACAATTCATCGAGGGCCTCCACCGAATAACGGTTCGACACACCCAATCCGACCACAATCTGGGTAGGTGTTCCGTTCATGGCATAGATGTCGGAGAAATTCGACACCGCCGCCTTATAGCCAAGGTGCTTCAGAGGGGTGTAGGTCATATCGAAATGAACGCCTTCGACAAGCATATCTACCGACACCAAGGTACGGTAGCCTTCGTGATTGATGACTGCTGCGTCGTCGCCGACACCTTTCAGGCTCGATTCGTTCCGCAAAGGAAACTCTTGAGTCAACTGGTCGATAAGTCCGAATTCACCTAACTCGTCAAGTTCAGTTCTATTGATGGTATTGTCTTCTTCCATGTTTGATAGTTTTGGATTATGTCCACAAAAATACAAAAAAAGCAGAGTCTCGACCCTGCCAATTTGTGGTCCCACTAGGACTTGAACCTAGGACCTACTGATTATGAGTCAGTTGCTCTAACCAACTGCGCTATAGGACCGCAAAAAACGAACAAAAACAGCAATTTTTTTGTTATTTACTTGCTTTTTGCGCTGCAAAGTTACAAATTTGCAGAAAATTTGAAAGGAAAAATCTGATAAATTATGACAGCAAAGATAAAAAACATCATTTTTGACCTCGGCGGCGTCATTCTCGGCATCGACGAACAGCTGACTATCAACGAATTGATGAAAACCGGCTTCTCCGACATAGAGCTGCTTAATTCACCCGAAGTCATTAATTTGATCAATAATTTCGATTCAGGCATTTACGTAGCCAAGACCTTCCGCAAGAAACTGAAGGCCGCACTGGGCATCAGCAAGATGACCGACGAAAAATTCGACTCCATCTGGACAGCCATGCTCCTTGATATTTCAGGAGAAACCATCGAAGCCATCGAAAAAGTGAAGAAACACTATAAAATCTTCCTAGGAAGCAATGCCGACGAAATCCATTACGACCTCTATGTCAGGGATTTACAACTGCGCTTTGGCTATCATGAATTTGACGACCTTTTCGACAAGGCTTATTTCTCATTCGACATCCATCTGATAAAACCCGACCCGCGTTTCTTTGAATTCATCCTCGACCACGAAGGCCTCAATCCAGAAGAGACGCTTTTCATTGACGACACAGCCGAAAATATCGAAGCCGCCAAACGCCTCGGCATCAAGACCTATCACATCCGCCGCGACGAACTTGTGAGGAACTTGTTCACTAATGGCGTACTGAAAGACGAAGTGATTTTAGGCTAATTCGCAACCGCTATACGTCTTCTCGATTTCGTCGAGCAAAGCGTATATCTCATCAACCGAATTGATTTCCATCAGCCGCATCCTAAAAGGCTTGAAGTTGGGCAAACCCTTGAAATACGACGACCAATGTTTGCGGATTTCGAGCAGAGCAATGTGTTCGCCTTTCCACTCGACCGACTTTTCCAACTGGAGTCGGCTAATGCGCACTCGTTCAGCCACATCGGGCAGAGGCAGCTCTTCGCCCGTCTCAAAATAATGCCTGATTTGCTTAAAAATCCACGGATTGCCATACGAGGCGCGGCCAATCATCAGTCCATCAACACCGTATGTGTCCTTGAAATGCTTGGCCGAAGGACCATCCACCACATCGCCATTGCCGATAATCGGAATCGTCATGCGCGGATTGTTCTTCACCTCACCTATCAAAGTCCATTCGGCTGGTTCGCTATATTTTGTGGTGCGCAAGCGACCATGAATTGTCAAAGCTGCAATGCCGACATCTTGAAGCCGTTCAGCGATATCAACGATTTCGCGATGTTCATCGTCATAGCCCAAGCGCGTCTTCACCGTCACTGGCGTTTTCACCGCCTCGACAACGGCTTTCGTGATGGCCACCATCTTCGGAATGTCGTTCATGATGCCTGAACCAGCACCTTTCGATGCTACCTTTTTCACCGGACAACCAAAATTGATGTCGATGATATCGGGGTGAGCCGTTTCGGCATAACGCGCTGCCTCCACCATTGGCTCGATGGAATTTCCAAAAATCTGTATTCCGACAGGACGTTCAAACTCGCTGAAATCCAACTTCTTGACGCTTTTCACAGCATCACGAATCAAGCCATCGGCTGAAATGAATTCCGAATAAACCACATCTGCGCCAAACATCTTGCAGACGTAACGAAATGGCGGGTCCGACACATCCTCCATAGGGGCCAGAAGCAAGGGATAGTGTTCAAAATCGATATTGGCTATCTTATACATACTCAAACGCAATGAAACGCGCTGCAAAGGTACAAAAAGCCTATCTTTGCAGCAAAATCACAACGCAATGAAAAACGATTTATTTACCGAACAGCTGAAACAATCCACCGGATTCAGATTCTTCATCTATCTCATGCTACTTCTCATCTGCTCGCTACTGGGCAGTGCCATCAGCCTTTTCATGGCCATAGGCAACGATATCAACCTCCTCAAGGCAGCACAAGGCATCAGTCATGCCATGATGTTCACCATTCCGCCTATTGTATTATACCTCATCACTCGCGAAAAGCCAATGCAAGAAATCGGCTTTAGGAGAATCAGCCCAATCTGGGCTTTCTTTGCCGGATTGGCCTTGATGTTCATCTCTCTGCCTATCACAAACTTACTCACCGTTTGGAACGAATCGATGAACTTTGGCGAAGCCTTCGCAAAGATTGAAGAATTGCTGAAAAGCATGGAAGAAGCCGCTGCCGCACTCACTGAGAGAATGCTCGATGTTGACACCATAGGCGGCCTTCTCGTCAACTTGCTAGTCATTGCCTTGATTCCGGCCATCGGCGAAGAACTCACTTTCCGAGGTGTGCTCCAGCAGGCCTTGACGAAAGGCTGCAAGAACCCGCACGTTGCCATTATCCTCACGGCAGCCATCTTTTCCTTCATCCATCTGCAATTCTACGGCTTCTTCCCGCGCATGTTCCTCGGACTGATTCTAGGTTATATGTTCTATGCCACAGGATCGCTTTGGACCAGCATCGCCATGCATTTCCTGAACAACGGAACCGCAGTAGTGGTCTATTATCTCGACAACAAAGGCATCATAGACGCCGACGTTGACTCTTTTGGAGCCACTAGCAATGTCTTGCTTGTCGTATTAAGTCTTGTTGCCACCGTAGCCATCATCGTATTGGCATTACGGAAAAAGAAGGAAACCAAATAAAAAAATGACGCATCCCTTTCAAGATGCGTCATTAGTTCAACTGATAGTGCCAAGAAAGGCAACAATCATTTTAGTGTGTCACAACAAATCTGACAGCAGCACCATTATTGACTTTCACGAAATAGATACCATTTTCGTAGTTGCCAGTAGCAATCTTGCATTGCGTGCCTTCGCCGACAAATTCATCAACCTTTTGGCCTAATGCGTTGAAAACACTGACCGTGTTGAGTCCTTCGCCAGAAACAGTGACGAAATCACTGGCTGGATTTGGATAAACCACAAAGCTATTGACCGATTCAACAACACCGTCAACATCGGTATAGACTTCAACCAAAGTTGTTGCGCCCCAAACATCAGCGGCATTCTTAGCAGTGCCGAGTGCATAATAATAGGTGCTTGGTTCGAGATTGATCCATGTGAAACTTTCAGGTTCATAAGCCGGGAAGCCATCTTCACGGATTTCATCAGCAGCTGCTTCAGGGCCGATTTCATTATAATAGTCAACAGTGATGAAGCCATAGTGATATTCGGCTACTTCTGAATTCGGGACTGCATTGATTGTAGCCTCAGTGTTTGAAATCAAGTCAACGGTAAGATCAACGAGAGCTTCTCCTGTACCACCTTGGCTTGCAGTAGTGACGTTTTCCTTGATTGCTTCATAAGCATTTCCATCTGCATCGATCGGGACAACATAGATGGTGTATTCAGTAGCAGGCTGTTGTTCAGTCCAAGTGTAAGTGGTTTCTTCAGTGGTTTGAAGGCCCCACATCTGGATGAGCTGTTCCAGCGTTGCGCCCATCATCTGTTGCCACATCTGCATTTCACTTTCGGTGCCAAGCAAGTACCATAATGAAGCGCAATCAGAATTGGGTGTGAAGGTTGCTTCAATAGTTGTTGCAGTGACTTCGCCAACAGTGATTTCTACTTGTGGGTCAGGGGCAGGAGCATCGCAGTCATGTTCCTGGATACCGTAGGCAGCCAGTTGGTCAACGATTGTTTGTGAATTGTTTATAGGCCACAAGTCATTGATGGAAATATGGTGGTCTGGAGTAATAAGAATTACGGTTGGGTAAGCGGTGATTCCGTATTGTGAGCAGATGTCATGACCGCCACCAGCCGTACTAATGGTAGGATATTCGATGCCATAAGTATTACACCAAGTCTGACATGCAGCATCACCATCTGATGTGCTGATTTCCATAAAGAACACATCGTGCATGTTGCAACCAAGACGGGTGTAAGCCTCGGCAACTTTCGGAGCGGCCTGATTGCAAGGACCGCAAGTGGTGTAGAAGAAGTCGATGAGCACGCTTTGACCATGATCGAGGATGTCGAACAAATGGACTTCGGTGCCGTGACAATCAACAGCGGTAAAGTCAATAGCTTCAGAATGAGGACATTGTGCTTTCAGACCAAAACTGAAAACAACAGCTGCAAGAAGTAGTAATGCTTTTTTCATAGTAGAATGAATTTAATGAATAATGATTTGAGAATTTGAGGCAAAGATAGTTATTTAGTAGTGAAGTGCAACAATAATTTGTTTTGATTTTACAAAAAAAGCCTATGTCATACCGACGAAGGAAGGTATCTATAGGCTTTTTTGAGTGGAACAAATAACAATAGATTTCTTCCCTATGGTCGAAATGACATTGTTATTTGTTCCACCTAAATCAAAACAAACTCTAAATAATGTAAAAAAAGGATGCCAGATGGCATCCTTTTTTACATATTGACAATTTATGAAATGTCTTAGTTCTCGAGAGCACTGCCCTTCAAGGTCGTGTAGTTGATACGGAAGGCACCAACCTTACGAAGCTCTTGTTTCACGTCGGTCACGACACCCATACGGGTCTCTTTGTGCACCTTCAGGGCGGTGGTCAACAGAGGGCGGTCAGCCTCATTGCGTGATTCGCGTTCTTTCAGCACCCAGTCAGCGATATCGTCAGGACGAGCGAAAGCATCGTCAAGTTGGATACGTGATTCGGTACCGAGTTTGGTGTCACGCGGAGGGCCGATGTAGATGCTGCAAACCAAGGCTTTGTGTTCGAGCTTCTGGATTTCAGAAGCCTTAGGCATAGAGGTTTTCACCTTCAGTTCGACGTCACGCATTGTTGTCGTAATCATGAAGAAGAAGATCAACATGTAAACGATGTCAGGCAAGGATGAGGTGCTCACTTGTGGCACTTCCTTACTACCAGATTTTCTGAATTTACCCATGATATTCCTCCTTATTGTTTAATGATTTCGACAGGTTCAGCTTCACTGACACGTACTGGGACGGCTTCGTTGATAGCCTTTTCTTGGTCTGCGTTGAGGTCGGCTAAGTGCTTGTGCAGTCTCTGCCAAGCCATTTCTTCCTTCAGTTCGTTGAAGGCACGTGCCAACTCATTCTGCACACTGATATACATAGCATACGATGTACCGCGGTCATTCTGCAAGGAAATGACACCCTTCGACATTGGGACGGAACCCAGGAGTTCGACATCCTTGAAATCGACTTCAGGAGCCGTTGGGTCGTTTGGACGTGGGGTCATGAATTCCTTGGCTTGGTCCTTCAGCAACGAGATGTCGGAAGGACGGCCATTGACCAACAGTCTATCGTTTTTGTTAACCAAAACATTCATCACATTTCTTTCCTTGACCTTCACGTCCTCGTCGTTTTGCTCGACAGGAGGGGGAAGACGACGGGTGATACCGTAGTCAACGTCCATAGAGGTCGTCATCAGGAAGAAACACAATAGCAAGAATGCTATGTCAGCCTGCGAACTCGAGTTAATTTCTGGAACTTTCTTGGCCATGATGAAGTGTTTTGATTATTTACCTGATTTGATAACTGAATAGAGAATAGTTAAGATGCTAACTCCAAGGGTTACATAGAAGAAATCGAGGCCGAATTCGACCAAGCCGTGGGTCTTGCCCGAGTAGAGGGTGTCACCAGCTTGATAAGGGATGTCGAAGAAGCCTTTTGCCATAATGAAAGCTACAACTCCAATAACAACGATTGCACCGATTGCAATTAAGATCTTCTTTGTGTTGACACCTTTGACGATGCCACCAAAGATAGCAGAAACCAATGCGAGGACGATGCCAAGTATAATCAAGATGTAGCCCCAATTCAGGATAACTGAAGTGCGTGCTTCACTTTCGAGGTCAAGGTAGAAATAGACTGCCAAGCCCACAGTGATGATTGCCAACACTGCAAATACCCATTTTCCGATATTTGAAAGCTTACCGTTCATGATTATTACTTATTACTTTTTGTTGTACTTAACGAGGATATCCATGAAGCTGATGGAAGCATTTTCCATGTCGCTGGTGATGGATTCGATTTTTGAAGCGATGAGGTTGAAGAAAACTTGAAGGATGATAGCTGCGATCAGACCGAACACGGTGGTCAACAGAGCGACCTTCATACCTGATGCAACGATGGTTGGGCTCATATCACCAGCAGCGGCGATATCATCGAAAGCCTGAATCATACCGATAACGGTACCCATGAAACCGAACATAGGAGCCAAGCTGATGCAGAGGCCGACCCAGCTCAGACCGCTTTCGAGCTTACCAGCTGAAACGGCACCGTAGCTAACGAGTGACTTTTCAACATCTTCGAGTGATTGACCATCTTGGTAACGGATAAGACCTTGGGTGAAAATGCTTGCCACAGGACCGCGGGTGTCTTTGCAGAGTTGCTTTGCACCTTCGATGTCGCCAGCTTGCATCTTAGCTTCGATGCCCTTCAGGAGCTTCTCGGAGTTGGCATCAGCCATGGTCAGATAAATGATTCTTTCAATTGAGATTGCCATACCGAGCAGCAGGATGACCAACACGATGCCCATGAAACCAGGACCACCGTCGATGAACTGCTTCTTGATGGATTCACGGAAAGTCAAAGGAGCTTCTTCTGAAACAGGAGCAGCTTCAACGACTTCTTCTTCGACTGCCGGAGCAACTTCAGGTTGCGTGGCTTCTTCTGAAACAACTTGTTCGGTTGCTTCTGGTGCTTGCTGCTCTTCCTGAGCAACAACGAGATTGCTGATACCAAAGGTCAGGAAACCAGCAACCATGAGTAAAGCAAATAATTTTTTCATAGTGAAATTTGAATAATTTTGATTATTACTTTTATGAATTAATTTGTTTCTAAATTGACTTTCAATCGTTTGCGGAGAGAGCGGGATTCGAACCCGCGGTACCCTTTTGAAGTACACACACTTTCCAGGCGTGCTCCTTAAACCACTCGGACATCTCTCCCTGTTTCACCTCTATCTACACCACGCGAAAAAACGTTGCGAAAGTACGCTTTTTTTCAATCGAAAATGCAAATATCTACATTTTTTCTTCGATGGAAATCACAATTGGCTGATAAATAGGGCAAAAGATTTCATATCGACATTTCGCCACGAATCGATTTCTGCAGCGCTTGTTTGATTCTTTCGTCCGACAAACCCTCTCCAAGCAAGTACATGAGTTTGGTTACGGCGGCTTCCGTCGTCATGTCGTGACCACTGACCACACCTATTTGCCCCATGCCGAGACTGGTTTCGTAGCGTCCCATCTCGACTGAGCCCGACTCGCATTGCGTAATATTCAGTACGATCAGTCCCTTGTCGATGGCCTCTTTCAAGGCATTGAGGAACCAAGGAGCGGTGGTGGCATTGCCAGAGCCAAAAGTCTCCAAAACGATGGCCTTCAAGCCTGGCGCCGAAAGGCAGTGACGCACAAACGATTCCGATATGCCAGGGAACATCTTCAAGATGCCCACGTTGCCATCCAAATTCTTGTGGACCTTAAGCTTCCTGAAATTGGGTTTGAAGATCTTTTCCTTATTATATTTGATATGAACTCCCACATCGGCAAGATTCTGGAAATTGAACGAAGCGAAAGCGTCGAAATCCTCAGCATTGAACTTTGTCGTGCGGTTTCCACGCAGCAACTGGCTTTGGAAGAAGATGCACACTTCGGGAACGATGGCGACATCGTCCTCACGGGCGGCAGCAATCTCGATGGCGGCAAGGAAATTCTCACGGCCATCGGTGCGGACCATTCCCATCGGAAGTTGCGAACCCGTCAAAACCACCGGCTTGTTGAGGTTTTCGAGCATGAAACTCAATGCCGAAGCGGTGTAGGCCATCGTATCAGAGCCATGAAGGACTACAAAGCCATCGTATTGTTCGTAATTCTCCTCGATTTTCTCAGCCAGGCGAAGCCAAAAGGCAGGATCCATATTGGATGAGTCAATCAGAGGGTCGAAAGAAAAGAAATCTATCTTATAACCTAATGTGCGCAATACGGGAAAATGCGTGTAGATATTGCCAAAGTCGAACGGCACCAATGCGCCCGTCTTCGGGTCTTGCATCATGCCTATCGTGCCTCCCGTGTAAAGCACTAGAATGGATATTTCTTCACGTTGTATCATTGTTGTTGAATTGTTTGACTAATTGACTTGGGGACTGGGGGACTTAGGGACTGTGTGGGATGCTGAGCGGATCCGAAGCATTGACTTTGTGACTATGAGACTGTGTGGGATGCTGAGCGGAGCCGAAGCATTGATTTTTAGATGTTTGACTTAGGGACTGTGTGGATTTATGGACAGTTTGTCAGATTAAATAAAACAGAAGCGTTATGGGTTGTAATTTCAGCGATTTCCTCAAGGGGACGTTGCGTTATCTCGGCGATTTTCCTTGCGGTATCAGCCAAGAAAGCCGGTTCGTTGCGTTTGCCTCGATGCGGGACAGGTGCAAGATAAGGTGCATCGGTTTCGAGTACGATACGCTCCAAGGGCAGTTCGGCCAAGAAATCCTTGACAGGGCAGCTCTTATAGGTCGTCACTCCGCCTAAACCGAGATGGAAACCTAAATCGAGATAGGCTTGGGCCTCGTCGCGGGTCCCGTTGAAGCAATGCATTATGCCACACAAGCCGCCATCTTGTTTCTTTTCCAAAACAGCACGCATCTTGCCGAAAGCATTGCGGGCATGGATGGAAACTGGCAGACCTAACTGCTTTGCCCAATCCAGCTGAAGTTCGAAAGCTTCAACCTGCTGCTTTTCGAAGGTCGTGTCCCAATAGAAATCCAGGCCGATTTCGCCTACACCTATATAAATATCCCGTTCCAGCTCCTTCTCGATTTGGGCCAGCACTTTCTTGTAGTCGTCACGCACCTCCTCAGGCTGCAAACCCATCATCACGCGACAATGGTCAGGAAACTGCCCGAAAGTATCAAGCATTGGCGTTATAGTTGTGGCATCGACATTCGGGAGCAACATCATTTGCACACCGTTATCCACGGCACGCTGCACCACTTCGCTGCGGTCGGCATCGAATTCCTTATCGTAGATATGCGTATGTGTATCAATAAATTGCATAATCAATACAGAAAATTGTCGTAAGGATAACGTATGGCGTGCATGTCGCGGATTTCCTTATAGAGCAAGTCGCGAAATTCTTGGTAGTTGTCGCGATTCTTGGCGGAGATGAAGATGCAGTTGTCGTTCATCTTAGCCATCCAAGTGCGCTTCAGCTCATCGTATGAGACATTGCGTTTGGTGGCTGGCGTAAGGTCGTCGGGGTCTTTCTCATCCCAAGTGTAGGCGTCAATCTTATTGAAAACCATAATGATTTTCTTGTCGGAAGCGCCCAACTCGGCCAAGGTCTGGTTGACCACTTCAATCTGCGACTCGAAATCGGGATGCGAAATATCTACAACGTGCAGCAATATATCCGACTCGCGCACTTCGTCGAGAGTAGATTTGAACGATTCCACCAAGCCATGCGGCAACTTGCGGATGAAACCTACAGTATCGGAAAGCAAGAAAGGCAAGTTTTCGACCACCACCTTACGCACCGTAGTGTCGAGCGTGGCAAAAAGCTTGTTTTCGGTATATACTTCGCTCTTGCTCAGCAGATTCATGATAGTGGATTTGCCCACATTGGTATAGCCTACCAGCGCCACACGCACCAACTTGCCGCGGTTTTTGCGTTGCACGGTCTTCTGCATGTCGATTTCCTTGAGTTTCTCCTTCAAATTGGAGATACGCTCCAAAATCAGTCGGCGGTCGGTCTCAATCTGGGTTTCACCCGGGCCGCGCATACCGATACCACCGCGTTGGCGTTCCAAGTGAGTCCACATACGGGTCAGACGGGGCAAAAGGTATTGATATTGTGCCAACTCCACTTGAGCCTTGGCATGAGCCGTGTGGGCATTAGAGGCGAAAATGTCGAGTATCAGGCTGGTGCGGTCGAGGATGCGGCATTCCAAGGCGTTCTCGATGTTACGGGTTTGGGTAGCGCTGAGTTCATCGTCAACGACTGCAAGCCCGATATTCTCCGCCTTGATGTATTGGTGTATTTCCTCAAGTTTGCCCGAGCCGAGGTACGTCACGCTGCTAGGTCGGTCCATGGCTTGCACAAAACGCGCCACTGGCACCCCGCCAGCCGTCTCCAAGAGGAAAGCTAGCTCGTCAAGATATTCTTCCGTGCGCTCACGGCTCTGTTCACGCGTTGCGGCAGCAATCAGAACGGCACGCTCCGGTATCTTCTCGTATGTTACAAAGTCTCCCATTTTTCAGCTAAAGCTGTAAGCCGTAAGCTGTAAGCTGTAAGCTGCGGAATCGCAAGCTTATTGCTTATTGCTTAGGCTTAAAGCTCAAAAATGTTTAAAACCAATAATTTTCCTCACTTCGTTCAGGGTCTTCGAGGCGCTTTCGCGGGCCTTTTCGGCACCCATGCGTGCGATACGGTCGAGACGAGCCTCGTCGGACGAGAACTCGACGATGCGTTCACGAATCGGGGCGATAGTCTTCACCATGTCTTCGGCGAGTTGCTTCTTCATGTCGCCATAGCGGATGGAGCAGTCGTTCCATTTCTCGTCGAAATACTTCACCGTTTCGGGTTCGCTGACGATGCTCATCATCGTGAAGAGGTTCTGTATCACCTCTGGTTTTGGACTATTGGGTTCGGTCGGGCCACTGTCGGTGACGGCGCGCATCACTTTCTTGCGCATGGTCTTTTCGTCTTCGAAAAGATAGATGCAGTTGCCATCGCTCTTACCCATCTTGCCGCTGCCATCCAAACCCGGCACCTTGATAGCGTCGCCGCCGAAGTAGTAGTTTTGCGGTTCGGCAAAGAATTCCACATTATATATGTTGTTGAAACGGCGGGCGCACTTGCGGGCCATCTCCATATTCTGTTCCTGGTCCTTACCTACCGGCACCCATTTGGCGCGGTGTTGCAGGATGTCGGCAGCCATCAGCGTGGGATAGGTGTAAAGTCCGGCATTCACGTTGTCAGGCTGTTGACGGGCCTTTTCCTTGAAAGTAGTCACACGGCCCAACTCACCGATGTAGGCATTCATGTTGAAATAGAGATAGAGTTCCAAAGTCTCCGGCACATCGCTTTGGATATAGATGGTGGCCTTTTCGGGGTCGATGCCACAGGCAAGATATTCGGCCAAGATGGTGCGGGCCGACTTCTGTATGTTTTCAGGCGTAGGATGTGTGGTCAGCGAATGCCAGTCGGCGATGAAGAAATAGCAATTATAGTCTTCTTGCATCTTCACGAAGCTGCGCACGGCACCATAGTAGTTGCCAAGATGCAGATTTCCAGTGGGACGAATGCCACTCAAAACGATTTCGTTTTTCATATTTGTTCTAAGATATTTGGGGGCAAAGGTACAAAAATTCAAATAACGCAGAATTGCCAAAACGGAATAATACCTCAAAAAAAAGAGGCCCGCAATGCGAGCCTCTTGAACGGATATGATTTCTGTCAATCCTGTTTGCGCTTCTTGGCCAGCAGATAGCCGAAGCCCAAGCCGGCAAGGGCGAGGACACCACTGCCAAGTGGAATGTAGTCGTTCTCCTGGTCATACTCCACATTGTGAAATGGTATGATGGTATTGATGTCGGACGTATTCCCGGCTCTGTTCGATCCGTCTTCGTCGAATATGAACACCTGAGCCTGGCCTGCAAGCGCCAGCATCATGACAAATGTCAAAGACAATACCTTTTTCATTGATCTATTCTTTCTGTTATTCATTTCTTTCATTGCAATTCCCTCCCATCTCATTTAACGACGATTTTCTGTACTTTGGTCTGCTTGCCGTTGCTCAGGTGCAGCAGGTAAAGACCCGATGCGTAGTCCGGCAGCGTGACGTGGTTCTGGGTGCCATAGACATCCGTCACGAACAGGCGACGGCCCTGAAGGTCGATGCACTCGAGGCGGCCTTCGCCGTTGACGATGAGCTCGTCGCCGTTGAAGAAGGCAAAGCTGTCGGGCATTTCGATTTCGTTTTCATCAATGCCAGTGTAAGCGAACACTAACTTGAAGCGCGACTCGTAGTCGTCAGGCGTAGCCGTGAAGACATATTCGTCAGTGGCGAGGCAGTCAATGTCCATGCCTGTCATGTTGTCGAAGAGGTGGAGATAGCTGAAGGTACCGTTCTGCGTGTTCCAATTCAAGGTGAAGGTAGCGTTTTCGTCGGTACTGAAACGCACCGGAATGCTGCTTTCGCCCGTCTTGGTGAATGCTATGGCGTAGTCTTCGTTTTCGTAGTGGGCATAGATTTGAGCCTTACCGATTCTCAAGGTCTTAATCTTCTTGGCACCACCTGCCTCAGGACGACCCAACTCTATGACGGTATAATCACGGTTGCCGTTTTGCTCGTTCAGGATCAAGTTGACCAATGGGAAGCGCGGCATTTCCTCATCATCGCCACGGAAAGTGGTATTGCAGCCCTTGCCGTTACGCATGGCGTTAGTAAAGGTAGCAGTAGCATTGCCTTGAGTCACAACAAAGAAACCCTGATGCATATTGATGTAACGCGATGCAGTGATGCCGCCTTCGTTCCATGATGCATCGTAATGATAAGTAACATAGCCTTTCATGTCTTCGTCAATCAATGTGTAGAAGGCATTTTCAGGAGCAGACCAAATCTTGCCAGAACCCGAATTTCCTACAGCGAACTCCTTGAAATCGAGATAACTCTGGTAAGGATTGCCGATGAGGTTCAGGCCGTGGCACTTATCACTGCTGGCGGTTACATCAGGATAAGTCACCGTTCCATTGTTCAGCGTGCCAGTGGCCTGCAGGAAGGTTTCATCGTTGACCGAAATCAGATAACCCTTGCCGCGGATGAATTCAGGTTCGTTGTTAGAATCACGGCCGTGTACCAGGCTGCCGCCATTCGGCGTGTATTGGTAATCAATCCATTCATGCTGGTCTTCCTCATTCGGGTCTTCGTGCCAGTGGCTGTTGCCATTACGCTTGAAGTTGATCCAGTGGTATTGAGGTTCGTAATAGCAGTAGAAGTCATATTGGGCTACCGGAGTGTTACCTGGGAAATAGCCAGAATAAGAACTGTTGTCGGGATAGAAGCTGTAGTCGGCATGATGACCTTGTGTCCACCAGTCATGTTGGTCATTATCAGTATAATTGATGCCGAGCGGAGCGTTACTTAATGATGTCGAGAACATGTGCCAGTCGATGGCATCAGGATCGCCGTTGGTCGGGTTGGCGCCTTCACTGCCTGCCGAGTTGTCCAAGGTGATGCCGACAGAGGCAACAAGTGTCGAACCATCGGATTGCAGCACGGCAGCATCCTCGTTGATGGCAAGTTTGATCTTGCTGCTGCTTGTGTTGCTACCTGTAGTTTCAACATCGCTGTTGCCATAAACATCGACATAGACATTATTTGTGGTTTCCGTACCAAACTTGTCGAATGCAGCCTGCAAGCTGTTCAGGTAGTAGAACTTCGGGCTGCCTGCCACATTGCTCACCGAAGCGAGGTTCGGGAAGCGCAGCAGCGGCAAGTCTTCGTTGAGGTCTGATGCTGAACGGAACCAAGTGTCCATGTCATTTGTTTCCGCATAGTCATTCAATATGTCAAGCAGATAATCGCCAGTGGTCTTGTTCCCCACCCTATTGTAGTTTTCATTATAGGTATAAGGATGCGTGCCTGGGAAATAGACGTCGCAATTGCTTGGTGCATTGCCTGTATTATACAAGCCATAATCCTCAGTAACGCCATCAGCATAATAGCATTGGCTTACGGTGCCGCCATTCTTGTCAGCCAGGACGAAGAAGCTCTCCTCATTCAAATCGTAGCTGTCTCTGAGACGGATGTAACAGCTTTCAACCGTGCCTTCGTTATCGGCAACCATGCCTGCGATATGATGACCGCCAGCACCTTTGTAGGTAACACCGGCGTAGGCATAACTGTTCTTGATGCTTGCATTGTTGCGTGTCTGACCGACAAGTCCACCCATCAGATAACCGTTGAGGTTGGCTGCTGATATGCAGGAATGGACGTTGCCGCCATCGAGCAGACCGACGAGACCGCCCATAACGGTGTTCACGTTGCTTGTATGCAAATCGAGGGCGCCTTCGCAGCTGTGCACCGTAGCGCCGCCGCTCACCACACCGGCAATGCTGCCCATGTAGTTCTGGTCGGGAGCCTCGAGGGTAGCATCCATGGCAAAGACATTCTTCACCTCAGCATTAGCGCCATCGACATAACCCAGCAGACCCACAGCACCAAGGCCGCTCATCGAGCAGACCAAGCCGTTGACCTGGTGGCCGCCGCCATCAAACACGCCGCTGAACTTGTGGGTGCTATTGCCGATTGGCACCCAGATGTATCTGCTCATATTCAAATCTTCAGTGATAGTCACATTAAGGTTAGGATTGGCAGTTTGACCATTGAAGCCGTTGACCATGGATATAACCCAAGCCAAGTCTTCATCGGAATCGATATTATCGAGGGCAAAGCCAGTAGGTTCACTGGTTACAACGGTGACCCAGGTCTTGCCGAAATAGAGCGTGTTCGGGCCCAAATTTTCATCAGTTGGGATATAGACAACAGCGTAAATGCCTTGGTCATCGAAGAAGTAACCGTTCAGGTAGGCTTCTTCTGCTCTTTGTTCAAGTTCGGAATAAGCTATAGGAGTGAATCCTTCCCCTTCAGGAATGGATTTGGTGATGCCGATATGAGCACCTTCAGCAAGACCGTTCTTGGAATAATCAATCATGACGCGATTATCATCATCATCAATGTCGATATTGGTGTTCTTTCCATCTGTCAGATTGTTTTCGATGGTGACCTTGCCACTGACATTCAGCGTACCGTCCAAATCGATGCCATAGCCGTTGCGGTTGCCAGTTACGGAGGACTGGTCGAACAGCGACAACGCTGAACCTTCATTAATCAGAATACCGGCAGTTCCGCCATTATTATTGAGATTGTTGCGGACCCTGCTCTGGTAGAAGAAAGCAGAAACGCCATCTTTCAATTCAATGATAGGAGCCGTAGGCGTGATCGTGAAACCATGCTGGCCTTCGCCAAGGGTATGATAGAAATCAGGATTAAGAAGTTCGTGATACTGACCGTTATATTCATTCATGCCATCAAGGGTAATGCCGCGCATTGTGAAATCCTTGTTAACGACAACCATTGTTCCATTAAATGGATCCAGCACGCCCTCACCTGTCGTATTATCTTTTTCCTGGTGACCACCCGGATAACGGTAAAGGATGACATTATTGGCGCCATACGTCAAGCCATTCCATTCGGTTCCAAACTTATCGTTGATTTCTATCGTATTCACAATGAATATGTTATCGCTCGGAGCATAGGTCGGTGAATTGAACACGCCACTCAACGACTTTTTCGCATCATTCGGGAACTTGCCCGAATTCAGGTTCTTGCCTGCCTGACCGTCGATATACCAGTTGACAGCAGCACCACGTTCAGTGATTTTATAGGTGATGTCAAACGAAGACCATTCGACGCCTTCCTCATAATTGTTGAACTCAACAGTAAAGGTAATTGTTCCTAAGAAATTATCCTTAGGAGAGATGTTCAAGCGGCCATTATAAATCAGGTCAAGGGCAAGGCCGAAGTTCTGGCGGCCATCGGCAGTGCCCAATTCGACAGGGCCTTCCGTACCAAACTTTGCGACATCGTGAAGCGAATTTTCAGGATGTTCGATTTCATAACCGGTAAGCCAACCTTGCGTGTTGTCGAAAGTCAGCGAAGCGCCATATCTGACAGCAAGGTCCTTCACTCCTCCTTCATGATCATCAAACCATTCCACAGGATGAACCGTTACAGCTTCCCCATCTAATGTAAGGTTGGTAACGATGTTCGTAATCTTAAACGTCGAGAACCTTTCCTCACTGCCTGGCTGCAACTGGAAAGTAGGCAGCACCACCTTGGCATTGTACACATCGCCGTTTTCACCTTTTCCATACATCAGGGCGTAGCCCGGAACGGTGAAGTCCTGGTCGATGACAGTGGCCGTGTTGATGATGACCTCAACGTCGGTCGAACTGATTGGATGCTCGTCATCATCACAGTTGTATTCATCGACAATGATGTGGACGGATGAAAGTATAGCATTCTTATCCACCCTGTTGCTGTAGGTGAGCATGAATTCGAGTTTCGGAGTTTCCGTCAAGTGATTCTTGTTAACATAGAAACGGCGGCTCGCAAGGTGCTCAGTAGTCGTATTGTTACTGACAATCAAGGCATACCTTTCATTGACTGTCGAAGGATCGTCAGGCGTTTCCCAACTGTTGGTGCTTTCCTGAACGCCAGCAACCAAACAGCCTTCGCCACGTACTGCAAGGCCGAAAACGGTGTTCGGGCTGGCGTCAATGTATCTCAGTTGTGCAGGGATATAGGCGCCTTGGCCATTGAGTGTATCCAAGTGCTCATACAAGACATGTTCATCATCATTCCAATACGACCAAGTTTCTTCATTGTTTCTCATAAATGCCGCATCGATGCCGGCAGCATCCAAGCCCCAATCGATGGAACGCACCTTGAAATAGCAGCCTGTTGAAGCAGGCAATTCCACCGTGCTTGATGTATATTGGTAATGCTTTTCGTTCTTTCCATCGGATTTAGCAACCAGAACGGCTTCACGGGCATTGTCGCCTTCCTCAATGAACTTCCAGAAACGATAGTATTGGACATCGTCCTTCGAAGTAGGCACCTGGTTGGTGAATGGTATCTGAACACCGCCAGATGTAACTTGTGTACCACTTTCATCATAGAGGTTCTTTGTGGGATCATAACTCACGAAACCGCCATCATAAGGATTATCGTATGCTCCAGGGCAAGCTGAACTTCCTGCATTCTTCGGACGTGCGTATGCAAACGACGAGTGCGTTGAGGTAATCATATAGAAGAAGCCCTTCAGTTCGCCATACAGCCAGACGTTTATTTCATCGCCAGCCCAGGCAGCAGGATACTTCACGTTGATATAGCCGCCCAAATTGACACGGAACCTGTTCCCTTGTCCATTCGTGCTTAATTCATCATAATTTACAGGATCATAATCACCCGGAAGCGCATTATACAGCGTCTTGCCATTCACGATGGAAAGGCTTTGCAGCTTACGGAGGTTATTGATAGGACTATTGACATCAACCGTCGAGCCTTGGGTCAGGCGCATGTCTTCGAACACATTGACGATGGAGAGCCTTTCCGTTGTCACCAAACTGGTCATGTCGCCTTGACCGAGGAAAGTGATGTGAGCATTTTCGAGGAACAGGCTATCGGCACGCTGGATGGAATAAAGCGAGCGTGTACAGCCTTCGAGCGCATCACCCGAACCGACCGGCAAACCGTAGTTGCGGATATAAATGCTACGGCCTTGCTTACCGGCATCACTCGAAGTGCCTGCACCGTAAACCGAACCGGAAACAACCATAAAGTTTCCAGTCAACGGCTGCTGCATATCATAGCCCGTACCGTCAATGTAGATGTTGGAATAGCCGGAAATATTCGGGTCGCCGAAGCTTTGGCCGGAACTGATTTCACCCCAGTCGGAACCAACATAGACGGAACCTTCAATCTGGACTGCCGTAGCATGTGAAAGACTCGACAGCTTGTTTGCATTTGCCGAGGCATCAGGAGCATTCACGATAGCGTTTTCACCTATGTTCACGGTAACACTGCCGGAAATGTTGCCGAAGAAACCGCCGCCATAAACGTTCTTCACCACACGTCCGCCGCTGATGTTGACGAACACGGTGGAAGCCAGTTCTGTTTCGCTAGGATTAGAAAGCACATTGGCATCGTTGGCGTTCTGCGAACCGCCATACACATTGCCGATGACTGTTCCACCCGTCATGTTGATGGTCTTCAGGCCAGCCACCAAGATAGTGCCCTGTTCGCCCATAGCGCCGCCAAACACATTGCTTTCGACACGGCCACCATTGATGTTGACAATGGTGCGGCCCGTCACGGCACCGAGTTTGCCGCCGCCATACACGTTGCCTCTCACCGTACCGTTATTCAGCGTCACAGAGGCGGAATTTGAAGTATAGTCGGTCGTTCCTGTTTTCACCGTGCCTTCTTCGGCACCACCGAAAACATCGCCCTTCACCGTACCGTTATCGACGGTCACATTTGTCGTGCCACCCACATTACTGGCAGTTCCCTTACCGGCGCCAAACACATCGTTGACCTGCAAGCCATTGCCATTGATGGTGACGGAAGTGTTGCCGCCCACGTCGCCGGCATCGCCGCCGCCGTAGATGTTACCTGCAATATTGGCCAGACCCGTAATGGAGACCGAAGTAGTTGACGAAACGTTGGTTCCCGAACCGAGTCCCGCGCCATAGACGCTGCCACCCACCGTAGCATCGGCCACGCTGACTGTTGCAGTTCCAATGACGCTACCATTGGAACCGCCGCCAAACACGCTGCCGCCAATCTTTGTTGCCGCATTGCTAATGATAACAGAGGTGTTACCTGTTACAGCAGCCGAACTGCCAAGGCCTGCGCCAAACACATTCTCCTTGACTTCGCCACCGCTGATGGTGACCGTAGGATTGCCCGTGTAAGCAGCAGCATTGCCGCCGCCATACACGCTGTGATTGATGGTGCCGCCCGTCATCGTTACCGCAACAGTGCCCGAAGGCTTACCGTTGACATTATTGCAGCCAAACACGTTTTCAGCCACACCTTTATTAACAGTGACGCTTACATTACCTTTCACATTGGCTGCCGTTGCATTGTCACCCAAGCCGCCGCCGTAAATGTCGCCGTGAATAAGGCCGTCGTTCATAGTAATATAAGTATGGTTGCTTGTGCTATTATTAACCGAACCCAAAGCCGAACCGCCATACACATCACCGTAAACGGTAGGATAGTTGCCATTGCTATCGCCAAGGGTAATATCAACATTGCCGGCTACAGAAGTACTGGAACCATAACCGCCGCCATGAATGTTGGCATTTTGGGTATTTGTACCGACCTGGCCACCAACAGCCACAATCTTGACAGCACCTGAAAGGTCGCCCGAGCTGTTGCTACCACCAAACAAGCCACCGCCATGATTACTGTTATATGTTTTGCCATCAATCTGGCCGCCGGTCATGTAAATGTTGGCCACACCGCCATCGTTCTGACGGGCACCGCCATAAACGCCGCCGAAGACTGAATACTGAGAATCGTATGTGCTCGCCACATGGCCACCCGTAACATATACATTTGCCGTACCGGATGAATAGCCGTAGGCACCACCACCATAAACGCCATATTCTACACTTGCGTTATCAGCCATGACGACATTGGTACTAACCGTAACTTCACCAGCATGGCTCGAAGCACTATAACCGCAACCTGAGCCAAACACGTAACCACCTATTGAGTTTTGAATTGAAGTTGTCGCATGATTATTACGTTCCTGATATTTGGTAGCTATTTCGGCATTACCGCCAAAATATACATAGGTGGTGCCATACAAATAGCCAGAACCAGATTGTATTCCATTTGCAGCGCCAGCAACCCAGCCACCGATTTCACCGCCAGTAATAACCATAAGTCTGTTACCAACGCAATTGGTTTGCTGTGCCGCACCATAAATAGAACCACGCACCTTACCGCCTTTCATACGGAATGTGAATGCAAACTTGTCGGTAGGCGTTGAACCATTGTTATCTTGTCCGCCACTAATATTGGCATACCATTCACCGCCTTCTATTTCAAAATAACGGCTTCTTCCTGGACCAGAGGTTGTATAACGCGACAAATAATAACTGTTGGTTTGAGCGGCATTAGAAATTGAAACACTTGTCATAAAGCTACCGCTTTTCGAATAGGTTCTAAAAGCTTCTTGGTTGAAACCGCTACCACCGTCAATTCTGTTTGCAATAAAGGTACTCGTGAAGGTCAGCTTTGAGTTATCATTTGCAGCACGGTCGTAATCGCATCCCAAGATAAGATATTGCTTCACGAGCGATGAAGGAGCACTTGAATAATGCGTAAGGGATGAGAATGTACCACTCTCAATCTTTACTACCTGATCGACAGTTCCACCACTTGCCAAAGTGACAGTGCGCCCGGTATTTGTAACACAAGTTACACCACGTCCTATCCAAAGGCTCTTGCCGCCAGCGGCAATGTTTCCTCCTGGATTCCATTTCGCATTTTCAATTTTCGTAACACCGCTATTGTTTGGCGTAATGTTACCTGAGAAAGTATAACTTCCACGATAATCAGCACTGCCATCAGGCTCAACCATCATAATGGTGCAAGGATAACTAGGAGCAATATCGTTGGTATAATTTTGAGATAAAACTATGATGTTCGTCTCGTAAGTTCCGCTGCTGCTAAGACCTGACGTCGTGTTTCTTACAATCGTTGCATCCACCCAAGTGGCTTGCAGCACGATTTCAGCCGAAGTGCAGTTTACACTTGTATAGGTCAGGTTTGTGAAAGTGATTTCCTCATCAAGGGCAAGCACATCGTTATTATTGTGGCCCTGAATCTTGTCGCCGCCGCTGATGATTTTCCAGCCGCCGAAGCCCATGCCCGTAGGACGCTTGCTGAACGGGTTGGAGATGACCTGATAGGTGTACTGCCCGCCTTTCGATTCCAAGGTCTTATAATATATAAAGGTGTTCTGCTCTTCGCTGATGGAGACCTCGCCCCCATTGCCCAAGTAGGTAACCTTCACGTTGCGCGGGTTCGGGCTGTAGATTTTGCCAGCATAATTGGTGTTGTAGTTGCCGCCATCTACATTGGCATCCACGCCTGAATAGTAAGTCCAGTTGTGATCTTCGTAGTCGTAAAGCACAACAGTTTTGCCGAAAATGCCGCTGCTGTGAGCAAAAGTAGAATATGCGATATCAGAGTCATAATAACCTGTGCAGTAGGCTATTGCCGCCACAGTGGTATTGCCTGGCACCTCGAATGGTCCTGTGTAAAGATGTCCATTGGTTGACGAAGGCACCGTACCATCGGTGGTATAGTAGATGGTTGCGCCTGGCGTAGCGCAGGTGATGGTGGTCAGGGCGCTGTCGCCGTTATCTTGGAAGTTGATGACCGGCGTTGCGCATTTCTCTTTCACCACCACGGTAACGGTGGTGCTGCAGGCATCGCTGCCGTCGAGTTTCTTGGCCGTGAGGGTGACGATGACGGTGCCCATGGCATTGCCATGCACGCTGAAATCGCCAGTGCTGGCACCGCTGCCCGACGGAGTAATGGTGACGATACCGCTGGCTGCCGTTGCCACAACATTGTTGTAAACGTTGAAATCAGGCGTCAGATAATAATGAATGGTGCCGTTTTCGTTGACCACTATTTCCAAATCGTTAGCGTTGACACTGATGTTGGTCGGATTGGCAGGACGTTTCAGGGTGACAGTCTGGGTAGCCGTCTTGGTGCCGCTGCCATCATTTGGCGTAGCCGTCAGCTTAACGGTTACAACCTGGTCAGACGGAACGGGATTAGTATAGGTGATGACACCCGTAGTTGCATTGATAGTGGCATAACTGCCGGCATTCTCGAGCGACCAAGCGTAGGTGTAAGTAGCCGTAGGAGCTGTAGTAATGGGTTCCCCGTCCATATCGAAAAGGTGGCTGCTGTTACTATAGAACACATAATCCACATATTCCTGCTGATGTACGGCAACATGCGTGCGATGGAACGAAGCATTATCGCCTAGCTGGGCAATTACGGCATCGCCGCCAATGGCTGGATTTTCATCCTGTTCAAAATAAGTGGTCTTGTTGATGATATAGACTGCTCGTGTAGCATTGCCTGAATTAGAGGTTGTAGTCCAACCACTATTATATCTTAGATAACGATAACTTGTACTATTGTACATTGTCTTACCATCTTGTTGGGTTCCAAGCGTCCAATTGCTGGCATTGGCAGAATTATTCGTCATTTTAAGTCCATCATCATATTGCAGATAATACCCGGCCGTATTTTGGAATTTTCCTCCGCTGTTGCCATTCCAGATGCAGGTGCTCGGGTTAAAGGCAGTGATATTGTCCGTGCTGCTTCCGCCCAGCCAACGATTGTTGTTATTGCTAGTAATTGCATAGCCAAAGTTTTCTTCGGTAGCGGAAGTTGCGCCGCTATTCAAGAGCCATATTTCGCGCACCACCGAAACGCTTTCATAGCCGGTTTTGCTAGCCGTGGCGGTAAGGCGCAGTTTTGTTGGCGTGCTCGGCAGGCTGCTCACGGTAATCTGGCCGCTGCCGTCAACGCTCGCACCGCTGTAGCCGGTAAGATTATAGGTGTAGGTGATGCCTTCAGAACCCAAAGTTGGTTCTGTTGTGCTCATCACATCATTATAAAGATAATACGACACTTCAGCCGTTCCGCTATAGCCATCAAACTTTTCGTATTCAGGAGAACAGGTAGCCGTAGCCGAATAATCGTATGTGCCAGTAGCCTTAATGTAAGATGCACCTGCTATGACAGGTTGGGAAATGGCTGCATCCTTTTCGGTGTAGGCAAACAGGACGGTATAGTTGGTGTCATTTCCAGGGTTATTGGTTTGAGACAAAGCAGTCCAACCATTATTATAATAAATGTAACGGTCAGTAGCACCAAAACCAGTAACATCATAATAAACCTTACCGTAATTACTGAAAGACCAGTTAGAAGCATTGCTACTTCTATCGACTAGTCCTAGAGTATTATTGTTTCTTTGAAAATACCGAGTAGCGCCATTAGCATTGTAGAATTTCGAACCATCCAAAATAAACACGCATTTTGCTGCATCAAAATTATTAGCAGTATTAGTAACAGTAACATTGCCTATGCTATGCGTATTACCCGACACATTGTGCGACAAGAAATTATATGTGTTACCGTTTTTATAAAGGAACACATACTGGTTTTGTCCCCAAGCACTTCCCCAGCCCATCACAAGCAGGCAGGCCAAGGCAAGGAATTTGGCGAGAGGTTTTCGTTGGTTTCGTTTCATTTTGTTGTTTTCCTTTCTAATGTTCTTCATCGAATATGGTTTTGTTGTTTATTATCTAAATTATTTGGCAATTCCAGTTCTGCGAATAGATACATCAAGCAAAAAACACACCAAACCAAAGGCAAATCCTGCCTTGGCAAAGGAATGTTTTTCAATGTGTAATATGTTATTATTCAACTTCTTATCGCGTTTTGCTTTTTTTATTTATATATATATTATATATGATTTGAACCTGCAAAAATAAATATTTTGCTTTTACGGAATGAAAGATTGTTGAGATTTCGTCAATTATTACCTATCGGCACAAAAAAAAATTGGCAACTATATACATGATGGCACAAAAAGGGAGGGAGTACTTTGCCCTATGACATCTTTGGGTTAACTAGGGGACAAGGCCGCACTTTCTTCGCTGTTTCTTCGGGGTTTCTTCGGTGCTTCTTCGGTAAATCACCGAAGCAACACCGAACGAACCCCGAGCGAACCCCGAGCGAACCCCGAACAAACCCACTAGTTGGTGCGAAGGAGAACGCTAGTTGCCTACAGCCTGGAGGCGGGCATTTGCCAACAAAAAAGCCCGTCCTTTTGGGGACAGGCTTTCGAGTTTCAATTTGGCAGCACTTCCTGCTAGATCTGTATGTCGTCGCCGTTGGCGCTGAGGAAGTTGTACTGCAGCATGTGGAATTCTGACATGGACTGCACCTTGAAGGATTTTCCATATTTCTTCATCCACTTGCGGCGAATCGAGAACAGGCCTTTCGTGAGGTAGGCATAGATGAAAGGATGCACCTGCAGTGTGATGTGGTTCTCGTTCTGGTCGAGGAGCAGGTACTTGAGGTTGTTTTCGATTTCGTCGATGAAAAGGATGGCCGGACGTATCTTGCCTTCGCCGTCGCAGACGGGGCATTTTTCCTGCACTTGCACTTCGGTTTCGGGGCGGACGCGCTGCCTGGTGATTTGGATGAGGCCAAACTTGGTGGCAGGCAAGATGGTGTGCTTGGCACGGTCGCGCGACATCTCTTGGCAGAGTTTCTCGAAGAGTTCCTTGCGGTTCTTGGCCTCGTGCAAGTCGATGAAATCGACGATGATGATGCCGCCCATGTCGCGCAAGCGCAGTTGGCGAGCTATCTCCTTGGCGGCGTCGAGGTTGACTTGGAGTGCATTTTCTTCCGGCGTGTTTTCTTTGTTGACACGGTGGCCGCTGTTGACGTCGATGACGTGCATGGCCTCGGTGTGTTCGATGACGAGGTAAACACCGTTTCTGATGGTGACCACGCGACCGAAAAAGCCTTTGATTTGCTTCGAGACGTTATAATAGTCGAAGATGGGGTCTTTCCCCTTGTAGCATTCTACGATGCCGGCTTTTTGGGGAGCGATGGTCTGGATGTAACTCCGAATTTCTTCATAAAGCTTATCGTCGTCAACGTGGATGTTGTTGAACGACTCGTTCAGCAAATCGCGCAGCATGACAGAGGTCTGGTCCATCTCGCTGACCATCTTGCCGAAGCTATTCATCTTGGCTATCTCTTCGGTGCACTGGTTCCATTTCTCGATGAGCGACTTGAGGTCGGCATCGAGGTCGGCGACCTTCTTGCCTTCGGCCACTGTGCGGATGATGACGCCAAAATTGTTCGGCTTGATGCTTTGGATGAGCCGGCGCAAGCGGTTGCGCTCAGCGTTGCTACGGATTTTCTGCGATACCGATATGCGGTTGGAGAAGGGGACGAGGACGAGATAGCGTCCGGCAAACGAGATTTCGGCCGACACTCTCGGTCCTTTGGTGTGGATGGGTTCCTTGGCGATTTGCACAGGCAACAGGTCGCCGACATTGAGGAAATCGGCAATCTTGCCATTCTTGGGTGCATCGCCCTCAAGTTGGAAGGTGTCGAAGTTGGCCGTGCCAGCCTTGACCATGGCTTGATACTTGAGCAACGACTTGACTTGCGTTCCCAGGTCGAGATAATGCAAGAAAGCCTCTTTGGGGTGTCCCACATCGACGAATGCTGCATTCAGTCCGGGCAGGATCTTCTTCACCCGGCCAAGATACACATCGCCAACCGCAAACTGGTTGTTGGTTTTCTCTTTGTGAAGTTCGACAAGTATATTGTCCTCCAACAGAGCAATGTCAACCTCCGAAGCGTGCGAGCTGATGACCAGGTCGCGCACCACAGTCTTCTGTTCTTCTGCTTGTTGTAGTTCTTCAGACATAGTGATTTTGCTTTGGGGATTAACGATTCAATTTCATTTCTAAAAACAATAACACAACATTGTAGTTTTGTCAATGCTGTGTTATCGTTCAATTGACTTCAGGAAGAAGAAAGGTTATTTCTTCTTGTGTCTGTCCTTTCTCAAGCGTTTTTTGCGCTTGTGAGTTGACATCTTGTGTCTTTTGTGTTTTTTACCGTTTGGCATAGTATAATGATTTTAAAGATTTTCAGTATTACTTAACCATGTTCATGAAGGTCTTGGCTGGCTTGAAGGCTGGGATGTTGTGCTCAGGGATGTCAATCTTCACACCCTTCGAGATGTTACGACCAGTCTTAGCCTTTCTTGTCTTGATGATGAAGCTACCAAAGCCTCTCAGATAGACGTTTTCACCGTTGGCCATAGCTGCCTTAACGGTTTCCATGAAGTTTTCAACAACACTTTGGACAGCACCTTTTTCAATGCCAGTCTTGTCAGCGATCTTCGCTACGATTTCTGCTTTTGTCATTTTTCTTATTATTTAATGGTTAGATTATTTGTTTGTTGTAAATTTGCCGCAAAGGTATGAACAATTTCAATACGGAGGTTCATTTTTTTTATTTTTTTTATTCTAATAGACTATAAATAAACAAATTCGACAGACGAAATGACGCAAATCCAAGCTATACTGCTCCATTGGTTCACTGAAAACAAACGCGACTTGCCTTGGCGCGACTCGCCTACGCCCTATCAAGTCTGGATTTCTGAAATCATTTTGCAGCAGACTCGTGTCAGCCAGGGATATGATTATTACATGCGTTTCACCGAGAAATGGCCTACCATCGCCGACCTAGCGCAAGCCACTGAAGAAGAAGTGCTGAAGATGTGGCAAGGCCTAGGCTATTATTCGCGGGCGCGCAACCTGCACCGATGTGCCAAACAGGTTGCAGAACAGCACGATGGGCACTTTCCAGCCGACTTCGACGCGCTGAAAAGGCTGCAAGGCATAGGCAACTACACAGCAGCGGCCATTGCCTCGATAGCCTTCAATTTGCCTTACGCCGTCGTCGATGGCAACGTCTATCGGGTATTGTCGCGCCTCTTCGACATCGATACTCCTATTAATATTAATGAAGGCCAACAAGTTTTTGCCCAACTGGCCGACACGATGCTCAACCGTGAGCAACCAGGGACCCACAACCAAGCCATGATGGAATTCGGGGCGCTGCATTGCGTCCCCAAGAATCCCGACTGCCAGAATTGCGTTCTCCAAGCCCAGTGTTTGGCTGCCGCACATGGCACCGTTGCCGAACGGCCTGTCAAGATTGACAAGGTGAAAGTCACAGTCAGGCACTTCAACTATCTCGTCATCAGAACGGAAGATGGCCTCTACCTGCACAAGCGCAGCGGCAACGACATCTGGAAAAACCTCTACGACTTCCCGATGATTGAAAGCAAGGAGCCACTAACTATTGAGCAAGTCGTCAGTTCCGATGAATTCAAGCAAATCATCGGCGAACAAGATTTTACGATAGCGAAGGTTTCACCCCCCTACACCCACAAGCTCACCCACCGGACCATCATCGCCCAATTCATCGAAATAAAACTTTCAGAAGAAGCATGCAACATTCAAACAAAAAACATATTTTTGGCACGTGAAAAGGATGTGGCCAACTATCCCATCCCCCGTCTTATTGATTTATACTTAAACAACTAAAAAACAACACATTATGGCAAGCTTAAACAAAGTCATCCTCATCGGTCGCTTCGGAAAAGACCCTGAAGTCACCACTTTTGAAAACGGCAACAAGAAGGTGTCGGTAACATTAGCCACTTCAGAACGCTATCGCGACCGCGACGGCAACTGGGTTGAGCAAACCGACTGGCACAACATCGTAGTCTTTGGCAACCTCGCCATCGACATTGCCGAACACAAACGCAACTATTCTAAAGGCGACTTGATGTATATCGAAGGCAAACTGAGAAACCGCCAATACACCGACCAGCAAGGCCAGATCCGTTATATCAGCGAAGTGAACGCCGAAAAGATGATGCAGATGGCTCCCGCCCGTCCACCACAACAGTCATCGTATGGCACTCCTTACGAGCAACGCGACAATGCCGACCCATTCAACGGGCAGAACTTCGGCAACGATGGCCTTCCATTCTAAGATTTTTACTACCTTTGCGGCCTAATTCAAAAAATCAATCGTTTTGGAAACACCAGACCCTGACCCTGAGCCTTATACGGAACTCCTTTCCGTAATCCTAAACCCATTTTTCACAGGATTCACAGTAAACGCCATTATTGGGCTATGTGTATTATGCCTTCTCCTCATCGCCTCGGCACTTGTGTCGAGTAGCGAGACGGCATTTTTCTCACTACAACCTGCCGACATCAACGACTTGAAGTCGCGCGACGACAGCAAGAGCAAACTCGTCATCAAGCTTCGCGAGAAGCCTAAGACATTGTTGGCTACCATATTGATTTGCAACAATTTCGTCAATGTGAGTATCACCTTGCTCTCCACCTACATCATGAGCGAGATGTTCGACATGGAGAACCATCCAGCGGCAGCCTTCTTTCTTGAAGTTGTAATTGTTACCTCATTGATTCTGATTTGCGGTGAGATTACCCCAAAAATCTGGGCCAGCAAACGTCCCAGCTCGACGGCACGACGCATGGCACGTCCTTTGTCCGTACTCATCCCCGTCTTCAGGCCTTTGAGCAAACTGCTCGTCAATTCTACATCGTTCATGGACAAGCATCTAGAGAAGAGGAAAGGGGAAATCTCCATTGACGACCTCAGCACCGCCGTCGATATAGCCACCGAAAAATCGACACCATCAGAGGAGACACAGATGCTCAAGGGCATTGCCTCGTTCACCGAAAAAGAAGTGAGCGGCGTGATGATACCACGCATCGACATCGTTGGCATTGAGCGGCACATGGAATTTAGCGACATGCTCGCCACCGTCATAACGAGCGGATTCTCAAGGATTCCCGTCTATGAAGGCACCATGGACAATGTGTGCGGCATACTCTACGAGAAAGACCTTCTCCCCTATTTGGATGCCGAATCGTACGAATGGCAGAAGCTCATCCGTCCCGCATTCTTCGTGCCCGAAAACCGCAAAATCAACGACCTCTTCCGCGACTTCAGGGAAAAGAAAATCCACATCGCCATCGTGGTTGACGAATATGGTGGGACCTCCGGCCTCATCACCATGGAAGACGTCATCGAAGAAATCGTGGGCGAGATTAATGATGAGTTTGACGAAGAGGCACAAGAACAGCACTTTACCAAACTGGAAGACGACATCTTCCTCTTCAAGGCCCAGACCAGCCTCGTCGATTTCTGCAAGGTTTTTGGCTTAGACGAAGACTACTTCGAACCCATGCAAGGCGAAGCCGACACCCTTGCCGGATTGATATTGGAAATCGAAGGACGCATCCCTGAAGTGGGTTTCAAGTTCAACTTCGAACAATTCACCCTCGAAATCACCGAAGCCGACTCACGCAAAATCAGCGAAGTAAAAGTTACATTCCATGAAGAAGAATAACACCATCCTACTGATTGCCGCCATGATATGCGCCACAAGCATCATCTCATGCGACAACGAAACGAACTATATGCCTAAACCAAGAGGCTATTTCCGCATCGACTTACCCGAGAAGTCGTATTCACCCATCGACACCATTGAGCGTTACAGGTTTGAATGCCCAGGCTATGCCTTCACTACACACGACCCTTACTCGCCCAACGAAAAGAACTGGATTAACGTGGAGATGCCCCCTTTCAAGAGCTCCATTCACTTCACCCACAAAACCATCAATGGGAACTTAGGCGAATACCTCGAAGACATCCACACCATGATGACCAAGCACTTGCAGAAAGCCAATGGCATACGCGACAGCTTGATTATCAACGACGAGCACCATGTATATGGCATGCTCATCGAGATGGACGGAAAGGCGGTAGCCACACCGATACAATTCTACCTAACCGACAGCACGGATAATTTCGTCAGAGGAGCGCTCTACTTCAATTTCAAGCCCGACAACGACTCACTGCAGCCTGTCATCGACTTCATCAAGGAAGATATCAATCACATCATCAATACCTTCGAGTGGAAGAAATAATTCTATTGGTTCACGAAGATTGTAACTAATCCATCAACATCGCCAGCCAATCGGATTTCAGCCGTACGCGAATGAACTGAATTGTTAGGATCAACAATGATTCTAAACGTTCCGTCGCCATAACCTTCTTCCGGTTCAAAATGGACCCAAGTGACAATACTGTAAACATTCCATGACTGGTTGGCCGAAACAGAGACCACGAAGGTGTCGCCTTGATTACTGGCGTTGAATTCAGTAGCATTAGCCTCAATATGATACACACGAGCTTCCTGCTCAACGAATAATGTATCATACACCACGTCATGGTAGCACAGATACACCATGGCTGTGCGTGGTTCTTGCTCGAAATTATCCTTCACTTCAATCTGGATATCTGCATCACCAAGGCCTTCCATGACATTTGGAAGAACCCAATCTTCCGACATGCGCAATGTCCATTGAACATTAGAAGAGACCGAAACAGATGCGAAGGAATGTTCGCAATCAAGTTGCAAATGATCAGTAGTGAAACTGAGGATTGGTTGCGTAGAACCACTTGCTTGGGTTACTGGAATTGTCTGTTGGAGAGTACCTGAAATCACATCGACTTCAGCATGACGGTTGCCTAATAAGTTATTGGCTTGTGCTGTCACCGTAATGGTAGCATTCCCCACGCCATTTTCTTGTGACACACTAATCCAAGGTTCACTGAACTTAACTCTCCAAGTGGAATCGGTACTGATGGAAAGTTCAAGGCTGCTTTCTTCAGCTGGGAAAACCAATTCACTTGGATTGACATCCAGGAAATGCGGGTTGATGGAAGCTTCTTGACTTATCCTAACATTTGAAATGCAGCCGACCGAGGAAGTGAGCACAACTCTTGCGCTACGTGGATTGAAGCTTGCATTGGGAGCTACAGTCACCGAAATCTCGCCATTGCCATCGCCAGAAGTTGGGGTAACCGAAACCCATTCTTCGGTGCATTCCAAAGTCCAGGCTGTGATGCTTTGCAAAGCGACGGTTTGTGTTCCACCCTCAGAGCTAAAAACCAAGTCACCAGGAGTTGGGAGCACATGATATGCCTGATCGTTGTCTTGCTTGACAGGAAGATAGAAATGCTGTTCGCCAGCGACAAAATCGACATTAAACTCGCGATTGCCTTCGCTAGAGAATGAATAACGCTGAATGGTCATTGTGACATTTGTCGTTTGGCTTCCCGACATAGGCTCGCATTGGATCCAGTTCGGCAATGGAGCAATCGACCAGTCGCAATTGGCATTCACTTTTATGGAGAACTCACCGCCTTGGAAATCGCAATTCAGCGAGTCGGGGGTGAAGGTTATGAAATCACCTTCTACAAAAGCCTGTTTTACGGCAAGAACCACTTCATTGGTCTTGGTAGAGACCATGATTTCGGCTGAACGTTCTTGGCCAGTCACATTGCCTTCGCAGGTCAAAGTCAATGTTGCATTGCCTTCACCTGAAGATGGCGAAACCGTAATCCACTCGGGGCAAGTACCCACTTGCCATGCACCATCCGATTCAAGGGCGATTTCGGCAGAACCGCCTACTGCCTCGAAATCATGAGTGCTTTCCGATAACTTTACATTGACTTCTTTGGTGCAGCCAACCAACAGAAGCAGGGCTGCCATAAAAAACAGATGCTTATTTATGCTTTTCATAACGAATGATTGATATTTCAAAAGAGTTGCAAAATTACATAATTCAAGCTAGAAACGCTGAAAAAGGCTACAAATTGTCATAAAAACAAAAAAGGCTGGAAAATATCCAGCCTTTAGATATCAAGATTGAAATAGAATCAATAGAACTTTGATCTGTTGTCCTTGATTTCAATCTTATTTCTGAGAGCGCTAACGACTGAACCATTCAGCACCTTATTGTTGAATTGGCTCACTTTTTCGCTATAGATATTGCTGTAGTCGCTAGTAGGTTCAGGTTCGGAAATCTTCACATTCTTGATGATGAATGCGCTGGTATTGCCAGCCACAGGACCAACTTGCTCGCCTTCCTTCATGCCAAGCAAAGTGCCAACGATATCAGCTTCAACACCGAAGTTGCCCAACACGCGTGAGTCGATGGTTATGTCGGAAACGGTAGTTGATTCAGCGCCCAATTCGCTCACCATGCGGTTGACATCATCGCCAAAGGCTTTCATCTTGTCAACAGCCATTTGGCCTTTCACCTTATTCATGATAGCATACTTGGCTTGTTCAGCAACGATGTCCATAGGAGCATAACCTTCTTTAACGATGCTGGTAAGAGCGGCGACGACAAACACGTTATCGAGGTCAAAGAACGAATTGACATCGTTAAGTTTGGTCTTGTCATTGAAAGCCCAACGCACGATTTCGCGAGGATTATCAATGCCAGGGATTTGGTAGGTTGCAACATTCATGCGAGGCATGGAACGCTTGGTGAGACCTTGTTCCTCGATGGCAGCATTAAACTGATCGATGGTCTTGTTTTCGGCAGCGAACTTACTTGCCACGGCCAGAACGTCTTGGTGAGTAGCGGTGCTGGTAGTGATTTCGTGTTGAAGATAAGCCAGGCGAGCTTTTGGCTGGGCAGCGGTCTTATCGGTAACCTTCACGACATGATAACCGAAAACAGTTTCAATTACGTCCATTGAACCGACAGGATTGTTCACGACATATTCGTTGAATGGTGTAACCATAGTACCATCAGTGAACCATTCGAGGTCGCCACCTTTTTCCTTAGATGGGCATGATGAGAATTGCTTTGCAAGTTCGCCGAACAGTTCTTCATCTTTGCTGCCCTTCAGGACTGCGAACAGGCTGTCGGCCTTGGCCTTGGCTTCTTCTTTAGTGATGGTAGCATCGCTATTGGCAGCACCGGCATAGCTAATCAAGATGTGGCTAGCTCTCAGCGAGTCAGGACGGCTTTGCATCTCAACGATGCGGACCAAGTTGAATGACTCTCCTTCTTCATAAGGGCCGAACACGAAACCAGCTTCATTGCCTTCGTCGAAGATCTTGCTTTCGATTTCTTGGGAGACATCTTTTCTGCCCACCCAAGTGCTATCATAATGCTTGTCGGAATTGGCATTGACGAAATTCACAACATTTTCAGCATTGGCGAATTCTTCTCTCATGTCGCGCACGTAAGCAAGTGCATCTTGGCGGTCTTGCAACGATGGCTTCACTTCGAAAACGACATATTCGATATCGCGTCTTTCGTCGGTTTCGTATCTGTACTTGTTTTCTTCATAGTAAGCCTTCGTGTCTTTATCGGTAACGACAACAGTCGAATCGGCGATGTTGTTATAGCGCAGAGCGACGATGTCGGCAGAAGCCTTGGTGTTCTTGTTGGCATAATACTTAGCAGCCAATTGAGAAGGGACAAAATAAGAAGCCTTAAGAAGGTTGTTGAATTTATTCTGGAGTCTGTCTTGTTTCACTGATCTCTCGAAATCAGCCCAACGGGAGCGGTATTCCAAAGGCAAGTTGTTGAGATTTTGAAGATAGTTGTTGACCATTTCTCTGTCAACACCACCATCAGCGCCTGGGAAGCTCTGGGCAACCCATTGGTGAGGATTTTCGCCAGTAAATTGGTCATAAAGTTCTTCGGCTGAAACGTTAATGCCAGCAGCTTCGTATTCCTTGGTCATGAGGTTGTCCTCAATCATTTGTTCCAAGGTGTTGTTACGAATGGCGATAGTTTGTTCTGAAGTGACATTGGTGCCATTGCTCTTGTAGTTTTCGAGAGTCTTATCCACCTGATCTTCAAAATCTTGGTATGGAATCTTGTCACCATCAACTACTAAAATAATGTTTTCACGGCTTCGGCCCATACTCTGGAAAAGGTCTTCCAAGACAAAAGCCAACAGTGCAACACCGATGATTACGATTAAAAGTTTAGAATGCTTTCTAATTTTTTCAATTGCTGCCATAATTTTATTTACCTTATTTATTAATATCTTCAAATTTGAGCGTGCAAATTTAGTAAAGATTTCAAAGCGATGAATTAATTGTTTAATTTTTTCTTTCCAAATAGTTGCAGAAGGGAGAATTATCGTATTTTACAAGATTGAATATCAATCAATTATACAATCTTTTCAATTCCACTTCATCGAGCTTTACGCCATTGGCTTTCAGTATTTTGAAGCGATAATTGCCGATAACGAGTTCTGTGCCTTGCGAAGGAATGCTTTCGCAATAATGGATTATCATGCCTGCCAGGGTCTCATAGTCGTCCGACACAGGCAAATCCATATCATACGTCTCGTTCAAATAGTCGATTTCCAGACGTGCCGAGAACTGGAACACGCCTTCGCCCAACGATTTTTGGAGGTTGTCCTCATCATCATATTCGTCATCGATTTCACCAAAAATCTCCTCTATGATGTCTTCCACGCTAACGATGCCTGATGTGCCACCAAATTCGTCAACAACCACTGCCACACCTTGATGTTTCTGAACGAAATGCTTCAGAAGGCGGTCGGCGGTATAGGTCTCGGGAAAAAAGTCGATGTGACGCATGATGTCGGAAGCCGTTGCCTTTCGTCCGTCGGCAATGCTACGGATGACATCGTTCAGATGCACATAGCCCACGATGTTGTCGATGTTTTCGGAATAGATGATCAACTTGGAGTGTTTGGTTCGGATCATGTGCGCCTTCACTTGCTCTAATGATTCCGTCCTCTCGATGCCGTCGATTTCGTTGCGGGGCACCATGCATTCGCGCAGTTTCACGGAGCGAAATTCCATGACATTCTGGTAGAGCTGTATTTCTTGTTTCATGTCTTGGTCAGCATCCTCCGAGTCGGCATATTCGGCTATGAAGTCATTCAAGTCAACCGTGCTGAAGTGATACTCTTCTTTCTCAATCTTGATTCGGAAGACGTATTTGATTAGCAACTCCGAGATGCCAGTATAGAGCCATGTCAGTGGGTAGAGTATGCAATAACAGAAGAATGTCGGGAAAGCGAAGAACTCCAAGACGGCATTGGGATTGATGCGGAAGAGCACCTTAGGGAAGAATTCGCCCACCAGCAAAACCAGCAAAGTGGAAAGGATGGTCTGGATGAGCAAGACCATGAATTCGTTCGACAAGGCAGGTGGCAAAATGGCCAAGGCCCACGGCTCGATGATTCGGGCAATGCTCATGCCATAAACGACCAAGGCTATGTTGTTGCCCAGTAGCAAGGAAGTAATGAAATGCGACTTGTTTTTGAGGAAGAGTCCAATGATTCGGGCCGAGCCGGAGTTCTTCGTCAGTTCCACTTCAAGTTGCAAGCGATTGAGACTATTGAAAGCACTCTCTAGGCCCGAGCACAGGGCCGAGAAAAACAAGCTAATCGCTACAATCCACCAATCGTTCATAACGCGTCACATTATTCGTCTTCAACATCAAGCAGGGCAGAACCCGAATACATGGTATATTCCGAAAAGTCTTCCTTAGCCACGAGGCTATCGCCTTCAATCTCCTTGTCGGGCGAAATGATGCGCACATGCGAGCGTGTGTGAATCATCTTTTCCTTCTGGTACCAATACAGTTTGTCGGAATACATGGTCTGTTGGTTATCGGTGTTTTCCACCTTGACATTTCCGATGGCTTCAATCAAGCCGATTCTGCCATAGCTCTTCCCATAATCGGCTGAAAACTCTGTGATTTTTTGTTTGTTCTTGTCGAACATCACCATATTGAATCCCAAAGGGAATTCCATGATCTCGTCCTCGTTTTCGAAGCGCACCATGCGTGGGGTACGCAATTCCATTTGGATAAGGCCCGAATCGCTACGATAGAAAACGACACTATCTGCCATGATGCACGACAGTGTGTCGTCATTAGCCATCTCGTTGATGACAGATATGGGGTTCTCACACGAAAACAACACCACGGCCAAAATGACCGTGATGTTGAATTTCATGAATATCTTGATAAATCTAACCAATTACTTTCTGGCTCTGATGGTAGTGGTTTCACCAATCCAGCCGCCCACATTGTACGATTGGCCTTCGGCGTAGTCGTTGAAGAAGATGGTCTCCATTGGTGGGAAGTATTGTGAGTAGGCAGCAATCAGGTCGCTGGCGCGCTTGGCCACTGATGCATCCATGCTTCTTGCCTTCTGGAACTTATCGACAGCAGCCCAATACACGGCCTTGCTTTCGAGGTCACCGCTGAATTGACTAGCGCTTTCGGCATACAGCATACCGATGATGATGTAAGGTTCGCCAGCGGTTGGGTCAACTTGAGCAGCCTTACGAGCGGCTTCGCGGCCCTTGCTGAAACTACCGGTGTTGAGGTAGCAGTAGGCAAGGTTACGGTAGGCGCGGAACACGCGGTCGTTGTTTGACGACTTGGTAGCTTGCTCAAAGTAGTTGGCAGCTTCGCCATACTTCTTGTCCTTGAAGCAACGCTGACCGAGGTTGTAAGCCGATTCAGGGCTTGGGTCAAGTTCGTGGAGGTGCTTACTGGCATCGAAGAAGAGCTTCGAGTCGGTGCAATCCTTCTTGTCGAGGATGGTAGTGATGCGTTGCAGCAGTGCGATATCATCAGGTTTTTCAGCCATCTTGGCGGTGAACACCTTGAGCAGGTCTTCGCATGAAGCGAAAGGCTCGAAGAGGTTGTCGATGTTGTTCTTCACACCTTTATAGTTATTGATGTTCTTCTCGTTCTTTTCGAGTTGTTTGTCGAAGTTGGCCACTGCTTCGGCATCATCAGCGGAAGCTTCTTTGGCAGCGAGAAGTTCGGTTTCCTTTTCGGCCAGCACCTTAATGTTGTCGTCGAGCACATCGGAGAGTTCCTGATACACATCGATGACGGTCATCTTCTCAGCCTTACCGTTGTTCACCATATCGGCGGCAGCGCGGAAGTAGGCATCGAGGAAACCCACTTGGATTTGGTTGTGGTCAACATCCAAGGCGACAGCTTCTTTCAGCACATTGTAGGCTTCTTCGTAGCGGTTCTTATTATAGCTATAAATAAGGTATCCCTTCTTGGCCTTGATGTTGGCAACTTGCGAGAGGCCCGTCTTTGGATCGGTTGGGAAGCTGATGGCTCTCGTATCAGCCAGCATATTCAGGGTATCGATGTAGGCATCCTTCTGACTTGGGTTGGTACGGATTAAGTAATCCAGAATCTTTTCACCGTTCGTGTAGGTATATTGGCTTGCACGTGGACCATTGAGGAACACATAGCGCCAAGCGTTCACCATTTCCGCTGTGGCTGCTTCGGGAGCAAATTTTGCCTGTTCCCATTGCTTGTAGGCTTCGCGGTAAATTGACAAGTTGGTGACGGTAGCCACACTATCGACACCATACTTCGAGGTTGTGACATCTTGAGCCGAAACGCTCATTGCCATTCCAAAAACGGCGGCAATCACCAAAATTCTTCTAGTTTTCATCTCTTTTATCTTTTAATTGTTAAACTTGATTTTCTTGCTTCAAATATCATTCCAAAATGGAGTGCTTATTTATACTTTCTCTTCATGAACCACATTTCGTGCACTGCGATACCCACTCTCAGGTTGATGTAGCGTTCTTGAATCAGGCTGCTGGCCTTGGTGCCACACTGACCTAATTCGACGGCAACATTGACCTTCGACAGCGAGCGAGGCAAAGGCAACGACGCACCAAATGAGACACCCATCTTATTGATTGAATTGCCATTGACATTCAAATAGGTATGTTCATAGAAGGCACCCATGCGATACGACATTCTGGTGAAATAGCTCGAAATGGAAGTCGAGACGGGTATGTATTCACCACCCAGCGATACGTTCCACGAATCCTGAAGCGGGTCGTTGATACCTTCGCGAGCAAATTTCGACCACTGCATCCAGTTGAAGTCGGCTCCAATGGACCAGCGGTTGTTCTTCTGCAAGGCCACACCCACGCCAAAGCCTTGTGGCATGGTAATCTTCGAGCCATTGTCCACCTTATAATAAACAGTGTCAATCACGTATTCGATTTCTTGCGTGGCATCGCCCTCAATAGAGCGGATAAACATGGTTTGGGTTCCACTAAGACGAACCTTTTGGGCATAGGTAAGGCCAATGTTGAGGTTGAGGTCAGAGGCAATCTTCCCGGTAAAGAGGAAGCCGTAGTCGAACATGAACGAACTGACCATGTTGCTGATGCCACGGCGAGAGCTGATGAAATAGGCCGAATCGGGGAAATAGACCGTTGTCAGCGATTCAGTGTTGCCAAACACATAAGTGGCATTGGCACCTATCGAGAAATGCTTGCCCAACTTAAAAGCATTGCCTATGAAAGCCTGGTTGAGGCCACCCTTTCCTGAAAATGCGGAAGTGTAGTGGCCACATTGCTCGTCAATTTTATCGATAATCATATTATAGCCAACTGAGCTATAAGGCTGTGCGCCAAGAGCGACCTTCCACCATGGGGTCAATCCGAATGCCATAGCAAGATAATCGAACGAAGCATTGTTCGACTTTTCCGACATGTTAGAATTGCTGAATGTGGACGACTTGAAATACATTCCAACATCAAAAAGGAAGGCCAGCGAGTCGATTCGGGCATAAGAAGCCGGATTGGCCACATTGATCATGCTGCCCGAGTACATGGCATTGGCGATTCCTCCCATGCCGCCCAGATTTACGTTCATCGACTTGTCGCGAACTTGGCCTATGCCAAATATCGAATATGGAGAATCGACATTGGCCTGGGCAAAGGCATTGCCAACGAGCGCTGCAAGAAGCACCGTCACCAACCATATTTTCAGCGAAGAGAATCTCATATCAATAGTATTAAAGCGTCAAACAACTAAAGCAAGATGCCAACACACCCAATTTTGAGCGTGCAAATATCGGTTTTTTTAACTCTATGAGCAAGTTTTTATTGCTTTCTTTATTGTTATTATTTTTCAAGCAGCTGATAATCAGCACAAAATAATTATTTAAAGTTTTTTTTGCTCGATTTTTTCATTTTTTTCTTGGCGATAAAGAAAAAAGATGTACTTTTGCAACCGCAAAAACGGAGGTACCGTAGCTCAGTTGGTAGAGCAATGGACTGAAAATCCATGTGTCACTGGTTCGATTCCCGTCGGTACCACATAGGGCAATAGAAATATTGCCCTTTTTTGTTGCATTTTTGCGGCATATCAGCAATTTAAGCCCAAAAATGAGGCAATTATAAACAATTTGAAATTATATAAATATTGTTTTTTTGTCCACGATTTGACCCCCATATTTGAAAACATTTTGAAAAAGTATTAAATTTGATATTTATATTTTTATCAAAATAATACACAAATTTATTTATAGTATTAAATTAAACATTATCTTTGCAGCGTTTTTAATACTAATAGCAATGCAAAAATTAGTTTATTCATTGGTTTTCAATAGAAAAGGACAACTTTCAAAAGACGGAAAAGGCATTATTTCAGTTTGTGCATACCAAAAAGGCGGCAAACGCAAATACTTTTCAACTGAAATAAAAGTGAAGCCCGAACAATGGGATAAAAAAAGGCAGCAAATTAAGCCATCAGCACCTAACTATATGGAGAGAAACGAATATTTGAAAGGACTAATCAGCAAAATGGAAAAGTTTGAATTAGATAGGATTGCAGAGGGTGAAACGATGAGCATTGAACGGTTGTCGCAATTCTTTGAAACGCAAGAAGAAACGGACTTTTTAAACTTTTTCAGGAAACAAGCCGAAACAAACAAAACAATAACAGAAAACACACGGAGAGTTTATAAGTCCACATTGAAGCATTTGCAAGGATTTAGCCAAACAATATCATTTGATGATATTAACTACAAATTCATTCACGATTTTGAAAACTACCTTTTGAGCAATGGACTAAACACAAACAGCACGGGGAAATATTTAAAGATATTGAAAGCAGTTGTAAATACAGCCATAAATTACGGATATATGGATTTAAACAAATACCCATTCCGAAACTTCAAAATAAAGTCGCAAGCCAGCACACGCACATTTTTAACACCCGAAGAAATAGAACGGATTGAAAACCTGAAATTTGAACCGAAACAAAACAACCTGCAAAGGGTTAGAGATATGTATTTGTTTGCAGTTTACAGCGGTTTGCGTTTTTCGGACATAATCAGGCTGCAACCATCAAACATTGAAGAAATGGAGGGGAAAAAGTGGATTGTCCTAAATATGGAGAAAACAAAAGAGCCTTTACGCCTACCAATTTATTTACTTTTCGATGGAAAGCCAATAAGCCTATTGGAGAAATACACCGACAAAAATAGGCGGTTTTACTTTGATGATTTCACCAACCAATTTGTAAACAGAGAATTGAAAGAAATTGCAAAGATGGCGGAAATTGATAAGTTGGTAACTTTCCACACAGCCAGACACACAACAGCCACATATCTTTTATACAAGGGCGTATCAATGGCAGTGGTGCAAAAGATATTAGGACACACAAAAATAAGCACTACACAGATTTATGCAAAAGTTATGGATAAGACCACAGAAAACGAATTAGAAAAGGTATTTGTAACGAAATAGACTATTTTTGTATTTTTGCGGCTTGAAAGATAATTAATTAATAAGGTAATAAGATGAAACAATATCCAAAAATAAGCGTAACACACTTTTTAAAGAAATCAAAAGGAGATACAGAAAAAGGGATATTATACTACTACATAACAATTAAAAGGCGGACAATATTAAAGCCCAGCAAAATACCATATTTGTTGAGCAATGAAGAATTTGAAAATAGGGTTTGCAAAGACGCGATGGAGAAAGAACGCGATTTGATTGTAAGGGTTTGCGAATTGTATATAGATGATTTGGAAAACGGAAAAATAAAGTATGATATTAAAGAATTGGCGGATAGGAATTTCAAAGCAAAGGACGAATTTACAAACGGTCTAAACTCTTACATATCATATTATTACGAAAAAGATATTAGAGATTTATTAGAGGATTCATTAGAGCGAAAAGCAAAAGAAACCATATCAAAAAGACTTGAAGAACTTTTTGATTTGTCGATGTTTGACAAAAGGGCAAAGGCAAAGATTTATAAGACATTCAAACAAATGGAAACTGACAAACAACTACTATTTTATTATAAAAACCTGAAAGAGGAAGATTTGGCGGTTTTTTGTTTGTGGGATAATCTTTGGTACTACATTGGCGATGAAGATAGAGGATATTATCCACATTCGTCAATTATCGAGTATATGAGCGGATTAAGAAACGAACTGCCTAAAATACTAATGGAAAACCACATTACAGACACAATAATAATTGAAGATTACGAAATGAAAATCAATCAATTAGGAATAAAAGAGGAATTTATCAAGACAGTGTTTTTGCCTATTATTGACAAAATAACAACACCTGAATATCAGTTGAGCATAACAGAAGAATAAAAACGCAATAAATCAAGGTGTTACGGACTGCAACACCTTATTTTTTGCAGTTTGTTGTATTAAAACGCATATTAATTCATACATGGAATTAATACATAATAAAATTAATTACATATATTTGCACCCTGAAAATCACATAAAACAAACGCTATATGACAAAATTAAAGAAACAGACAGCAACACAAAACGCTGAAAAACAGCAACCATCAACACAAATGTTTATCAGTTTGCCGATTTCATTAGAGGAATGGAACGACCTGAAAGAACAAATCAAAACGATTTGCGAAAACACCACAGCCACACGGAAAGAAATCAATGTAGATACAATCGGCATTGATGAAGCCTGCGAGATATTAGGTATTTCGCGCCCAACTTTCCACATTTGGAAAAGCAAAGGCGCAATTCCATTTTTCAAGGTTGGGAAATTTGTAAAGATGAAGCGTTCAGACATTATTAACCTGAAAGAAAATGGGATTTGTGTAGATTGATAACTCAAATGATTGACAAAATTATTATGAATGTAGATATTACAATCGACACGGATTTTGAGAATTTGGAGGAAAAACTTGAAGAATTGGCGGCACGAAACAAGTTGCAAAAATGGAACAATGGGAAAACCGTCTATTATGAAAGCACCCAAGAAGCCAAAATGATGGGATTGTATATGAAAACCAAAGGCGGCAAACTGAAAATAAATTGCAGCCTACACAAACAATTTTATTTAATGGTGTTTGGTAGGCTTGACAATAGCGGACAATTCACAATGTATAATGCAAAGTGGATGATAAACAACCTATTTGAAGAAATCGGAATAGAACAAGAAAACGGTTTTATTACTCAGTACGAAATAGGTTTGAACATTCCAACCGACAGACCACCGATGGAATATATTGGACTAATCAGGGGAATAGGAGAAAAACCATTTTATATTGATGCCTATTTCAAGAAAAACCGACAAAAGACCACCGACAAAAGCCGAACAATAAGGAAATATTTTAAGGTGTACGACAAAGGTTTTGAGATGAGCGACCGCAAACGGCAACCCCACGACAACGACCCAAATATATTGAGGATTGAAACCGTTTACAGACGCGAAAAAATCAAAATAACTGAGTTTTTCAGCAAAAAGCACCTGAATAAGATTGCAAACCTATTTATTAAGGATTGGCGAACAGTTGAATTTGAAAGGGAAATAAGAGGCGCAAAGGGAACGCGCACCGACCAAACAGCAAGGGCAAAACAAATTCTTTCGATAGGGATTGAATCATATATGAACCTAATAAACGAGCAAAGGAAAAAGGGCGAACTATCAGAAAGAAATTACCGAACAGCCCGCGAGTTTGCAAGGGATTGGAACGAACACAAAAAACACTTTAAATTGATAACCAGCGAATTAGAAAAGGAATACAGAGAGAAATTAGAAATTATATTCAAAAAAATGAATGTTGTCGAAACGTAATACAAACGGCATAATTTCAACACATTGATTTTCAATAATTTATAAAAACGATAATATATAAATAAATAAAACGATATTAAAAATGCCGTTTTTATGGAGGCTTTATAAAATTCCTAACAAGTTTGGAAACTTGTCCTATATATCCCGAAAGGGATACAGCCACTTTAAAAACATAACTATAAAAACATAGGAGAAAGAAAAAAATGCCAAACCACTACGAAAGCACAAAGGCAAGGATTGAAAAAATTGTCGAAATAGTAAACCGCGAATATGAGGCAGGCGACCAAAAGACAATGTATAAAAACATTTGGCGAAGATTTATATATCCCGAATTTGGGATTTGCTACGAAACAATGCTCAAATATTTGAGAGAAAAGCCGTCCGAATATGTTAGGAGCAAAAAAGGCGATGATTGGCGACACAAGCGCAAGCGCGACAACAAGCCCACACCCGAAAAGTGAAGATTATAGTAAATTATACAAAGATTATACTTTCAAGGCGGCAATGTTGCGCCATCACCCTAAAACAGCCGTTTGTGAGGCTTTTAGCGTATCGGGAAAGGTAAAAAACCGCGCCAGCGCAAGCCGAAACCACGAAAACAATAATAAAACGTACCAGCAAGCGACAAACAGAGGGAAAAAATTAAAGTTGGTGGGGGGTGGGCGTTTTCGTTGCGGAATGTTGCCAGCAATACCCAGCCCGAACCACACACCGAAAAACGCAAGAAAATGTAATCAGGTTTAATATTGGTTTAATAAAAATATAAATGGTTGCAAGAATACCCAAACGACAAAATTATAAAGCAATGACAAAGAAAAAACAGCAAGCAGCAACACGGCAAACCTACACAGCCGACCAGCACGAAGCAGCAAGAAAAATGTATTTACGCGGTTTGTATCTTACGGAAATATCCGTATTGCTAAATATTCCAATCAGGACATTGGAGAAATGGCAAACAGCCGAAAAATGGACTTTACTAAAAGGCGGTGAGGAAATACACAAACGAGCCTTTGAAATGAAACAGAGCGGAAAAAAAGCCGATGAGATAGCCAAAATATTGAACATAAACCGCGCCACCGTTTTCAAGTGGATAAAAAAATACAAAGATGAGCAAAACACCAAAGATTGACACCCTGACAGCAAAGAAACGAAATCAGGCTATTTCAGACCTCAAAAAGCAAGGTTTTAGGCGCATACCTGAAACAGATATTTTCATAAATGAGCAAGGGCAAACGATGATTTACCCAAAGAACCAGCCCGAAAGCCGCGCACGTTTGACCTTGAACGGAAAAACAATCATTATTGAAAAGGTTGTTTTGTGGATTTTCAAAGGCGAGCCGATTAGAGGCGGAAAGATAGTGCATATTGACGGGAACACGGCAAACAACAGCCCCGAAAACCTGAAATATAGGACTTTGGAAGCCTTGACCCTTGAAAATGTGAACCGCGCCCAACTTTTGACCGCCATAAGATATTATTTCAGCGTAAAAAAGACATTCAAGGCACGAACAAACGACTATCAAACAAGGTTTTATCTAAAAGAGATTATCCAAAAGCGAAACCGATACAACGCAAGCCCGACCAAAACGGAAACAATCTTTTTCGATTGGTGCTATTGTTGGACTACCGACCCAACCACCAACAAACAAATTTCCGAAAAATACGACCTGACACAATTAGAGGCAAAAACATTGATTGCAAAACAAGTAAATCAATTTTCAGCCGCAATAATTCAGGAATTTGAAGCCAACAAATTAGAGGTTTTGCCCTATTTCAAGCCCAAACGCAAGCCAAACAAACCCGCGTATTTGCCCAAAAGCATACGAAAAGCGTTTAAGGAATTGGGATTGAAGCCCACACCGCGCCCCGATTGGAAACGGATTGCACACAAAGAAAAACCATCATTTTGGGAAAAACAGCGGATTTGGATAGGCGAAGCAATTAGGGATTTGAACCGCGCCCAATACGAAACCACCGACCCGAACCGCGCCCAACGGATTGAAACAGCCCTACAAACCGCAAAAGCGGAATTTCAGGAAACAATAAAACAGCAAGAAATCAAATTATTATAAATCAAATAATTATGTTAGTAATAAACTTTAATAATAATTGGAACGGCAAACTAAAAAACCAATTCTTTACAACTATCAGGCTGCACAATGTTTCAAAGTATAGAGTTGGCGAAACTTACGAAATCCGTTTGAATGATAGGACAATAGGAACGGCAAAGGCTAAACAAATAGCCGTTATAACGCTCAACCAATTAAGCCCTTATATCACTTGTTTAGATACAGGATTAGACCATTATAAGGCAATCGAACTATTTAAGACTATCTACAAAAACAAGGTTGTAAATTGGCAAACTCAAAAATTGGATTACATTCTTTTGGAAATGGAAAGCCCACAAATGAAACTATCATTATAGAACCGTAGAAGCCGCAGACGAATAGAGCGAAAAAAACGCGCTCCAACTCCTACTATTACGAGCGGCACGAAGCCACCAACAAACGAAGCGCGAAAAAAAAGCGTTTGCCCTTACCGTTTGAGTGGCTTTTTTCGTGGAAAATCCATATTTGAGTACACACCGAACCCGAAACAATATATATAAATCAGGTATTTAGATAGTAACAGAGGACAAAAAGAGGTACAAAAGCCCGAAAAATGGGGAATTTTGCCACATTCCCCGACCGCTCAACGCCAGCAATCGAGGCGCAAGACCTGACAGATGGACGCTGAGCCATCACCTTCGACCGATAAAAAGCCCATTCCTGACCCATTCCTGACCGCTCAACACCAGCAATCGAGGCGCAAGCCATAGAACCAGCCAGCAATCGAGGCGCAAGACCTGACAGATGGACGCTGAGCCATCACCTTCGACCGATAAAAAGCCCATTCCTGACCCATTCCTGACCGCTCAACACCAGCAATCGAGGCGCAAGCCATAGAACCAGCCAGCAATCGAGGCGCAAGACCTGACAGATGGACGCTGAGCCATCACCTTCGACCGATAAAAAGCCCATTCCTGACCCATTCCTGACCGCTCAACACCAGCAATCGAGGCGCAAGCCATAGAACCAGCCAGCAATCGAGGCGCAAGACCTG
>JAKSMV010000009.1 GCA_024400425.1 Bacteroidales bacterium
GTTGCTGCCGTTGCAGAGATAGATGATAATCCACCAATCGGCATATTTCTTGGCTCGGCCTTGATAGTCTCGAATCTTGATGATGTCGGGAACGGAAATGAAATCTTCTTTGCGCCTGGTGCCAGCCTTGATGGTGAACTTTGGCATTTCGCTGATTAGGTTGGCTTGGCCTAAGCTGTTCATCACGGCACGGAGGGCGCGGAGATAGATGCTTTTTGTGGAATCTGTAAGGCCATTTTCGTCCATGTACTTTACCCAATTGGCGATAAGTTTTTCATCAACTAGGGTAGGGGCGATTTTCATTTTTGCACCTTTATATATAATGGTTTTCTGCTTCGGGTCTTTTGGGTCTTTTTCAAGGGTGATTTTGCAACCCAAGGAACGATAAAAGTTGCGGAGGGCTTGGCGGTATTGCTCGCGGGTCTTCTCGGTGTTTTTGCTTTCGCCGAATTGGGTCCAGTACTCAAAAAGGGTGACGGAACATTTGGCTTCGGGGTTGGCGATTGCTTTTTTTAGATTGTCGAAACTGAACTTCTTTTCGGCGTTGAGTTGTTTGACGGCTTCGGAGATTTTAAGAAATGCACGGCTGATGGTTTCTTTGCTTTTGTACAATTCACCCGACGATGCTTTAAGTGAGATGGCTTTTGCGTATTCGTTTGGTGTGAGGCAAACGCCTGTCGCATAAAGCCATTTTTCTCCTTGGTAGGTTACGCGGATGTAAATGGGGTAGGTGCCATTTTCTTTCATCCTTCTTGTGTCGAGGAAAGCTCTGATGAAGACATGTTCGGAAGCTCCGATGAACATGGGTTCTTTTGCTGCTTGGTTGATTTCCATTTGTTTAAAAATTTGATTATCTGAATTTTGCGATTTGTCTTAGTCTCGTGGGCAAATGGGAAAATTTGCCCATCATTTGCCCATACGATTGTAAAACACTGCAAAGATAGGCATAAATATTGATATATGCAAGTAATTGATATATAAATATTTAAAGAAAAATATAAGTATGTAAAGGGTTGAAATATAGCGTTTTATCTGCCTTACAAGCAGGGGGTCGCTGGTTCGAATCCAACAGTTCCCACACTGAAAATGAGGAAGTTACGAAAGTGACTTCCTTATTTTGTTTAGGCTGCAAAATCGCAATACAACAATAGTTATCTTCTAGCCGACTTCATTTCTTCTTGACGAATTCGTTCACTTTTTGGCTGCCCCAGATGATTTCCAGTATCTTGGTTGCTTCGTCGGAACTCATGTTGCCTCTGGCCTCCAGGTTGCGTTGGATGAAGATGCAGTCGCTGAGTTCTGCGTTGCCGCACACGATGTCGCGAGCGAGTGAGTCGCAGTCGGGTGCACCGCATGCTCCGCAGTCGGTATGGGGGAGCATGGCGCGTATCTCGTTGATTTTTGTCATCTTCTCAAGGGCTTTCGAGGTGTTCTCGTCGAGGATGAGCATCGAGCGTGGCTTGATTTCACCCACCTTGATGTTGCGCATCAGGAAGGTGCGCTCTTCTTCCAACTCGTGGTCTTTGGCTTGCTCGCCACGACGTTCGCGATCGGCGAGCTTGCGGGCACGGGCGAACATGCGCTCGGCGATGAGGAAACGGTTGTCGCAGGTGAGTATGCCTCCCGGACAGCTTTGGTCGCAGGCACGAAGCTCAAGGAAATCGACATCATCAATCTCGTCGTTCTCGACCTTCTCGAGGAACTCGATGACGTTGTGCAGCTCGTCGATGGAGTAGGAGTGGTGCGCGTTGGAGAGACGACGCTCGCCGTTGGTGAGCGAGGTGAGCACACTGTCGGCCGAAAGCTGCGACACTGGCAACTTCTGCTCCTTGTAGTTCTTGCCTTGCATCTTGATGCGCTTATAGACCTGGTTAAATACGGTATCCATGTTGATGACACCGTCAATCAACGACTTCTCTTCGCCCACAGGACTTTTCACGGCTGCAATCTTGGCCGCGCAAGGGGTGATGTAGAACAGGCCGATGTCTTCCTCATGATAGTCGCCTTCTTTCATCAGCTTGCGCTTGATGTAGGAGGCTGTGATGTCGATTGGCGCCTTGATGGGTATCAGGTTATCGACCAGACCAGGGAAACGCACTTGGATGAGGCGTACGATGGCCGGGCAGAACGACGAAATCAGCGGCCTGATGTTGGGATGCTCAGCGGCATATTTGTTTTTGGCTGCCGTGTAGATGGGCACCGCCGATTCGGTTTCTATGATATGGGTGAATCCCAACTCTTTGAGGATGCTGTAGATGCGCGAGACGGTAATCTCTGGCGGGAATTGCCCCATGAAGACCGAAGGGATGAGCGCCACACGACATGGGAAGTTGAAGATGTCGTTCCAGTCGTCTTGCTTGACGTAGATGGCGCGTGTGGGACACGCCTTGAAGCAGTTGCCACAGTCGATGCAACGGTCGGGCATGAGGGTGGCTTTGCCATCATAGACGCGCAGCGCTTGTGTGGGGCATGCCTTCATGCAGTGTGAGCAGCCTATGCAGGCATCCTTGTCTAAGGCAAGGCCGTGAGTGAATGGTGTCTTCTCCATGGCAGTGGGGGATTAGATTAAACAAACATGACTTCCATCTCGACGGTGGTTCCGACACCGACGGTGGAACTGACGTTGAGCTTGTCAACGTTATTCTTGATGTTGGGCAGACCCATGCCGGCACCGAATCCCATGTCGCGGACTTCGGGCGAAGCGGTGGAGTTGCCTTCTTGCATGGCCCAGTCAATGTCAGGAATGCCAGGGCCTTTGTCGGCTACTACCATCCGAATACGGTCAGGCTCGATGTCGGCAGTAATGGTGCCGCCGTAGGCGTGCGCTATGGCGTTGACCTCGGCTTCATAGAGTGCTACTACAACCCGCTTGATGATCTTCGGGTTGATGTTGAGCTGTTTCAGCGTCTTCTTGACAGCGCTGGAGGCGGAACCGGCGTTCACGAAATCCGCTTCATAGACTTGGTATTCGAGATGCATAATAGGTCTGTTTTTTAGTTAGTGTTGCTGTTAAAAGATGGGCCGCATGCCTGCATTGTAGAGCAGACCGCAAGCCTTGAACATAGAATAGTCGCATTCCATGAGAACCATGCCCTCGTCTTCGGCTTCCTCAATCATCTCCTCGGTGGCTTTCTTCTTGCGTACCAAGACGATGACGTTGAGGTTGCCCATCTCACAAGTGCGGATGGTCTGCATGTTGCATAGACCTGTCAGAAGGATAGGACTGTGGTCGCCGATGGTGAGCACTTCACTCATCAGGTCGGAAGCGAAGACCATGTCGTTCTCTTCTTCCAATCGGTCAGCGCCACAAAGTACATTGGCTTCTAAAAGTTCTGAAATCTGCTTGATAGTCATTTGGTTTACAAATGTTTAAAAAATAAAACAAAATATGATTAGTCGTTGTAATTGATTTCCTTTAGGTTTTCCTGAATCATTTCCTTCAGGTATTGCATGATGTGGACGTCGTTCATCGGCATCCCGTCGAGGGCTTCCTTGACTTCGTCGGTGTCGAAGACGAACTCGCCATCGTCGGTGGTGTGGGTGTAGATGAAATGGATGTCTTCGTGAGCCGAGAAGAGCATGACGAGCGAACCTGCCAGGTCGCCCATCGGGGGACGGTCGAGGTGGTCGTGCTGGAACCAGAAGTTGAGCGTGGTGCCCACGCCTACGGTGCTCTCAATCTTCATGCCACCGCCTGCATTCTCGGTGTTCATCTTGATAAGCGGAAGCCCGAGGCCTACCTTGCGCGTCTTGCGCGTGGTGGTCCAAGGGTCGGTGACCTTGGCGAGAAACTCCGGACTCATGCCTTTGCCGTTGTCCTTGATGGTGAAGGCATAGATGTTGTCCTTGAGGCTGTCGCGGATGCTCAACTCCACGAGGGTGGAATTGGCCGCCGTCGAATTCTCCATCAGGTCATATACGTGTAGTGATAATTCTTTCATTTTTAAGAGACTTAGGGGACGCTGAGCGGAGCCGAAGCGTCACCCAAACAATAGTTGTAACTTTTCTTTCGGCTCGGTGTCGATGTATCTTCCGTCTTCGCCATTCAGGGTCTTGCGGAATTCGTCGAAAGTCTTGTCGTACATGTGCAACACGCAATGCACCTCGCCGATGATGTGCAGGAAATGGGCATCGCTGCTCTTGGTGAAGTTGAAGCGCTTCAGGTAGGCATATTTCTTGAGGAAATCCTCTTTCTTGACGTGCTTCGAGATTTCAAGCGCATCGGCCTTCAGGTCGGGCGGGATGAAACCCAGCTGGCTGATGAGGCTGCTGGCTGGTTTGTTGACATGGGCTGGCACAAACAGTCCGCCTATCTCATGCACTACGTCGTAGAGCGTGTCCAAGTCGGCATCGAGGGCCGACCACAGCAGCCATTCCTCTTCGCCAATCACTTCCTCGTTCTCATCCACGATGAGCTGATAGCCAAACTTGTCCTCGTCGAGTGGGATGTGTGGCAGGTGCTCGTCGAGAAACTCCTGGAACTTGTCGAGCTGCTCGTCGGTCTCGAAGTAGGCGAGGGCGTGGGCTTCTTCCTGTGTGGTGATCTCGACGCCGCCGATGACGAGGATACCGTTGTCGCGTCCAAGTTGCTGTGTCACCTTCACCTGACGCGTGGTGTTGTGGTCGCTGATGGCGATGACGTCGAGGTGCAGCTTCTTGGCTTGCTCGATGATGGCGGACGGACTCATATAAAGGTCCCCGCACGGCGAGAGCACCGTGTGAAGATGAAGGTCGGCTCTATATGATTTTAGTTCCATTTTTTCTTTTGACTTAGGGACTTAGGGACTATGTGGACATTTGGGATGCTGAGCGGAGTCGAAGCATTGATTTGTGGACTTAGGGACTTAGGGACTTAGGGACTTGGGGACTTAGGGACTTGGGGACTTGGGGACTTAGGGACTTGGGGACTTGTGGACTTAGGGACTTGTGGACTTGGGGACTTGTGGACTTGGGGACTTGTGGACTTAGGGACTTGTGGACTTAGGGACTTGTGGACTTAGGGACTTAGGGACTTAGGGACTTGGGGACTTGTGGACTTAGGGACTTAGGGACTTGTGGACTTAGGGACTTGTGGACTTAGGGACTTGTGGACTTAGGGACTTTGGGGACTTAGGGAGTGGGTGGGTTGTCGTTTCCTTTTTGTAAAGTGAGGATGAAATTGGCGATTTTATTGGATAATTCTTTTGATTTTTCGATGTAGTCTGCTGCGGTTGCTGAATCGAGATAGCCGATTTTGGGACATAAGTGTAACATGTTCCTGACTTCGCTGCAACTTCCTTTAGCAATGTGTAAATATCTGATAAAGACTTTATCTGAATTGTATTCTGATCCTTCTGCAATATTATTTGAAATCGATACGGCAGCTCTTTGAATCTGGTCTCTGAAACCCCAATCATGATTGTTGGCAAACATCAAGTAAACATCCGCCGCCAAATCTTGGGCATCTTTCCATATCGTAAGCTTTTCAAAATTATGCATCTTATCAATTATTAAATTGTCAAACTATCTAAATATCTAACTGTCCACCTGTCCACCTGTCCACCTGTCCACCTGTCCACCTGTCCAAATGTCTAACTGTCTAAATGTCCAAATGTCTAATTGTCTAACTGTCTAAACGTCTAAACGTCTAATTGTCCAACTGTCTAAATGTCCAAATGTCTAAATGTCTAATTGTCCACTTGTCCACTTGTCCAAATGTCCACTTGTCCACTTGTCTAATTGTCCACTTGTCTAATGAATCAAGTTATACACCAATCCGGCAATCTCGAAGGTTGGCAGCGAAGTCTGCAGCACGGGCAGACCGTCGTCGTTGCTTTGCTCGATGGTCTCGTCGTTAGGCATGAGGTTCTTCACGAGGATAACGCAAGCCAGTTCCTTCAGCGAGGCCACGGCCATCACGTTCTTGTGGGTCTGAAGGGTAATCCAGATGTTGCCTTCCATGGCGTTGCCCATCACGTCGCTGAGCAGGTCGCTGATGTAGCAACCGTCGATTTCGCGGTCCAATCCATTGGCGCCCGAGAGGACTTTGAGTCCTAGTTTATCTACTAATTCTTGTACTTTCATATTAGGAGTTAATTGTATTAATTTTGATTAAATTTTACGACTGCAAATATACAAAAATACACATGTGATGTGCCATTTTTTTGTCATTATGATGAAATAATACGGAAAAAAAAGAGAAGGCGCCTCTTGCGAAGCGCCCTCCTTCCACAGGCCGCCGAGCGGAGCCTAGGCACCTCTCTTGCGGCCATCGCGTCGGCATGTCTTAGTTCACGCCTCGGGTCTTGATGATGAACGAACCGAAGCCGCGCGTGACGACCTTGCCCGTAGTGGCCACCGTCGCATAGTAGAAGAGCTGGTCGCCATCATGGGCGAAGTTCTTCAGGTCGAGGGTCACCGTGCCCGCTTCGACCAGCACGTTGGTGTTCACCAAGGTGACGGCCTTGTGGGTCTGGTTGAACACTACGAGGATGGCGTTCGAACAGCCGGCATCATGGATGATCTCGCTGGCGATCCACGTCAGGGTGACGGCAGTGGCGTCGGCGACAGTGACCGACTGCAAGCTGCCCGCTCCTTCGGGACCGTTGCCCAGGCTGACGATGCGGCTGAAGTCGAGCGTCTTCGTGTCGTCTTCAACTACCGCACAAGCGGCAAGCTGACGCGACAGCAGGTTGCGACGCGACAAGCCCGTCACCGAAGTGGGGTAGAGCGCCATCAGCATCTCCTTGCTGAGTTTGCGGCTTACCTTGCCCAACTCCTTGAAGAAGTTGCGCTGCATCACCTGACTTTCGCTGTTCGAGTCCTTCACATCAAGGGCGCGGCTACGCATGACGTTGCGCCCGTTCCATCTCGAGCCGACTACTGTACCGACGGCTCCGCTGAATCCATCTAGGATTCCTTTTTTGATTATTGCCATAATGTTAAAATTTAGAATTATTGAATATTTTTGATTTATTAAGTGCGATGTATATTTTATTCATCTAATTTAATTTTGTTAGTTATAATGTTTTGATTCTCCCCAAGTCCTTTCGGCTTTGGTTCTCTGACGCTCGTCGATGTGGGGCGGTGACCTTGTTCTGTTGATGTGTTGTACTACCATTGCTTTCAAATTTTTCGGCAATTTTAGTACAGTGACAATATGGTGCGCAATAGTTATCGCAAACTAACTTTAAGGAAAGTTTTTCGGTATTGACAATCAATGAGTTGATACGAAAAATGGTGACCTCGGTGATATCACTCACCATGGGTCACCATTCGCTCACCATCGACTCACCACTGGAGTTCCCAACCTCAACTAGCGCGGTTTTTTATGGTTCCGGCAAGGCTTTTCTCGATTGTGGCTACGGTTTCGTCGTAGTCTTTGGGCATTTCGCTGAACTTGTTTTTTGGCGTTGTGAGGGCTGTATCGTCGAAATTGCTGAAAATGGCACGCATCAGGGCAACCCATTCAGCAGTCTTGTGATAGGCTTCGGTTTCTTTCAGGTCTTCATAGATGCAATGGAAGGTGTAGCTGATGAACTGCTTGTTGCTGATGCGTGCGTTGATTTTCCGTATGTCGTTGGGGATTTCGCCGAAAATTACAAAGTGTTCCACATAATTGACGAGATTGGTGAACTCGTCTTGTTCCATAAATAATGTATGGGTTTTTGGTGATATGCCGGAAAGGAATAGCAGTCGTCGCTTGGCCTTTTCGGCACATTCAAACAGTTCCTTGCAGTTCCCGTTGCCGATGCTGGCTTTTGGCGGTGCGTCCGATTCGATGATGAGGCCTTCGTGCGTGGCGAAGTCGAGGTTGGCATATCTCCTTTTTTCGGAAAACGAGTTGGCATAGTAAATCAGGTGGCCGATATAGGATGATTTGTTGTCTGAGACAGCCTTCTTCAGCAGGTTGGTCATGCGCCGTATCTTTTCGTCGGTAGTCTTGTCGGGTGAGCGGTAGAGGCTGAGCAGCACCAATGTGGTGGCCATTACGAGTTCGCCTATTTGGTGCTCTTCATAGTTGTCGAGCAGTTCCTTAATCTCGGCAATATGTTCTTCGGGGTGTTTGTTCTCCATGATATAGGCGCAGATTGCGAAGGCCATCTTGAACAGATGGCCGGCCTTGAACGTCGTGCTGTCGCATAGCGCTTCTATGAGTATGTCGTAGATCTTATCCATCAATGGGTCCATTTCGAGATAGAGGTCCACATCTATCTTTTCCTGGAATAGGGCTTCGTCTTGGGTGTTGAATAGTAGAAACATGTGACTCTTTAATTGTTTTTGGTTTGTTACTGAAAATTAGTTTTTTATTTTAGTTCGCATAATTTATAAATTATTCTAAATAAGATTACAAAGTGTTTGTTGACAACGAGAAATATCTCGAGTCACTTCACAACAAAAGTACGAATATTTTTTCAGGTGTTCGTGTAAAAAGTAGTTTTTAACCACAAAACTTTTCAACAGAAATTGTTGATAAGTTATTATACTTTGATATTGTGGTGGAAAGGAACGTAAACTTTGTCAGCTAGGCCTTGTGGCAAACATGTGGCATGGGCGAGAGTCATTTGCTCCTTTGGTGGATGCGAATGCCATTCTGCTCAATCGTGCGAAGGCAATCTGCTTGCAACCTTGCAACCCAAATCGGTATAATGGGCAATTCCTTATTTTTGCCACAGGAACAACAAAACTACGGAATTATGAGCTGGCTGATTATCTTATGGCTGTTAGGGTTCTTCGATAGGGACGAGGGTGACGACTGAGAACGGGTAGCATGACCTCCAAGGCATTTGTCTTTCCGCCAACTTTTTAAGGACAGTAGGAGGGAAGAAAGCAGAAAAAGGGTTGTCACCCTAAAGCGTGACAACCCTTATTGTTTCTGCCAGTCATCCAATTGCTGGATCATTGAATATGGTTTCAAAAACAAATACCTGTCAAAAGTCTAACGCCCGCCATCTATAGAAACTATCCCATCTATGAAAGCTATAAAAGCCATCTGAAACCACCTTCAATTCTCGAAGAAGTCCGCATTTTCAACAGCTCATTTTAGTCCAACTAACACCATTTTAGTCGTAATTTTTTAGTCGTAATTTTGACTAAAAAGCAGTGCAACAATCTGAATTAAAGACATTTGAATAAACCCACTTAGTCGTCCTTTGCGCCTTTTTTAGTCGTAATTCGTTCTATTTTTAGTCGTAATTCATCAGAATCCATGTCTTGAATCTTCCAAATACGGCCTTCACAAACCACGATTTCATTATTTTGCAATTCCCTTAACAAGTTGCCAAGCATTCTTTGACGTTGATTCTCGTCCTTCGAATTAGGCAAAGCATCGCCAACATATTCAAAAATAGAATCACGCTTGGCACCCTCTGGACTTGCATTCTGCAAATACTGGACAATCATTTGAACCAGTTTCAGTTTGTTCAATCCTTTGTTTTTCGTATATTCAGGCAATTGATGCGTTTTCTTTGCTACGCCCAACGAAATAGTATAGTTTGGCTTTCGCCCTTCTATCAGTCTTTTACCCTTCAAATACTGTATAGACTCCTGTGCAATCGGACGATGCTTCTGAACCGAATCCAGCAAGATGCAATCCTGTAGCGTAAGGCTGCTATTTGTCTTCAGGACTTTCGTATAACGCTCATCTATCATCTGGCCATATATGGTTACACCCACTTCATGATTCACGTTATCAATATCATAATCTGGCATAGGGAAACAGCGGCGACGCTGCTCATTAAACATTTTCTTTATGCCTCGGCTCACCGTGTCAATCATATTGAAATGCACCATGGCACGGCACAGACACTCGTTTCTGAAATGTCGTTGCGGTCCTTGGGTCTCCAAAGCCTTTTCGACAGTGCCTGGTATAAAATTGCCACCATTGGCATAATACAAATGTCCGGGATTCTCAACGAAATTGATACGTTGCTGCAAGGTATAGTCCTGATGAGCAATACAGTTGTGCAAAGCCTCACGAATAGTATAGTCGTCATACTGTTTCATCGTATCAGGAAACAGCGTTCCACCAGGCAACTCACGCATCGTCAAGTTGCGGATTTTCGACAGAATCTCATCGACGGTAAGAATAAACGGAGCCGTAAAATGCTCATAATCCACCACGTCTTCATTAGCATCTCTGAGCGTCCATGTCACCTCTACGACAGCAGGACGCAATTTATAGACAGATACAGGCTTGCCCAGCAATATCAATGCCGCACGGGTCAGTTTTCCATTCACCATGACACCGCTGTTACTCAGCAGTTCCTCCACCGACCAAGCATCCACTTCTTCCGGCGGAATCTTGGAAGCATGGACTTTCTTATACATCTTGCGAGCTTTGGCTATCGCCAATTCCTCCAAGTCCGACAGACTGGCATCATCGACAGTTACCGCCGACCAATCATCCGAAAAGCATATTGTCTCATCCAGTATTGCCGAAAGCCGTTCCGGTAACATCTCCACCAGCGAATCCCCAACACGCTGCCAAGCCTTTTTATGCGCATACACAGGACGGCGGGGCAGGTGCTTCGGAATATGAATCACCCAAACCACCTTATGCGTGTCTTCGGTCTCAAACGCCTCAATATTCAACCCCTCGGAAGGCAAATTCGTACACTGTTCCAGCAACTTCAGCACCGCCGATTGAGCGTCAAGACCAAACTTCGACAAATCAGTCCCGACAATTTCAAGCGACTTATCGCGCACGCCGATAACCAAATGGCCGCCTTCCATGTTGGCGATAGCCGAAACATACGAAACCACATCATCCTTTTCGCTGCTTGCGAAAGCATTCTTCAGGTTCTTCATTTCCTTCCATTCGCAACGCTCATTCTCCTGCGGATAAACCGTCCTCATATATTCCTGCAAATCCTTTTCAGTCATATTCGTATCAAATTTATTGGCACAAAAATATGTTTTTTTCTCAGTTCCGCCCCGTTCCCGACGATTCATCGTCGGTCAAAAAGTCATACAATCTCCACTCTCCATTCCATCTTCAATGTTCGAAATATCCTTTCCAACTGCCTTTTCTTCGTTATGGTATTGCTATGTGTATTCACAAAATAACCGCCACCAACTTCTACCTGACTTGCTTTATACATAGGATTGCCGCCCAAAGTCACCAGATTCATTCCGTCTAATGGTATATTAAGCTCGACAACTCGTTCTGCACCTATTTCCTTTAGTGCCAGCGCCATTGTCGATGCGGCTTTTTGTTCTTCAATGATAGAACCGTCAGGTCTAATCACTCGCAAAACTGTCCTGCCAGACTTCCCAATATATACATTAAGTGTTTCTTCAGGATATATAGAACAATCACTATCTTTTTCTTCAGCACAATCCGCATCCTCAGAAACTTCCTCGACAGGTTCACAAGCCGCCAGCAATTCCTCTTCCTTGCTTCGCATTGCATATTTCAATATCGGACTTACAGGAAAGCCAAATTCTTTCAACAACCTTTCAAGCGTTTTTAAGTCTTCAAGTGTTTGCATATCAATCAATCCTTTCTCTCAAAATAAAAGTCCGTGGTGTAGTGGTGTTGCAAACATCAAATTTAATTTCCTTAAAATCATGATTCTTCTCTGACAGTTGTTTATACAACTCAGGGTAATTCTTTTGCAATGCCTCACTGATTTCCGGATTACCTCTCCAAAGCAACTGCAATGTTTCTGAGCGTTCACTCGAGAAACTTACATTTATAAGTGAAGCCCCATATGTCTCGTTGTCATAAACAAGCCACACTTTTATTGACTGTCCAGGTGTTAATATCTTGCCACAAGCACGATAAAACGCATGATGATAGACAGAAGGTATTGTCATACCTCTCTCCATAAAAGATTTATCCGCGACTTTCGTCATCAAAATTCCCTCATATTCAATTGCTGCCGATTGCTCATCATTATTGTCAGAAACGGATTTATCAACTTCTGGAGCAATTTCTCGAGATGCTTTTCGTTGGACAGAAATGACATCAGAATCATCAGGCGTATGGGTGGCATCAGCCAAGCCAGCCTCATCTTCTATGTTTTTAATGGCATACTCCAAAATCGGACTTACAGGAAGTCTATACTCCTTCAGCAACCGACGAAGTGTTTGAATATCTTCTAACTTTCCCATCGTGAAACAAATTATAGGTTTTTCACTCTATACAAAGGCATTGGCTTGGAGAACGAACCTTCAGCATCTATATTGCTGCACTGCTCACGTACAATATCCCTGCGACGGATTGCAGGTTGCAAGCAATACAAATCAAATTCTTTCAAATCAATTTGTTCGGCAGAAGTAACGTGTGGAAATAGCAATTTCAGATAAGCAGTGGCCGTGCGTTTCACAGCCTTAGTGTGACGCATATCTGCACCTTGCGGAACTTCCACCAAATCGTCAACAACGTGAGAATATGCTGATTCTGTACGCATCTGGTGAAGCACTTCCGAGAAAAATTCAACATTAAGCGTCCAGTCATGTAAAGCCATATCCACATTAACACGCGGCAATAGCCAACCTTCAATCATTCCTTGGAAGCGGTCAAGCAAAGCAGATTCATGAAAAACGTCAGGAAGCGCGTCAAAATACCTGAAATCGATTGGTTGATTGTCACTGCTCAACATTATATTTCCCAAAAGCATAACACCACATTCCGACATGAATTCATAATTGTCGATTGTTGCACGACCAAATTCAAGATAGTTTTTCAAGAAAGATTGCATTTCCGAATTGTCGGAAAAAGTTATGGTCTGAATCTCATCAAAAGCAACCATGTCATAAAAACGCATAATACCAGGTGCTTTCCTCGACCTGTCATAAACCAATTTCGCTCTCGACACTTTGCCACCACTGACAAGCCACACAAACTTTGACAAATTCCCAAAAACATAACTTTTACCTGTTCCTTTAGGTGCTAATTCTATGAAATTCAGTCTTGGCTCGATAAACGGCAACAATCGCGTCAAAAACTCCAGTTTTTGCGTCAAGTTTCTAAATGTTGATGGCGTGTATTCCATTGCCGAAATCAAGACATCAATCCATTCTTCTAATGTAAACTGACTGCGACATTGCCGGAAATAATCCAAATCCAGTTTTTGCATCGGGCGAAATGGCTTAAATTTTACCATTTCAACATACCCTCTTTTATTGTCTTGCGGGCCAATATAGACTAGTTTCATAATGCCCCATTTCTCGCCATCGACAAGATCATCGGGGTATTCTTCAACCAAATATTCAGGAATTTCCGTGTCTGATTCTTTAATACCCATATCGGGTATTTGAAACCGTGTCTTATCACTTGCCAGACTTGTTGATACGACAAAGCGCGTCAACAAAGTCAGGTTTTCACCCCTGCGTAGTCGAGCAATTACCGCACTGTTGTCTTTTGGTATATGAGCATCCAAAAAACGACTCAGTTCCACCCTCTTAAAAACACCATCAGGACCAATATGGGTTGAAATCAAATAGTCCTTGACGAAAGAAGGCAAATTCCTGCCATTAAAAACGTCATAATTTGCAGGGTCTTTATATACGGCAGCATTGCCAAAAACCTGTCTTATTTTTTCACCTATTTCGCTCATATTATAATTGCAATCTTATAAGTCAAACAAATCATCTATATCCGAGTTCCCAGATACGCCGACTATCCTAATCTTTATTTGCGTGCTCTCAGAACCTTCAGGCTTTATATCTACATAATGGACACCTTCAGGCATACCATCTAAAGTAGCCACCCATTGCGTTCCCACTCGCTTAATCTGATATTCTTTTCCTTCGCATGAAAGCGTTACATTGTTCGGTTCAGGAATCACCGTCACTTTTATAACAGGATTCGACAACATAATATCTTCATCAAACAATTTCACCTGATACTTTGCTCTGATTGAAGCCTCCTTGTTTGATAAAAGGATAAAGGGCACAAGTACTTCTTCTGGTGTACAACCGCCGTGAACCTCATGTGTCGGCACTTTTGACAATGAAGAATGTGTCAACGCCACTTTATATAGCTCATTGTCACTTTCATTCTGATGAACAAGATAATCATGGTCAGTCTTAGCCTCTGGCGTTGTCTTGATATAACGGCCTTCATGCTCAAAATTCCCATCATATTTTTTTGATGGCGCTTTTCTGGACAAGCAACTCATACCATGGTCAGACACAATGGCAACCGTACATTTCTCTTTTTTACAAGTATTCAGAATTTCAATGATGCAATTCCTTACAACCTTTAATTCTTCTTTCAAAGTTTCCAAATACTTGTAACCATGCGAATCATGCCCAAGTTCATCCAAGGCACCGAATTTTATCACATTATTTCCTTCAAATCTGTTATGATGTGTCGATGACGGTATATCTGAACGTGTGATTTCTGAAAGTATCACTTTCAAATTAGTATTTTCTTTTTCGATGAGATAAAGAATGTATGACAAATACTCTACACCAAGCCCATCTATCCAATAGACTTTGTCTGGTCTCATTGCCGTGTCATTACTTAACTCATTCAGCACACTATGTGAGTTCTCATACGAATAATACCATTCATAGAAGCTCTTTGAAGAAGCATTGTATGTCTTGATGCATTCATCAATGCCATCCAGATATTTATCAGTCAATTTGGCTTCCTTATATGTGTCAAAATAGTCAATGCACCATTGCTGTTCCGAAAGAAAATGCGATGGCTTCTTACTTTCAAGATATGCTTCCAAATCGGGATAAACCGCCTTGACAGTTTCTTTCACTCTTTTCTTGTCACGATAGCAAGCAGTCCAGCCTATCAAAAGCACTCTTTCAAAGTCAAAAACTCCCGTACACATTTCCAAAGCGGCTTCAAGTCCTTCTTCATCTTGCGATTGCTCTTTTGTTCGCTCAAACATCCACATTTGTTCTTCTTGTGTAATGTTTTCCTCAAAGAAAAGACGGTTACCCAATATAATCCCACGTCTCTCATCGGAATATTGAGTTCTTTGGGTATATGGCAGACCATACAAAATGCGCGTGGCAATGAGATTTGGAAGTTGATGCCCATCATCAAGGTCTGTAACTGATTCAATACACAACTTAATATAGGGATAGTTTACGCCACATCCAGTATATAAAACATAGTTTTTCAGAAGCCAACGACTGAACGCATCAGCATTAGGTTTAGACCATTCCACAATGACATCCGTTGCCGTAAAAGAAACCCTATTGAACATTTGTCGGACAAACTTCTCAAATGAAAACTTTGACGGATTCTTCTTGTCAATGCAATTCAAAAGTCTCTCCCAAAAACAGTTATCATCTTCATCATAAGCAAAAGGGAAACTTATGTCTAGGAATTGGGTCATAAATTCATACCCATTCTTGATTTGATGGAAATTGAAAATATTGTCGGGTCTTGAATACTTATATCTTGCCGAAATAGGTTTTGAAGTGCAGATTATTCTTTCCTGCGGTGCTTGAACCTTCCAGAATTTCAACCACGAACGAAGCGAATCCAAATGGCACAAATCATCATCATTCGGCATTGCGAAATCTCTTATTTTGGTGAAATACACTTCTACCGATTGCGGTTCAGAATCATATTTCCAAATGGGTGCGCTTTCTTCAATACGCTCAAAATGGTTTAAAAAATCTGTAAAACGGTTCTGCAATCCTATCAATGGCACATAAATTCGCTTCTTTGGATTCCTAGTATCTTCCAAAAGCATGATTTCATTGAAAAAGCCTCTGAAATCGTCATCATTGTAGAAGCGAACAACCTCAGAAAAAGGCGTTACAAAAGTGGACACCTTGCATGACTTGATGGCATTTTTTAAAGTGTCCTTCGTCACCCACAGGTCGTTTTCTCCGTCATCGATTAGGTTTTCAATATCCAACGAATCCACTTTATTGTTGGTCATAAACAAAGCCAATTTCTTGAATTCATTGAAATTATTGAGCATGATGAAACGAATGGCATAACGCTGACCACGCAAATCTGTTGTGGTCATATCTTCAAGAATCTCTTGCGTTAAGCGCTCAAAAGAGTCAAATATCTTTACCTTCTCTGATGTATCCATTGCCGATATTAATTACCAAGATAGGAAATTATGTAGTCCGAAACTTCAGGATGTTCGTCGATTAGGTCTATTATCACCTTCTGCCACATCATGCTTGGCATATTCTGCTCACGCACCAATGTCTTAGCCTTCTTCACTGTTTCATCAGATGATGGTGTTGCCGGACGTGTTACAATTGCACGTTCATCGTTTGGGCGACCCGGACCTTTTTCACTTGTGTTGCCTTGAAATTCGTTTCCGTTTTCCTGCTTGTTATATGTTCTCGTTTTATTGATATAGAATGAATAAACACATTCTTTAACATCCTCTTTCTTGCGGAAAGCCACTTCCGATTGCAAATGGTCAAGTTCCGCTTCTAATTCATTCCACCATTCATCTTTTATCTCAACATCTTTGATTTCGCTGATAAACTTCAGGAAACCTTGTCTGTAATTGCTTGTGTCATCTAATAATCTATACAAATCAACTTGCTCAGGTTTAATCTCTTTCAAAAGATTCTTGATTTTTTCCAAAGAATAAGAATCCTGATTGAAAAGATTGATTAAATCTTCAATGGCTTTTTTGCAAGTCTCTTTGTCTTTAATTTTATCACAATACAGCAAAGACCACAAAGGATATTTTGCTATCTGCTTGCAGTATTCCTGAATGCTCCATTGAGCATATTTAAGGCTCTTTAAATCCTCAATATTAACGCCATTAACTTGCCCCAAATTAAACACCTCTCCAAGAATGCTCGTCAAGTTACGTTCTTCAACCGACCCAAAACGCAGCAATAACTTGTTGCTTGCCTCGCTCGAACCCTCATCCCACATTTTCAGCAGTATTTCAATCATATCATTCAGCTTCTCATCACCCACAGGCTGAGAAGTGCTCGGATTAAACAAGTCATCCTTATGCTTGCGCAAAGCAAATGACAGCACAGCATAATTTGCTTGATTGGCGAAGAAGCCGTATGGCCCATGCATCAAAGGAGCTAGTATTTCACTTAACGAAAATCTGTCCGCATATTTTTTCTTTGCCTTTTCAATAAGAGAATCTACTTCCTTACAGACGATACTAAGCCACGAATTGCCAGCTATGGCAGAATCCGTCAATTCACAAGTCTCTGTCACCAGATTGTTTTCACCATCCATAAAGATATATTTCGCTGGTCTGTTTGACCCACCAAACGCCAGCATATCATCTCTAGTACGTTTTTGGAGCATCTGCAACGATAACGCTTTGTAGTTCTTGTTGGCAAAGAAAGTTGCAGGCTCTGATAATAATCTCTTGACGCTTTCCATACCATTAGGGAAGACCCTAACACTAAGTTTCCTATTGATGGTCTGTGGCAAACTACTCACAATACCATCAGAAATACGCTCGCCATTGAAATACAAATTATATGTACCGTTATTCAGACGGTTCTTCCATTTGCTGACATATTCTTTTGCAGCGTTTTCAAACTGGCTTGCATCGTCATTGTTATAATGCGAACGGCTAACATTAGCCTGAGCCAGCGCATCAATGAATTGCGTTTTGGCATTGATTGTAAACACTTCCGATGGAACAATGAAAATGCAATCCTGATATTCTATCGAATAATTTTTAATACGGACTTCTGCGATGTCTCTCGCTTCATCAGTAAGGGCAAAGAACATGGCCACATGCAAATAATTGGGTTTTTCGTGAGTATATTTGTTAATCTTGCTGCGAATCACCCCTTCCATTTCTTCACACGAATAGAACTGTGGCTGACATTTGCGTATCAATCGCTCTCCGACACGGAATAAGCTTTCCAATTCACTACGACTTTTTTCATTGTATTTCAAAAAATCATAAGCCATCTTATAGTTGTCTTCCAAACGGGTTTTCTCTTTAGCAATTTCCGCAGGATTATAGGAAGAAACAGAAATCTTAAAGTCGCCAAACACATCCCTTACGACTATCCTGCTTTCATGCAACCAAGTCAAAATGTCGTTGAGTTTTGCACTGCAACGGTCGCCCGAAAAGATATATTTCAGGTTCAAGTCATTAGGAACATATTTGTCCGGCGTATTCTTAAACTTAATGATGAGCGCATTGAGCAGCAAAATCACCTTAAAAACACGCATATAGTCGTCGCCCATTTGCTCTACACGGCTCTTGTTTGAAACAAAAACGTTGATGAAGGCCGCACAAGTCGGCTCATTCTCAAACTCCGAATAGAAGAAATCCCACAGCCAATCTGCTGTCAGCATCATTTTTAGTTCATAAACATTGGGGTCTTCTATGAATTTTTTAAAACCATTGGTTTCATCATTCATAAACCTGACGACACTTCTGTTGGCCGAACCCATAATATTTGACAGCTTGGAGCACAAAAAAGCTGTGTAGGGATGCAATGGGAAAAGGTCTCTTATGTGTTCTCTTTCGTCATCACGCAAATTGCTTTCGCACAAATAATCGTAGATAGCCTTATCCATTTCTTGCACCGCTCCCCACGAAGCGATATTCAGGCTGGTTTTGTCTGGTATTCTGAAAGAATGTCGCAATATAAGATAGGTCGAAATCTCATCCATCTGATAATCCACGCTATCGTATCTGTCACCCATCTTTGTAATGTCTTTGCCTCTTTCGTCCAACGCTCTTTCCGTGCGATGCGAAATCAGGAAAAGAAAAACATTGTTGTTCTGAGATTTCTCTGCGATATTCTGCAACACATTGATTCTGTCGCTCTTCAAAGTGTCCATTACGCTGGTAAATTCATCCCAAAAAATAATCAATCCGTTGGCTATGCCTTGGCTTTCAATTTCTTTTTCAACTTCCGCTAACCATTCGCTGATTTTGTCACTTGTCAAATAGGTCATATCGGCAGCGAGGGCTTCTTCCAGATGCTCAAACACATCAAGGTCATTGGCCCTCAGCTTGGCAACAAGTTTGTCGTATGTATTCGCTTCCGACGAAAGCTCATCATTCAATTCCAACAACTCTGGTATTCTCGACTTATGCCCTTCAACCCATTCGATGGCTTTTTCAAAATCGGATTTAACCGCCACATAATACCCCGATGCGGCAAGAGCTTTCTTTGTCTCTCGCTGTATCGACAACGAAAAGCGAGGAATGTTGTACGCACTTTCCACACCCTTCAGGACAACCGGAAAATACCGTTTCTGCCTGCGGATGGCAGAAACTTGCGCACGCAACGAATCGCTCTTGATATTGTCAAGATAGCTTTGTATTTCCTCAATTGGATCACAGAGTAAATGCCTGACAACACTGCTGGCATGGCTTTTGCCCGTGCCAAAGGTCCCTCGCACCCACATTGAGCGTCGCTTGCTCACTTCACTTGATGTGATTGCCGTAAGGCTACGGCTCAACAAATCACAAAACTGTTGTGTAGGAATAAAGTTCATCCACATGCCAGGCGTTTCGTCTGTCATGTCATACACAGGAAGAAAATCCTGCATCTTGATGTAATCGGAATATTTGTTTGCCATAATCAAAGCATCATTTTCAGTATGTCAATCGAATTAAGGTCATCACGAAGGATAATGTTATCCAATCCCATGCGCAATTCGGCACGCAAAACATGGTTGCTTTCTTCCTGAAGGGAAAGGAGCAAACGCTCAAAGGTGTCCTTGCTAATGCCAAATTGACGATACACGCCTTCCTTCTGGTTCTCATCATAAAACTCTGAAACCGTAAGCGAATAGCGTTGCTGCCGCTCTGCATATCTGTATAAGGAATAAGCCAAAGCGACCAAAGACAAATCATTGTATGGTCTCCTGCTAAAAACCGGCTTGTTGTTTTCCTTAACAATGATTCCAACATTTAACTTGTCTCCAATAGGTGATGCAACAAACGTGTTTTGCAAAGCTCCCAATGGATTCTTCAAAGTGTTCGAATTGATACCGGGAAATTCATCTTCCATAATAGAAATAATTTCTTCTTTAGAATATGATTTTTCGAAATCAATATTTGAAGAAAAGAACTTTACAACTAAAGAATTATACGTCAAATTAATCCATATAATTTCCCAAACAGATATAGGATTATCTTTGAATGAAGCTTGAAGCAAAACTCCTAAATTTGAAATACGCTTGTCTTTTTCGGTTAGGATTTCTGCTTCTCTAAACCAATTTGTACAAGCAGGAATCATCTTAGAACCAAGTTGACCACCGCCTTTGAAAAAATCATCAGGATTATTGAAAAAATCCGTAATCCAATTCTCTCTCAACCCAAAAGTCGAGTATCTGTCTACTCCCGAAGTTGCCATTCTTGTATTATTATTTACAGTAGTTTCCGAAATGTTTATTGAATTTGCCGTTACGCAACCTTTATCTTTAAAAGTTAAACACCTACGACAATGAACGCATTTGTCTTTATCTATTTTCACAGTAGGGACAACCGATAATGCACCTGTTGGACATTCAACTTCACAAAACTCACAATGAATGCAATAAGTCGCTTTATAACAGCACTTTTTAAGCAATGAAGTAAGAATAATATTATCACCTGTATTAGTTACAATGAAAGTAAGTCCAGAACTACCTTTTGCATAATTTATTTCAAAATCATATGTAAAACCTTCAAACAATAGCGTTCCTTTTATTTCGGTAGTCGAATTAGTGTGGATTGAACATTTCCCTAATGGAGATAGCCAAGTGATAAGGTCTTCTTTAGGATTTGTGATTTCCGCCTTGAAATCAGGACTGGCTGAAATAAAATTTACTGCTGAGCCATCTGAATTTGCAGTTTTTCCTCCCGCTCTTTTTTTCCAATTACCTGATTTAATATAAAACTCTTTATCACTCTCTTTTGTAATTGAGAGTATCGACATTTTTGAGTTTAATTGATCGATAAATTTGTTAATAGAATTAGGATATTTTCGACCAACTATAAACTCAGACCAGTCAGAAGAAAAAGGACATAATGAGCAACCTACACGTGCCAAACCATTCCTGTAAGCATCGTTAATTGGCAAATCACGAAACAATAAATACAAATATATTTCAGTTGCGTTCCACTCAAATATTGGTCGGACATTTAACACATTATTATGTTTAACACCAACACCAACTCTTTCGTAAGATGAGCGTTGCTCACTTTCTTCAGCTCTAACACCTTCAAATGCTAATACATTGGGCTGTTTGCCTGTCCCATATATTTGTTTTAATAGTCTATACAATGGTGCAGTCTTCATAACCCCGCAGCACCATCTATGCATACGACTTGGAGCACCCATTTTGTCCCAATATAAAAGAACATCTTGATGATTTTTAGCCAAATAGAACTTTAATTCAGGATAAAGAGCATTATAGTATTTTTGTATTTCATCATATAATGTCATTGATGATGGGAGTTCATATCCCGTATCTGAATAAATGACCAACAAATCATCACTGGGAACAACACGTGTAACTAAATCCAAAACAACCATTGAATCCTTTCCACCAGAAAAAGAGCAAATAAACAATTCAACATGATTGTTTAAAATTGGCGCTTTTCCCAATTCCTCAGCCTTGCTCAAAGGCATAACATCAAAACTGTCGCAGTCTTCCTTGATAACGACGTGCTCTTCCTTGGTTTTCTTTTCAAGATTATTAGCGAGTGCCTGAAAATCAATATCCGGATTTTTCTTTGAGACTTCCCGAATATTCTTATAACGCCTATACGTCTGGTTTATGAAGTCCATTGCCTCATGCTCAATGATAAACATTGTGTCCTCATTGCGTGAGCGGAGTTTCTCAATGTCCACAGGTTTAAGCACCAGCGATTCATAACCTTCCTGCTGTATCACGCTTGGCTTGTCAAAAATATTGCCACCCTTAACCTCTAAGACAAACTCACCTTTATAAAAATATCTGCGGTCGCAAGCCCACAGTAAAGGTTCTTTCACATGCGGATATATCCATCCAACCTTGTTCAAACCTAGAAGATCCAGTTCTTCCCAAAAAACAGGACGAGGCGCAGTCCCCAACGCCTCACCAGCCGAAGACATCGTCAAACGCACTCCATTATATTCTTTATCCCATATTACTTTAAACATTAGTTATTTTTCTCTTCTCAAATAATTGACATACTATGTCACGAAATTTTTCTTTTTAACTGATAATGAAACAAATTCGAGTTTTTATAAAAACCAAAAACAATCCCATTAAAGCACAAAAATAGGAAAAAAGCATATACACAATAAATATATATAAAAAATGTGTGTATTATAATGTTGTCTTTTCCTTTTAGGATGCATCCCGGCGCTAGTTTTTGCCCTGTATTATACTGACCCACTTGCCGCCGAAATTGGTGTCGTTGTAGATTTCAAGGTAATCCTTGCCGTTTTCGCTTCTCACCTTGAATTGGAAGGAGTTATTGTAATATCGCGAACTCAAACCGTATTTTATGATATTGCCTTCAACGAGATAGGCATAATCACGAGATAAACCATAGGAGACACTATAGAAATCCTTGATGTTCCCATATTCATCTATCTGTAGCATCCTCTCTCGTTCATCACTGCCAACAGGGTCGGCGATGCGCCAACGGCCTACGATGCTGGGTTGGCTGGCTGTCTGTTGTTCTTTGGCTACAGGCTGGCTTGCTGTTTTAGCATCGGATTGACTTGTTGAATGATTTGCAGACTGACTGCTCGATTGTTTTGCTGGTTGGGCAGCAGCCTGTTTTTTAGGTTGACTCGTTGGTTGGCTTTTTGGTTGTTTTGCAGGCTCGCTTACTGGTTCACTAACGGTTGGAACGGTGGGCTTGGTTTCAGGATTCGCCTTAGGCTGTGTCTTGGACTGAACTGTGGGTTCCTCGGTGGCTAATGTCCCTACAGCAGGTTCAACCATTTCGACCGCCTCTTCGGTGACAACCTCGTTGTGGTGCAGCAACTTGTCCATTTTGTCGCCATCCACTTGCAGATAGCCCATGAAGAACCAAAAAACGGTGGCGGCCAAGGCACCAAGAAGGAAGAATGGTAAGTTTTTCATTTTGTTAACCCTGCTTCGTGTCGGGCGCAACGGTTAGGAGAAATGATGTATTATAGAGATTGTTGTTTTAGGTTTATCTGATTGGAATAATAACACGATCCTGATAGTCTGTTGACCATTGCACTTGCCAGGCTCGTCCATCAATCATATCGAGCATGATGAAATTATACATGTTATCAGTTGGATAAAGCTTGAAGCGTCCATTTACCGCATCACCTCCAGAAGCTTCGGGAACCAAGTTTAGATATGTTTGAAATATCTTGTCAATGTCATTGGTGCTATACTGGACTTGCCAAATTAGACCTGTCGCTGTATCCAACTTCAAGAAAGTCCACATGTTTTGAGTCTTGTACAATTCATAACGGGCATCCTTCGCAGGAGCCACACCTCCGTTGTTAGGGTAATTCTTCGCATCTTGTGCATAGCCAATGCAACAGATAAAAGTCATTGCTAATATAAGCAGGATCTTTTTCTTGAAGAATACTGAACTTTTCATTTTCTTCATCCCTAAATCCGTGTCGGGCGCAACTTCTATGGTTTGTCTATTTATTGTTTGTTCCAGAGTTCTCATAATTGCCAAGAGGGCCGGAGCGTTTCCAACCCTCTCGGCAGAAAGGCATTATATGTTTGCTAGGTTCTTGGCGATGTAGTCCTTGATGTAGCTGACGAGTTCGGGGCTATCCACAATCTCGATGTCGCCAGCCAGCCCGATGACGAAGCGTCCCACGCCACGGTAGTCGGCCACGAAGGTGTCGAGGAGCCAGTGGGTGGCGTCGAGGGGTTGCGTGTCGCGCTCGGCAAGCGGATACTCCTCGATGAGCAGGCTGTAGGCCATCACGCCCAGATGCAGCCGCACATGGTGACGGTCGTAGCCCGTCATGCGAAACACGTCGGTGTGCCCCATGCGGTGGCTGCGGCCATGCGCCCACGGGGCGTCGAGCACCTCGGCCTTGCCGATGCGTGCCGTCTTGAAGGTCTTGTTCAGGCCGTCGTCGAGGTCGTAGCACCACACCTCGGAATAGTTCACCGTGAAGCCAAAAGGCTCCACATGCCGGTCGCGCACCGACTGCGAGTTGGTGGAGGCGTAGTCGTGGAAGACCACCTGGCGGTGCTCCTTGATGGCGCTCACGATGGCACTCACATTGGCGGCGTTCTTCGTCTTGATGGTGCACTCGGGCAGCCCGAGGCTGTCGAACAGCAGGCTCAGCTTACTGCGCAGGTTCTCCTTGAAGAGCGTGTCGCCGTGGATGGCATCGACCGACTGGTAGAGCACATGCGTCTCCTCTTCGTTGAGGTGCATGATGTTGTTGAGGTATCGCTTGTCGTTCGAAGGCAGATGGTAACGCTGGTTCTCCATGATGACGACGAGCCGCGCTCGCCTGAGGTCGTCGAGGTAACGATAGACGCTCGATGGCGACGCGTCAAGCAGCTCCGAAAGCTCTTTCACGGTGTAGGCATTCCCCGATGCCAGAATCTGTATCAGGTTCAGCTCTTTGACGATTTTTGGGTTGTCGGTGTTGTCCATAACCTTGTTGTTGTTTATCAGACGCCTGAAAAAGAAAAATGTTTAGTTACTTTTGAATCATAGGTTTGGCATCTTGCCACTGACGGCAATTTGCTCCCTAACTGCCACAAAGATAGGTGATTTTGTTGGATTTGCCAAAAGATTGTTGGAAAAAACAAATAATGACAGCCTGCCGGATGCAAGAATGAAGGAAACAAATCTCGAACAAATCTGAAATAAATCCTATTGCCAATCCCATATTGGCTTTTTGTGCCCGATTCCCCTAATCGGTGTCATCGGATGTCGCATCTCCGATGCTTGGCTTCAATGCTTAGGTTGCAGAGGAAAACCTTAGAGAGAAGGCAATTGAGAAAAAGAAGGAAAAGGGAAAGGTAAAAAGACGAAAATAAAAGAAGAGGGAAAGACGAAACTAGTCCGGGTTGGGTGCGGCAGGAATGGGCAGGACGGCGGGGAAGCGCCTGCCATGTGTGGAGACCGATGGTCCTGCCCTTGATTCTTTGGTTCGTTTCTCATCAAGGAGAAATGAACAAGTGAAGATATGGATGGCTTCGTTCCTCGCCATGACGCTGCGCGTCTGTTCTTTGGGAACTTCCTGTCTGGATGGCTTCGTCGTTCCTCCTCGCCATGACTCGAAGCGTGCGTGAAATCACCTTCAAATAAACCTCCAAGCACTTCGCTTCTCATAGCATTTTCCTTCGCACCAACTAGTGAGTTCGTTCGGGGTTCGTTCGGAGTTCGTTCGGTGTTGCTTCGGTGATTTACCGAATAAACCCCGAACAATCTCCATATGATCTGCGAAAAAAGTGTATCTTTGCCCCCTAGTTAACCCAAAGATGTCACATGGCAAAATTAGACGAGATAACAGGAAAACTTTCGGGTTTGGTTGGCCCGGTGGTGTTGATTGATGGGAAACAGGGCAGGATTGTCCGCTCAAAAGCCGTTTCCTCAAACCACAAAACCGAGGCGCAGTTGCGCCAACGTGAAAAGATGCGCAGGGCTTCGCTCTTCCTGAAGCCTCTCGCCGAGGTGCTGAAGCAACTGTATGTGGAGCCAGTGGGACGTAGCAACTACCAACAGGCGGCTCTCTCGCAGGCGATGCGACAGGCCATCGACGAGGAGGGGAAGGTCGTGGCCGAGCGGGTGCTCATCAGCCGTGGCACCCTGGCACAGCCTCAGGACATGCGCATGGAAAGGGAAGGGGATGAGCTTGCCGTGGCGTGGACCGACAACAGCCACACGGGCGGCGCCAATGCCGACGACCGTCTGGTGGTGGTGCTCTACAACTGCCATCGCCCCGACGTGTGCCCGTATTTCACCGACACGACGCGCAGCCAAGGCTCATACCGCCTTGCCTTGGGCGAGCTCAAGAAGGGGGATTATCTGGTGTATGCCACCTTCGTAGCCGCCAAGGGCAAGCAGGTGAGCAACAGCTGCTATGTGGGCTGCTGCTGAAGACGCAAGTCCTTTCCTGCCGGACGCAGAGGAAGGACCGCGAATCTGGCGAATCGTGGGAATGTGGCCTATAACACGGTCACTCGTTTTGTCTCTATGCTCTTTGCGGTCTCCACGACAATCATGTAGATGCCTGCTTCGTGCTTGCCGAAGTCGTATTCGAAGGCATCGCCGCTTGCGGCTCCTTCAAACACCTTCTGTCCTGAAATGCCGTAGATGCTGATGCTCCTGATGTCTTCGGCTTCGATTCTGACGACGCCATGCGTCGGGTTGGGATATACCGCCGAAGCAATGCCCTCGATTTCCGTAACGTCGTCGTCCTCGTCTTCGATGAATTCATAAAATCCATTCAATCCCATGGGGTCATACCAGGCAGAGCTTTGGTAGGCTGAGGCACATCCGTAGGGAACGGTAAGGATAGGAGTGCCGAAATATTCAAATACGACGCAATCCCATCCGGGTTCGCTGCCCAGCTCGGGAGGCGTGACGGCCAACGAAACAGCCTCGGTGACACCGGAACAGTTTCTGAAGGCATAGTCGCCGATGAAGGTCACCGACTCGCCTATGGTGAGCGTCCCGTCAAGGGAACTGCAATAGAAAAACGCGCCAGGACCGATTGTGGTCACGGAATTTGGAATGGTCAAGTCGCCTGTGAGGCCGTAGCAGAACGCAAATGCGTCAGCGCCGATGGAAGTCACCGAATCTGGAATGTCGATGGTGGTCAGCCCCATGCAACCCTTGAATGCGTCGTAGCCGATAGTGGTGACCGTGTTGGGTATGATGGTGCTCTGGCATCCGGTGATTAACTCGTTGGTGCTTGTGGCGATGATGGCGTTGCAGTTGCCTCTTGAGTCAAAGACGCTGTTCTCGGGGTCAACGGTGATTCCGGAAAACGCGGTGTAGCTGAAGGTGTCGGGGCCGAGCGACGTCACCGAGCTTGGGATGCTCAGCGTGCCGGTCATGCCGTCGCATGAATTGAAGGCGAAGTCGCCGATGGAAACGACGGAGTTGGGGATGGTGAGGTTGCCTGTGAAACCGTAGCAAATCTGAAATGCACCATATCCGATGCTGGTCACTGAACTGGGGATGATCAGGTCGCCGGTGAAGCAGCAGCAATACGCAAAAGCGCCATCGCCAATCGTGGTTATCGAGTTCGGTATGTTCAGCTCACCTGTAAAGAAGCCATATAGGAAAGCGTTGTCGCCAATGGCCGTCACTGCATAATCGTTGCCTTCGTAGCTCACCGATTCGGGAATGTTCAGCTCGCCCGTTGCGCCTTGTCCGCCGACGGAACTTGTGACGGTCACAGAAACGCCGTCGTCGTTAACCTGGTAGTTCAAGTCGCCGACAGTAAATGTCGTTTGTGCGAATCCGCTTAAAGTCAATAAGATAGAAAAGATGAATAGGAATGTCGTTTTGTTAAGTAATGCTTTTTTCATACGGAATGAGTTTTAGTTGGAATGGAAAAATAGTAAGGCTCAAAAGAGTGCCGTAAAATTAGATAATTTTGATGTATGGAATTATTGCCACACGATAAATTTTGGCAATCATATACTTTTTGATCGGCATTTATTTACCTATCGGCCTAAACAAAAACAATAAAAACACTTTGCCACCAATCAATTGCCCGATAGGCGGACTGCCGCTTCGCGTCATTGCGAGCGCAGCGAAGCAAACTAGACATGAAGTGATAGAGAACTTCAGTCTGGATTGCTTCGTCGTTCCTCCTCGCAATGACGTTTCACGTCTGTTCTTTGGAAGATTTCTTATGTTTTTGTCAATGGAATCCATCTTTTTGACAGAGGGCGGAAAGCAGCAAACCTTTTTGTGCCGTCATGATAGTTCTCTTTTTTAGCCTCTTTAGAGGCAAGGGAGTGGAATCCTATCCGAAGAACTTCTTAATCTCGCCGGCGAAGGCATCTTCAACCGCTTTGCCGTCGCGGGTCTTGGCAAGGCCGGCACGGCTGGTCTCCTTGTAATCCACGTTGAGGCGTTGGCCTACTTCCTGCATGGTGAGCATCACCTCGTCGGGCGAGATGAACGACTTGACGCCGCTGAGCGCCATCATGGCCGCGCTGATGGCTTGGGTGGCATACATGCCGTTGCGCTTCACGCAAGGCACCTCGACCAATCCCGCCACGGGGTCGCAAATCAGGCCCAGTACGTTCTTGATGGCAATGGTGAAGGCTTCCACCATCTGCTCGTTGTCGCCGCCTTCCAGATAGGTGAGGGCAGCCGCTGCCATGGCTGAGGCGGCACCCACTTCGGCCTGACAGCCGTAGTCGGCACCGGCGGTGGAGACGTCGTCGAACAGTATCATGCCGAAGAAGCCGGCCACCATCAGGGCTTCGCTGATGTGTTCTTGCGAAGGGTGACGTAGCTCGTCGTAGGCCTTCAGCACGCCAGGGAGGATGCCGCACGAGCCTGCCGTCGGGCAAGCCACAATCAATCCCGACTTGGCATTGGTCTCGTTGACGGCCACGGCGTAGGCGATGGCTCGTCCGAAGAGGTTGTCGAACAGGGCGTTCTTGTCGATGTATTCGTCGAGCATCGAAGCATTGCGTCCGCTGAGTTTGAACAACGACAGCTCCTTGCTCTGCAACCCTTTGTGGACAGCACTTTCCATGATGTTCCAATAGGAGGCCATCTTGCTGTAAATCTTCTGCTTGTCGGTGTTCTGCAAGAGGGTCTCGGTCTCGATGATGACGTCAATCATGCGGCGACCTTTGGCATAGCGCAGCATCTCCTCGAAGGTGTTGAAAGGCATCTGTGGAGGATTCGGCTTGGCCTCGTCGCTGAAAATCTTGGCGATGGTAGGGTAGGAGGCATTGTTCTCGTCGCAGGCTACGATGGCACCGCCGACGAGGCGCATGTCGTTCTTGCCGTTGATGGGCGTGTTGAGCAGACCGTCGAAATAGCGGATCTCGATGTTGCCGCCACCGATGGAGAAGCCTGTGATGCAGTGTGTCGCCTTGTCGCTTGTGAAGATAATCTCGGCTATGTTGTGACCTTGCTGCTGGGCATATTTCTGTTCCTCTTCGGCGCTGCCTTTCTTGTAGCCAAGGAAGTCTATCATGCAGCCTTTCATGTCGAAGCCGTTCTGCCTCAGGAAGTCGGGGTCGCCGTGTGCCAGAAGTTCAGCGTCGTCGGTGGCAAAGCCCGAAAGTCCGCCTCCGATGGCATGGGGAGTCTTGTGGGCTACGCCCGTATCGCGGAACGAGGCAAACAGCTTGACTTCAATCGACTTGACCTGCTCGCCGCTTTCAATTACGGCTTCGATGATATGGCGCGACAGAAGTCCGATTCGGCTGGCGCCGGCAGTGTGCGAACTCGATGGCCCCACCATGGCAGGTCCGACCAAGTCGAAGATGCTCATGGCCTTGATGCGGGTCTTGATGTAACGGCGGAAGTCGTCGGCTATCGAAGCGAATCTTTCTTCTTCAATGGGTCGTTCCAATAAGGTAACGACGTCGAAAAACGACTTGTTCCTCTTCGACTCGATGGCTAAGGCTTGTGCAATGTGTATCTCGCTGACGTGCAGTTCGTTCTTGGCGATGATTTCCATGAAATTCGGGAAGAAAGTGTAGTGCGAGACGTCGGAGCATTGCAGGTGTATCTTCTTGCGTTCAGCATCCAAACGGTCAATCACGACGGAGTTGTGCTTCTTCGTGAAGTCGTGCGGTTGGACCTCGGTCAAGTCGAGCACGTGGTTGGTGAGTGGCTTTGCTGTTAAGATGATGACAATCAGGTCGTCGGCAACGGAAGGCAAGATGGTATAGAAGCAAGCGGGGGTGTCTTTAGGCAGCTTCATGGGCATCATCTTGTCGAAGATGCGCTTCAGGTTCAGATGGGCGATGAAGATTTCCTTGTCGTGCGTGAACACCATCTTGACGTCTTTCTTGTTCCTGATGATGTCTATCGTCTTTTGGACTTCGTTGAATTCCTCTTCGCTGAGGAAATGCTTTAGTCGGTCTTCGAATTGTCTGTTCATATTTTAAGTTTGGTTGTTTCGTTATAGCCATATCTCAATGCCGATGCTCCATGGCGATGGCTGGTCGAGTGTGCCGATGATAGGGTTGGTGGTGTTTTGTCCGGCGGCAGGGGTGATGATGTCCGACAGGCGATAGTTGGCATAGACGCCCAGGGTGAGGCCTATCGAGAAGCTGTAGCTGAGGCGTGTGGTGACGCCATATTGGAAACGGTTCATGCTCTTGCATCCCGTGTAGAGCGACTTGAGTGAGCCGTCGAAATAAAGCTCTCCTTCGGAGTTGGTCATGGTGCAAGGCTCGAATACCTTGACGCGCCGTGTGCAGGCCACGTTGCCCCATGCACCGAGGTCCCAGTTGAGGCCCATGCGGCGGATGACGACACGCTGGAAGACCTCAGCGCCAATCTGGAAGCTGCGCAACTCGGTGGTCCTGCTTATGCCTTCTGACGGAATCAGCGGGTCGGGTTCGGCGGGTTGAAGTGTGGTTTTCCTGCCTTGACGGAAGTGACTGAAATGGTAGCCGAAGCCAATCTTATAGCTCTTGCCGTAGGCCCAACGTCTGCCGAACGACAGGTTTCGGCTGTAGTTGTTCCATGTGCTGTTGGCCAGGTTCCAGTCATATTGGAAGAAACCTTCTGAACTCCATGCCTCTTGTTTTATTTCAGGGAAGGTGCCGTTTTGGTGGCCCATGGCGATGTATTGGTTCTCGTTGATGGTAGGCATCTCGCCCTTGCCGTTGATTTCCAATGAGTCGTAGAATCCGCTGTACGACACGTTGAGGCGTTTCCCGTTGCCTAAGTCGTTCTTTGCGAATGCGATGCGGTCGTCTTTGGGGAACATCTGGTAGTAGCCGATGAGCACGCCGTCGGCACCTTCGATGTTGATGAAGACGTATTCCGTTTCACTGTGTTGCGTGACGACGATGCGGATGCTGTCGGCGGTCTCCTCGATGTTGAACGAGCGAGGCTTCTCTTCCTGTTCGTTGGTGAAGTAGGCGGCTTGAGGCACGCCGTAGCCGAAGGCGTAGTCGAAGTAAGGGTAGAGGTCGGCTGATTTCTCTATCTCGGCCTTCATCTGTAGGGCGTTGAGTTCGCGGCGGGTCTGCCAGGCGCAGGCGCAGAAGCCTGTCGTGAGGGGCGACGAGAAGGAGGTGCCGTAGGCATCGGTGATGGTGTCGTTGCTGGGGTTGGCGACGAGGGCATGGCCGAAGGCGCATACGTTGGGCTTCAGGCGCTTGTCGGCCGAAGGACCGTAGGAGCTGAAGCTGATGTGGCGGTAGTCGTCGAGTTCGTCGATGATGCCGCCTATGCAGAGCACGTTGTCGGCATCGGCAGGGGTGATGATGGTCATCCAGCGGCGGTCGTCGCCTTCGTTACCGGCAGAGTTGCAGATGAGGATGCCTTTCTCCACGGCCTTGTTGGCGGCTTTGGCGACGTAGGAGGTGCCGTCCATGTCCTTGGTCCAGTGGCGTTCCTTGCCGTAGCCCAGCGAGCTGTTGATGATGTCGGCGCCGTTCTTGTCGGCCCATTCGGCTCCTTCGGCCCACCATACCTCTTCCTTGAAAGGCTCAGGGTCGATTTCGGTGCGGCCGAGCAGGAACTCCGCTCCTGTGGCGAGGCCGAGTTTCTGGTCGCCGTTGATGCCTGCTATGCAGCTCAGCACCATGGTGCCGTGGGTGCCCCAGCCATAGACGTTCTCGCTGCGCTTGGGGAAGTTGTAGGTGGCTATGATCTGGTGGTTGTCGCGCAGGTGCTTGAAGACGGGGTGGGTGTTCACCTTGGGGAAGCCCGCGTCGAGGACGCAGATGCGGAGGCCCTTGCCGTCGATGCCGTGGTCGATGAAATGCTGACCGCCAAAACGCTTCAGTTGGTCGGTGAGGATGTCGGCTTCGGCCTGTTCGGGGACGTTGCAGGTCACTTCCTTGTTTGCTACAGTTCCTTCAGACTCAATCTGTTGCACCTTGCTGACGAAGGGCAGCTGACTGATGCGGGCGATATGGTCGTCGGTGGCCATCACGCCCATGGCATTGAGCCAGCGCGAGCAGCCCACCACCTCGTCGGCGAGGTCGCCCACGGTGCCCACATAGCTCTCGTTGAGCGGATAGTTGCTGATGTCGTAGAGGTCGGCACCGTTGCGCGCATAGCGCTCGATGGCCTTGGCATCGAAATAGGAGTAAGGGTCGAAGTGGGTCTCGTTCTTGTCGGTGAAGAACACCCAGTAGCAGTTCTGCTGGGCAAAGCCTGCGATGGCAAGCAATGCGAATGCGATGGTGAGGATTTGCTTTTTCATTGTGTCAGATTTGATGGCACAAAGATAGAGGTAAATTTGATATGGTGTGGGGGAAAATGATAAACTACAGATTATGCGGATTTTCAATGAACTACAGATTATACAGATTGGACGGATTTCTTTAGGGGAAAATTATAAATGCGTAAGCGCATGAATTGGAACAGATTGGGCTGACGCAAGAAGATGGATTCGATTGACAAAAACATGAAAAACACTCTTGTGGGATGAGCTCTTCCAGAGCCTTCATGCCACCAACCCAACCCAAAGTCTCAAGCTGGGCTTGGCCTTTGATTTGCCCTGTTGATAACTATTTTTTAAAACCAATATGTATCTATAGAATTTTCAATTTATCTTTGCATCCGTAATAAAATTCAGATTATGAAAACAAATAGAAAAACCTTTCTTCTGGCGCTGTGCGCCATGCTGCTTGGAATGGCAAGCTGCAACAATGCCGTCAAGGCTTCTAATGAAACCGATTCCGCAACGGAGATGGACTCTGTCCGTCACATCAGCAAGGCCTGGGGCTACGACACCTTGAACTACAACATCGAGATTCTCGAAAGCAACCGGCAGGCTTATCTGGCCGAGCATCCAAACATAGCGGATGCTAGCGCAGAGTTTCAGGTTTTATTCGATAAAAGCTGCTCCCTCGATTCGGCAAAGCAAGCCGCAAGAGAGACCATGGCCCATGCCGATTCATGCTGGCAGACCATGATGAGCCTTTGCGAGGCGGGCCAATTCGATGAGGCTTGCGATTATTTCATGGCCAACGGAGAGGACATCCTTATCGCAATGCCGAATTCGACCTGCTACTACATACTCCACTCGGTTGTGGTCGGTCCTATGCTCAAGCAACGCATATCGGAAAAAGAATACAACAAGCAGATGCTGCAATGGCTCGAGTTCGACAAGTTGGTGGCTGATGTTGTCATGGGCGGCAATCCGGGCGCTTATGTGCCCGAGCATTATGAAGATTTGGTCGTCGAATTGATATACTGCAGAATCGATAATGGAGTGGAGGAAGACAAGGTGCTGTCGCTCATCGAAGACTTCAAACGGGCGCAAACGATTAGGACTAACGGGAAAAGCGACATCTACCCATTGGGCATTTTTCAGCTTGAATACGACGTCCGGTCCGCCTATTCCGACCTCGAAGGCATGCAAGCGGTCCGCAACGCGGCTTTTGAACATTTCAAGAAATTGTCCATCGAAAGCGGTCTGGCCATCGACGAGGAATGGGAGAGGCTTACCAATGAGCACATCGACGAACTTCTTGGAATTACCGAACCCAGCGAATAAGAATATGGTCTGGAAACACTTGGATTGTGATTGGTGAGGGTTTCAAGAGCGATGGTCGCCAAATTGTGAAGGTGGGCGTGAACTTCTGCACGGCCTGCAGGAACATTGACAGGTGGATTGTGGCTTGACAGGCAAACTCACAAAATCTTGTTTTCCTTGCTTATCTCAGCTTCAGTAACACCACATTCTCAACGTGTTGCGTGTGCGGGAACATATCGACGGGCTGCACGGCCATCACCTGGTAGGCGGCATCCATGAGTTGCAGGTCGCGGGCTTGGGTGGCCGGGTTGCAGCTGACATAGACAATCTTCTTGGCACGTATCTTCAGCAGCTGTTCCACTACGCTCTCGGCCATGCCGGCACGAGGCGGGTCGGTGACGATGAAGTCGGGGGTGCCGTTGGCAGCGATGAAGTCGTCGGTCAGCACTTTGGCCATGTCGCCCGCATAGAAGGTGCAGTTGGTGATGTCGTTGATTTCGGCGTTGACCTTGGCGTCGCGGATGGCTTCCTCGACATACTCGATGCCGACGACCTTCTTCACGAAGCGTGAGAAGTATTGGGCTATGGTACCCGTGCCCGTGTAGAGGTCATACATCAGCTCGTCGCCCTTCACGTCTGCCAAGTCGAAGGCGGTGCGATACAGTCTTTCCGCCTGATAGACATTGGTCTGGAAGAACGACACTGGTCCGATACGGAACTTGAGGTCGTCGAAACCTGGACGTGGCGACTGCATCGTCTCGATGAGGAACGGGTCGCCCTTCAGGCATTCGAAAGGCAGGTCGTTGATGACGTCGTTCAACTTGGAATTGACGATGAGCAACAAACTGACAATCTGTGGGAAGGCGGCTTCGAGCATAGGCACGAGCTCGTTGCGTATCACGGCACTCTCCTCGTTGATGACAAGGATGACCATGAACTCGCCCTTCGAGTTGCAGCGGATGACGAGGTTGCGCATCAGTCCTTCGTGGGCACGGACGTTGTAGTAGGATATCTTTCTTTCTAACGTGAACTTCCTGACAAACAGACGGATGTCGTTGGAAGGATCGGCTTGCAGATGGCATTTCTCGATGTCAACGACGCGGTCGAAGAGCTGGGGGAGGTGGAACCCTACGCCTTTGCAGGCTTCCTCGTCGTGCGTGCCGACGGGAGCGCCATCAGTGAGCCATTTGCGGTTGCTGAAGGCATATTCCAGCTTGTTGCGGTAGAAGAAGATACGTTCGCAACCCAATATCGGCCTGATTTCGGGATACTCAATCTTGCCGATGCGGTCGAAGTTGTCCTTCACTTGCTTCTGCTTGTATTGGATTTGCCATTTGTAATCCATGTGCTGCCATTTGCAGCCGCCGCAGAGGCCGAAGTGCTCGCAGACGGGTTGTGTGCGCTTCTCGGAGTATTTCTTGAAGTTCATGATGCGGCCCTCGAAGAAGTTCTTCTTGCGCTTAAACACTTCAATGTCAACGATGTCGCCTGGGACACCAAAGGGGATGAAGACGACTTTCCCTTCGGGTTTTGCCACCGACATGCCTTCTGATCCGGCATCGACGATAAGCACGTCTTCAAGGTATTCGGGTTGTTTTTTTATCTTGCTTCTAGTCATGGCGCAAAAGTATGAAATTATTTGCTTAGTCCTATGTTTTTCCATGAAATGAGGTCGCCAAACGAGGTCAGGTAATTGACATCGCCGCCATAAACGACATGCAGCGACTCTTTGGGCAGCTGGGCCAACGCCGCAAATTTGTTTAGCCCTTTGAAATAGTCGGTTTTCATCGTGGCACTCGATTTGATTTCGTAGGCTTGCAGGTCGAGACCTCGCTCAACCAATAGGTCGATTTCGTTTTGGTTACTGTCGCGCCAAAATGAGATGTTTGGTTCTCTGCCTTGTGCGTACTCTTGTTTTATGAACTCCATAATGACCATGTTCTCAAATAGTTCGCCTCTCAGATAGTGGGTATCCATTTGCCTGGCATTCTCCATACCTAACAATGAGGCAGCCAGTCCAGTGTCGCAGAAATACAACTTGGGTGATTTTACCAAGCGTTTGTTGAAGTTGTTGTGGTAGGGCTTTAATAGATATATGACGTAGCTGGTTTCCAAGACGGATAGCCATGAGTTGATGGTTTGAACCGAGACTTCGCACTCGTTGGCCAAGGCATTGATGTTGAGCAGTTGCCCGATTCGTGCGGCGCATAGCTTGACGAAACGCACGAAATGCGAAAGGTCGTTGATGTTGCGCAGCAGTCGGACATCGCGCTCGATGTAGGTCTGGAAATAACTCGGGAAGAAGTCAACAGGATTGATTTGCTTGTCGTAGATGCGTGGGAAACCGCCTGTGAAAAGCCATTCGTTGAGTTCGGGAAGCAGGTTGGCATGGGTGAGCTCGGAAATGGAAAATGGTGCCATTTTCAAAATGGCAGTTCTTCCTGCCAAACTTTGTGAGATGCTCTCCATGAGCAAGAAGTTGTGCGAACCCGAAAGGATATACATGCCTGTTTGGCCCTCAGAATCGATGCGGGTCTGGATGTATGAGAATAGTTTTGGGGCGTATTGGGCTTCGTCAATGATGAGAGGCGTGCCAAAGTTGTTGAGAAAACCGCGTGCATCATCTATGGCAAACTCGCGAAGGTCGGGATCTTCCAATGATACATATCGCATCGTAGGAAAACCGTTTCTCAGTAAAGTCGATTTGCCGCATTGCCGTGTGCCAGTGATGGTCACGACAGGGTATTTTGTCAGCAAATACTGGATCTTGTCGATAATGTTGCGCTCTATCATGTTTCTGAAATTTGGCGCAAAAATACGAATATTGTTTTATGATTGCATAAATTTCGATAAATTTTATGCAAATATTATGTTTGAATTGTATGATTTACATAAAAATTTACTAAAATTTATGCAAAAGTTATGTTTTGATTGTATGAATTGCATAAAAATACATTGGATTTATGCAAAAACATAAGTTATCTGAATATCTCCCAAGAGCGCTTGGCTTGTTCTTCGAGCATGGTCATCCCGTTGTAGGCTTTGGCGTGCCAGTCCTTGCCCAAGATCATGAAAGCGGTCTCTTTGGGGTTGTAGATGAGGTCGATGAGGATGTGCTGCTTGCCGAGGACGGGGTAGTGGATTTCGGGGAAATCGTCGTGTGGAAACATGCCCACGGGCGTCGCGTTGATGATGAGGTGACTCTGGCGCAGCACCTCATCGGTGAGCGTGTCGTAGGTGTAGTCGCCTTTGTCGGCACTCCTGCTGACGACCGAGAAAGGTATCTGTTTCTGTCGCAGCACATATTGGACGGCTTTCGAGGCTCCACCCGAGCCTAACACCAAGGCGTGCTCGATGCTTCTCTCTTTCAATGCTTTCTCCAAGAGTTTCTCGAAACCGTAAGCGTCTGTGTTGTATCCCAAGAGTCTTCCTTCGCTGATTTTTACCGTGTTGACGGCGCCGATTTCCTTTGCCAAAGGGTCGATTTCGTCCAAGAGCGGGATGATGGTTTCTTTATATGGGATGGTGACGTTGAATCCGCAGAGTTCGGGGAGGCTCTCGATGAGAGGCTTCAGTTCTTCGATGCTTTTCAGGTCGAAGTTGCGATATCGGCAGTCGAGTTGCTCGTACTGGAACTTGCCGTTGAACATCTGTGCTGAGAAGGAGTGTTTCAGCGGATGGCCGATGAGTCCGTAAAGTTTCATGGATTATATTGTTATTGGATTCCGAAAATGGCTCCGAAGCCTAGGATGCAAACTACGCCGACGATGACACTGGCGAGCACTACGCCACCAATGACAGCCAAAATGCTTTTCTTGAAGTCCATGTCGAGGAAACTGGCGGCAAGCGTGCCGGTCCATGCACCTGTTCCTGGTAATGGAATTCCGACGAACAACATTAAAGCCCAATAGAGGCCGCGACCCGCTTTGGCTTGCAGTTTTTCGCCGCCTTTTTCGCCTTTCTTGAGGCACCATGTGAAGAACTTGCCGATGACTTTCTTGTCTTCCCCCCATTCCAAGATGCGGCGGGCAAAGAAGAAGATGAAAGGCACGGGAATCATGTTCCCGATGGCGATGATGATGTATGACCAGAAGATGCTGAAGTTGGGGTCGGATTGATGGAAGGCGTAGGCTACGGGAATGGCACCGCGCAGTTCGACGATGGGCACCATCGAAATCAGGAAGATGTATAGGTAGTCTTTAATTCTCATTGTTCTCGGTATTAGGGTCAGTAGGATTGTCGTGTTGCGTCTTGTGTTGTGCAATCATATCGATGATATCGACATCGTTGCCGAGCAATTCCTTGTCGTATTCGATGAATTCCTTGTAGCCTTCGAAGTCGGCAGAGAGAGCTTGGTCGAGGACGCTGAGACCTTGCTGGTGTTCGCCTTTCAGGAAGAAGGCATAAGCCAAGAGGTAGAGCAGCGATGGCGCGTTGTTGGTCTTGTTCAGTCCGTGTTGTATGGTCTCGATGGCTTCGTCAATCTTGTCTTGCTCGCCGTAGAGGTCGGCCATATAGAAATAGGAGTCGGGGTCGGCGGGTGATTGGGCCTCGATTTTCTGCAGATATTCCATGGCGTGGTCGAAGTCGTTGAGCTTGCGGTAGTCGGCAGCGATGGAGTAGAGGTAGTCGGTTTCCCAAGGTTCGAGTTCGTAGGCTTTATTGAAGTATTTGATGGCTTGTTTGCTGTCGCCTTTGTCGCTTAAGATGTAGCCCATGCCAGCATATCCAGCTCCTTGTATGGGGTTGATGTCGATGGCTTTCTGGTAGTTTTCGGCGGCATGCTCGAAGTCGTTGAGCCTATAGTAGCAATCGCCAAGTGAGGATCGTATCATCGAAGTCTCGACATCGTGGTTCAATGCTTCGTTGAGGGTGTCGATGGCATCTTGGTAGCGACCGAGGTCGTAGTAGATGTCCGACAGATGCATGTTGGTCCAGAGGTCTTCGGGGTCGATGGAAAGGGCGAACTCATAGGGGTCGATGGACTCTTCGTATTGGAAACTCATGCGGTAGATGTCGCCGATGTTCGACCATGCCTTGCTGTTGTGCGGGTTTTCGTCGACGAGGCCTTGGAAAAAGGCAAGGGCGTCGTCCTTGCGTTGCGCGCTGAGGAAACAGCATCTGATTTCGTGGTAGATGGTATCGACATCGTCGGCAAAAGGCAGGGCCTTTTTGTAGAACTCAACGGCGAGGTCGAATTCCCGAAGGTTGTTGTACTCGAAAGCGATGGCGTTGTATAGGTCAAACTTCTCGTCCTCGTCGAAATAGGGCAGGGCGGTGAGATAGTTGTCGATGGCTTCTTCCGACTTGCCCAAGGCGGCAAGGCACGAGCCAAGGGTGAGAAAATAGTCAGGGTCTTCTTCGTCGCGCTCGGCATGTTGAATCAGTTCAAACGCATCTTGTGGATGGTTTTCCAAAAGCAGTTGCCGTGCCTCCTTGATTTTCAGTATGTTGCTCTCTGGATGTTGGGCGATGGCCAAGTCGATGGCCCGCCGCGATTTCTTCAGGTTGCCTTTCTGGATGTATTCATCGATGATGTATTCCAGTTCTTCGCTGTCGAAATAATCTGTCTCGCCCGTCTTCAGCATGTCCTCAAAACGAGTCAGGGCCTTCTTCATCTCTTCTTCGTATTCCTCGTATTCTTCGTCTTCCTCAAACATGATTATCTAACTAAAACCAAAATTCTCAATCGTTTATCAATTTGCAAAAATACTATTTTCCTAATTTTGCGCATCTAAATTGGTGAAAATAATATGAAAGTGAAACGAAACTTATTGATTGCCATTGTGTTGTCGGCTTTGTTCGTCAATCCATCGAATGCGCAGAATGTGAAAGAATCGTATGTGCCTTTTGCCGTTGGCGAGGTGAAACCCGAAGGATGGCTCCACGATTGGTGTGGCATGGCGGCTCGCGGCCTGACCAAGAACTTGGGTGACGACTTCACCGAGTTCGTGAAGGGATGGGAGAGTGCCGATGAACCTGGCTGGTGGCATTATGAGCAGACGGGCTATTATGCCGACGGCGTCACCCGACTGGGCTTCATTATGGACGACACCTTGCTGATGAACCGCTCGCGCCGCATCATGGAAGCAGTGGTGGCACGCCAGAAGCCGAATGGCTACATCATGTCGAACAACAAGGACTATGTCGAGAAATGGGGTACTACGGAAGGCGACTATGGCATGTACTGGAGCGAAGCGGTGTTTGGCCGCGCTGCCTTGGCTTACTATTCGGCCACGGGCGATGAAAGGGTGCTCGCGATGCTTGAGAATGTGTATGACGAGTTCCCGATTTTCGACCGTGAGAAGGAAAAATATCCTTTGAGCGGTGTCGAATTGGATAATATGCGCAAAATCGTTGGCTTGGAGAACATGCTTGAACTTAGCCGCCTGACGGGAAAGATACAGTATGCCGACCGCGCCATGAAGGTATTCAGGAACTTTGAGAGTGGCTATCTGCAGTCGTGGGTCTATGACAACGACTTCATGCGCTCGGCCATCTGCCATGGCGTCACCTTCAACGAGAGCGCCAAACTCTGCGCTGCCGCTTACACATGGAATGCCAACCCCGATTATCTTGCGGCATCGGTCAATGCCTACGAGTTTGTGCAGCAGCACTTTATGTTGCCTCACGGTGCCAACTCGTCCAACGAGTTTTTCCACGGCATCGGTGCCTTCGAGGCTGCCGAGGCTTGCGATGTGTCGGATTTCCTCTGGTCGAACGTCTGGATGGCACGTGCCACGGGCGACAGCCGCTATGGCGACCGCATCGAGCGCGATGTGTTCAACGCCTTGGCCTCTTCGGTGAGTGCTTATTTCGACTTGAGTGTCTATACAACCGCCATGAACCGCATTCCAGGCGTGCATCTCAAGATTCGCGACGACGGACAATATTATAAGGTGATTCACGACCCGACCTGCTGCTCTGCCAATATCAACCGCGCCTTGCCTAACTACATTATTAATATGTTCATGCACAACCAGCAAAATGAGTTGATGGTGCTTGGCTATGGTCCCGCCCGACTGAAGACAAAGGATGGTCGCTACGACATACAAATGGAAACGAACTATCCTTTTGGCGAAAGCGTTGTGTTTCATGTCGATGCCATGCCTGATGGTGAAATCCTGAAACTGCGTATGCCCGATTGGTGCGAACAATACGAAATTGCCATCAACGGCACTCGGATGCGTTTGGCTCCACGCGATGGCTTCTTCCATATCGAAAGGGAATGGCAGCAAGGCGATGTCGTGGAACTACGCTTGAAGATGCAGCCGACCTTGGTAAAGGGAATGGAAAAGTTTGCCGACTTCAACGGCACGCAGCCTTATTGGGGCATCATGGAACCTGCCAGCGCAGCGTATGAATACAATGGTTTTGTGGATGGCGGGAAATATGGTCTTGTCACATACGGTCCTTTGGTGTTTGCCCTCAACCTGCAAGCCAAGGAAGGCAACTATTATGAACTCAACGAGGAACGCTGGCATGAGTTCCGTTATTCCTTGAATGCACATTCGCTTGACGAGGCGGAGGTGAGCTTCAAGGACTTGCCTGCTTATTTCCGTTGGGGCATGGATGCGGCACCTATATATATTAAGGTGAAAGCAGACCTGATTGATTGGGAACCCGACAAGGGCGACCCGAAACTGCCAGTGGCCGCGCCCAAGATAAAGCAACACGATGTGGAGTTGAATCTCATCCCGATGGGTTTTGCTCCTTATCGGTTGGCGATGTTCCCATGGTCGGAATAAACAAAAAAAAGCACCTCAACGAGGTGCTTTTTTGTTGAATAACTTATCGGTTATTAGAACTTGTAGCGCAAGCTCAAAACAGCTGACCAAGTTGAAGCGGTGTTGGCGTAGTCCTTCCAGGTAGGTTCGGTGAAGGTGTAGGTGCCATTGCCGTCAGCATCGGTAGCATAGTCGAGGACGACGTTGTTGCTCAGCACTTTGTATGAACCCCACTTGTTGTAGAGGAGGTTGCCAATGTTCTTGATGTCAGCAGCAACTTCGATGGTGTTGGTCTTGCCAGCAACCTTGAAGTTGAAGTCTTGAGCGATGTGGAAGTTGATGCGGTTGAGCCAAGGAGTAACGATAGCATTGCGCTGTTCGTATTGGCCACGGTGTGTGCTCATGTAAGCATCGTTTTCGATGAAGCTCTTGAAAGCTTCCTTGTTTTCCTCGCTGACGAAGTTCATGTTGTTGAGGTCTTCGTTGGTTGGGATGTAGAGGAGTTGATAAGCAGAGGTACCGCTCACGTTGTTCATCACGTAAGAAACTCTTGAGTATGAATAGCCGCTGAAGAAGCCAATGTTGAAGCCTTCGTAGAACAGGCCGACGTTGGTACCGAGCTTGTCGTGTGAGAAGGTGTAGTTGAGGTTGGCGATGACGCGGTTAGGAGCAACGTAGTTGGAGTAACCGAGTTCAGGAGCGTTGTTGCCGTTCACGTTGTAGGTGTTGACGAATTCGGAGATTTGGTCGCCACTGCCGTCGCTGAGGCTCTTGGCGTTGCTGTGGGTGTAAGCAGCCATCATGCCAAGACCATTGCTGAAGTTCTTGCTCAACTGAGCGTTGACGCTGTAGTAGTAGCCGTGGAGCTGGCTTTCGTTGTGGAGGTAGTAACCAGTCATCTTAGCGCCAGTGCTGTTCTTGACGTTTTCTGATTCCCAGAGTTGACGAGCTTGGTGCTCACCATCGAGGGTGACTTCGCCAGCTTGCTTGTAACCGAGTTGTGAAGCATACACTTCATTGTAGTTGTAGCTGAAGATACCTTCAACGGTAGCCTTGATGCCGCCAGGGAGCTTAGCATCCAAACCGAGTGAGCTCTTCCATGCCGAAGGCATCTTGAGGTCCTTGGAGATGATGGTAGCAGCAGTAGGAGCGGCAAGGTCTTGTGCTTGGAAAGCACCACCATAGACTTCTTCCAACTGTGCGTTGATGTCTTGGTGGAAGTGGATAGGATTCAAACCAGTAGAAGCGTTGGCAATGTATTGGTTTTGGAGGACGTTAGCGTTACCCATTGCAGAAACCATCCACACGAATGGGATACGGCCGGTGAAGAGGCCGCTACCACCGCGGAGGATGAGGTTACGGTTGTGGAGAACATCCCAGTTGAAACCGATACGAGGTGAAACGCTCACGCGAAGGTTTGGAAGGTCAGCAGTGCTGAGGCCGGCAAATGAAGTTTCGGTGGCATCGCCGATGGCGTGGTGAACCTTGGTCTCGACACCGTTGGCATCGACGACGGTTTCGTCCCAACCTTCAGCAAATTCCTTATTGTAATTGTTGTTAGGATTGCTCAGGTAAGGCATTTCGAGGCGGAGACCCACAGCGAGCTTGAAGTATTCGCTGAGGTTCATTTCGTCTTGGAAGTAAGCAGAACCTTGTGCATAGTCGAATGATGGGAACATCTGTGCGAGTTCGTTGTTGTTACCATGGGTAATCATATACAGAGCTGGAGCAGCATTACCATAAAGGACATCGTTCTTGAAGTCATCCCAAGAGTTGTAGATGTACCAACCTGCACCACCTTGCATGAAGCCGTTTTGGGTGCGGTTCCATTCGTATTGCAGACCAGCGGTGAAGTTGTGGATGCCAGTAGCCCAGCTGAATTCGTCGGTAGCGATAGCGGTTTGGACGTCACGGAGGTTACCGTATGTGAATGGGTCTGGACCGAAGCTGGTGTACATAGCAGTGCGGCCATCGGCACAGCCTTCGTTGCTCAGAATGTCAACAGTTGGGAACAAACCGCCTTGGAACGAACGTGGTTCATATTGATGTGACCAAGCCAAGCGGACCATGTTGTTGCCACGGCCAGCCATGACGCGGGTGTTCAATTCAGCAGCAGCTGACATGAAGTTTTGTTCTTGGAGGTAACGAGCGCTTTCGAAAGGCAGAGCGTAAGCTGATTGACGGCCTTCGCTGTAGCGGTTGAAGCTGTAGTTGATACCACCGTATGTGAAGTTGGTGTTGGTAGCGCCCAGAGGCGACATGGATGATGATGGGTTGTTAGAATAAGCTGAGTGGGTGTTGCTGAAGCGGATGTTCAACTTGTTGTTGTCGTTGATGTTCCAGTCCAAACGAGCCAAGACCTTGTAGTCAGGAGTTGACAGTGAGTAGCCTTGATAACGGCCAGGGTTGTAACCATTGAAGTTTTCAGCGAGGAAGCCCTTGATTTCGTCCATCATTTCGACGGTAGGACGGTTTTCGTTGACGTCTTCACCGAAAGCTTGGCTTTCAGTGGTGCGGGCAACGCTGTTCGAACCTGGGAGGTTGTCGGCAGTGTATTCAGCGTTGATGAAGAAGAACAACTTGTTCTTTACGATAGGACCACCAACCGAGAAACCAGTGGTATTATTCAATGAATAGGTGTTGGTCAAAGCGTTATCGTTCACATAGTAACCTTTCAGGTTGTTGTTCTGGAAGAAGTCGTAAACGGTAGCGTGCCATTCGTTAGTACCGCTCTTGGTCACGGCGTTGATAGCACCGCCGGTGAAGCCGCTTTGGCGGACATCGAAAGGAGTGACGTTGATGGTCATCTGTTCCAGAGCGTCCAGTGAGATTGGGCTGCCGTTTGAAGGCAAGTTCTGGCCAATGCCGAAAGCGTTGTTGAAGGCAGCACCGTCAACGGTAACGTATGATTGACGATAGTTACCGCCACCGATAGCCAAACCGCTGGTGTTTGAAGCAGCTTGTGGGGTGAGTGACAACACATCGTTCAGGTTACGGGTAACCGTTGGGAGGTTGTTGATTTGCTCTGAAGTGATGGCGGTGGTGGCACCAGCGCGGTCGCTGTCCATGCCACTTGGGATAGCTTCACCAGCGATGGTGACTTCGCCCAGGCCAATGGATTCTTCTTGCATCTTGAAGTTCAAGATCTTTGTTTCACCCAGAGTAGCGGAGATGCCCTCTTGAATGGTGGTTTGGAAACCAACCATGCGGACCTCAATCTTGTAAGGACCACCGGGACGGATGTTGAGCAAACGGTAAGCACCGTTGGCGTCGGCTACAGAGTAGTACTGTGAACCTGATGGAGTGTGAGTGGCGACAACAGTTGCACCAGCCAAAGCGACCTTGTTTCCATCGGTCACCTTACCGCTGATGTTGGATGATGTCACCTGTGCCATCAAACTGATGGAGGCAATCATTGCCACGAAAAAAGTAAGTAACTTTTTCATAGATAATAATTTAATGTTAATAATTTGATGTTGATAATTAGGTTGTTTAATGTGTTATTTCCATTTTGCTCCTTCTAAATTAAGGAAATGCAAATATAGGAAATCAACTTTGCACTTTTTTTTATTCGTTGAAAATTAATCAACAAATGCTGTTGATAACTTGTTATTTTGTTGTGGTTTAATTTGTTGTAAAAATGTTAAAAGTGAATTTTTGCGAATAATCAAATAGGTTCGAAGAATAATTCGTATCTTTGTCAAATTTTATGGAGAACTAATAAAGGATTCAAAAAAAGATAAAAATGGGATTCTTCTATAAACATACACCAAGAAAATTCAACTACATCCCTCGGTTTTATGACCCCGAACTTGAAGCCCGCAAGCAGAAAAAGGCAGAGATGGGCCTGGATACCGAACTCAGCCATGAAGAACAGCTTCGATATGAAATGCGCCGCAAATGGGGCCATGGTGGCGAGGAAGAAAGCAAGGCTGACCAACGTAATAGGCTGATACGCCGTGTCCTATGGGGGGCAGTTATCTTGTTCATTTTCTATTATGTCTTTTGCACGCCTCTGCTTACCAACATCGTCAGTGGTTTGATGGGGAAATAGTTAGTTGAAAGTTGAAAGTTGAAAGTGGAGAGTTGACGCTTTGCGTCATTGCGAGGAGGAACGACGAAGCAATCTATACAGGAAGTATTAAAGTGGAAAGTTGAAAAGATGAGTCAAGATGTCGTAAAATTACTACCCGACAGCGTTGCCAACCAGATAGCGGCAGGCGAGGTCATCCAGCGCCCTGCATCGGCAGTCAAAGAGTTGATGGAGAATGCGTTGGATGCTGGTGCTACGCAAATCGACTTGGTGGTGAAGGATGCGGGAAAGACGCTCATCATGGTTACTGACAATGGCTGCGGCATGTCGGAAACCGATGCGCGCCTGTGCTTCGAGCGTCATGCCACTTCCAAGATCAGTAAGGCGGAAGACTTGTTCGCCATCCGCACCATGGGGTTCCGTGGCGAGGCCTTGGCCAGCATCGCGGCCATCGCACAAGTTGAGCTGAAGACGCGCCGCAGCGAAGATGAGGTGGGTACGAAAATCGTCAACGAAGGCTCGGTGGTCAAGGAACAGACTTTGGTGCCGATGCCTGTCGGTACTTCCTTCGCTATCAAGAACTTGTTCTTCAATGTGCCAGCACGCAGGAACTTCCTGAAATCGACGGCAGCTGAGATGCGTCATGTGGTTGAGGAATTTACCCGTGTCACGCTGATGCATCCCGAAGTCGGCTTCACGCTCAATAGCGATGGCAAGGAGTTGTATCACCTCTATCCAGGCAACCTCAAACAGCGCATCATGGGGCTGTTTGGCAACACTTACGACGAGAAGCTGCTCTCCGTGAATCAGGAAACCGACCATGTGCGCATTCATGGCTATATACTGAAAGCCGAGTGCGCCAAGAAGACGCGTGGCGAACAGTATTTCTTTGTGAACAAGCGTTTCATCAAGCACGCCTATTTGCATCATGCCATCGAGAATGCCTATATGGAAATGATTCCGAGCGACAGTTTCCCTGGCTATTTCCTGAATATCGAGGTGGATCCTGCCGACATCGATATCAATATCCATCCAACCAAGACTGAGGTCAACTTCTTGGATGTCAAGTTGGTGTATGCCGTACTTCATGCGGCGGTGCGCAAGGCCATAGGCCAGCACAACCTTTCGCCTCTCATCGATTTCGACGAGCCTGCCGACTCGGGCATCGACTTCGGCGTGGTTTCTGACGAATCCAATCCTTTGGTGGTTCCTACGGTGCCTTTCGATGCGAACTACAATCCGTTCCAGCAGACGCCTTCATACAATAAATCATCGGTCGGCAGTGGTTCGTTCCATCATGACCGCATGCCAGTATCGCCCGATTGGCGTTTGCTCTATGGCGATCGTGTTGATGCGCAAAATGCTGATAATGATTTCGTTGAAACAAGAGTTGAGGAGAAACCGAAGTGTCAATTCCTGCAAATCAATCAGTCGTATATCCTGACTTCGGTGAAGTCTGGGGTGCTACTCATCGACCAGCATTTGGCGCACACGCGCATCCTTTTCGAGAAGTATCTCAAAGAACTTGAAAACCGTAGTGGCGCTTCGCAACAGGAACTGTTTCCGCAGCCATTTTCGGTGAATATGAACGATGCCTTGCTGCTGAAGGAACTGCTGCCCGAACTTGAGGGCCTTGGCTTTAGTCTCGAACAAGTCAATGCCACCACTTTCATGGTGAACGGAACGCCATCCGACTCGGCTGGCTGCGATGCCGTACAGCTGCTTGAGAAAATTGTCGAGAGCTACAAAATAAACCGCAGTGATTTGCAGTTAGATAGGAAGCTGAATCTGGCCAAGACCATGGCTTCGCAATTGTCCATCAAAGCCTACAAGGCACTTTCAGAGATGGAGATGCAAAATCTTGTTGACCAACTGTTTGCATGCAATGTGGCCGAAACGGCTCCCAATGGAAAGAAAACGTATGTTATTTTAAATATGGAGGAACTGCTCCAAAAATTCAATTGAGAATATGAATGAACAATATAGCCCAACGGGATTTAGGGTTTTACCTACAGTTGTCAAGAACCTTTTGATTATCAATGTGTTGATGTTCTTGGCAACCTTTACGCTAAGGAAATTCAACATCGACTTGAATGACATTTTAGGCTTACATTTCTTTAAAGCCTCGGGATTTCGCCTGTATCAAATCGTGACCTACATGTTCATGCACGGCAATTTCGAGCATTTGTTCTTTAATATGTTCGCTTTGTGGATGTTTGGCGCCAATATGGAAAACATCTGGGGCTCGAAGCGTTTCTTGCTGTTTTATTTGGTTTGTGGTCTGGGTGCCGGTTTGTGCCAGGAAGGCGTGCAGTATATCCAGTATGCGACGCAACTTGCTGGTTTTGAAAGCGTAGATTTAGGCGGGAACATGGTTCTCTCGATGGATAGATACCTCAACTTGATGACGACTGTTGGAGCTTCGGGTGCCATCTATGGTTTGCTTTTGGCTTTTGGAATGATGTTTCCCAACTCGATGATTTACCTTTATTTCCTGTTCCCGATTAGGGCAAAATGGTTCGTCATTGGTTATGCGGTCATCGAACTCATCAGTGGCTTTGTGGGTGGCGGCAATGTGGCGCACTTTGCCCACTTGGGCGGCATGTTGTTCGGATTGATATTGATTCTTCACTGGAAGAAGAAAGGAGAACTGTACGGATGAATCCATACATGAGAAATAACGGATACGGCTTTCAGCGGCCGAGTTTTGGCGAGTCGATAAAAAGGTTCTTCGCTCAGAAAACCGTTCTCAATTATTTGATTATCGCCAACGTGGCTGTGTGGTTGCTGTTGGCGCTCTGTGGCGTGACGATGTGGCTTTTCAAGATGGAAGGGCCGAACCTCTTGGCTTCGTTTTTGGCATTGCCGGCTTCGTTCACTCAGCTGGCTCATCGCCCTTGGACGGTAATCACTTATATGGTGTCGAACCAAAGGTTCTGGATTCTGTTCCTGAATTTGTGGATGCTTTATTTCGGTGGCATCATCTTCGTGCAGTTCCTCTCGCAAAAGCAACTCGCCTTGGCTTATGGTTTGGGCGGACTTTTCGGTGCCTTGTTTTTCGTGCTGTCCTATAATGTTTTTCCCGCTTTGAAGGAGATTTGCGAGACGTCATACGTCATGGGTGCTTCTGCATCGACGTTGGCCATCATTGTGGCGGCTGCAGCCTATAACCCTGATTACGAATTGCGCATGATGCTGTTCGGCGGCATCAAATACAAGTGGTTGGCAATCATCTTGGTAGTCATCGACGTGCTGACCATCGATGCGGCCAATCCAGGAACGCAAATTGCGCATCTCGGTGGTGCGGCCTTCGGCTTTGTGTATGGACTGTTGCTGCGCACCGATTTCAGCTGGGGCAAACTGTTCCATTCCAAGAAACGCGGAAATGACTTTGAATATACCAGTTACGAGGAGGTAAGGGAAGAACCTAGCCCTCGTTCCGATGAAGAATACAACCAACAAAAGGCAAAAAAAGAGCGTGACATCGACGCCATTTTAGATAAGGTGGCCAAAAACGGCTATGCCAGCCTGACTGACGAAGAGAAAGCGTTCTTGTTCAAAAATAGTTAGTTATGGTAAAAATGCAAAGAAATCAGAGAAGCGTGTTGGGCAAGATTGTGGTTGCCCTGCTTACGCTTTTGGCTCTCGTCGGCTTGGCAGCTATGACAATGAGTGTGATAAGCTGTTTCATCTCGCCAAAGCGATTCGTCTGGGCATCGTTTTTCGGACTGGCATTTTGGGAGATTTTCTTCTATAATTGCTTTGTGCTTGTGCTCTTGGTGCTGATGTGGTCGAAAAAAGCATGGATTTCGGTGATAGCCTTGCTCATTGCGATTCCCGGCTTGGGCAAATCTTACGCCTTTGGCAGCCCTGTTGAAGAGACTGATGGCATCCGTCTGATGAGCTATAATATTCATAATTTCGACCATGTAGATGGCAGAAGTACGAAGGTGGAGTTTGTGAATGAAGTGCTGGCCGAAGTGGGGCAACAATCGCCAGATGTGGTTTGCTTTCAGGAGTTTTCGCGCTCGTTCAAGGAAGGAAGTACACGTCAGCAGTGCATTGAGATGTTTGCCCAGACAGCAGGCTATCCATACGTATATTACAATCTGAAAAGGAATTATGGCGGTAATGTGATTTTCTCGCGTTATCCTTTGCAGAAAGTTGCCGATGACACTGGTTTCGGCAAGGAAAACACCTACGGAGTCATGGTGTCGGTGGATGCTGGCGAGAAGGGAAAGTTTTATGTTGCCAATGTGCATCTGCTGTCATATAGTATTACAGATGAGGAAATTGGCTCGCTACCCGAGGTGATGTCGGAAGAATTGGATACGGTAAGAAAGACAATCGTGAAGAAATTGCAGACAGCTTTTGTGCGTCGCAGCGACGAAATCAAGGATGTCATCGAGGGAATGCCTGAAGTTGATGCTCCTATCATCGTTTGTGGCGACTTCAACGATGCACCGCTTTCCTACACTTACCGACAAATGAAGAAAGCAGGCTTCAATGATACGTTTGTGAAGGTAGGGAAAGGCATCAAGCCGACTTATGGCGGCAAGTTGCCTTTGCTTCGCATCGATTACATTTGGGGCAATGATGGTGTGAAACCCTTGCAATTCAATTGCATAAAGAAGAAACTTTCAGACCATTATCCAGTAATTCTGGACTTCAAGATTGAACAAAACAATGAAAGCTAATTGATATGACACTCATCAAGTCGATTTCAGGTATTCGTGGCACCATTGGTGGCACTCCGGGTGATAACCTGACACCCATCGATATGGTGAAATTCACCGCTGCATTTGTCAAATTTATCCAACACGGTGGCGTCAAGCGTCCGAAGATTGTTGTTGGCCGCGATGCCCGTATGTCGGGCTTCTTGGTCAATCAAGTGGTTTGCGGCACTTTGCAGGCCATGGGTGCCGATGTGCTTGACATTGGCTTGAGCACCACGCCAACCACCGAAATCGCTGTCACGGGACTGAAGGCCGATGCTGGCATCATCCTCACGGCTTCGCATAATCCGGCACAGTGGAATGCCTTGAAGCTTCTCAATAACAAGGGCGAGTTTATCTCTGCCGCCGAAGGTGCTTGGCTGCTCGATGTGGCTGCCAAGGATGAATTCGATTTCGTTCCGATTGAGCAAATTGGTAGCTATCAGCAAGTTGACGGTTGGATGGATAAGCATGTCGAAATGGTGTGCAAGTTGCCATTGGTCAATCGCGAGGTGATTGAGAAGGCCAATTTCAAGGTGGCTGTCGATGCGGTGAACTCGACGGGTGGCATTGCCATTCCTAAGATGCTGCGCGCCTTGGGCGTGAAGGAAGTGCTTGAACTGAACTGCGAACCGACAGGAAATTTCGCCCACACGCCTGAGCCTCTGGCCCAAAACCTGACTCAGATTTGCAGCTATGTCAAAGAGCAAGGCTGCGATTTCGGTGTGGTCGTCGATCCCGATGTTGACCGCTTGGTCTTCGTCAAGGAAGATGGTGAACTGTTCGGTGAAGAATATACTTTGGTTTCGGTTGCCGACTTCATCCTCAAGCACACGCCTGGCCCGACGGTTTCCAACCTGTCGTCAACTCGCGCTCTCCGCGATGTGACCCACAATCATGGTTGCGAGTATTATGCAGCCGCAGTAGGAGAGGTGAATGTGGTGGAAAAGATGAAGGAAGTGGGTGCCGTGATTGGTGGCGAAGGCAATGGCGGCGTCATCTATCCTGAAATCCACTATGGTCGCGATGCCTTGGTGGGAACGGCTTTGTTCCTGACTCAGCTGGCTGAGAAAAAGGTGAAATGCTCCGAACTGAAGAAGGAATATCCTGCCTATTTCATGTCGAAAAACAAGATACAGTTGACGCCAACCACCGATGTCGATGGCATCTTGGCTAAGTTTGCCGAAAAGTTCAAGAACGAAAAGGTGACCACCATCGATGGTGTGAAGATTGACTTTGAGGAAGGTTGGGTGCATCTGCGCAAGTCGAATACCGAGCCCATCATCCGCATCTATTCCGAAGGCAAGAGCGAGGCCGAGGCCGAACGCTTTGCCAACATGATTCTGGAAGAAGCCAAGAAGATGGTTTAATCGTCGCTTGATTCGATAATGGTTTTAGAGGCTGCCAGTCCGTAGGGAAGGGCGGCCTCTCCTTTTTTGCCCTTGCTGAAGGCGTCAATGATTCCGGCAAGGAAAGCGTCGCCTGATCCCATCACATTGACGACATTGGCGGATAGGGCAGGGGCGTGGAAAGCATCCGCTCCATCGCTGTAAATGACGCCATCGGCACCCAGTGTGACATACACGTGCTCGATGCCTAATCGGTTTAGCGCAATGGCGGAAGTCTTTGGATTTCCGATACTTGTCAAGGCGAAGGCTTCTTGTTGGTTGCACTTGAGGGCAAAGATGCCTCGGCGTGACTTTTTCAAGGCTTGGGCCAAACGGACAGCCTTGTTGGGAGAAACGGTGTCGATGAAAACCGGGACATCGCAATGGTCAATCAGGAAAGCGAGAGCTTCTTTATCAAGCAAAGTGTCGGCAACGACAATGTCAGCTCGGTTGATTTCGCTCATTTTGCTTTCAATCCATTCTTTGTCCATCAAGTTGTTGATTTCCATGTCGGAAAAGGCGGTCTTTACGTTGCCGATTTCGTCGGTGAGGCTAAGGAAAAATGGGCTGTGATAGCCGTCTTTCATGTCGGAAAGGTCTAGCTTTATTTCTCTTTTTTCGCAGTCTTGTTTTAGTTGAGATGCGTAATCGTCATTGCCAAAAAGCGTCATAAGTCGCACGTTGTGACCCATTTGGGAAAGATTTGCGGCAATGTTTCGGGCCACGCCGCCAAAGTGGAATGAGATGACCGATGGGGTGCATCCATTGCCGTTGAGCTGACCTGTTGCCTTTGTGCGGATGTCGATGTTGGTTTCGCCTATGACTGTGATGTTCATGATTGCTTCGAAATGGTGAAATACTTGAGGCAAAGGTTGTTTTTATCTATATCTTGCCGCATGCAAAACGCGAAGTCGTGTGTTTTTACAGAGTGTGATTCATTCGATACCACGTAGGTCCTTGTAGAGCTGCACGGCATAGAGGTCGGTCATGTTGGAGATGAAATCGACGACGCATTGCAGTTTCGCGTAGGTGTCGTCAGTGCTGCTGATGAACTGCTCGGGAATGAGCGAAAGGAGTTTCTTGTTGTAGGCAGTGTTGGGGCTTGTGATGGCCTCGCAGAAGTCGCCCATCAGGGTCCCGATGACGTTGAAGCCCGTAAGCTCGACCTTCACCACTGAAGGGTGACGGTAGATGTGGCTTACCGAAGCGGCACGGCATTGCTCCAAGGCTTGTTCCTCGAAGTCGGGCAGATGCGCGATGAGGCTCTTCTCGAAACGGCCTTCCATGATGGCGTCGTAGTTGGCGACGAAGATGTCGCTGACGCAACCGACGAGCTTGTTGATGAGCATGGCGCGCAAGAAGGCCATGCGCTCGTTGGTATCGCTTACCTGGCTGTAGGCCAGTTCTTTATGCCGGTAAAAGTCCTTGTCGTTGTTGCGGTCGAAGAAGCTGATGAAGCAGTCTTCGATGTCGTGTGTGCTGATGATGCCGCGTTTGTGGGCATCTTCCATGTCGAGGACGAGGTAACAGATATCGTCGGCAGCCTCCATCATGTAGGAAAGCGGATGGCGTGCATACACGAGCGACGACGCGTCGATGCGCGGGATGCCGCATTCGGCCATGATTTCCTCAAAGGTGGCGATTTCGGAGTGGAAGATGTTGTATTTCTTGCGGTTACCTTTGTTGTAGGAAGGGTATGGGTATTTTATCAGCGTGGCGAGGGTGGCTGCGGTGAGTGAGAATCCGCCTTCGCGCCGACCGTTGAACTGGTGGGTGAGTAGGCGGAAGGCGTTGGCGTTGCCCTCGAAGGCTATGAGGTCGCTCCACTGCTCGGGAAGCACTTGGCTCTCAAAACGTTTGCCGTCGCCGTCGTTGAAGAAACTGCTGATGGTATCTTCGCCCGAATGGCCGAAAGGCGGGTTGCCCAAGTCGTGGGCCAGGCAGGCAGAAGCGACCACCGTGTCGATGTCGCTGATGACGTCTTTCAACTCGGGGTGGATGACAATGAGTTTCTTGTAGGCCATGCGGGCGATGCTGCGCCCTACGCTGGCTACTTCTAAACTGTGTGTCAGTCGGTTATGCACCATGATGGCACCGGGCAGAGGGAAGACTTGCGTCTTGTTCTGCAAACGGCGGAAGGCACTCGAAAAGATGATGCGGTCGTAATCGCGTTGGAACGAGGTGCGTATGTCGTCGCTCTTTTGCGGCTGGGCGCAGCGTCTGGTAGAGAGTAGGTCGGTCCAGTTCATATATTCAGACTCTGGCGTGCGTATGGGGTGAGGTCTTGCGTGGCGAACTCGCCACGAAGGAACTTGTAGTAACCGGCCACGGCCACCATGGCGGCGTTGTCGGTGCTGTAGCTGAGGCGAGGGATGAACACCTTCCAATGGTATTTCTCGCCCATGGCCAGCATGGCGTCGTGCAGCCCGCTGTTGGCACTCACACCACCGGCGATGGCGACGGTTTTTATGCCCGTCTGCTTCGAGGCTTTCACCAACTTGTTCATGAGGATGTCGATGATGGTCTTCTGCACCGAGGCGCAGAGGTCTTCCTTGTTCTCTTCGATGAAGTTGGGATTGATCTTGAGGTTGTCGCGGACGGTGTATAGGATGCTGGTTTTCAGGCCGCTGAAGCTGTAGTCGAGGTCGGGAATCTGAGGTTTGGCAAACTGGAAGGCTTCGGGGTTGCCAATCTTGGCGAGCTTGTCGATGACGGGACCGCCAGGGTAGGGCAGACCGAGAATCTTGGCTGTCTTGTCGAAGGCTTCACCCGCAGCGTCGTCGATGGTCTTGCCGATGACTTCCATGTCGAAATAGTCTTTCACCACCACGATTTGGGTGTGTCCGCCCGAAACGGTGAGGCAGAGAAATGGAAAGTCAGGCACTTCGGTATGGGTGGCATCGGTGGCAAAATGCACCAGAATGTGGGCATTCATGTGGTCGATTTCCACCATCGGGATGTTCAAGGTTTGGGCGAAAGCCTTTGCAAATGAGGTTCCTACGAGCAAAGAACCTAAAAGACCAGGGCCGCGCGTAAAAGCGATGGCACTTAATTGATTTTTATCTATCTTTGCGTCCTTCAAAGCCGTGTCGATGACGGGGATGATATTTTGCTGGTGAGCACGCGATGCGAGTTCGGGGACAACGCCTCCGTATTTCTCGTGAACTTTCTGACTAGCAATGACATTCGACAACACGCACGTGCCTTGAAGCACTGCGGCTGAGGTGTCGTCGCATGATGATTCGATGCCTAGAATATATTCGTTCATAGCTTAAATTGAAGCTTAAATTTGGAGGGTCAAAATTATTAAAAAAAAGATTATCCATAGCATCTTAGTTTTAATTATGGTGGTGTTGTCGGTTTTCGTGAGCCTGTTCATCGCCATACAAGACCCTATTATTCAGAAGTTTGCGGTTCGTGTGGCCAGCGGCTATCTCTCCGAAAATCTTGGTGTCGAATTCAAGATAGGCCGACTTTACATTTCACCCGACTTGAATGTGATTCTCGAAGATGTTCTCGCTAAAGACCAAAAAGACAATGTGTTGCTCTCTTCTGACAAGATAAGCGCGCAGTTCTTCTACAGCGACGCCTTTGAGGGTGACTTGCATCTTGGAAAGGTGGAATTGGACCGAACGGAAGCCAATCTGGTGACGTATGAAGGCGAAGACGTCATGAACCTGCAGTTTATCATCGACTTTTTCAGCTCGGATAAGGAACGTGAGCCGAAAGAGGGAAGCCTGCCCATCCGTATCGACCGCCTGCTGCTGAAGGATGTCGATTTCATGCTTTGGAATCAGAACCGCTCCAATTCGCTCAAGACCCAGCAACATGCTATGGATTACGCCCATATCGATGTTGACGACATTAACCTTGATGCTTACGATGTCCTCATCAATGGCGATTCCATCAGCGCGTCGATAAAGTCGTTGACGGCCAATGAATTGAGTGGGTTTGAACTGAAAGCCTTCAAGACTGATGCCCTGGTGTGCTCAAAGGGTATCTTCCTTGATGGCCTGAAGATTTCGACCAACAACAGCCAGCTTGACCTCGACTTGCACATGCTCTACAATGATTTCGAGGATATAAGTTATTTTGTTGATTCTGTTCGTTTTGACGCACGAATACATCCTACTGACATTCTGCTCTCGGATATCGGTGTCTTTGCTCCGGTGATGTATAAGATGCCTGACAGGCTGCTTTTCGAAGCTCTGTTCACGGGACCTATCGAGCATTTTACCGTTGATAGTCTGGTTTGCGATTTCGGCAATATTACCCATCTCGAAGGCAAACTGACCATGCATCCATTGGACTTTGAAAATGGTTTCCATACGCTGAATATCAGTAAGATGCTGTTCTCGTATGACGACTTGGCGAATTTCGGTATTCCTGGTCGTACGGGCACTATTCCTTTGCCCGAATCGCTGAAACCCATGACGCGTGGTTCGCTTCGCCTCGACTTCAACGGTTCATACGTCAACTTCGATTCGAAGATTGATTTGAAATCGAATATCGGCAATGTCAACGCCAACATAGGCAGGGTATGCGATGAAGATGGCAACAATAAATTCGCTGGTTTCGTGAATGTCGAAAGAGTCGATGTGGGTAAGCTGGCCAACATCGAAAAGACGGTGGGTGCGCTCGACTTGGCGGCCAATGTCTCCATGAATTTTCCTAAGAAAGGCAAGGCGAAATTTGATGTCGATGGCAATGTGTATCGTGTTGATTTACTAGGTAATTTCATCGACAGAATTAAGGTTGACGGTAGCTTGAACGAGGATCGTTTCAACGGAAAGCTTAGCGTGTTTGACAACGATTTGGATCTCGATTTCGTCGGTCTGATTGATTTCGAGAATCGTAAAAAGCCTAAGTCGGATTTTACGGCTGTTATCCGCAATGCCGATTTGGCGGGTCTCAATATCCTGAAAAACGACAGCATCTCGAATCTTTCCACTCACCTTACAGTCAAAATGACGGGTTTCGACATCGACGACCTCGAAGGTACATTGAACATCACCAATACCTTGTTCAAAAATAGCCGCGGCGAATATGCCATGGACAACTTCACGGCTTCCATCGTCAACGACAATCTCATTATGCGCCGCATCAACATGGACTGCGACTTCTTCAATCTGGAGATGGCCGGGCAGATGAATCTCAACTCGTTGCCAAACAGCCTGAAGGAACATTTCGATTACTATGTCGAGGTGCCGTTATGGGACCAGCAGCTGGAGAAATTCATGAATTATAGGGTGAAGCATAATGCCGACCAAGACTTCTATATGAACATGACCTTGAAAGACACGCACGAATTGACTCGTCTGCTACTGCCTAACTTGACCGTGGCGAAAAATACGACCTTGAATGGCACCTTCACTTCGCGTTCGCATTTGCTGAACTTCACGATGCGTTCGAAACAGATTGACTATGGCTCTGTCCGCCTCGAAAATGTTGAACTGAAAAAGCATCCAGTCATTGATGGATCGGCTTCCACCTTGTCCATTAACAAGATTGTCTGGCGCGATAGCACATCTGTCGATACGACGGTTTTCGGCCTTGATAGGTTCACCTATGACGTCCTTCTCAAGAACGACACCATATTCAATACCTTGTCGTGGAACGACCTCTCTGATGCCGACCACAACAAGGCCCTTGTCAATGGCTGCTGTGTGCCTAACGACTTGGGTGCTTCGTTCTGGATTCGCCAGGCAGACCTGACCATCAACGATTCGGTGTGGTGCATCAACCCGAAGAACTATATCGAAGTGGCCAACAAGCGCATCAAAATCTCGAATCTCGAATTTTGCCATAACCAGCAGCGACTGATGGCTGATGGCGTGGTGCCGAAAACTGATGGCGACACCATCAACGTGAGTTTCAATAAGTTCGATGTCTCCAATTTCGACCTGCTTTTCCGTACCATGGGCTTTGATGCCGATGGCTTCATTTCGGGCAATGCCTGGATGGGAAGGGAGAACGAGAAGCCTGTCGTCGATGCCCAACTTGTCATCAACGACTTGGGAATGAACAACGACTATATTGGTGATGCACATGTTGACAGCCATTGGGACAATGACGAAAAGGCCATCAATGTTGATGTGGGAATCGAGAACCAGGGACGAAAGACCTTGGATATCTTAGGAACCTATTTCCTTGAAAAGGAAGATGATAACCTTGATTTTGCCATCAAGATGGACTCGTTGCAGCTGGGTCTCATTTCGCCTTTCGTCACGGGTCTCGTCTCGCGTTTGCAAGGCACCGGGGTGGGAGAGATCCTGGTGTCGGGGACGCCTCAAAAGCCTTCGATTAATGGCAAGCTCGGGATTCGCAATGGCGGCTGCAAGATTGACTATCTGAACTCGTTTTTCACCTTCGAGCCAAATATTGACATCGACTCCAAGTCAATCGTGCTGAACGACATGGTGCTTGTCGATACGCTCGGAAACAAGGCCTACGTCGATGGCAAGATCATGCACTCCAATTTCAAGAATTTCGTCTTTGATATCACCATCATACCAATGAATTTCATGGCTATGGCAACGACGCTCAACGAAAACGAATCGTTCTATGGTACTGCCGTTGCCGATGGCTTGGTGAAGATAAAGGGACCGCTCGAAAAAATCGCTTTGGATATCAAGGCGAAAACCCGCAAAGGAACAAAAATCGTGCTTCCGTTGAATGGAACTTCGACTGTTTCCGATATTGATTATGTGACCTTCATCTCGCATGATGACATAGAATCGGAAAACAAGGAAGAAACGGCCAAGCCGAAGAAGAACTTCTCGTTGCAGCTTGATGCAGATGTCACCGACGATGCTTCGGTGAGAATCATCCTTCCTGGCAATATAGGAACCATTGAAGCCTCGGGCAATGGCAATATCAAGTTGGGGACGTCAACCTCGTCGAGTCTTTCGCTTATTGGCGAATTTGTCATCAGCGACGGCGAATTTGTGCTGAATTTCAAGAACTTGTTGAATAAGAACTTTAAGCTGAAAAAAGGAGGCTCCATTACCTGGACGGGCGAACCTACGAAAGGCCGTATCGATGCGACGGGTTCCTATACGGTGAAGGCTTCGCTGGCATCTTTGGGCATTGCCAACACCGTTACGAATGTCAATGTGGATGCCGAATGTCTCATCCATCTGAAAGATGCCTTGCTGAACCCGACCATCTCTTTCGGGCTTCGCCTCCCGAAAGCTTCCGACGACACGAAACAAACTGTGTATTCGTTGCTCGATACTACCAATCAATCAGTTATGAGTACACAAGTGCTCTCGCTCTTGCTGCTTGGCACTTTTAGTAATGCTGGCGTCGATTCAAAGGGAAATTCAAGCACCTCGCTATTGAGTTCGTTAACCTCGCAACTCTTGAGTGGTTGGATGTCGGAAATCAGCCGCGATTTCAATTTCGGTTTGAAATATCATGCTGCCGATGGCGTTTCGAACGAAGAATGGCAGGTCGAATTGAAGACCGAACTCTTCAACAACCGGTTAATCATTGAATCAAATTTCGGAGTGGTGACTGCTTATGGCGCTGGTTCGAACTATGTGTCAAATATCGTTGGTGAAGTCGATTTGTACTACAAACTGAGCAAGGATGGCCGGCTGATGGGCCATTTCTATAACCATTCCAACAACAACACGAACTTCTCATCCTATTCGTTCGACCGGATTGCACCTTATACACAAGGTCTTGGTGTGTCGTACAGCCGTTCGTTCGATAAGTTCAAAGATTTGTTCAAAAAGAAAAATTCATCGGCGGTAATCGTAAAGCCAAAAAACAATAAACCATAAAGATATGAATGCAAACGCAGCTTTTCGTGTTTACCAAGCCTCGGCAGGCTCGGGAAAAACCTATACACTCGTCAAGGAATATTTGAAGCTTTGCCTGAAAAGCGAAGCCCATGTGAATAATTTCAAGACGATTCTTGCCATGACCTTCACCAATGCCGCTGCCAACGAGATGAAGGAACGCATTGTGAGCGACTTGAACAATATCATCAACAGTACCGAAGCGAAAGGAATAGAGGCGGATTTGACCCATGAATTGGAAATCGACGATGCGCAACTGAAGCATAATGCCCAACTGCTGCTCCAATCTATCATACACGATTACAGCAGTTTCTGCGTATGCACTATCGATGCCTTCGTGCAAAAACTTTCTCGCTCTTTCGCCCACGACTTGGGACTCTCGTCGCAATATATGGTGAGCATCGACGGAAAGGAAATGTCGAATGCCGTTGTGGAAAGCCTTGGCTCGCAAATCAGCGACGACAATGACTTCTTGGCTAAAATTGTCACCGACTTCTGCAAAAACCAGTTCGACAGCGACCATTCCAGCAACCTGGAGGAAAAGTTGGGATCTTTTGTCGTAAAGCTTATGACCGAAAAGGCCTACCAACGCGACGAAAACAACAATATCCACAATTTGGAACAGTATGAAGAAACATTGGATTTCCTGAACAAGAAGACGGAAATTTTTGAGACGAAAATTAAAAAATATGTTTCTGATTATAAAGCTATTGAAGCGAAATACCAACTTACTGATGCGGATTGCTATCAAGGCGTAAAAGGTGTGGCATCGTTTATTAGAAAACTGGCAAAAAAGGAGTACGACTTGCCCAAAAGTTATTATGATACAGTTGTCGAAACGGGAAAATGGTATTCGGCTGCGGGGCAAAAGCGTTTCGGAAAGGCTGAATTGGAAACCATCAGGGACGAGTTTCTTGCCATTTTGGTGCCATTGAAAGAAACCATTACATCGGATTATCCCGCTTATCTTTTCTATAGCTCGCAACGTAAATTGTTGTGCATGTATGCTTTGCGAGCCAAGATCCGTGAGGAGTTCCAAAAGATTTCTGACGAAGACGAAATTGTCCATATTTCGGAATTCAACAAACTGATTAACAATGTGCTGGGCGACTATTCAGTGCCTTTCATCTACGAAAGGGTGGGCGAGACGTATCGTCACGTTTTTGTCGATGAGTTTCAGGACACTTCCGTCATGCAATGGCAAAACCTGCTTCCTCTGATCGACAACGGCCTCTCGACCGACTCGATGAGTATGATTGTGGGCGACGGCAAGCAGTCGATTTACCGCTTCCGTAGTGGCGAAGTGGGACAATTGGTGAGCCTCCCTGAAATCTTCGCTTTGCCTGACGATGAACGTCAAAAATACTTTGAGCAATATCAAGACAATCTGAAGGCACATTTTGGTTTCACCCAACTTGGCACCAATCGGCGTTCGTTCCAGAATATCATCAAGTTCAACAACGATTTCTTCGAAAAGACTTACACGAAACTTTCGGCGGAGCACCAACGCGTGTATGTTGACCAATGTAACAAGTATGGAAAGAAAGTGTCGGTGTTCCAAGAGACTTCCAAACCAGAAGAAGGCTTCGTGCAGATGCAACTCTATGACCCCAAAGACAAGGATTTCTGCAATGTCGCCATCGAAAACCTCATCAACGAACTTCTTGAAAAAGGATATGACTATGGCGACATCGCCATCTTGACGCGTAAGGCAGCTTTTGGCTCGTCGATTGCCAACTACTTGAACAGCAAAAATATACCTGTCGTTTCGCACGACTCCATTCTGCTGAAATCGTCAGATAAGGTGCGGCTTTTGGTGAACACCTTGCGTTACTTCATCGAAAAGAGCAACACTGCAGTAGTGGCCAACGAGATTTACTTGTGGCATTTGGTGAACGACAAGGATTTCTCAGGCAATGTGTCGGGAATGTTCAACCAAGTGAATGCCATTGCCCGAGGCGAGACCGACCTCGAAACGGTTCTCGGCATTGGTGATCCGGGCTTGCTGTCGGGTGTCATGGCGAAGGCTACTTGCCTCTACGACCTTTGCGCCTCGTTGGTCCGGATTTTCGGTTTCGATGCCATTGACGATGCTTTCCTCAATTCCTTCATGGAAGAAGTGTTCAAATGGCAAAATGGTGTTAGGGAGAGCATCATCGACTTCCTCGATTTCTGGGGTAAGAAGCAGAACATACTTTCTATTGAATCGGTTGGCACCAATGCTGTCAATATCATGACGATACACAAGTCGAAAGGCTTGCAGTTCCCTGTGGTGATTTATCCTAAGGCCATTGTTGACCTTGATGAGCGCATACAGGGAAATTCAAATTCGGAAGAAGTGTGGGTGAAGCCTGAGGATTTAGGTTTCGAAGCCATCCCAAATCTCGAAAAGGTGCTTCTGAGCTTGGATAAAAAAGTGAAATTGATGGGAGAAAAAGCTATAGCCATTTCTGAAAATGACGACAATGGCAACAGATTGGACAACCTGAACCTACTTTATGTTGCCTTCACGCGTGCCATCCAACGGCTTTATGTTCTTGCAGAAGATAATGACAGTCAGAATCTTATCAAGGATTACATGCAATTCGACCCTCTGCCAGAAGGCATGAAGTTGATGGAAGATGGCAAGTTGCTCCAGTTTGGCAATCCCGATTTCGACAAGCCTAAGGAAAGTGAGAAGAAACACGATGATGTGGTGACGTTCGGCAAGACTGACGATGATTTGGCTTCGTGCGACTGGTTCTCGAAAATCGATGTCGATTCCGACCCGACCATGCTTTGGATGTCGCCCGACGACAAACTGTCGCCTTCCGAATGGGGCGAACTGGTGCACGAGATGCTCTCAAAGATTGCGACCGCTGATGATATTGACCGTGCCTTGCAACCGTATATTTTAGAAGGCGTCATCGATGAAGAAACTTTCATGATGTTGAAAGACAAGATGATGCAGATGATGGCAGACCCCATCGTCGGCAAGGCCTTTGCCAAAGAAGCACGTGTGAAAAACGAATGCGAAATCCTTTCTGACGGAAAGATTTTGCGTCCCGACCGTTATGCCGAACTGCCTGACGAAATCATCCTTCTCGACTATAAGACAGGAAAAAAAGACCCGAAGCACCATCGCCAACTGAAAGACTACATTGTAGCGTTGCGCGAGATGGTACAGAAAGACATCCACGCCTATCTTGTATATCTTGCCGAGCCTATCGAAGTGGAAGAGGTGGTGATGGATACGTTGTTTTGAAGAAAATCAAAACGGAGTTTTTATCTTTTGATGATTTCGCACAATCCGTCCTTGTTGCCAACCACAAAATCGACGGGCGCATTGTCGCCTTGCACAAGGTTGACGATGTAAAGCGGTTCGTTGAGGATGAAAAACGAGCAACTGAAGGTGTTTCCAACTTTGAGTTTGGAGTTTTCTGCTTTCTCGACGATGAAACGCCCTTCGCCTAAATAACGGAAAACGCAATGTCGGTTGGGTTTCCACGAAACTTCAACGTGTTCGTTTTCATGGAGTTCTGCTACATCAATGTGTGGCGAGCATACCCAATTAGATTGCACTTCGTTGTTTTCGGAAAGATGCTTCAAAAATGCGTCCCAATCTTTGAATCCGATGAAATTGGATAGGATGCGCAAGGTGCTCTCGCGCGTCGTGTCGGCACCGTCGATGTAGCCCCAAAGCCGTTTCAGGGTGGTTGGACTCATGGTTTCGTGAGTGCGTTCCCAAATAATGCCGCTGAGGAAAATGAAATCGGCAGGTGTTTTCATCTTTCGCCCGATGGATTCTTCAATGATGTGGCGCAATTCTGCAATTTCCGGACTTGTCTTGTTCATTTTTTGAATTTTGCTGCAAAGATGCGGCAATTTTTTTAGAAAACTTGTGGTTCTTGTTGGTTCTTTTGGAAGAACACGGATTTTTCAGATTTGCACGGACAATTTTTTATAATTTTGCAGAAAAGATTTGCAATGGAAGATAACACATCAACATCAGGCATCGTTCAGAATGAATTCATTTCGCACGAGGAATCGCTATCGTCGTACACCGAAATCACTTGTCGCGGTTTCAACAGCATTTATAAGGTGAAACAACACGGCAAATGGTTCATCAAGAAAGGCTTAAAGCCAGAATTTGTCAATCAGAAAATCTATGTCGAACTGCTGAAAAAGGAGTACGACCTTACGGCACAACTCGAACATCCGAACATCGTCAGGGTTTACGACAAAGAAAACGACCCGAAAATCGGCCCATGCATCGTGATGGAATATGTTGATGGTTTGTCATTGGATGCTTTTCTGGCCACCAATCCCGATATGCAAGTCAGGAAACGCATTGTGAATCAGTTTCTTGACGCAATGTGCTATTATCACGCCAAGCAAATTGTCCATCGCGATCTGAAACCAAGCAATGTGTTGGTGACGCGCAATGGTAATAATTTGAAAATCATAGATTTCGGTCTTTCCGATGCCGACAGCTTCGCCATCCTGAAGCAGCCGGCAGGCACACCGAAATATGCTGCGCCCGAACAGATGCAGCCTGAAGTGAAAATTGATGGCCGGGCCGACATTTACGCTTTCGGCAAGTTGCTACAGATGATTTTCCCAAACCGTTACAAAAGCATTGCCGCGAAGTGTTTGCAGGAAGACCGCGAAAAGCGTTGGAAAAACGCCGAGGCTTTGCGAAAGGCTTTCGCACGTCGTCAGGAAAGGGCGCGCAAATTGCCGCTGTTGCTTTGTGCTTGCCTTGCTGTCGGCTCGCTGGCTTGGGCTTTGTCGCGCCCGAATGATACGGTGGTGGTTGAAAGACAGGCGGAAGGCTTTACTGCCGAGCAACAATCCTATTTGGATGAACGACAGCATGTTCTGGATAGTGTTGTTCAGTTGTATGCCGCTGAAGTCGAGCGGAACAATGTCTATAGGGATTCGATAACGGAACTTCTGGCAAATCCGCAGACCATTGTCGTTGAGAAGCAGGTGCAGGGCTTCACTTCGGAACAGCAAGCCTATATTGCCAAGGCAGAAAAGGCTTTAGATAGTCTTTACAAACCCTATTTCGCAATGGCTGAAAAAGGGAAGGAGTATAGGGAAATTGTTTCAGCAAAGGCGGGTGAAGCAAATATGCTGGCGTCGAAACTACGCGACAAAATGGCAGCGCATTATGCGCAGAACACGCTTGAATACCAACAATTTATCAATCAGTTTCTGTTGATGAATACAGACAAAGTCAATCAGTTGAACCGATTGGCTGAAAAGAACTGCAAGTCGTATATGGAAGAGTACCAGAATGGACTGATTGACGATGAGACGTACAGAAAGATCAGTGCTGAAATGGAAAAAATCATAGAAGATGTAAACAATAATTGGTATAAGTAAGACTTAATTCATCACAACAAGGACTGTGCAAAATGTTGATAATAGGTTTTGTTTCTGTAATTCTGAAAATTTGCTGAATTATGGAAATGGAATTGCCCTTGTCTGTTCCGGTGTGAAGAAGCCTATTGTTGACATTCTTTCGATAGTATGGCGGAAACTCAAAAAAAAATGAGTTTCCGCCGTACTATCGAATGGTGCAAAGTACAGTGAATATGATGACTTGTTCCTGTAAACATCCATCCGTTTGCATCCGAAAAATCCGTGTTTGCTTCAATCTTTTCAGCTTTTTCTTTTGAAATCTTCAAAAATTACTTATTTTTGTGGCTTGATTTTTAACGATAGAACGCCTGTGAAATGAAAAGTGCCTGCGGCACGAATGAAAATCAGATAAATACATAAACATGATGAACATTTAGTTTATTCTAACTTGTCGGAAGTTTGGCCGCTTTAGGACGAGAGACTAGAAAGAAACTAAAAGTTCGCGCTACTGCGTGAACTTTTGTCTTCTGTCTCTTAAGGTATGGCCAAACACCTCGACAAGCGGATGCAAAAGTATCACGCTTTTTTTATTGTTGTGCGTGGCGGAAGCAAAAGGACCAACAAGGACTTTGCAAGGTAACGGAAATGCGTGTTTTTTTGCAAGCGGATTGGAAAGGATGTGCGAAGTTCTTTTTGAAATAAAAATAAGGTGTATGCCGAAAAACCTGAAAAGAGTAGGCGAAAGAAAAAACAGATTTTTACTATGGGAATCATTAACAGTCTGAAAGACAAATTCAACAAGGCGGAATTTACTGTCGCACCGCAAAAGAAACTGAAAACCTTATCGAAAGATTTCATGGAGGCTTTCGATTGAAGCTTGGTGTTTTACAAAGGCTCCGTAATCGCCGATGGCGACTTGACCTTGCATCAATTGAACGAAAAAACGACAAAGGTAGTGAAAACCAATGCCGATGGCATGAAAATCAAGGGCAGCACCAAAGTGGGCGAGGCAGAAAAAATGTTTGAAACCAATTTTGGCGTGAAGGTTCAGATTAAGGATAAGAAAGGCGAATCATGCGTTCCGAATGGCATCACCATCGGTCAGGCGGCGCGCGGCGAATATTAGTTTTTGAGACGTTGCGTGCAAAGTCCCAAAACCTCATTTTCATCACAAATTCAATTCAACAAATCAACAACAAACAATTAAACATCACAAACAATGGCAAGTAAAGTAAGAGTTTACGGTAAGGCTCAAAACCGCACCGTATTGGGCATCATCAATGCCTATTTAGTAATGTATCCACATGCCACCTTATCGGATTTGAGAAAAGCGTTTCCGGATAGTCTGAACCATTGGAAAATCAAGGGTTTTGATCCTGCTATGTTCGTTGAAGCAAAGGAAGTGGACTCGTTCGTGGAAAAGACGGGTGGCGACAGAAGCAATTATGAATCCAATTTTTTTATTAAGTCTGATGAAGTGCTGAAGCTTCAGGATGGTTCTTCGGTTGCAGTGAACAATAACTGGTCGAAAGAGGATTTTGAAAAAATCGTCAGCTGGGCAAAGCAATATGACATTGAAGTTGCAGATTTCAAGCCCAGCAAACCTTTCGAACAAGGCGGTTTCACGCTCGAATATCTCAATGGTTATGTTCCGCCAGTTCCTGAAAAGAATAAGCCCAGCAAACCTTTCGAACAAGGCGGTTTCACGCTCGAATATCTCAATGGTTATGTTCCAAAGAATAATTCAAAATGGTGGCTGTGGCTCGTTCTGGCCGCTGTCATCATCATTGTTTTGATTCTTCTGCTGATACGTAGCTGCAACAGGGAACCGGAAGTGGTCGAAGTTGAAAAGATTGTGACGGAAACCGTTATGGTTCATGACACTGTGATGGAAACCGTTACGGTTCATGACACTGTGACAGTTTATCTTGAGCAGATTGAGGAAATTGAGAAGAATTTCAATGCTGCTCAATTTGCTGTCGGCAAAGCCGATTTGAATGACGATGCCAAATTTGTCTTGTATGATTTGGTTAAGATTCTTGAGAAGCAGCCGCAAGTCAATTTGAAGATTGTCGGCCACACTTCCGATGAAGGCGATGCCAAATTCAACCAGAAGCTTTCTGAAAACAGAGCCAAGGCCGTTGTCGATTTCCTGATTTCGAGAGGCATAGCCGCCGACCGTCTGCAATACGAAGGCAAGGGCAGCTCCGAACCGCTCGACCCGAACAACCGCGACGTGAACCGCAGAACACAGATTATTGTGGTGGAATAATGATGATTCGCTATTGACAAAACATACTTGTTCAAAAACATTTTGATATGCAAAGCCCTAATATTCAAGATTTATTGAAACGGCGCAACACTTTGTTTGATGCTGCTCTTGAAAAAGGAGAAGTCCGTATCATGCGTCTAAAAAACATTCCGATTACTATTGACGGATATTCACACAAGGATAAGAATCTTTTTGACTTATTCCTTGATCATCAAGATGATGGTTTGTTTTGTGATTATGTGCGTGAACAATCCATTGATAGGGCAAACCAATTGCTGAAAGCTAAATTTGTGGTGGCTTTTATTGCTGACGGCAAGTATTCGCGATTGGTTGGCGTTTATGAGATTTTGGGCAAGGACGGTCAACGCTCATCGGACAAAAAGAAAGTTTTCCTTTCGGTGAAGCCTTATCACGAATTTGATGATTTGAGTGGAAAGGTAACTGTTGATTGGGGTGGAAATGCAACGCAAAACTGGATTCAATGGCTTACTCCGGACAAGAATATTATGGTTTTGAAGGTTGATGATGGAATCGAGAGACCTGTAACTCAATTTGAATCATATTCTACTGTAATTCTTTCGTATAAGGAACTGAAAACCATCATTGAAACTGAAGATGTGCAGTGGCGCAATAAGCTGGAGGCTGTCAATGGAATTTATTGCATTGCCGACAAAAGTAATGGAAAGCTGTATATCGGCTCGGCTTACGGCAATGCAGGCATTTGGGGACGCTGGAAAAAATATGTGGAAACAGGAGGACATGGCAATAATGATGAACTAGTAGAAATAATCAGCAGAAATCCAGATTATGCTTTTGACAATTTCCAATGGAGCATTCTTGAAACCATGTCTTTGGAAAAACCTGACAACGAAGTCATTGACAGGGAAGACTTATACAAGCGTAAATTATGCACACGCTGTGGAAATGGGTATAATAGGAATTGAAATAAAAGGAGTGAAGCCGAAAATCCTGTAAAGAGTAGGCAAAACCATTAAAATAACTAGTTATTATGGCAGATTTTAGTATTGATGGCCGCATGAAGGTCAAGACATTGAAAAAGCAGTTCAAAGATGCTTTTGGCGCAACTTTGAGAGTTTACAAAGGCGTTGGCTTTGCTGACGACGATGCAACACTGGCTTCCATCCGCGCAGAGGGCGCTAAAGGTGGCGAAGTGAAGGTTGTCGGCAATATGAAAGTTGGCAACTTCGAGGACAAGATGAAGGAAGTCTTCGGCATCAAGGTTCAGGTTGCTAATGCCGACGATAGTGCTTTGGCAAACAACAGCGTAACGATTAGCGCTGCTGGCAAGTAAGAAAATCTGTTTTTCTCCGAAACCCTCAGGCGGCGGTTACCCATGCTGCCGCTTGGGGCTTTTATTTAAGGCATTAAATTCTTTGGCAGCAACGAGTTCGTTTAAGAGCCTTGCTGACATTAATCAGATTCGTGAGACATTGAAGAAATGAATATAAATACAGATATGACAAACAATAGATTGTTCTTAACTTTTTTGTTGCTGGTTACTTCTGCATGTTTGTTTGCCCAAGACGAAGTGCATTTTACCGCCGATCGTCCTGGCATGGCAACGGGAACCGATGTCATTGGCAAAGGTGTGGTGCAGTGGGAGACAGGTTTGGCATACGAATCGTTTGCCAACGGACCGCACACTTTCACCATCAACAATTCCTTGTTCCGCTTTGGACTTTCCGATTTTGCGGAATTTCGTCTTGGTGTGGATTATGTCAGGTTTATGGCCGATGAGACTGAAAATCCCGTTTATGGTTTCTTACCTGTTACTTTTGGGGCAAAACTCAAAGTGTACGAAGGCGAAGGATGGGTGCCATCGGTCTCGGTGATGACGAATCTTACTTCTTCTCGCATTGGCTCTAAAGAATTTTTGCCATCGAATCTCGCGCCATCGCTCTATCTTCTGGTACAACACGATTGGACGGATTGGCTGAATGTGGGGTACAATATAGGCGCTGAATGGGACGGCGAACAGGCAAAGCCCTCAACGTTTGCTGCCATTTGCTTTGGTGCATCCATTACGGATAGACTAGGGTGCTTTGTGGAAAGTTACAACTATTTCAGCAACGAGGGTAACGAATATGCTTTCGATTTCGGCTTCACCTGTATGGCAACGAGCCGCTTGCAGTTTGATGTGGCCGCTAATTTCAATTTCCAACATCCTAAGGAATATTATCTGATTAGTGTTGGCGTGGTTTGGATGATTAATTAATCGGTTTTTCAGTTGTCAGATAATTGTAAGCAGAACACCAAAAATCATTAAATCATAAATCTTTGAATTTTAAATCTTCAAATCCTAAACAGATGAAATCCAGTATTATCGATGTGCCGCGTAAGCACGACCAGGAAGACCTTTTTGGCATCAAGGTTTATCAGGATGCTCTCATTAGATATATTAAACTGACCGACACACCCATCACTATCGCTTTGCAGGGCGAGTGGGGCAGTGGCAAGACTTCGCTGATGAACCTCTTGCGTTGGAATTTGTGCGACACCGATGATGCACCTTATTTCCCGATTTGGATTAACACATGGCAGTATTCCTTGATGAAATCAGCCAATCAAGCCATTATTAGCATTTTGGAGGGTATCGTCAATCAGATTGGAGCTTTGAATCCTGATGAAGCGAAATGGGCGGAAAGCAAGAAGAAAATCGGCGGCATTTTTAAGAAAATGGCTACTGTTGGAGCAAAGGTGGCGGTCTCTGCCATTGGCGGCGAAGGTGATGTCGTTGACGATCTGTTTGAATCTGACGACAAGCCATCGTCCGATATTGTGCGTCTGAAAGAGGAAATTGCCGCTTTGATTGACCAAGCTTTGCAAAAGAATCCTGATAAACAAGGGTTTACCTTTTATATTGATGATTTGGACCGTATCGACCCGCCTGTTGCCGTTGAGATTCTTGAATTGCTGAAAAACATCTTCGACCTTGAAAAATGCGTCTTTATTCTCGCTATCGACTATGACGTGGTCATCAAGGGATTGAAACCGAAGTTCGGCGAACTGACCGAAAAGAACGAACGTGAGTTCCGCTCTTTCTTTGATAAAATCATCCAATTGCCATTCTCAATGCCTGTGGCAACCTATACTGTTGATACATTTCTCGTTGATGCCTTGAAGAAAATTGAATTCTTTAGCGAGCATGAACTTGACAATCAAAATCTTGCAGAACAGCTTTCGGAGATTGCACGGCTTTCTGTCGGTTCGAATCCACGTTCATTGAAACGTTTGACCAATACTTTGTCGCTGATTTCAATTATCAACGAAACACGCAATGATGCTGGTGCCAATGTGGATAGTCAAAGCAAGATTATCAATTTTGCCTTGGTATGTATGCAGATTGCTTATCCGTACATTTACAATCAACTGTCGGAAGAACCTGATTTCAAGAGTTGGAACGAGCGCATCGCGTCCAAACTGAAACTGCGCCATCTGACTGCTGAAGAAAAGGAAAGTCTTGATGCAACAGAGGAGTTTGATGAAGATTGGGAAAAAGTCGTTTTCCGTATGTGCCAAAAAGAGACTTATTTGAGTAACCGCGCATTCCAAGTCTCGACTTTGCTGACAAAGATTGCCGAGATTGTCAGCGATGACAACCGTTTGGGCGAAATCATCGAAGCCACATTGGAATTGTCGGCAGTCACCAACCTGAAAGCTTTTGATGGCCCGTTGGTGGCAAAGTCTCCAAAAGCGCTTCAAGTCACTACATTTAACGGCAAGGAAATCAAGGGAAAAGGGAAGTTGGCCTTAGCGATTGTAAGAGATTATATCGAAAAGCATCCCGACATCACCATAGAAGATTTGCGTACAATATTCAATGTCACTAAACCTGAATTTACGGTTGATTCATACGAAAATGCCTTGCTGACGAAAGACTCTGCCGGCAATGTTGCGGGTTGTTATTATAGGAAAGAAAATGAACGGATTATGACCAAAGAAGGTCCAGTTGTGGTTTGGAGCTATTGGCCGAGCCGTTATTGGGAGCCGTTTTTGGAAAAACTGAAAAAAATGGGGATTAAAATTTGATAACCAGTAAATTATAGTGTGATGTCAAGGAAATCAAAGAAAATACCAGGATTGAGTTTCTCGTGGAAACGGGCTTTAGGCATAACGCGTCTTCGTCAGAATATAGCACGGAAGACAGGTGTCCCGACCTCAAGATCAGGTGTGGAACGAAAAATAGGTTCGGCAATTTTGAATTTGCTATTTGGAAAGAAATAATTTGGTTTAAAATGTAATGGTTGCTATGAAACGGTTTTTGTTATTATTTGCACTTGCTTTTGCAATGTTTTCATGTGGTTCGGCATCACATTCCGATTCGGATGAGGGTACTTCGCGTGAAATGGATGAAGCCCAGCAGTTCGTTAATGATGTTGCAGACAGAATTGATATGGCACAGCAGAGTTTGCAGCAGTATTCCGATGACAAGACGGTAGAAAATCTTGTCAAGCTGCAGGAACAGGTTCAGGAAATGAATTTGGATTATGCCGACATGGATTTTACTGAAGATCAGCGTTATGAAATGCGTCGTGCCCAGCAACGGATGGATTCGGTGAAACGCAGCCTTCAGTCGTTTGTTGAAGCGGAAATCCCAAGTTTAAGGGTTGTAGATTATGAATTTGAAGACAATCTGGTAGAGGACGGGAAAACGCAATCCTATCCGTTTTATGTCCAAAAAGGTGATTCCGCTTTCTATTCCGTTAATTTGAGTGCGCCGGGGACGGTTCGCCTGTATAATGCTGATACGCATAAATTGATGAAGACAATCCAGCAGAAATCCTGTGTGTCGTCGTCATTTGTCGCTCCGAATGCAGCCGTATATCTTTTGGAAGTGTCTTGCAAAGGCTCACACTATGAAGATGTGTATGTCGCTCAATCATCGAACGATATGGAACACTTGCTGAATCACAAGACAGTGAAAACTGAGTTGGTCGATGCTCAAAAAGGTGATTTTCGGGCCAGTCCCGTTAAGGGTATTGAAATGCGCAATGTGTTTGAGGAACCTCGTAAATTCACATTGAGGGGACAATTGAAGATCGTGTTTGCGGGAGGGAATGGAGACCGTGCCGTTGTTGCGGTTCCGGTTCCAAGCGGTGCTACGGACATACTATATTCCTTGCGCATTTCCACTGATGAAGGCGACCGTTCTACTGACGGCGATTTCGCATCGGATTTGGATATCAGGTATCACGAAATCAAGTTTTTAGGATTGCCTCTGTATGAATCGAAACGTGGCAGCGGTTTGATTGAGACTTTGCTGAATTACAAAAAGCCGGTGAGGGAAGAAGACGCATACATCAATCTGTTTGTCTTCAACGATGGCAATCAAGCCCGTAAATTCCAAGACGGTAAGCCCATAGCGGAAGTGAAATACAATGTGGATTATACCACTTTGGGCACGCAGTCGTGCAACGGACGCATTCCGACGCGCGGCGCAAAAACAATCTATTTGGGCTTTGAAAACGAGCGTGTGCGTTTCAATAATTACGTGTGGCTGGAAGTCGTTGGTGTTGTTCCCACAACAGATTATTTCAAGGAAAGCTATTCGCTGGAATAATTCCCGATTTTATTTCTTTTCCGGAAGAAATATGTATTTTTGCAACCTGAAAATCAAGCAAATAGGAATCGAGATATGCTGTATATCATATCGGAAATACCTGTGCCGGAAATTTGATTGAAAGGTAAATCAAAAAACGGAGAAGCAAAATGCCTCTCCGTTTTTTTGTTGCGTTTTGTTGCTGTAAAGTCTTATCTTACAACGACCTTGATGGCGGCGTCGCCAGCCTTGACGACGTAGATTCCTGCTGTGAGGTTGATTTCGCCTTCGCTGACTTGGTTGCGGTTGGCCACGTTGCGGCCTGCCATGTCGTAGATGTTCACGTCAACAGGTTCGTCGCTCTTGATGGAAACCTTGCCATCGAGACCTGCAACCTGAACGCGGATTTCTTCGCCGTTTTCGTTTACGCCTGTTGTGGCAGAATAATAGACGTCGATAGTTGTGCTGCTGCTGTCGTAATTTTCGAATCTGTTGAATTGGGTCCATTTGTTAGCCATCTGGATGCCTGCGACTGGGTCAGCAGCATTGGTGAAGTAACCGGAAAGCACTCCGTCCCAAACATCTTTGCAGCCCATGATTTCATCGCTGTTTGCCGTGAGGTCGTAGATGCATTCGTTGAAGCAGCTTTGCAGCATTTCACCTTCTTCGTAATAGAAATTATTAACAACTGAACGGTTTCCGGCTTCATCATATTCGTATTCGTCGTGCAGATAAGGTGTCAGTTCGCCGGTTTGGTAAATGTCGGAAGTAGTTGTCGAAACTATTCTGCCGTTTTCATATTCTATAACCGTCTGGCTTGTCACCACCCATTCTCCTTCTTCCCAATTGCTATAAGTGATGCTCGTGACATGACCTTCGGCATCGTAGCCGTGGACGTTTTTGGCTTCATTTTTCCAATCTTGGGTTGCTTCGTCCCAACTCATTTGCAGGTCTTCGCTGCAATCACCGTCTTCGTTGTAGGTGCTGACATCACGACCTGTAGGATACCAATTGTCGTCTTCCATTGAATAGCCATAGATGTCAATAGTAACGACGTTGCCCTCGTAGCTGTATTCTTCGCGGCTTCCAGGAAGGAGTTGCGGCACTTCGCCCCAAAAGTCAAACCACCATGTCTGATAGAATGTCAGGCGGCCTTGTTCGTCATAATCGTATTCGTAGCGGTCGGTGATGCCCCATTCGCCGAAATTGAATGCGTTGTATTCAAAAAGGATTAGGTTGTCGTTTTCATCGTAGGTGTAGATTTCAGTAGCGGTGTGTTCCCATTCGGTGCCGTATGATTCTCTTGAATGGTGCTCGATGGTTTGGAGGAGCCCGTTATCATAGGCGCTAATAAGGCGGTCGTCTCCCCATTCTGCATAGGTCGTTTTGACTAGATTGTTGCCATTCCAATCGTATTCGTACGATTCGGAATAGTTGTTCCATTCGTTTTTATAGACCAGTGAGTCGAGCGATTCGGTGAAGGTGTTTTCCGAGCGGCTCTGCTGATTGATGGTTTGTGCTTTTTTGAGTGCTTGTTCGGCTGTGAGGTCACACTTTTCAAGGTCTTGGGCCATCAGGGCTGAACCCATGCCGAGCATGGCGGCGAAGAGAAGAACTTTTTTCATTATGATTGATGTTTGTTAATGATTGTTTAAAATAGAGTAGTGCTCGATCGAGCACTACTCTGATATTGTGATGATTATATTTTATTTCTTTGTGCAGGTCTTCTTTGCGCAGGCTTTCTTTGCAGTTGTCTTCTTGACTTCTGCAACGGGCACGTTCTTCAAGATGTCGCACATGAAGTCCCAGAACATCTGCACGGTCTTGATTTCGCAACGCTCGTCAGGTGAGTGGACACCGCGGAGTGTCGGGCCAAACGAGATCATGTCCATACCCGGCACCTTGTCGCCGATAAGTCCGCATTCCAGTCCGGCGTGGATGGCTTTCACCTTCGGGTCTTTGCCGAAACGCTTCTGGTAGGCTTTCACGGCGATGTCGCAGATGACGGAGTTGGGGTTAGGTGCCCAACCTGGATAGCCGTCGGTGTGTTCGACGTCGGCATCGGCAAGGCTCCACACGGCTTCCACCATGTTGGCAATGTCTTGCTTCGACGATTCGATGCTGCTGCGTTGTGAGGTCTGGATGAAGAAATAGCCTTCCTTCTTCTTACACGAAGCGAGGTTGGTTGAGGTCTCCACGAAGTTCGGGATGGTCTGCGACATGGCGATGACACCGTGAGGGCAAGCATACAAACCGTTCAGCAGGTTGTATTGCGACATCTCGTCGATGACCACATCGGGTTGTGTTTCAGCAACTTCAACGGTGACTTTCAGTGTAGGCTCAGTCACTTGGTATTCCTTCTTGAAAGCGGCTTCCATGTCCTTCACATAGTGGACGAAGTCGTCGCAGCATTCGTTAGGCAGGTAGGCTACAGCAGTGGCTTCGCGGGCGATGGCGTTGCGGAGGTTGCCGCCTTGGAAGTCGTAGAGCGAGAGGTCGAACCATTCGGTGGCGCTGTAGAGGATACGGGTCAGCAGCTTGTTGGCGTTGGCGAGGTTCTTGTTGATGTCGTCGCCCGAGTGACCGCCTTTCAGTCCGCTGACGGTGATGCGATAGGCTGTCGATTCTTCTGGTGCGGGTTCAAGGTCGTACCACACTTTCACGATGGTGTCCATGCCACCGGCGCAGCCGATGAAGATTTCGCCTTCGTCTTCCGAGTCGAGGTTGAGGAGGATGCGGCCCTTGAAGTCCTTGGGGTCGAGTTTCATGGCGCCGGTGAGGCCTGTCTCTTCGTCGATGGTAAAGATGCACTCCAATGGACCATGTTCGACTTTCGGGTCGGCGATGACGGCCAATGCGCCAGCCACACCCATGCCGTCGTCGGCACCAAGGGTGGTACCGTTGGCATGAAGCCATTCACCTTTGATAACGGCCTCGATAGGGTCTTTCTCAAAGTCGTGTTTCTTGTCGCTGTTCTTTTCGCACACCATGTCCATGTGGGCTTGCAGGATGACGGTCTGGCGGTCTTCCATGCCCTTGGTGGCGGGAACGCTCATGATGATGTTGCCACATTCTTCTTTGATGTAGTCAACTTTATGGTCTTTGGCCCATTGCTCAAGGTAAGCCACCATTTGGGCTTCTTTCTTTGATGGACGTGGGACGTTAAGGATGCCTTGGAATTCTTTCCAAATGCCTTTAGGCTCAAGTTTTAAGATTTCTTCGTTCATGATTTGATATTTAAGTATTTAAGATTTCAAGATTAAAAAATTTCAAGATTCAAAATTTGTGTTTTTCGGTTAGTTTTTGAGCAGTTTAATGGTTTCGGTGGGATTTTCTGATTTGAAGACGGCATTGCCTGCCACCAGCACGTCGGCACCTGCTTCGAAGAGCAGAGGAGCGTTGGTGGTGTTCACTCCGCCATCTACTTCGATGAGCGCGTGGGCGTTTTGCTCTGCAATCATCGAGCGCAGTTTCTTGATTTTCTCGTAGGTGCGTTCGATGAACTTCTGTCCGCCAAAGCCTGGATTCACCGACATGAGCAGCACTACATCCAAATCGGAGATGATGTCTTCCAACAGTGTGACCGATGTGTGTGGATTGAGCACCACGCCAGCTTTCAATCCTAAGTCTTTGATTTGCTGTACGGAGCGATGAATGTGCGTGCTGGCTTCGTAGTGGAAGGTGATGATGTCGGCGCCAGCCTTGGCAAATGCCTCGAAATATTTTTCGGGTTCCACAATCATCAGGTGCACGTCCAAGGGTTTCTTGGCTTGTTTCTTAATGGCCTGAATGACAGGGATTCCGAATGAAATATTGGGCACGAAACGACCGTCCATTATGTCGCAATGGAACCAGTCAGCTTCGCTTTTGTTGATCATCTCGACATCGTTTCCCAGATTGAGGAAATCGGCCGAGAGTAGTGAAGGTGCAATGAGTTTCTGCATGACTTTAATAATTACATGCAAAATTACACTTTTTTTTGAAGGACAACGAAAGTGGCGGAAAATAGTTTTAGATACATGCTATTTGACAAGAAAGTCCGATTGATAAATGTGGTATGATTAAAAATGCTGAGAATTTTGTGTATTTTAATGAAATAATTGCTGAGAAAATTGTGTATGTAGCAATTGTTGGTTAAAATTAGTGAGAATATTGTATATTCAAATGAAAAAATTAGTGAGAATATTGTATTTTATATATTTTTGCAGCACCAAAATTAGGCGATATGGAAAGGGTGTTTAAACGTAAATTGTACGAAAAGATGCTTTGCTGGAAGCGGGAACGCGATGGTAGCACGGCTTTGCTTATCAAAGGGGCACGACGTGTGGGCAAGTCAACTTTGGCTGAATCGTTTGCGCGACAGGAATATGATTCGTATTTGCTCATCGACTTTACCGAAGCATCGCAAAAGGTTAAGGACTTGTTTGATGATGTGTCGGACTTGGATTCGGTGTTTTCGTTCCTCCAGTTCTATTATCATACGACTCTCGTTCCGCGCAAGTCGGTCATCATTTTCGATGAGGTGCAGCGTTGTCCGAATGCACGTCAGGCCATCAAGAAGCTGGTGAAGGATCATCGTTATGATTACATCGAAACGGGTTCGCTGTTGTCAATTAAGAAGAATGTGAAAGACATCCGCATTCCGAGTGAAGAGACCCGCTTGACTTTGTATCCGATGGATTATGAGGAGTTTTGTTGGGCTTTGGGCGATGAAGCGACGGTCCATTTGCTGAAAGATTATTTCGAGAAAAAGAAGCCTTTAGGAGACGCAATAACTAGAAAACTTTTGCGCGATTTCCGACGCTATATGCTCGTCGGTGGCATGCCTCAGGCTGTGGCAACTTTTCTTGATACCAACAATTTTGAGATGGTGGATGCCGTGAAACGTGAGATTATTGAGCTTTATGCCGATGATTTCCGAAAGATTGACGCTACGGGAAAGGCTACGCGTTTGTTTTATGCTATTCCCGCTCAGCTGAATAGCAATGCGTCTAGATATATGGTGTCGAGTGTTATTGATAATGCCAGAATCGATGCGCTGGAAGAAATTCTTCAGGATATGGAAGATTCGATGGTCGTACTTTTTGCATATCATGCCAACGACCCGAATGTCGGACTGCCTTTGCATCGTGGGACTTTGCAATATAAGATGTTTCTCAATGACATCGGACTTTTCATCACCCTCGCATTTTGGGATAAGACTGTGACTGATAACTTGATATATCAGAAGTTGCTGTCGGATAAGATGTCGGCAGACCTCGGCTATGTGTTTGAAAATTTGGTCGCTCAGATGCTGAAAGCCTCAGGGAATGAACTGTTTTATCATGTCTGGCCAACCGAAAGCGGGAAGCACAATCACGAGATAGATTTTCTTCTTTCGCGACAAAACAAGATTTGTCCTATCGAGGTGAAATCGTCAGGTTACAAGTCTCATGTTTCTTTGGATGCATTCCAACGTAAGTATTCCGATAGGATAAACGACAGTTATTTGCTTTATACAAAAGACATCCGCCGTGATGGAGTAGTTTGGATGCTGCCGGTCTTCATGACCATGTTTTTATAATTGCACGGTAGGCAAAAAAACAAGAGAGCGGTCGTATGGCCGCTCTCAATATTATAAAGGTATGTAGGAAAAACCTTAGTCTTTGATGTTAGGTTCTTCCAGGCCGAGGTGTTTCTTCTTATCGACGGCCTTCAGGTAGATGCCGATAGCGAAGGCTGCGATGCCGAGGCAAGCCAACATGACAAGAGGCCATGTGTAGTCGAAAGCAGTAGGATCGGTGACGCCTGGGTTGGTCTTGTCGAGGACCTTACCAATCAGCAGTGGGAACAGCCACAAACCAATGTTCTGAATCCAGAAGATGAGGGCGTAGGCCGAGCCGATAATCTTTTCGTCAACGAGCTTCGGAACGCTTGGCCACAAAGCGGCTGGAACGAGTGAGAATGAAGCGCCGAGAACCAAAATGGTGACGTAAGCCACGATGATGCCGCCGATGGCATTGCCCTTGAACATAGGCAGGACGAAGGCGAAAGTGAGGTGGCAGACGATGAGGAGCAATGAACCAATCATCAGCATGGAAGCGGCTTTGCCCTTGTGGTCAACATAGTTGCCGAGGATAGGAGTGATAGCCACAGCCAGCAGTGGGAACACAGCGAAGATGGTTTCGGCAGTGCCGCGCTTGTAACCCATCCAGCAGTAAACCACGAGAGCCACGACTGCAAGACCCATCAAACCGTATTTCAGACCTTTCTTCTTCGAGAAGTTGCTGGCGAAAGCGCAAATGGCAACGACCAACATGATGATGTATTGAACGATAGTGACGCTGTTGCTGGCCCAGAAACCTTCTGTAGCCTCTGTGAGAGTCAGGTTGCATTGCAGCATGTTGACGGCGTATTTCTGGAATGGGAAAATGGCTGAATAATAAAGCACGCAGAGGAGGGCGACCAGCCAGAAGCCGAGGCTCGACAAGATTTTGCCAATGTCGGAAACCTTGAATGGGTCGTCTTTCTCTTCGGCTTCGCCAGTCTGGGCATCCAATTTCTTGTCCATGAAGAAATATACGACGAACATGATGAGCGCGATGCAGAGCAGGATCACACCGAAAGCGACTGACTTATCGACATGGATGCTGCCGCCGAGTTTTGCGAAATAAGGCGAGAAAATCATGCAGGTGGCAACGCCAAGACGAGCCAGAGCCATTTCTGAACCCATGGCCAAAGCGGTGTCGCGACCCTTGAACCACTTCACGATACCACGTGAAACGGTGATGCCGCCCATTTCGGTGCCGCAACCAAACAGCATGAAGCCGAGGGCTGCGAGTTTAGCTGAGGCAGGCATGCCTCTGTAGAATGGGGCAACGCCGATTTCTTCGAAACCAGGAATGTAGTTGAGGTTGTTGGTGAACCATGTTTCGGCACTGCTTCCGATGAAAGCATCGGAAACGGCATACCACTCGATGAGGGCACCAACAAGCATCACCACGCCCGAAAGGACGGCGGTGAAACGGACACCCATCTTGTCGAGGATGATACCGGCGAAGATCAGGAAGAAGACAAACACGTTAAGGAAGGTCTCTGCACCTTGCATGGTACCGAATGCGGTTGAATCCCAACCACGACCGCCTTCTTCAATAGGAAGCATCATCAAGTCTTTGATAGGGGAGAGGATGTCCATAAAGATGTATGAACAAAACATGGCCAGAGCCAAAAGCAGCAAGGCAATCCACCTAAAGGTGGCATTGTCTCTCATTGTCAGTTTTTCTGTCATTGTGAATGTGTTTAATTGTTATTTGTTGATTGTTGAATTGTTTTCTTATTCAGGAAGTTGGACGGCTTCTTTCTTGTAACCGTTGAGGACTTGCTTGGTGATGTCGGCAATGTCTTGTGCGGTGATGCCGTTCACGATCTTCTCGTAATCGTTCATCATGTTGATGCCGTCGCGCATCTCGGTTTGGATGCAACTCATCCAGTATTGGTTGTTCTCAAGGTCTTCAGCATGCTTCTTGACCATGTATTCCTTCACTTTCTGAAGGTCTTCCGGACGTGGGCCGTTGTTGGCGACATTCTGGAACTCGGTCTTGGCGATGCCCATCAGCTTTTCGTACATTTCCTTGTTGGTGTTGAAGCCGATGAGGAACATGAACGAAGGTTCTGGACGCAGCATGACGTTGCCGTCGGTGCCGACGCCATAGGTGCCGCCTTCGTCTTCACGAATCTTCTCGGTATAGACGATGTCCATGATTTGGCTCAGCATGTCCATCTTGATGCGGTTTTCAAGGGTGTATTCCATTGAACCGTTGTAGATCATGTAGCATGTAGCCATTGGGGTTTCCATTTGCTTTTCGAAGTGGCAGATGTAGTCTTTGTTGGTGATTTTTGGACCATTGTCTTTCCAGGTTTCCTTGTTTTTCTTGTTCTTCAGCGAACCGAGATATTGTTCAACCAGAGGCTCGAAGGTTTCTGGGTTGATGTTACCTACGAAGGTGAACACGAAGTTGTTTGGGTCGGCGAAGCGTTCGGCGGCCATCTTCAAGCCTTTGGCGTAGTCAACCTTGTCGTAGTCTTCGGCGGTCATGCGCTTGACCAATGGGTGGTTGTCATACATCACCATCATCAGGCTGTCGCGGAAGCTGGTCATCGGGTCGGATTCGGCATTGGCGACCATTGATTTTGCACGTGCCAAGGTCGATTGGAAGGCTTCGTCATCCATGCGTGGAGCGGTGAAATAGAGATAAACGAGTTGCATCATCGTCTCGATGTCCTTGGCGGAGCAGCTGGCGCTCATGCCTTCGGTGTAGTTGCTGATGCTTGGATAAACGCGGGCTTTCTTGCCGGCCAGCACTTTAGGAAGGTCGATGGCGCTGAAGTTACCCACGCCGCCGAGAGTCAGTATTTCGTTGATGTTCTGCAAGGTGTAAGGGTCGCTCTGGTCCATGACGGAATAGCCACCGAAGCTGTAGGCCGACATGATGATTTCGTCGTCCTTGAAAGTGGTAGGCTTGTAGATGACCTTGACGCCGTTCTTGAGAGTGAGTTCGATGGTGCCGAAGGTGTCGTCGGCTACTTTGCCGATGATGCTACCGCTCTTAGGCAACTTGGCGATGAGAGGCTCGTTGCTGACGGTCTCGACGTATGGCTCGACTTCAACAGCGTTGGCCTTGTTGAACATGTCAAGCAATTCTTCCTTGGTTGGAAGGGTTTCGCCTTCCTTTTGTGGAGCGGTCAGTGCGATGACGATATTGTTGTCGGTGATGAGTTCCTTGGCGTATTCGTTGATTGCTTCAACAGGAATGCTTGGCAGCACTTGGTTGAGCAGCATGTATTCGTTCTCAATGCCGAGCAGAGGCTCGTTGTTGAGGAAGTGATAGAGGATAGGATACAGATATGAACCGGTCTCCTTCTTGTCGCGTTCGTCATATTGGCTTTCAACTGACTTCATCAGGTCGGCCTTGGCGCGCTCGAATTCAGAAGCGGTGAATCCGAATTGGCGCATGCGGTTGTTTTCGGCCACGATGGCATTCAGGGCTTCGTCGATTGAGCTGAAATCCTTGGCAACGGCTGAACTGCTCCAAGCGTCTTTCGTGTCGCTGACGAGGAAGGTGCCGTAGTAGCCTCCACCATAGATGAAAGGAGGATTGGCTTTCTGTGTGAGTTCTTCTAGACGGTTGTTGTACATCATGCCAACCAGTTGGTTCATATAGCCCATGAGCCAGTATTGGATGTCGCCTCTGTATTCTTCCGGAACGACATCGTGCTTATACATGACGTCGATGCTGTAGTTGGTCTCTTCCACGTCGGAGCAGACGCTGACCAGAGGTTCTTCGTTGTCGGCCACCTGGAAACGGGTGCGTTCGGCTGGGTCAACAGGGGCAGGGATGTCTTCGAAGATTGCCTTCAGACGGCCTTCGATTTCATTGACGTCGATGTCGCCAACGATGATGATACCTTGAAGGTCAGGACGATACCATTTGTGATAGTAGTCGCGAAGGGCTTGGTGGTCGAAGTTGGCAACCACTTGTTCGGTGCCGATAGGCATACGGTAGCCGTAAGGGCTGTTAGGATAGAGCTCGGGCAACATCTTGTCGTAGATGCGCATTTGTGCGGTCTGGCCTTGACGCATCTCTTCGAGGATGACGCCACGTTCCTTCTCGATTTCTTCGTCTTCAAGAGAAACGAAGCTCGACCAGTCGTGAAGCACGAGGATGCATGAGTCGATGAGGCCTGGGTTGGTGGTAGGCACGTTGGTGAGCATATAGACGGTCTGCTCGATGCTGGTCCAAGCATTCACGTTGGTACCGAATTTCACGCCGTTGCGTTCCATGTAGTTGAGCAATTCCTTGTCGGGGAAGTTCTCGGTGCCGTTGAAGCACATGTGTTCGAGGAAGTGGGCGAGGCCGCGTTGGTCTTCTTCTTCAAGGATGGAACCGACCTTTTGCGCGATGTAGAAGTTGGCGCGTTGGGCAGGTTTCTCGTTGTGACGGATGTAATAAGTCAATCCGTTCTCGAGTTTGCCTCTTCTGATGTTAGGGTCGAAGGGGCATGGCATGGTCTGTTGGGCGATGCTGGCCACTGCAAAAGCAGTGATGGCCAAAATGGTTAATGCTAATTTCTTCATTGTTTGATATTTTGTTGTTGAATTGTTTGTCGTTGATTTAACTACGTTGAATGCTTTGCATTTGCTGATTTGTTTTGGGAGACGCGATTTTCCTGCCTTCGCAGGAATGACGTGCGTCTCTACAAACTTTCCACTTAATAAAGGTGTACAACAAACTTCTCCTCAAAGTATTCTTCTCTGAACCACTTGCTGACAGCCATTTTCTTGTGTTTCCAATAGCGGCTCAGTGCCTTGAATTCAGCATCCAAGTCACCGCCTTTCAGGTAGAGGATTCCGCCTGCTTCGATGTCGCCACGGATACGCAGCTTGTTGCCGGCAAGGTTGGCTATTTCGGGCAATGTCATCACGGCGCGACCGGTAACGAAGTCGAATTTCTCCTTCACTTCTTCGGCGCGTTTGTGCTCGGCTACCACATTGTCAAGTCCGATGGCATCTTTCACGGCATTCACTACGGTGATTTTCTTTCCTGTCCCGTCGATGAGGTAGAATTCGGTCTGAGGAAACATGATGGCCAAAGGGATTCCTGGGAAACCGCCACCTGTGCCAAGGTCCATGATGCGCATTCCTGGCAGCAACTCCATGTATTTTGCGATGGCCAATGAATGCAAAACATGATGCTCATAGAAATGGTCCATGTCCTTGCGCGAGATGACATTGATTTTCGAGTTCCAGTCTAAGTATAAGTCTTTCAACTGGTTGAACTGTTCTTTCTGCTTATCGGAAAGCTCAGGAAAATATTTGAAGATTTGAGTTGTGTCCATAATTCAAAAAATGGCTTCAAAGATAGGGAATTTTTTGATAGACATCGCAAAGACCAACAAAATAATCCGAAATTGCAGGTAAAAGAAATAGAATGTATTGATGCAGAAATTTCAGTATATTTAGCTGTGGAAAATAGGTGTTTGTCCTATGTGACATTAAAAATGAATACTACTTCTTTGTTATTTCAATGTATTTATGCACAGAACCATCTTCTTCAATTACAACATATTGGGTTGTGTGGCAATCAAATTGTTCTTGAAGTTTCAACATTGATTCTTCCTTTGAGTTGAATTTTGCTTCGTATTTTTTTAACAACAAGTTGATTTCGTTAGAATTGAACCATGATGAACCTTTTTGAAGTTCAATATATTTGAGTACATCATGTTTGATTTCTTGGAATTGTGATTTGTAATTATCCCAATAATCAAGACTCATCTTATTTGCATATAATTCCATGTTTTCGGTATCGCCTAGGTATGCAGCAATTTTGGTAGTTATGGCAGAAGCAATATATACCATAACTTCCGATTGCATTACCATCTCAAGATATTCGAAATATTTGGAATCTTCCAATTTTGCAATTTTTGCCTCAACTTCTTTCTTGTCGGTTGCTTCAGCATAAACTTTTAATCCAGCTATCTTAATTTTGGAAAGTTGCTCGCGATAAGTCTCACGCACTTTTTCAACATCGATTTGCAATCTTGTTGCATTTGTCATATCTGATGAACTGAATTTATTTTTTTTGCTCCATTCAACAAACCAGTTATAGGCAACTTTTAGCGTTCCACTATCATGGGATAAAAGTATGCTTTGGACTTGGTCTATTTTGAAATCTATTGTGTTTAAACGTTCTGTGATGATTTGTTGATAATATTGTGAGGTAATAGCTGCCATGCATTGATATACCATAAGAGGAGCGACTTTTTCAAGGCCTACTTCTGTGAAAACTCCTTGTTTTGCAAACTTACCATCACTCACCACATAACCTCTCATATGATTGGGATTGTCTTTTATCCGATATAGTTCATTAATAGGAATATCACACTTTAGCAAACCGTTTATTGATGTTACATTTAGACCTGCTTTAGTGCTTTCTCCTACAATGGTTGAGAATAAAGATTTCCATTCGTCAGCTTCTTCTATGTTAATATCAATGGGCGTGAAATTTGAAATATCGAAATCGTCACTGGTAACAATTTCATATTTAATGACCTCATCATGAGACTCTTCTTTTTTCGGATTATATGATTCATCAACTATCTTTTGAAGATCCTCTTGCCCCTTTTTCCTTAAGTTTCTTCTAATAACTTCTTCAACTCCAATAATTAAGGTGACGAATAACCCTCCACCTAATGCTTTTTTCCAAGAATTGTTACTCATGTTGATGCTTTATTTTTGAAAATTTTGTGCAAAGATACGTATATGTTTGTTTCAATGAGTATTGATTTAATTTTTTCTTTAATTGCATTTGCAATAATGCTGCATTAGGGTTAGATTTGTTGAAAATATAGTTTCAAAAAGTTGATGTCAAAATAAACTACTTACATTTATTTGGCTTTTCATAAATCGAGTCGTAACGATTTGAGATGATGGAATGATTAGTGTAAGTTGTTGGATCAATGGTGATTAGTATTTGTCCAGTCAGTGATTGGACAATTTCAGTAAACAGATTTGTTGCTGTTTTTGAATGCATGATAGGATTGTTAACAGAATTGATGAAACCTGAGAATAAAATAGTCCAAAACAATATCCCCCAAGTTTTCTCGTTTTTTTACTACTTTTACCGCTTCAAACAAATCATACAAATGAGAAGATTTTTTGCATTCCTGATTGCCTTTTTGCCTTTCTTCGTACAGGCGCAACGCATTACTGCTGAACAATATATCGAGACTTACAAGAACGTGGCCATCCGCGAGATGAAAGAACACGGCATTCCGGCTTCCATCACTTTGGCGCAGGGATTGCTGGAGACAGGTTCGGGCAACAGTGCCTTGGCGCGCGAGGCGAAGAACCACTTCGGCATCAAGTGTCACAAAGGTTGGACGGGCGACACCTATTACATGGACGACGATGAGAAAAACGAGTGCTTCCGCAAGTATGACAATGTCGATGACTCGTTCCGCGACCACTCGCTTTTCTTGGCGACCCGCTCGCGTTACGCTGCCTTGTTCGATTTGGAAATCACTGATTATGAGGGTTGGGCAAAGGGTTTGAAGGCCGCTGGCTATGCCACAAATCCGAAATATGCGCAGCTGCTTATCGACCGAATCAACCAGTATGACTTGACGAAATACGACAAGATGGCGCTTGGCCTTCTGGGCGAAGATGACCCTGTTCAGGAACCTGCCATCGTAGCTGTCGTGGAAGAAAATGAGCCTGAAATTGTGGAGATGGCCTATTCGCCAGAGAATCGTAGCGTGTTCGATTTGGTGGATATGACTCCCGATGGTCGTTTCATCTATGTGAACAACGGCGTGCGTTTCGTCTTCGCAAAAGAAGGTGAAATCCCTGATTTGATGGCAGCGGAATTTGGAATCAGTTCTGAAGATTTCAACGAATACAATTGTTTGTCGAAACCAAATGAGATGGTGTTCCATAGCGGCGATGTGGTGTATCTCGCACCGCTGAAGAACAAGAACCGTCACGTTAAGACGTATGTGGTTTCGTCAAATGAAACGCTTCGTGATGTGGCGCTGAAATTTGGCGTAAAACTCAAAAAGCTTCGTAAAATCAATAAGATAGGAACAATAGGCTATCTTGATGAAGGCATGACAATTAAACTGAAATAATCAGTTGTTCAACTCGTCTTTGAGATACTTGGCTGTATAGCTGCGCTCGCACTTGATGATTTCTTCAGGCGTGCCTTCGCAGAGGATTTCGCCACCGCGTGTGCCGCCTTCGGGTCCCATGTCAATGATGTAGTCGGCCATCTTGATGACATCGAGGTTGTGTTCGATAATCAAGACGGTGTTGCCTTTTTCGACGAGTTTGTTGAGCACATTCATCAGCACCTTGATGTCTTCGAAATGCAAGCCCGTGGTAGGTTCGTCCAAAACGTAAAGCGTCTTTCCCGTGTCGTGTCGCGAAAGCTCGGCGGCCAGTTTGACGCGTTGCGCTTCGCCGCCCGATATGGTGGTTGAGGCTTGCCCTAAGGTAAGATAACCTAAACCGACATCTTGCAACGATTTGATTTTCTGAATGATGCTTGGAATGTTCTCGAAGAACTCAACGGCTTCGTTGATGGTCATATCGAGCACGTCGTTGATGGACTTGCCTTTGTAGCGCACTTCCAAAGTCTCGCGGTTATAACGTTTGCCTTGGCATTCGTCGCACACCACATTGACATTGGGCAGGAAATTCATCTCGATGACTTTCAACCCGGCGCCTTTGCAGGCTTCGCAGCGACCGCCTTTCACGTTGAACGAGAATCGTCCTGACTTGTAGTTCCTGATTTTCGATTCTGGCAACTCGCCAAACAACTTCCTGATTTCATCGAAAACCTTGGTGTAAGTTGCTGGGTTTGAACGCGGTGTGCGTCCGATAGGTGCCTGGTCGATTTCAATAATCTTGTCGATGTTTTCCAACCCTTCGATGGCTTCGTAGGCCAAAGGCTCCTTCACCGAACGGTAGAATTTTTGGCAAAGGATAGGGGAGAGGGTTTCGTTGATGAGGCTTGATTTTCCGGAACCTGAAACGCCTGTCACACAAATCATTACGCCAAGCGGAAGTTTGAGATTGACATGCTTCAGGTTATGTCCCGTGGCACCTTTCAGCAACAGATAGTTGCCTTCAGTGGGCTTGCGTCGTTCTTTCGGAACTTCGATTTGTCGTGTCCCGTTGAGGTATTCGCAGGTGATGGAATGACCGTTTTTTACTTCGCCTGGTTTTCCGGCAAACACCACTTCGCCTCCGTGACGACCTGCGCCTGGACCAATATCAACTAGGTAGTCGGCATTGAGCATGGTGTCTTTGTCGTGTTCCACAACGATGACTGAGTTGCCGATGTCGCGTAACTCTTTCAGCGACTCGATGAGTTTGTGGTTGTCGCGTTGGTGCAGACCGATGCTGGGTTCGTCAAGGATATAAAGCACGCCAGTAAGTTGCGAACCGATTTGCGTGGCTAAGCGGATGCGTTGCGCTTCACCGCCAGAGAGTGATGCCGAAGGCCGATTCATGTTGAGGTAGTCGATGCCGATGTCCAATAGGAAATTGACGCGTTTCTCAATCTCTCGCAGAATCTCTTTTGCGATACCGAATTGTCTTTCAGTGAGTTTTGAAGGAAGTGACGTTATCCATTGACGCAGGCTGAGGGTGTCCATCTCGGCCACCTCGGCAATGTTTTTTCCGTCGATGAGGAAGAATTGTGCTTCTTTTTTCAGCCTTGAGCCTCCGCAAACAGGGCATTTGACGTGGTTCATGAACGAACTGGCCCAACGGGTGATGGAAGCGGGAGCGTCTTCGGTGTTTTGCTCTTCGATGAAGTTGACGATGCCTTCGAAGTTAATTCTTATTTTCGATGTCACGCCAAGCGATTCGTGGTTCACCTCGAAGGTCTCGTTGGTGCCATACATGATGACATCCAAGGCCTCGTCGGAGATGTCTTTCATAGGTGTGTCGAGGGTGTAGCCGTATTTCAATCCGATGGCTTCCAGTTCTTTGAAGATCCAGCTGCCGCTTTTGTATTCACCAGCAGGAGCCAGTCCTCCTTTCTTGATGCTCAGGTTGGGATTCGGGATGAGCTTCTCTTTGTCAACGATGGTGATTTCACCCAAACCGTTGCATTTTGGGCATGCGCCGTAGGGTGAGTTGAACGAGAAAGTGTTAGGCTCGGGGTCTTCGTAGGAAAGTCCTGTGCTCGGACACATGAGCAGACGGCTGAAATATCTGACCTGCTGGCTGTCGTTGTCGAGCACCATGAGCAGGCCTTTGCCATAACGAAATGCGGTCTGCACCGATTTCTTCACGCGGGTAGCAATGTCGTCTCTCACTTCAATGCGGTCAACGACGATTTCAATGTCGTGGGTCTTATAGCGGTCGAGCATCATGCCATATTCCAATTCGCGCAGCTCGCCGTCAACACGGACTTTGGTGAATCCGGCTTGGCGGATGTGGTCGAACAATTCGCGATAATGACCTTTGCGCCCGCGGACTGATGGTGCCAAAATATTGATTCGCTTTCCGCTGAAGTCGTTGAGAATCAAATCGGTGATTTGCTCTTCGGTGTAGCGCACCATCTTTTCGCCCGTGTTGTAGGAATAGGCTTCGCCGATGCGTGCATAAAGCAGACGAAGGAAGTCGTAAATCTCGGTGATGGTGCCAACGGTGGAACGTGGGTTCTTGTTCACCGATTTCTGTTCGATGGAGATGACAGGACTCAACCCCGTGATTTTATCTACGTCGGGACGTTGCATGTTGCCGATGAACTGCCGTGCGTAGGCCGAAAAACTCTCCATGTAACGGCGCTGTCCTTCGGCATAAATGGTGTCGAAAGCCAACGACGACTTGCCGCTGCCGCTAATGCCCGTGATGACCACCAGGGCATTGCGCGGAATGGATAAGTCGATGTTTTTTAGGTTGTTTTCCCTTGCTCCTAAAATCTCAAGGGTCTTGTCTTCACAAAATTCGTCCATCCCTCTGTGTCCTTGCAATTTGCTTATCTTGTTTCGCTGTTGTGTGTCTTAGCGTATTTTCCTGTCGGAATCTTAATGTCGTAACTATTTCCTGCCGAGATGGTTAAGGTCTTTGAGCGTAGCCAAGGGTTGAAATATTTCAGCATCTTGTAGTTCGTGCCATGGTCGAAGGCAAACTGAGTCATGTCCGTAATGGATTCGGTGACGGTGATGGTCTTGCATTCAAATGGACGGTACCAACCATTGTCGCTAATTTGGAATCCATATTTCTCAGGGTTTTCAGTGATGCATTTGAGGGCAAGAATGCGAAAAACGTACCTTTGCGTTTCTTCAGGAAGCAGCATGTCGTAATACGAACTGACGAACTGCTCGTTCATGGTTTTGGTGATGCGTCCTTTCCCGCAGTTGAAAGCGGCCGCGGCCGATGTCCAACTACCGAATTCCCTATAGGAGTTCTTAATGAACCTGCAGGCAGCAGCAGTCTCTAATTCAACGTTGTAGCGCATATCGACTTCCTTGTCGATTTCCAAACCATATTCTTTTCCGGTGCTTTCGATGAATTGCCAGAAACCGACGGCTTTGGCTGACGAAACGGCGTTGGTAAGGGCGCTTTCGGCCATGCAAAGGTATTTGAAGTCGTCGGGCAAACCGTTTTTCTCCATGATAGGCTCAATGACGGGGAACCAGCGTGTGCTTCGCTTTAGCAACAGCAACGTGCTGGAATGAAGGTACGAGTTGGTCAGAATTTCGCGTTCGAGGCGCTCGCGGACATAGAACAAGTCCAACGGCACTTCTTCGCCGCAAAATGTCAGCGACTCAGGCAACTCGATGTCGTGCGTCGGATGGTCGATTTTGTCAAACGAAAGGTATTCGTGGTCGGTGCCTTCGTAGCTTTCCATCTCGCTGTTGCTTGATTTCTGTGCTGCACACAAGGTAATGACTGCTGTTCCACCTATTAATAATAGAGCCAAGCAGATGGTCAGTATGATGTTTCTAGTTCTCATTGAAATGGGGTGACAAAGTCTTTGAAGAATGGCGAAATCTTATCTTTTTCAGAAAGGATGGGGTCTTCGATGTTCCAGTTGACGTTAAGGTCGGGGTCGTTCCAGCGCAGGCTGCCTTCTGAGGCTTTGTTATATACGTTGGTGCATTTGTAAGTGAAGACTGAATTGTCTTCGAGACATACAAAACCATGGGCAAAGCCTTCGGGAATCCAATACATAAACTTGTTTTCTTCGGTTAGCACTACCGATTCCCATTGACCATAGGTAGGGGAGTCCTTGCGCAAATCGACGGCAACATCCATTACGGAGCCTTTCACCACGCGAACCAGTTTGCCTTGTGCAAAAGGCGGCTTCTGGAAATGCAGACCGCGCAAAACGCCTTTCATCGACTTCGATTCGTTGTCTTGAACGAAATCCATGTTAAGGCCTAACTTGGCGAAACGTTCCTTGTTGTAGCTCTCGAAGAAATAGCCCCGCTCGTCATAAAACACATCGGGCTTGATGACGAGCAGGTCTTTTATTTTTGTTTCAATGATTTCCATGAACAAATAATTTGGTAGAGACGCGATTCATCGCGTCTCTTAAATTATTAAAGGTGAACACATTCGTTATAGGCAGCAGCAGCGGCTTCCATGATGCCTTCCGACATGGTCGGGTGGGGGAATACGGCATGGATGATGTCTTCGCCCTTGGCACCGAGTTCGCGGCACAACACAGCGGCAGCCACCATTTCGGTGACATTGTCACCCACCATGTGACAGCCCAACCAATCACCAGTCTTGGCGTCGAACACGACCTTGATGAAACCGTCGCGGTTGCCGGCGGCAGTAGCCTTTCCTGAAGCGGTGAATGGGAACTTGCCAATCTTCACTTCGTAACCTGCGGCGATGGCTTTGGCTTCGCTCAAGCCGACAGATGCGATTTCAGGAGTGGTGTAGGTGCAGCCTGGAATGTTGGCGTAGTTCAGTGGCTTAGGATTCAGTCCGCAGAGTTTCTCCACGCAGATGGTAGCTTCGTGGTCGGCCTTGTGGGCCAATGCGGGTCCGTGAACGATGTCGCCGATGGCGTAAATGCCTTCGACATTGGTGCGATAGTATTCGTCCACATTGATTTTGCCTCTCTCGGTGCTGATGCCGAGTTCTTCAAGGCCGAGGTTGTCGATGTTGGTCTGTACGCCAACGGCTGACAAAACGATGTCGGCTTCAACGGTCTTTTCACCCTTCTTGGTCATGATGGTGCAAATGCATTTCTCGCCCGTGGTATCCACATTGGTGACTGAAGCTTCGGTCATCACTGTCGTTTTCAGCTTCTTGAACGAGCGTTCCACTTGTTTCGACACTTCTTCGTCTTCGTTCGGAACAACGTTGGGAAGGAATTCCACCAAAGTGACCTTCACGCCCATTGAGGTGAAGAAGAAAGCAAACTCTGAGCCGATAGCACCTGAGCCGACAACCACCATGCTTTCAGGCAGTTTGTCCAAAACCAATGCCTGGCGATATCCTATGATTTTCTTGCCGTCGATAGGCAGAGCGGGCAGTTGACGCACGCGCGAACCTGTTGCCAAAATAATGTGGTCGGCTTCGTGTAGGCTGACGTTGCCTTCGGCATCGGTCACTTCAACTTGCTTGTTAGCAGTGAGTTTACCATAGCCAGCAATGATTTCCACATTGTTTTTATTGAGCAGATATTGCACGCCTTTACTCATGGTTTCGGCCACACCGCGGCTGCGGGCAACGATGGCTTCCATGTCGGGCTTCACTTCGCCTTCCACCTTGATGCCATAGCTCTCCGCGTGTTTCATATAATTATATACGGCAGCGCTTTTCAGCAATGCTTTGGTAGGAATGCAACCCCAGTTGAGGCAAATGCCACCAACTTCGGCTTTCTCTACAACTGCCACTTTTTTACCTAATTGTGATGCTCTGATGGCAGCCACATATCCGCCAGGACCGCTGCCGATAACTATTACGTCGTATTTCATTGTTGTATGTTTTGTTGATTATTTTCAAGATTGTCAAGGTCGTCGGGCGAAGCCGGATCGTCTTTCCGCTGGCTTACCTTTTTAATTATATAAGCCAACAGCGCCCAGAGCACAAAGAATGCCACTACGCTGATTATCCATATTGCCGCCAACTGAATCATGATTTCGATGAATTTTATTGCGCTGCAAAGGTAATAAAAGTGTTTCGATTGGTGATATGTTTGGCTAAGGAAACCTAATTGCAAGTGAAAATCCCTAATGTTTTCCGAAATTGATTGTCTATGACCAAAATTTTTCAAAAAATAATGCTTTATTAAAATCAACTAAATCAGTTTGTTGTAAATTGAATTGAAAAATAATTGAAAAAAAACTCAAAAAACGCTTGCCAGTAATGAAAAAGGTTGTACTTTTGCACTCGCAAAGCAAAGCAATAGAGTTCTTTTTCAAGGCTGGTCCGGTAGTTCAGTTTGGTTAGAATGCCTGCCTGTCACGCAGGAGGTCGCGAGTTCGAGTCTCGTCCGGACCGCTCTCACAGAGCAACCCCAATCGGGTTGCTTTTTTTATAGGTTTTTGTAACGTTATGTCATTCATCGATGAAATCAATAGGCGGAGGACCTTCGCCATCGTAAGCCACCCCGATGCGGGTAAGACAACTTTGACCGAAAAACTGCTGCTTTACGGCGGTGCCATCCAAGTAGCAGGAGCAGTGAAATCAAATAAGATCAAGAAAACCGCCACCTCCGACTGGATGGAAATCGAACGCCAGCGTGGTATCTCGGTTGCCACCTCGGTCATGGGCTTCGAATATAAGGACACGAAAATCAACATTCTTGACACACCTGGCCACAAGGATTTTGCTGAAGACACTTTCCGCACCTTGACTGCCGTTGACAGCGTCATCGTTGTCATCGACTCGGCTAAGGGCGTTGAGTCGCAAACCGAGAAGTTGGTAGAAGTATGCCGCATGCGCAACACGCCTATCATCGTTTTCATTAACAAAATGGACCGCCCGGGCAAAGATCCTTTCGAATTGCTCGATGAGATTGAGCAGAAACTTGGCCTGACGCTTACCCCGCTGAGTTGGCCTATCAATAGCGGACCGAAATTTAAGGGGGTTTACAGCATCTACGACAAGAGCCTTTATCTCTTCAATTCCGACAAGCAGCACATCACCGAAGGCATCGCTATCGATGACCTCGCCGACCCGCGTCTCGACCAGATGATTGGCGAGGATGCCGAGACTTTGCGCGCCGAAACGGAACTGGTGCAGGGCGTTTATAATAGGTTCGCGCGCGAAGATTACCTCAATGGTGACGTTTGCCCTGTGTTTTTTGGCTCGGCCTTGAATAACTTCGGTGTGAAGGAGTTGCTGGATTGCTTCATCCAAATTGCACCGACGCCGATTGGACGCGATACCGAAGAACGCCGCATTGAGCCAACCGAAGAGAAATTTACGGGTTTCGTTTTCAAAATCCATGCAAACATGGATCCGAATCACCGCGACAGAATTGCCTTCGTAAGGGTTGTTTCGGGCCGTTTTGAGCGCAACAAGAACTATTTCCATGTGCGTCAACGTCGTGAATTGAAGTTCTCTAATCCGACGGCTTTCATGGCTCAGAAGAAATCGGTGCTCGATGAAGCCTATCCGGGCGACATTGTGGGTCTGTATGATGCGGGAAACTTCAAAATCGGCGATACTCTGACCGAAGGCGAAATCCTGAATTACAGAGGCATTCCGAGTTTCTCGCCCGAGCAGTTCCGTTATGTCGAAAACTCCGACCCGATGAAATCAAAACAATTGGCAAAAGGTTTGGAACAGTTGACGGACGAAGGTGTGGCTCAGCTGTTTACGGGAAAAATGACGGGAAGAAAAATCATTGGAACCGTTGGCGAATTGCAGTTTGAAGTCATTCAATACCGTTTGCTGCACGAATACAATGCAAGTTGCCGCTACGAACCGATTTCACTCTACAAGACGGCTTGGATTACTAGCGATAACGAAGCCCAACTCAACGATTTCAAGACGCGTAAGTCGTTGAATCTGGCAGAAGACAAGGACGGACGAGATGTGTTTTTGGCCGAATCGCCATATGCTTTGCAGATTGCGCAAGAAAAATATCCCGATATTGAGTTCCATTTCACTTCGGAGTTTTAATATGGTCATATATACAAAAACACAGCTAATCAAGAATCTCGACCGAGTAGAAGGCTATCTCTCAAGCACTTCTGAGGAGCTTTATGACACTATGGCTCAGTATATTGCGAGAGGGCGGGTGTTTGTCTCTTATATTGTGGACGGTAGCTATCATTTCGCTCCAAGTAGATTCGTAGGGTATAAAGACAATACGCTAGTAAGGCATCAAAACAACGATGAAAAGGATGGTAGGATAACTACCCCTGCGATATCAAAGATATTAGGTCCTAGAAAATTTGATTCAGAACTTGAAGATGAATATCTTAAGTATTGTGACTGGTTAGGTGTAACAGCAGCTAATCAAAAGAGGACTTATTGGCTGTTGGATCAGGATATTCTTGGTGAGTTAACATCGGAACCGTTTATAGAAGGTGGCTACATTATGAGATATCACCTTGTCCGTGAACGTAATCGTAAAGTAGTTAAAGAAGCCAAACGTTTATTCAGGTTAGCACATGATGGTAAACTGTTTTGTGAAGTATGTGGTTTTGACTTTAGCGAAAAATATGGAAGAATCGGAGACGGTTTTATTGAAGCCCATCATATTGTTGAGCTCTCTAAAACTAATGGTGAGTTCGAAATAAAACCGTCAGATTTCACAATGGTCTGTTCGAACTGCCATTCAATGCTACATAGAGGGGAATTAACTGTTTCGAAACTGAGAGATCAGCTTAAATAAACATATCCCATGCACATCTCCCGCACTTTGCATAGTGATATAGTATAGTCTGTTCAAATGACTTGTTTGTGTATGTGATTTCCGATAATGAAATGTTCGTTAATGTTGATGGTACTGACTATAAAGCCAAACCTCAAAATGAAAGACCTGATTGTGTTGGGTGTGATTTTGTGAAGAAATTCAGTAAAGTTAGTAAACACGAATGACCATAAATTATTCATAAATTGATTCATAAATTATTATTTTTGATAATTCGTGTCCAATTCATGGGAATTCTTGTTCAAGAAAAGAAATATTTCCTACTTTTGCGTTGATAAACAGTTCAACATTTCAACAATCAACAATTAAACATCATTGTTATGGGATTATTCAAAGAATTCAAAGAGTTTGCCGTTAAAGGCAACGTTATGGACATGGCTATTGGTGTCGTCATCGGTGGTGCATTCGGTAAAATCGTCACCTCGCTGGTGTCGGATCTCATCATGCCATTGATTGGTGCTGCCACAGGTGGCCTCAACTTCACCGATTGGAAATGGGTCGTCAGACCAGAGGTGGCCGAACAGGTCAACGAGGCTGGCGAAGTCATCCAACAAGCTGTTCCCGCTCTGACGCTCAATTATGGCAACTTCCTGCAAGTCATTTTCGATTTCCTCATCATTGCTTTCTCTATCTTCTTGGTAGTTAAGGGTATCAACAACATGAAGGCCAAGTTCGAAAAGCCAGCCGAACCTGAAGCACCTGCAGCTCCAGCCGGCCCGACCCAAGAGGAACTCCTCACCGAAATCCGCGACCTGCTGAAGAACAAGTAATCGTTCCTAACGGATTGAAAATAATAGGATGTGCCATTTTGTTTGGCGCATCCTATTTTTTTTGTTTGGTTCGAATGTATCAATGATCCAAAAATATCCCATTTTGGCGAATCTGTCGCCGTTTCTCAAAAAATCACTACATTTGCACTCCAAATAGGATTGTTGCAAATGAAGCGTAAACTATTTACAGTCTTAGTTCTGGTGTTTGCTTTTGCTTTTCCGGCAATGGCAACTCATCAGCGTGCGGCCGAAATCACCTATAAGTGGCTCGGTGGCAATGCCTACGAGTTTACGCTTACCTGCTATACCTACACTCCAAGTCCGGCAGGCGTGCAGCGCGATTCGCTGTATGTCTCTTTTGGTGACGGCTCTGGTGGATATATGCCTCGTCTTGTGTATCAGCCGCTTGGCGATAACTATACGCTGAATGTGTATAAGGCGCAGCATGATTATTCTTCGGCGGGTACCTATAAGATCAGCATGGAAGACGCTAACCGCAATTATGGTGTCGTCAATGTGCCCAACTCGGTCATGGTGCCGATGTATATCGAGACGGAACTGGTCATCAATCCATTTCTGGGTTTCAACAATTCAGTACAGCTGCTCAATGCCCCCGTCGATAAAGGCTGCGTCGGGAAACTCTATCTGCATAATCCTTCGGCATACGACCCCGATGGCGATAGCCTCAGTTTTAAGTTGGTGCCTTGCAGGGGAGCGTATGGCGAATTGATTCCTGGCTACGATTATCCGCAGGCCTCCAATTCCTTTGAGATTGATGCGCTCACAGGCGAACTCCGTTGGGTGAATCCTGTGCTTCAAGGCGAATATAATGTGGCTTTCATGGTCGAAGAATGGCGCGGCGGTGTGAAGATAGGCTCGGTGGTGCGCGATATGCAAATCCTCATCTCGGCTTGCGACAACGACTTGCCTCAGATTCATTGCGAGGATTCGTATTGCGTTGAAGCCGGGCAACAACTTGTTTTCTCGGTCGAGGCATCCGATCCTAATGGCGACAATGTGATTCTGACGGCATCGGGCGCTCCTTTCGAGGTTCCTTCCAGTCCGGCATATACAAGTCCCGATTCGCCCATTGGCTTGAATCCGAGTTTCGAATTCGTTTGGAATACGGATTGCTCGCATGTGCGCCGCACTCCTTATCAGATGGTTGTCCGTGCGAAAGACTATGGAAGCCCTGTCAGCCTGACGAATATGAAGACGGTTAATGTCAGCGTGCTTGGACCTAAGGTGCAACAACTAAATGCGACACCAAGAGGAAATAGCGTGACACTGGATTGGGCGAGATACGATTGCCAGAATGCTGCTGCACTTCGTATCTATCGTCACTCACCATGCGATGCTTACCAACCAGAACCTTGCGAAACGGGAATCAGGGCGGGATACCAATTGGTGGCAGAAATCGATGACATTACGGCGACTTCTTTTGTTGACGACAATAATGGCTCGGGATTGGTTCAAGGTGTCGATTATGGTTACCGCGTCGTGGCAATTTTCCACGATGGTGCCGAAAGCGTGCCCAGCGAAGAGGTTTGTGTGATGCTGAAAAACGATCTCCCGCTGATGACTCATGTCAGCAACGAGAGTGACGATCTGGAATCGGGACATGCTTTTGTTGATTGGACAAAGCCAATAGATATTGACGCTCAGTTTGTTGCGCCTTTCAGCTATCGTCTGACTCGTTATCTCGACGGGAATGCCGCACTGGTTTATCAAGGCACCGATACGCTTTTCCATGATAATGCGGTGGATTTGTCAACAGCTACCTCTATATATTATAAGGTGCAAATGTTCGATGCTCGCCAGACGATGGTGGGGGAGAGCACCCCGGCTTATGCCATCGCACTTCATGGCACGGGAGCTCATAATCGTGCCGATTTGGCTTGGGACGAATTCGTGGATTGGACTATCGATAGCACGCAGGTGTTCCGAAAAGTCGAAAATCATTTTGTAAGGATTGCCACAACTGCATCAATGACTTATTCTGACCTCAATGTCGTTGATGACGAGGACTACTATTATTATGTGCGCACTTTCGGCCATTATGGGCAGGAAGGAATCACTCGTCCATTGATAAATTATTCGGCCATCATAGTTGTCACTCCAGGTGATGACGAGGCACCTTCTGCACCTATCCTTGAAGTGGAAACCCATTGTGAAGAGGTGTCGAATCTCTTGCAATGGCATGGCAACACCGAATCCGATTTGGCAGGATTCCGTATTTATTATTCAGGACCATCGCAAACCGACTACAATCAACTGACGATTGTCAACAATCCTGGTGCCAATTCCTATCTTCATGATGGCCTTGAATCGGTGATGGGATGCTATTATGTGCGTGCTTTCGACGAAAAAGGCAATTTATCGCAACCTTCCGATACAATTTGCATCGATAAGGAAGAATGCCCGATTTACGAATTGCCAAATGTGTTTACGCCCAATGGCGATGGCTTCAATGATACATTCGAACCAAAACATGTCCAGCTATCGATTATCGAGCAATTCAAGATAGTTGTGTTCAACCGTTGGGGTAATGTGGTTTTCGAGACCACCGATCCGCTCCTTGATTGGGACGGGAAAGACCGTCACACTCGTCTAGATTGTTCGCAAGGCACCTATTTTTATATATGTGACCTCTCTTATCAAGGAGTCACGGGTACCGAAACCATGCGTTTGCAAGGCTCCATTACCCTCATTCGCTGAACAATTTCTCTACGGAAGCCTGCGTTTCCACCTATTTCCGTGTACTTGGAGGCCCGATTTGGCATCGTTTCCAACCATTTCGAAGGCGGAAACCCGGTAATCGGGCACTACGAGGACGCCTTTTTTGCCTTTGTTCTGAAAAAAATGAAATTTTATTTCACTGACAGTCAGCGAATAGCGTTGCATGATGCAAAATAGTTGAA